>NZ_BONI01000002.1 GCF_016862635.1 Catellatospora coxensis | reverse complement strand
GACCTGCTCGGAGTCCGGCGTCCAGTCGTTGCCGTGCCAGTCGGTCAGATGCTGCGGCGGGTTGCCCATGCCCTCCCACCACACGTCGCCGTCGTCGGTGAGCGCGACGTTGGTGAACAGTGAGTTGCCTCGGGCCAGGGTCCGCATCGCGTTCGGGTTCGTCGAGTAGTCCGTGCCCGGGGCGACGCCGAAGAACCCGTACTCGGGGTTGACCGCGTACAGGCGCCCGTCCTCGCCGAAGCGCATCCAGGCGATGTCGTCGCCCAGGGTCTCGACCTTCCAGCCGCGGATGGTCGGCTCCAGCATGGCCAGGTTGGTCTTGCCACACGCCGACGGGAACGCCGCCGCGACGTAACGCACCTTCTGCTGCGGGCTGGTGAGCTTCAGGATCAGCATGTGCTCGGCCAGCCAGCCCTCGTCACGGGCCATCACGCTGGCGATGCGCAAGCTGTAGCACTTCTTGCCCAGCAGCGAGTTGCCGCCGTATCCCGACCCGTAGGACCAGATCTCGCGGGTGTCGGGGAAGTGGGCGATGTACTTGGTGTCGTTGCACGGCCACATCACATCCGCCTGGCCGGGCTGCAGGGGTACGCCGACGGAGTGCAGCGCGGGCACGAACTCGGCGTCCTCACCCATGACATCCAGTACCGGGATGCCCATCCGTGTCATGATCTTCATGCTGGCCGCGACATAGGCCGAGTCGGTGATCTCCACGCCGAACTTGGGGTCCTCGGCGTCCAGGGGGCCCATGCAGAACGGGACCACGTACATGGTCCGGCCAGCCATGCTCCCGCGGTACAGCCCGCTCATGAGCTGCTTCATCTCGGCGGGGGCCATCCAGTTGTTGGTCGGGCCGGCGTCGTCGGGGTCGACCGAGCAGATGAAGGTGCGCTCCTCGACCCGGGCCACGTCCGAGGGGTCGGTGCGGGCCCAGAACGAGTTCGGCTTGTGCTCAGAATTCAGCCGCACCAGCGTGCCGGCGTCGACGAGCCGCCCGGTCAGACGCTGCCACTCCTCGTCGGAACCGTCGCACCACACCACCTCGGCGGGTGTGGTCAGCGCGGCCACCTCGGCCACCCACGCCAGCAGCCGCGGATGGGTGGTCGGGGCGGGGGCCAGGCCGGGCGTCGTTGCCACAGTCATCGATCACATGCCTTTCACTGCGAAGGTGGTGCCAGCCACACCCTCTTTTAATTGCTAACTTTAGCAACTTGCTATGTCGTGTAGTCTGGGGTGGTGACGCGAAAATGTCACACGACGACCAGCCGAGCCGCGCAGACGTCGAACGCACGTCTGGGCGGGTACGGTGTCCTGCGACGAAGGGGGTGGACCGGTGAGCAAACCGCTGTATCAGGCCAAAGCGGAGTTCTTCAAAGCCCTGGCCCACCCTGCCCGCATCCGGGTTCTGGAGCTGCTGTCCGTCCGGGAGCATTCGGTCGGGGAGATGCTGCCCGAGGTCGGTCTCGAATCGGCGCACCTGTCCCAGCAGCTGGCCGTCCTGCGCAAGATGAACCTCGTCGTGGCCCGCAGGGAAGGCTCGACGGTCTACTACTCCCTGGTCAGCCCCCAGGTGGCCGAACTGCTCGCGGTCGCCCGGCGCATCCTCACCGAGGTCCTGGCCAACCAGGTCGGCCTGCTGGACGACCTGCGCGCCGCCGAACCAGTCGGCCGGCCCTAGCTACGGCACCCCTTGACCGGGCGGGCGTGTCAGGCGAGGTTTCCTTCTCTCGTGCTCGCCTGACACGCCCGGCCCATTATCGCAAGCTCTCCCATCGCGACGACCAGGCCCGAGGCCGTGACATGCGGGTCCGCAGACGCACCAGTGCGCTCACAGCGGTGATGGCCCCCGGCAGGCATGTGTGGCAAGGACAACTGCCGTGAACGGCGATGCCGGCGCCGGTCCACATTCCCGGCGCAGCGAGGACGTCGCCGCGACCGTCTACCGGTTCGCCTGCCTGGCGAGGGTCGGCGATATCACCCACACCTCGGTGCCCGATCCCGACGGCGGCACACTCGCGACCAGCGTCGAGTTCCGAGACGGCATGGAACGCGGACGACACGTCGAGCAGGAGCTGATCGCGCGCATCGCCGCTATGGCCGCCGGTTGGCACCGACCGCCGGTGCACATTCCGTACGACGCCGCGCGGGCGGCCAGCGCCGACTACCAGCAGGGGATGGCCGCGGGTAGGCGGCTGGTGCACGAGTCGCTGCTCGTGTCGCACCGCATGGTCAACGGTCAGACATGCCCGCGCTGCGACGCGACCGGCGTCAACGACCACGCGGCAGACTGCTCCTATGCCTGAGCGGCCACAGCGCTGCCCCCGACGGCACGGGCGACCGCTCGACCGTGTTCACCGACACCTCCTTTTTCGTCGATGACCGCCGCGGGCCGGGCGGCGCGGACTTGTGTGCTACACGGCGCGGTAGGAGGTGCCTTCGGGCCTGCCGCGTTCGCAGTCGGCGGTCAGAGGCGGGTGAGCAGGACCTTGAGCGCACCGCTGGCCGCGGGGTCGGCGAACACGTCGTAGGCGTGCATGATCTCGTCCAGCGCGAACCGGTGGGTGATCATCGTGCTGACGTCGAGGAGGCCTGCTGCGAGCATGGCCCAGCATGGTCGGGGTGGAGTAGCGAAGCGCGCGGACGCCAGGCTTCCGATCAGTTCCGCGGGCTGTTCCTGCGCGGTCGGTGGCGCGGTGGTGGTGGGAAGCAGGCGCGGCAGTTGGCGCGTCCTACGAGTCGATCTTTCTCGGAGGGAAGGGCTACGCCGCCGCTCTTGTCGCGGCGCAGCGTGTCCGTAACGTCGACGAGCTTGATCGTGGTGGTGCGAGCCTGCCGGGTACCGCCCGATACTACGGCCACGCCCCGCAAACGACGTCCCGCGCATATCGAGACGACGGCCTCGGAGCGCGGACACTGCGCCCAGCGGCGGCCGACGTGACGTCCGCGCCGGCCATCAGCTATCCCGCCGCGGACCGTGCGGCGGCCTCAAGGGCGAGCGCCCGCCCGCCGTGCCGCCCAGGACGGCGAGGCCCGCCGCTGCTACCCAGACCGCCCACTGCCGCTCCCCTCGAACTCGAGCGCGGCATCGGCAATCGCACCCCGGCGCACGGCCGGCGAACGCCCCAAGCACTGCGGCGACCGCAGCTGCCTCGAGATGGGCGATGGCGTGATCGGAGCCATCAAGGCCGGCAAGCATGTCGGTCGCACAAAAACACGCATGGTCAATGTATGCGAGGTTGCTTACTTAGCAGATTTCGCAAGTCGCTAGAATAGGTGTCCGGGGACCGCGCCGGCACCGGCGCTATCGGAGCAGAAGGGGACCCCAGGTCGATGACGCTGTTCGGATCTTGGCTGGGCATGGCAGGTCGATTGGGACGATCGGACATGCCGTGACCAGTCGGACGCGTCCTAGATCAGTCGTCGAGCGGGTCGACTGGGGCATCGCCGAACTCGTCCCGGACCCGCGCCGACGCGGTGGTTGGACGCTGTACATCGACGACGCCGCGCAGTCCTACGTGTGCCTGCCCACGCCGACCCACCTCGAGTTCACGTACGCGCGGCGCCTGGCTTCGGTCATCGACGCAGCCGCACCGGCAGGGCACCCGCTGCGGGTGCTCCACCTGGGCGGGGGCGCGATGACACTGCCCAGATTCGTGGCGGCGACAAGGCCCGGCTCGCGCCAGGACGTTATCGAAAGCGACCGCAAGCTCTACACCCTCATCCGGCGCCACCTTCCGGTCACCGCCGACGGCATCAAGGTGCGGATTGCCGACGCCCGCGACGCGGTCGCCGCCGCCGCGGCCGACGAGTTCGATCTCGTGATCGCCGACGCATACCAGGGCGAGCGCATCGCACCGGAACTGACCACTGAGCGCCTCGCCGCCGAGGCGGCCCGCATCCTGCGGCCGGGCGGCATGTACGCGGTGAACATCGTCGATGCACCCCCGTTCGTGCTGACCCGCACGATCGCCGTAGCGGCGCAGGGGCACTTCGCCGACACCTGCCTGCTGGCCGACGCCGACATCGACCGCGACGGCGGGCAGCGCAATGTCATCCTTGTCGCGATCACCGGGCCCGGGAGTCTGCCGCTGGACCAGCTCGCTCGCGCGACGACCCAGAGCCCGCGGGGGCGCCTGCTTCACGGCAGCGACCTGAACCGGGCGATCGGCCAGACGTGAAGCCGCTGGTCTTCGGCTGGGAAAGCCCTTGCGCCCGTGTCGCCGGCTTGGACCCCGGCGCCCGACGCCGTTGTCGATGCGCCGGGGCGGCTTGAGGCCGAGCGGGACCGGCGCAGGTCTTGGCAGGCGGCTGGCCGGGCCAGTGAGATGCGACTCGTCGCGGCCGGGCTTGAGCGTCATGCCTGGCCTTTCACTGACAGCCTAGCAGCTTGCTAATCTTAGCAGATGGTGAGATCGTATCGCGTCGATGGATGGCTCGGGTTTGAGGTGCTCGCATGCCCGGATCGTTCGAATCGTGACCATCCTGCGGCGAGCACGGAGGGCGACAATGCTCGGCCGGTCCACCGTCGGCTCTGGCCCCTGGCCGTGCTCTGGCGGGGTCTGAGGCGAACAGACACTGCACGGTGACGACCGCGGTCGAGTCTCGTTGGACGCGGGCGGTCAACCACATGTGGCGGGCAATGTCACGACTTGCCATTCTTCGCAAGTGATTAAGTCCTGCGGGTGATCCTGATCATTGTCCGCAGGCCGTCGCGGCCACAAAAATCGCCAGTAACCGCAACCAACGACTGCTGTCCAGGTGAGTGAGTGAAGCTCGTACTGCTCGGCCCGCCCGGCGCGGGCAAGGGAACCCAGGCCGACCTGCTGGCCACCGGCCTCTCCGTGCCGAAGATCTCGACCGGGGACCTCTTCCGTGCCCATGTGTCCACCGGGACACCGCTGGGCCTGCTGGCGAAGTCCCACCTCGACGCCGGAACCCTCGTGCCCGACGAGGTGACCGTCGGCATGGTGGCTGCCAGACTCGCAGAGCCCGACACGCAGTCAGGGTTCATCCTCGACGGCTTTCCTCGCACTCTCACGCAGGCGCGGCTGCTGGACGAGACGCTCGCCCACGACGGGCGGCGGCTGGATGCCGTGCTCGAATTCCACGTCGACACCGCCGAGGTGACCCAGCGGATGTCCGGGCGGCGTACCTGCCGCGCATGCGCGGCGGTGTGGCACCTCGTTCACCGCCCGCCGACGCGGGGCCGCTGTGGGACGTGTGGTGGCGAGCTCTACCAGCGTGCCGACGACGAGCCGGCTACGATCGCTCACCGGCTGCAGGTGTATGCCACGCAGACCGCACCGCTGGCCGACCACTACCGCACCTGCGGCCTCCTGGCGCAGATCGACGCGGCAGGGACCGTGGAGCAGGTGTCCCAGCGGGCGCTGGCCGCGCTCATGCCGGCGCTGGGCTGAGCCGCCGGCAGGATCAGTACCACCGGTAGTTCACGTAAGCTCCGATGTCACCACATGCGCCCACAGGCGGGGAGACGGACCGTACCGTGCAGCCCAGCATTCAACTCATCCAGGTGCTGCGGACCTACTGCGACCGTCTGGAACCCGACAGCATGGCGGACCTGCGCCTGAGCATCCAGCGAGGCCGCTACCCGTGGCTGCGCGATGAGCTGGCCGCGGCGGTCGGCAACACCGACCTCGGCGACGACTGGTGGAGCCACGCCATCGGAGACCATGTAAGCGCGGAGCCCGGCACCGCCGAGCGGCAGGACTGTCTGCAGGACCGGCTGTGGCGTGCGCTGTTCCCCACCGAACCGCCTCCGCAGCGGCCGTGACGGCACCGCTTCGGACCGCCAGGCGCGCCATCCGCTCATCCCACCCTATGGCGCCGCGACATGTACACAGTCGGTCTGCTGGTCGCGCAGGCTCGCCAACACTCGCTGGGTAGGGGCCGCCGTCCTGAACACCTGCGAACACCTGGTCCATGTCCCCGATCGCGACCGGAGCAGGCGGCCTGACCAGACGAGCATGAATGTGGGTCGTGGCCCCGCCCTCAGGCACCTCATCGGGACTCCCGCGATCGCGCCATGGCTGCATGTCGGGCGAGCCGATGTTGGCCTGCACGGTGCCGTCCGCTGGTGGGAGGTCAGCGACGTGAGTGTCCCGGCGCGGTGGTGCTGTGCGGAATTGCCGCCGGGGCGAGGGTCGCAATGTCGGTCGTGGATGGATACCGTGTGTCTCGGTGGTTGCCGGAACTGAGGCTTTGGTCAGCGCTGCCGTGTCCGGTGTCGGGGGTGCCGCTTGGTGAGGTTCGTGTCGTCACCGGTGTTGACCGTGTACAGCGCCTCCAGAGCTGTGGTCTACGGAGTCCTGGCCAGTGGGCTTCAGCAGTCCTGGACGGTTCGAGGACTGCACCAGGCGCTGCCGCGCGACGCCGTGGTCGGCACCGAGGCGGTGCGCGCCGTGATTTACCTTCTGCTGGCCGACGGGTTCGTGGAGCCCGTCGCGGGCCAGCGTGCCCTGACGGTGCGCCTGACGGCCGTCGGTCACCAGTTCCTGGCCGGCGTACTTGCTCAGTGGGGCAAGCCGGGTCCGTAGCCCGCCCGGACTCGATGCCTCGCAGCGCAAGGGCCGAGACAGCCGCGGGGCCGCGGTGGACCGATCAAGGCCCCGAACTCGATGGCCCTCACCGATTGAGCGGGTTCGGAGGCGAGTCGGCGGAACCCGCGCTGTTCAGGCTCGATCGGCTGCTGGGTGTCGGGGTCGAGCGGGACCCAAGCGGGTGAGCGGTCCCGCGTGAACCAACGTCGCCGAACGTCTAACGGTGAGGACGATGACGTGAATGCCGCTGCGGACCCGCGGCGGGCGGCCTCGCCCGTCGCGCCCGCGGTGCCATTTCATTCGACACGCGGCGAACAAAGCGCCGAACCGAGCTGCTTATGACGTTATCGTCTGGTTGACGCGCTCAGCGTGATACCTGCCGCGAGGAATCGCGGCAGGTATCACGCTGCCGTAATGGGAGCTGAGGCAGGGCCACCCCACGGCGCGATCTGCTGCACAGGGCCGAGCAAGGTTCACGCCTCGGCGGCCTCGAGCCCTGGGCGGGGGAGGGATGAACGCAGCCGGATCGGCGCGCCATCGGAGTTGGATCGTCGACCCCGTGCTCACTCTGCTGTCGGTAGGGTCGGGTGGTCGGTGGGGTAGATGCCGATCGCGAACCCGTACATGGTTTCGCCGGACCGCGGCGTCCGGTCGAACTCGTCGACCAGTTCGGCCATCCGGTTCCAGAACTGAGAGGCCTGATCCTCCGAGATGCGTGCATGCCGGATGAAGCCCCAGAGCTTTCCCTGCTCGAACGCCGTCGCGGACTCCCGTGCAGCCACCTCGAAGTCGTTGAAGTCACCCGTCGCCTGTTCGCCGGCCGATGACGACTCCGTTGCCACGTGGAAGATGCGAGCGGTGCGCCCGTAGAAGCGCTCCTCGACGGCCCGCACCTTCCGCGTGCGCACCACCTGGAGCAGGCCGTTGCGTGCAAGTACGTCCACATGGTGCGCGACCGTGCTCTTGGGGCGGTCGACCGCGGCCGCCAGCTCGGTCACGGTCGCGGCCCGTTCGTGGAGCAGCTGCAGGATCGTCGTCCGGAGCGGGTGGCCGATGGCCTTGACCTGGTCCGCTCTGGTCAGCGCCATGCGATCGGCCAGCTCGTAGTCCGGGGGGTTGTCCGCCATGGCACAGCAGACTAGCATTGCCGAACGTTCCGGAAAGTTGGATCGTTCGTAAAGGGGGTCGACGTCATGACTGACGTGCTGCTGTATCACCACATCCAAGGCCTGACTGACGGGGTTCGGAGCTTCGCTGAGAGCCTGCGGGAGGCCGGGCACACCGTGCACACGCCGGACCTGTTCGACGGCCGCACGTTCGCCAGCATCGAGGAGGGGTTCGGATTCGCTCGGAAGCTGGGGCTCGACGCGATCCGCCAGCGCGGCGCCGCCGCGGCCGACGAACTCGGCTCCGGGCTCGTCTACGCCGGCTTCTCCTTCGGCGTGACGATCGCCCAGCGGCTCGCGCAAACCCGGCCCGGTGCCCGCGGGGCACTGCTCATGTACTCCTGCCTTCCGGTCGCGGAATTCGGGAACACGTGGCCCGAGGGCGTGCCGGTGCAGATCCACGGCAAGGAGGGCGACGAGTTCTTCGACGAGGACCTGCCGGCCGCACGCGAGCTCGCCGGCTCCACGGCCGCCGCCGAGCTGTTCGTCTACCCGGGCGACGAGCACCTTTTCGCAGATTCCTCCCTCGATGCGTACGACCCTGAGGCGTCCGCGCTGCTCATGGAGCGGGTCCGGGCATTTCTCGCGGCCATGTGATGCGCCGCGACCAGGTCCGCCAGACCCAGACCGCGCAGCAGCTCAGGTGGGCGGGAGTTCCTCGACGCCGACGCGCACGTTGAAGTGGAGGAGCGCCTGGACGCGGCGGCCGAAGCCCACCGGGTGTATGCCGCAATGCAGCGGCTGAGCCCGGCCGACCGGCAGGCCCTGGAGCTGGTGGCAGTCGACGGGTTGTCCGCCGGGGCGGCTGCGGCCGCCGTCGGCGTCAGCCCGGTTGCTCTGCGGGTGCGGATGGTACGTGCGCGCCGCCCAAACTAGTACAGATGGTCTTTGGGCAGGATACGCCCGCCGATTGCAGGGTAGGCGTAGCAACGGCCAGGACCTGGGCGCATCTCGCCTGGCGCACCCTGCTGCGCCTGGCCGCGGCTTCGCCGGGAGGCCTGCTCCGAACTGGAAACGCCCAGCCGGACCGGATCGACTTACCTCGAGCCGGGGTCTTCCTCAGGTTCGCTGAATCCTGACCGGCCCTCCGTCCAGCCAGTGCACCCCGAGGCGATCAGACTCAACTGCCGGGCACCCAAGATCATGAGAGTGTTTAGCGGCCGGTCAAGGCGGGGACCTGTACCTTGGTTGACCTCTACGTGTGCCTGTTGTTTTGTGGATAGCCGAGCTATCGGACCCCGGTCGGCGGGCGACGGATGAGCGGGCGGGATGACCCGGGCAGATGGATGAGCCATTTTAACGCTCAAACTTCCATGCAGGGACTCGATATGGCCCCACTTGATACGTCTTGCAGCCGACGAAAGTTGTTCGAGTCGATCCTTTCCGATCGGCTGGTTTATTGCGTTTACCAGCCGATCGTCACGCTGTCCAACGGCCAAACGGTGGCGTACGAAGCCCTGGCAAGGGGTCCCGAAAGCACCGAGTTCCATTCCCCAGCCGCCTTGTTCGCCTACGCGGTCCGCGCCGGCTGTGTTCCCGAACTCGACCGGCTCTGCCAGGCAGCAGCCTGCCAGGGTGCCCTACGAGCCGGCCTTCCCCTCTCGCTGCCGCTGTTCATGAACGTGGATCAGGTCACCCTTGGCATGCCCGCGCCCGCCGGATTCGTCGATGACGTGAAGTCCGCGATGGCCAGGCTCCAGATCGTGTTCGAGCTCACCGAGCACCATCCGCCGGACATCGGCGCGCTCATGACGTCGATCGACTGGATACGCCGCCGGGGCGGGCGCATAGCGCTGGACGACGTCGGCGCCGCGGCGCAGACCCTGACCCTCATGCCACTGGTGAGCCCCGACGTAATCAAGCTCGACCGCCACGTGGTCCAGTCCGCCGGCCGGCACGCCGCGGTGGTCGACACCGTGCGTGCCCAGGCCCGGCGCACCGACGCGGCCATCCTCGCCGAGGGCATCGAAACCCGGCATCACCTGAAAACGGCAATCGCGATCGGCGCATCCCTCGGACAGGGCTGGCTGTTCGGTCCGCCCGCGCCGCTACCGACATCCTTCACCGCATCGACCTACATGCTGCCCCGCATCACCTGGGCGACACACATGAGCGAGATCCGCGGGTCGCTCATCGCCGACCACCCCAGCGTCCGACACGCCGCACCGCAGCCGGATGGCACCTGGGCAAGGCCGGACACCAGCCCACTGACCGGACAGGACCCCCAGTAACAGCCCGCCTCCGGGGATCAGCTCACGGGCGGGCCAGGCACCAGCATCCACGGCGTTCCCATCATGCAGAACGTCATTTGAAGGTGGCGTGAACAGGATCAAGCTGCGCCAAGGCGGATGTGCGGCCGCGGGGCTTCGGCCTGCCCGGCGAGCGAGTCCTGCCTGCGACCTGACGCCTTGACGGTGGTCGGCTTCGATCAATGAATCTGGACCAGATCCGATCGCCGACCGTGTGCACAGCTGTCGTGTACGGAAGATCGGTGGCTGCCGGGCGTCCCGTCTAACCTGTTGTCCTCCGCTCGTAGGGGTCGGTGATCTGGCGTAGGCGGGTCAGCGCGTCGCGGACGTCTGCCATGCGCCGCACGCCCAGGTGTGCTGTCCACTCCGCCTCGACCTCCGCCACGACGGCCGCGGCGACGACCGTCGCCCGGCGGCCCCGTTCGGCGATGCGTACCAGGCGCGCGCGGGCGTCGGTGGGGTCGGCCACTCGTTCCACGTAGCCGGCGCGCTCCAACTGGTCGACGAGGAATCCTGCTGTCTGCTTGGTGACCTGGGCCTGCTCGGCGAGTTCGGTCAGGCGTGTGCCGTCGGGTCCGACGCGTTGAAAGATCCGCGCCTGCGCCAGCGTGATGCCGAAGCCCGCGTCGGTGACTGCGTCGAGCACCCGCTTCTCCAGTGCGCGGTGCGCGATGAACATCAGCAGCCCGATGTTCGGCTCCTCCGGCATGGCCGCCCCTTGACATGTGGTCAGATTCTCTGACTGAATTTAGTCAAATCATCGTACCAGTTAGGGGTCGGCGATGGATCAAGACGAGAGCTGGCAGGTCATCGCCGGACAGCGGCATCAGCTGGCCGATCTGCTGGAAGGACTGTCCGAGGTCGAGTGGGAGACGCCGTCGCTGTGCGCCGGATGGCGGGTGCGTGACGTCGTCGCCCACCTGGTCCTTGTGCCACAGCCGCCTGGCGTCTGGGCGATGACCGCAGCCGCGATGCGGGCCGGGGGCCGGTTCCACCGTCTCAACCATGACATCGCGGTCCGGCATGCACAGCGCCCCGTCTCGGAACTCGTCGCACAGCTTCGCGGGCACGCGCACTCCCGGCGACTGCCGGTCGTCACCAACTACCGCAACATCCTCTTCGACACGATGGTGCACGCTCAGGACATCGCCCTGCCGCTGGGCCGTCACTTGCCCATACCACCCCGGGCCGCTGCCGCGGCCGCCACCCGGGTGTGGACCATGGGCTGGCCGTTCTGGGCTCGCCGCCGCCTGCGCGCAGTACGGCTGACGGCCAGCGACGTGGACTGGTCGGTCGGCGCCGGCCCTGAGGTGACCGGACCCATCGACGCCCTGCTCCTGCTGCTGACCGGCAGGAAGGTCGCGCTGTCCCGCCTCGCCGGCCCGGGCCTCACCGACGTGGCCTGACAGAGACGTGCGCGGCCCGGCAGGTCCCCCGTCGGGATGCGCGGGCGCACATAGGTCACCTGATGCTTCTTCGGCCCGGTTGCCGGTTCGACGTAAGGTTCGAAGGCGCCCCCGCGCTGCCAACGCGGGGGCGGAAGCAGGCCTGCGCGGGGTACGAGCTCTCGCCAGTGAGCCAGCCCCCATCGGTGAGGCAACCGGTGGAAGCCGCCGACGGCCACACACGCTGCCCACGGTCGGCAAGGCGCGAAAACGAGAAGCGCCGGGCCTCACGAAGATGTCACTGGGTTGTGACAAACCCAACCCGGACCCTCCCTGCTCGCCGTATCGGCGCAGGTCAGGACCTCATCCGTCTACCGCCGACGGTTTTCAACAAGACCCCCAGGGTATCGGCGCGCTAGAGCCGCGACGCCGCGGCCAGCCTTGGAGGTGACCACCAATGGGTATCGGCGCAAGCATCTTCCTCATCGTGCTCGGCGCGATCTTCACGTTCGCGCTCGACTTCGACGTCGCGGGCATCGACATCGACGTGATCGGCTGGATCTTCATGATCGGTGGTGTGCTCGGTCTGCTGTTCACGACCCTGATCTGGGGGCCGCGCAGCCGCGCGACGATCGTCAGCGAACCCACGCACGTTCGCCGGGTCGAGGAGCGCACCGAGATCTGATACTTCGGCGGCATCCCGCCGGCTGGTGAGGCCGGCGGGCGCCGCCGACGGCAGGGGAGGCGCGCTTGCGGTACTTCGAGGTCGTCGCCAACCACGACGTCTGGGACGTGCTCGACGGCGACCAGGTGGTAGGTGTCCACCGGCGAAAACCCGAGGCCGTGTGGCAGGCCATCGCCGCCGCCCGCAGCAACGCCCCGGCCCGGCTGTCGGTCATCGCCGCAGACGGCCACATCGAAAACATCACCGACTTCCAGACCAGCCGCACCACCACGTCGCGGCCACCCTTCGGCGTCCCATCAGCCGACCGCTGATGGCGCAGACGCCCGGCGGCACCGCGCCATCTCACACCCCCATTTCTGCTCGCCGCATCGGAGACCGCGGTAATGACTGCCAGCAGGCGCATCGGACGCGCCACCGTCGCCCGCCACATCGGCCGCGCCCGACCCGCCACCATCGACCCGCCCCCTGCGTCTGACACGCTCGCCGAGCCCGCTGACCCGACCAGGCGCATGCCCGCCCCCGCGCCGGTCGCGCCGGTGTTCGTCGACGACACCGGCCGCCGCCGCGGCCGGATCCGCATCGTCGTGCTGGCCGTAGCGGCGCTGCTGGCGGTCGCAGCGGCGGGGGTGTGGCTCAGCATCTCGGTCGCACCGGTCCACCCGGACCCCGTCCCGGCGGCCACCTGCGCGGCGGTGTCGGCCCCGGGGTGTGCCCGGTGAGTGTCTACCTCAGCAGCAACAGCGCCCCCACGCAAGATGAGCTGGCGGTGACCAGCAGGCTCAGCGGCCGCCGTCCGGTGGGCCGGTGGCTGCGCCGACTGGTGGCCGGGGTGCTGGTGGGCGTGTTCGTCACGCTGCTGCTGGTACAGGCCTACACCAACGCCTCGTTCGCGCCCGACAGCACCACCGTGGCGGCAGGCAGCGACGCCGCCGTGCCCGCACAGGTACGCGACGGCGGTCCCGCGATCACCACCACCGGCCGGCCCGCCACCACCCAGCCGGCCCGGGACCGGATCGCGTTGACCTTCGACGACGGCCCCGACCCCGTCTGGACGCCGCAGATCCTGGACCTGCTGGCCCACCACCGGGTCCAGGCGACGTTCTTCGTCGTCGGCGCGCAGGCCGCCCGCTACCCGGACCTGACGCGGCGCATCGTCGCCGAAGGCCACGAGGTCGGCGTGCACACCTTCACCCACCCCGACCTGACCGCGATCGGCCCGTGGCGGCGCAGCCTCGAATACTCCCTGACCCAGCTCGCGATCGCGCACGCGACCGGCGTCAAGACGACCCTGTTCCGGCCCCCGTACTCGTCGTCGCCCGACGCCGTGCGCGACGCCGACTGGCGGGTGCTGCAGGAGGCCGGCGCTGCGGGCTACCTGACGGTGCTGGAGAACGCCGACAGCCGTGACTGGGCCCGCCCCGGTCAGGCGGCGATCGTCGCCAACGCCACCCCCCGTGAAGGCGGGGCGATCGTGCTGCTGCACGACGCCGGCGGCGACCGGGCACAGACCCTGGCCGCGCTGGGCCGCTACATCCCGGCCATGCGCGAGCGCGGCTACCGGTTCACCACCGCCTCCCAGGCACTGGCCACCCCGCCGGCCGTGCCCGCACACCAGTCGGCCAGCGATGCGGACCAGTGGCGCGGGCACGCCCTGGTCTGGACCATCGCCGCGTCCGACGCGATGATGGGCGGCCTGTGGTGGATCCTCATCGCCGTCGGGGTGCTCACCCTGGCCCGCACGCTGCTGATGTTCGCCGTCGCGCTGCGCACCCGCCGCCGCCCGTCCTGGCAGCCCGGTCCGCCGGTCACCGCACCGGTGTCGATCATCGTGCCGGCCTACAACGAGCAGGACACCATCGCCGCGACCGTACGGACCCTGGCCGCGTCGGTGTACCCGCAGCTGGAGATCGTCGTCGTCGACGACGGCTCCACCGACGGCACCGCCGCCGCGGTCGAGGCGCTGGGCATGGACAGCGTCCGGCTCGTACGGGTCCCCAACGGCGGCAAGGCCCTCGCTCTCAACACCGGCATCGCCCTGGCCCGCCACGACCTGATCGTGATGGTCGACGCCGACACCATCGTCGAACCCGACGCGCTCGCCCGGCTGGTCGAGCCGTTCGCCGACCCGACTGTGGGTGCGGTCGCCGGCAACGTGAAGGTCGGCAACCGCCGCCGACTGCTGGCCCTGTTCCAGCACATCGAGTACGTGATCGGGTTCAACCTCGACCGGCGCCTCTACGACGCCCTGGGCTGCATCCCGACGATCCCCGGCGCGCTGGGGGCGTTCCGGCGGCAGGCCCTGACCGACACGGGCGGGCTGTCGACCGACACCCTGGCCGAGGACACCGACCTGACCATGGGCATCCTGCGGGCCGGCTGGCGGGTGGTCTACCAGCAGCACGCCCGCTGCCACACCGAAGCGCCCACGACGCTGCGGCAGCTGTGGCAGCAGCGCTACCGGTGGAGCTACGGCACCATGCAGTCGATGTGGAAGCACCGCCGCAGCGTCATCGAATCCGGCGCGTCCGGCCGGTTCGGCCGCCGCGGACTCACGTTGATCGCCGCGTTCAGCGTGCTGCTGCCGCTGTTCGGGCCGATCCTGGACCTGCTGGCCGTATACGGCTGGTTCTTCCTCGACCGCGCCAGCACCCTCTACGGCTGGCTCGCGATCCTGGCCGTGCAGACCGCCACGGCGATCCTGGCGTTCCGCCTCGACCGCGAGCCGCTGCGCCCGCTGTGGGTGCTGCCGCTGCAGCAGTTGGTCTACAGGCAGCTCATGTACGCCGTCCTGCTGCGATCAGCGACCACCGCCATCGCCGGACGCAGGCTGCGCTGGCAGAAGATGCACCGCACCGCCGAAGTCGCCGCCCGCGCCTGACCCAGGAGGACCCAATGACCGGCACGGCAACGTCGCCGTGGCAGGCAGGAACCCTGCTGGAAGAGCGCTACCTGCTCACCGAACCGGCCGGACGCGGCGGCAGCGCCACCGTCTGGCACGCCAGCGACGAACGACTCGGGCGCATGGTCGCCGTCAAACTCCTCAAGACCGAACTGCTCGACGACGCCGCCCTGACCCGCCTGCAGGTCGAAGCCCAAGCACTGGCCAGGCTGCGCCACCGCAACATCGCCGACGTGTACGACTTCGGCACCGCCCACAAGGGAGGGCGGCTGAGCGCGGCGTACCTGGTCATGGAACTGATCGACGGCGACCCGCTCACGCAGCCGCTGGCCGGGCAGCGCAGCCTGCCGTGGCAGCAGGCGGCGCAGGTAGGCGCGCAGACCGCCGACGGGCTGGCCGCCGCACACTCCCGCGGCGTCGTGCACCGCGACATCGCCCCGGGCAACATCCTGCTCTACTCTGGGTCAAGGACATCGTCACCGCCGCACTCGGCGGCCTGTCCCAAGGCCGCACCCTCGCCCGGATCGCGTCGGTGTTCATCATCGGCCTGGGCGTCATCGCGGCCCTCAACCAGATCGGCGGCCACCACCGTAACCACCCCCATCCTGATCACCGCCCTGGCGACGGCCGCCGGCATCCTCATCGTCGGCGTCGGCGGCGGACTGATCCGCCCCATGCCGTCGCGCTGGGACGGCTGGCTGGACCGCGCCGGCACCGAGTCGGCACGCGTGGACGACCACACCCGCGCCTACACCGCCGGCCAGGCCGACGCCACCCAGATCCACGGCGAGCGCACTATCGCCATTCCCGTGACGCCCGCGAATGTCCAGACCGGGCAGCGGGCCGCCATCGTCGCACCCACACCGCCCGCCGGGCAGCGCGACGGCCACGACGCCGACGCCACCCAGGTACTTCCGGGCGCCAGGTCGCCTCGCCGCAGCTCATGACGCGTCTGCTCGCGGGCGCGGCGGCTGTGCCGTGCCCGCGAGCCGCGGCAAGAACGAAGGACACCCCAGCGAAGAGCGCTCAGCCACCCGCGCCACCTCAGCAAGTGTCATCACCCGTGACGTTAGCGTGGGTTGTTCGGTCAGTTTGCGTCAGCGCCATACGCGGGTACGCCATCGACATAGATCTTGGGATGTGCTTGAGGTCGCGCCCGGGGCCCGTCTTGTGCAGGTGTGCGACAGGTCAAGCGGCCGATGCGAAGGGGAGTCCATGACCGCGGTGGTGGAGGGCGTCGATAGGGCGGTTGTCGGGCAGACGGTGCGCCAGCGCTACGAGCAGAGCGCGCAGCAGCTGCAGCGGCTACGGGAGCAGAGCACTGCTGCGCTCGGCCGCCATGATCTGGGCACCGGTGATGCTGCCGACGCCGGTACGGCGGCGCCGGAAACCGCCGAGCCGGCCATGGTGGCTTCTGCGCTGCAGGAGCAGCTGCAGGTCGCGCTCGTGCGCCTCGACAATGGCCTGCACGGCACCGGCGAACGCTGCTGTGAGCAGATCCCGGTCGGCCGCCTCACCGCGATGCCGTGGGCCGCGCACTGCGTGCCTTGCCAGGGCGTGCTGGACCGTCACCGCTGACATCGCCTCCGCAAGCGCGGCGACAATGGGAATCGGAGCCAGTGTCCTACTCATCGCAGGCGGCGCCATCGCCGCCTGCCTGATCGCTCTGCTCGTGCCCGGGTGCACTCCGAAGGCAGCCGAGCCACCAGCCGGTGAAGTGGTGAAGCCGGCAGGCAGCAACCCACCGGCTTCAATGGCTAAGCGTCGGGACGGCCGAGAACGTCACCCGGCGATGCCTAGACCTGCCAAGGCGCCGAACGCTCCAGACGACAGCCGGTCACTGTCAACCCGCGCTACCGCGCGACCGCAGGGGATCGCTTCAGGGTGAGCGGCTGCTGCCCGACCGCAGGGCAAGCAGGGTCACCCGGGTCGGCTTGCGGTGATCGGCAAAGATCATTGGTATGGGTAATCCTGTCCCTGCTCCGTCCTGGACTGTCACGCTCATCTGCGGCGCGTCCGGCATCGGTAAGTCGCGCATCGCGACCGCGTTGGCCCGCCGGTACGGCGTGCCGCTGGCCGAGGTCGATGACATGGTGACCGTGGTCAAGGCGCTGACCACGCCCGAGCAGTCGCCGATGCTGCACTTGTGGGACACGAACGTCGCGGCGCGGCAGTGGACGCCGGCGCGGATCGTCGAGCACACGATCGCCGTCGCTGAGACGATGCGGCCTGGGATCGAAGCCGTCATCACCGATCACATCGAGTCCGCGGCGCCGGTTGTCATGGAGGGCGACTACCTGCTGCCAGATGTCGCGGCCGGCTTCGGCGACCTGGTCAGGACGGTGGTGATCTCCGAGCCGGACGAGGATCAGATCGTCGCGAACTACCTGTCCCGCGAGCCCGGTGCGGCTGAGCAACGGTTGCGCGCCCTCGTGAGCGCGCGTTTCGATGCCGAACTGTCCATCCGGGCCGCACGGATCGGTGTCCCGGTCGTTCCCGCGCGGCCCTGGTCGGACAACGTCGACCGAGTGGATGCGGCCCTGCGACGCTGACCAGCCGCGGTGCCGACAATTCACGACCCTCCGCTGATCAGCGCCTGCAAAACCAGCACGGCGCGTCCCGCGATCCGGCGCTGGGTGCAGGCGCAGCCCATGGTGGCCCGGCTCGGTACAGGGGCAACTTTCGCCCGGACTGCTTGGCTCTGGCGGCGGTTGAGCCACCACCACGCCAGGCCAGTGACCGCACCCTCACAAACGGAGCAACCCTCACCGTCGAGGCCGCGCGCAGACAGCGCAGAGGCCAGACACAGCCTGACCGCCGCGGCGCCTGAGCTATTGAGTCACGGCGGTGGCTCACGTTGCGTCAGGCCCTGCCGTGCCGGGCGAGCGCTGCAAGGTCGGCGTGCGCTGCGTCGGCGGCGTAGGCGGGCGATGGAAGCGGCAGCCTTCCGGCGGCGGATCAGGCAGGCGATGATCCTTCGGCCTGCCGGTCATGGCCGGTGAGATGGTCGAGGACGCCGCAGACCTGCAGGACGTCGCGGACGAGCCCGTCGACGTTGACCAGCCGCAGAATTTTGCCGTGCTGTAAGGCCAGACGGCGTGCCTTGATCAGCGCGGCCACGCCGCTGGAGTCGCAGAAGCTCAGCGCTTGGCAGTCGGTCTCGATCGCGTTGGCGCCTGCCGCGCTGGTCACCGCATCATGCAAAACAGGGCCGGCGTTGATCACTGCGAAGCACAGCTGTCGGACGCGGGCGTGGGCCGCCGCGTCAAGCAGAGCCGCCAGGCCGCGGGCGTCGATGAACGTCAGCATCGCCAGGTCCACCACCAGACCAGACAAGGCACGACCCTGCACGGTCCGACGCAGACTCGCCTGAACTGCGCCGGCGCAGCACATATCGATCTCGCCGCAGATGGACACCAGGCATCGCCCGCGCAGGTTGGCGACGTGCACACTGGCGTGCGCCGCGATCGGGGACATACCCCACCATCGCTTACCGCCGCCCAGTGGGTCCATCATGCGAACCGGGTGATGTTCGAGCCGATCAAGCACGTACTAAGTCACTATCTCGGCGGTGCCCGGCCTCGTGGGCGGCGGTGTGCCGATCCGTGCGGTCATACGAGCGGGTCGAGCAACGCCGGCAGGATGCCGACGCGCGAGCGGCCGCGGTGCCGCCAGTACTGCGGAGTGTGGCACGCCAGGCGGGTCGGTCAGCACACTCCAGTGCTCGGCGATCATCGCGCGTTCGAGGCGGAACAGGTCACAGAAGGCCACGGTCTGACCGTCGCGGTGCCGGCGCAGGCGGTGAACGAGACCTTCCCTTCAGTCACGGCAGGCGGCGCTGCTCGTGGGGGACATCGCCGTCGTAGATGAAAGTGCAGATCCTCATCTGGCCCCATTGGCAGCGGCTTACGAACTCTGTGTCATGTTCGCATCACTGACGAAGCATCTGCGGTGCGCGCTGATACCGTGCCGACGTGACAGACGGCGCGGAGGAGCCCGCCGGCCGTGGCGGAGGTTCGACGATCCCGCGCTGGCTGGGCATCGCGGTGGCCATTGCCACCGTCGTCGGGACGGTGATCACCGCAGTGCAGTGGGCCGAGTCGCGCCCCGGCGGCAACGCGCCCGCCAGCCCGGCTGCTTCGGTCGGTCTCACCCCAGACGACAGGTTCCTTCAGGTCGGGCAATGCGTGCGTAACCTCGGCGATGCCCAGGCGCCGCTGATGAAGATCGCCGATTGCGCCTCCGGCGGGGCCATGCGTGTCGCCGCTCGGATCGAGCAGAATGCCGACCCGGAGCCCGACGCCGATGCGCTGTGCAGGCAGCAGGTGCCTGACTTCACCGACTACCACTTCTCGGACTGGACCGCCGAGTCAAGCGTCAGCGTGATCTTCTGCCTGCGGGCTGAGTGACGCTGCTCGCGCCAGCGTCAGGCCGCGTCCCAGAGTCTTCGTGTACGCCGGAGCCATCTCGGCCCGGCCGCCGGCCAGCCGCACGCCCTCGCAGTGCAGATCGGCGGTCGCGGTGCAGGACGCGACCTGCAGCTCGACCAGTTTGCCTTCCGTGACCCGGCCCAGCAAGGCCTTCAGCTCGATCACCACGCTCAGCTGCAGGGCGAGGGTGGCCAGCACGACTCCGTTGACCGCGATGTCGACGGCGGGCTCGTGGGCCACCGACACGGTATGTCCGGCGAGCTCGACGAGTTCGACCGTGCCGGGGTTGTCGGCGGTGGCGCGGCCCGCTGCGGCCAGCGCCTGGCTGACCTGCAGCCCGTGCTGCAGCAGGGGACCGAGGTCGAAGTCGAGCAGCCCGTCGGTGGCTCGCGCCAGCTCGTCGCTGAGTGCGGCGATGATCTGGTCGGACAGTTGGCCGAGGATGCCGTTGCGGGCCATTCCCGTGGCGATGCTCGCCAGGTTGCGCCTGGTCTCCTCGCGGTTGCCGGACAGCAGCCAGCTCGCGGTGTAGGCCGACGGTGGGGCGGTGGCGGTCATCGAACGTCCTCCTGCAGGGTGGGCCGGCCGAGCGTGATCCTGGGTGTGACGGTGATGGTGGTCGTCGGCGGCGAATCCGAGCCCACGACGTACGGCCCTGCTCCAGCCCGTGGCAGCACGCTGACGGCGGGAACTGCGGCGGCCGCCGCGCGCCGGCGTGCCCGCCTGCGTGAGCGGGCCAGCAGTACCAGCACGATGATGAGCACGGTCAGTGCCCCGACAGCCCCGGCCGCGCGCAGCAGCCAGGTGCGCGCGACTTCCAGCAGCGGCGGCGATGCCGGTTGCGGCCTGGTCCACAGTTGGGTCTGGCACAGCTCGCAGCCGCTGATGCCGATCTCGGCGTTCTGCCCGGCGGCGTCGACGTCGAAGGTGATCTTTCCGGTGCGGCCCGTGTCGGTGCATCCGTCGGCGTAGAGCTTGACTGTGCCCGTGTAGGTGCGGTCTCGTCCGGACAGTTGCATGACGTCCTCGCCGACGGGCCAGCACAGCGGGCTGTCGGTGTCTTTCTCGGCGACTCGGCCGGCGTACCGGTCGGGGCCGACAATCCGGATCTCGAAGAGCCAGGACCAGCCGCTGCCCTCCTCGATGGCGACCCACTGGCCGGAAACGAGGTCGTCGGCGTAGGCAGGCGTCGGCAGTATCGCCACCGCCGCGACGGTCAGGAGCGCAGCGGCCGCGGTGCGCAGGCCCCGACTTGTCATACGCCACCTGTTCAAGCGGTTCGACGCCATGGCACGAGTCTGATGGCGGGGGCCAGTGGTGTCATCAGCCGACCCGCAGGCACTAGGTAAGTGATCGAGATAAATGTCCGGCCGGGTGGATGTTGCCGGCGCGACAGGTCTGCCTAACGGGTTCGGGCGTGCCGAGTGGCGTGAACGCTCGTACCGGAAGAATCCGCACGAGACACAATCATGTTTCGAGTCAGGTCCGTCCGCCGTGCCCGTGACGAGGCCACTCAGTGAGACGGCGAACGAGTACTACGACTTACCAACCACCCGACGCCAGCCAGCCTCGGAGATCGTCAGGTCACCGGGACCGGGCCAGTGGACTGGCCGTGCCGATGATGTGGGCGAATCGTGGCACGAACCGGGCGGGGCTGAACCCGAACCGCTGGCAGCTCGTGATGGTGAATCCGTTGGCGGCGATGACGGCGGCGGTGTCGTGGTTGGGTCGACAGCCTCCGGCCAGTCGCGCCCACAGCGGTGCGGCCAGGTCCTGCAGCAGTGCCAGCGCGGGCTTTTCGGAGCGGACGTGCTCGTAGAAGCGAAGCTGGCCGCCGGGTCGCAGCACCCGGCTGATCTCGGCAAGCGCGTGGGCGGGATCGGGCACGGTGCACAGCACGAGGGAGGTCACAGCCGCGTCGAAGGCATCGTCGGGTAGGGGTAGCGCATCGGCCTGCCCTGCAATGACCTCGACCGGAACAGGCGCCTGTCGCGCGGCCCGCAGCGCCAGCTCGCGCAACGTGTCGTCGGGTTCCACGGCCAGCACTCGGGACACTCCGGGCGGATAGTGGACGAAGTTGAGGCCGTTGCCCGCCCCGACCTCGATCACCGCGCCTGTGAGTCCGGCGAGCAGCCAGGCCCGGTGGGCGCCCCCGCCATGGGCTTCGGCGCGGTTGCTGACGGCGGTGTAGAACCGCGCAAACCTCGGATGTTGCAGGTCCTGAATCTGACGATCAGCCATGCCAGCCTCCGCATCAGGCCGTCCCGACCTCCACGGTAACCGTCACGCAGCGTGCGTGCACCGATCGGGATCCGCCCGCCCCGGTGCCAGGCGCTCAGAACCACCTACTCACCGCTCGATCTGACCGTTGCTGGTCACGAGCGTCGTCGCCGCATCTCGAAGCAAGTTTCTGCGGCCGAACGCGAGCGGCAGCACGGCTGCCGGCGAACGACCGCGTGTTCATTCGGCTCGCCCGCCGCCATCACCGCTTCCTCCGCCTGCCATCTGGCATTCATGCCGCCCAATGACGATCAGGCGCGTCTGCTCAGGTTCTCGAAGGGATGCACCATGGGCGCGCACCACCACCCAGGTCATGACCACCCCCATGACCACGATCACGGCCACCATCACCATCACCACGACGGTCCGGTGTCGGCGTTCGCCGACACGTCGGTGCCCGACAGCGAGCTGTCCCCGTCCGACCGCAGCCGTCGGTCGTTCCTGCGCGGTGCGGGACTGCTGGGTGTCGGACTCGCCGGCGCGGGTGGAGCGACCGGCGCGCTGCAGGCGGTGACCCAGGGTCCGGCTGCGGCGACCCCGCCGCCGGCCGGCGGAGGGCAGTTCCTGTGGAGCGCCGGCGACCATCACACCCACACCAAGTACAGCGCCGGCTCGGACGCCCCGTACCGCGTCGACCAGCACGTGACCGCCGCCGCCCGCTACGGCCTGGGCTGGCTGGTCGTGACCGACCACGGCGGTGCGCTGCACCAGAAGTTCGGCCTGCACCAGTCGCTGGCCGACGTGAAGCTCTCGCGGGCGCAGAACCCGGACATGCTCGTCTTCCAGGGCATGGAGTGGAACGTCCCGGCCGGTGAGCACTGCACGATGTTCGTCGCGCCCGGCTCCAACGAGGCCACGGTGCTCACGGAATTCGAGGCGCTGTTCGACTCGGCGATCAACGGCACCCGGCCGAGTAGCCCCGCGAACGAGGCGAAGGCCGTCGAGGCCGTGCGGTGGCTGGGTGCGCAGGTGCGGGCCGGACGGGTCGACATGGGCTTGACCGTGCTCAACCACCCGTCTCGGGCGGGCGCCTACGCACCGTCGGAGCTGCGGGCGATGCGCGACGCCGACCCGTCTGTCGCGATCGGCATGGAGGGCGCTCCGGGCCACCAGGCCGCAGGGCTGCCCACCTCCGTCGGCGGGGCCGGCGGCGGACGCGGCGGCTACGGCGGCGGGCCGGGCGCTGACTCGTTCGCCGGCTACCCGGCCGAGTCGTACAGCACGTTCGGCGGATTCGACTGGCTGACGGCGAAGGTCGGCGGGGTGTGGGACTCGATGCTGGCCGAGGGCCTGCCGTACTGGGTCACGGCCACGTCGGACTCGCACCGGGTCTTCGGCGACACCTGGGAGTACGGCGGCGCCCCCACCGCCGAGGGCGTGTACCCCGATCCCGTGTTCACCCGGACCCCGATCGCGGGCCGCGGCGACTACTGGCCCGGCCAGTACTCGCGCACCCACCTCGGGCTTCGTGACTTCAGCTACCTGTCGGTGATGAAGGCGCTGCGTGCCGGACGGATCTGGGTCGATCACGGGCAGCTCATCGACAGCCTCGACGTCAGCGTCGGCGGCAGCCGCCGTCACCCGCGCGGCACGCTGGGCGAGGTCGTCACCGCCAGCCGCGGTGACAGCGTCGAGGTGAGCGTTCGCATCGGCCTGCCGACCCGCCCCAACCACAACGGCGACACGCCGCGGCCGCGCCGCGTCGACCTGATCGCCGGGCCGGTCACCGGTGCTGTAGCCGACCGCAACACCCTCACCGCGCCCCAGACGCGGGTGGTGAAGTCGTTCGAGGTCAGCCAGCGCACCGGCACGGTCGAGCTGACCTACCGGTTCCGC
Source organism: Catellatospora coxensis (assembly GCF_016862635.1). Lineage (GTDB taxonomy): Bacteria > Actinomycetota > Actinomycetes > Mycobacteriales > Micromonosporaceae > Catellatospora > Catellatospora coxensis. The sequence continues at coordinate 232,768 of NZ_BONI01000002.1, read as the reverse complement.
AAGGTCGACGAGCCGTTCTACCTGCGGCTGCGCGGCACCGACGGGCGATTCTCCGCCACGGGTTCGATCGAGCCGCGTCTCGACCCGGCCGGCGCTGTCGACCCGTGGACCGACCTGTGGTTCTACAGCAACCCTGTCTTCGTCGCTGTCGAGGGCCGCAAGCCGTTCAACAACCAGCACTGGAACGCCACACGCGGCTGACCTGCATGCGCTGCGGCCGCAGGCCCAACAGCGGTGTGCGGCCGCAGCGCGGCACGACACCTGGACTGCAATCCCGGCAACGCGCAACATGCCTCGGCCGGCATCCCCCGCAAGGGTCCACCGCACGCGTCCGGTGCTATTGCCGCACGACTATGTCTCCGGCATAAGACGTAGCACCGTCCACTCGCTGGCGCGTTGTCGGCAGGTGCCGCCTCACGGGTTGATCCACGGGTCGTAGAGTCGCGGATGTGAACGACCTGCGCCATCGTGACGTGCTCGTTGTCGGCGGTGGGCAAGCCGGGCTCGCCGCCGGCTTCTACCTACGACGCCAAGGGATCGACTTCGCGATCCTTGACGCACAGCACACCCACGGCGGTGCCTGGCAGCACGTGTGGGAGTCACTGCGCCTCTTCTCTCCAGCCCAGTACAGCTCGCTGCCAGGCTGGTCGATGCCTGCGACGAACGCGGGCTACCCCGACGCCGCACACGTGATCTCCTACCTCACCGCCTACGAGCAGCGCTACAGCCTGCCCGTGTTTCGAGGTGTGCGGGTCGAGGCGGTTCATCGCGCCGACGGTGGATTCCGGCTGGACACCGATGACCGAGGAACGTGGACGGCCCGGGTCGTGGTCAGCGCCACGGGCACGTGGTGGCGGCCATTCCTACCGGCGCTGGCACGCGCTGGGGCGTACAGGGGGCGGCAGATTCACACAGTCGGCTACCGCAGACCGCAGGACTTCGCCGGTGAGCGCGTTGCGGTGGTCGGTGCGGGCAATTCCGGTGCGCAGATCGCCGCAGACCTGGCGGGTCATGCTCGCGAGGTGCGGTGGATGACGACCCGAGCGCCGCGGTTTCTACCCGACGATGTGGATGGGCGGGTTCTGTTCGAGCTGGCCAACCGCCGGTACCGGGCGCTGATCGCCGGGCAGCCCGCGCCGCCGGGGATCGGCGACTTCGGCGACATCGTGGCGGTGCCGCCGGTGCGGCAAGCCCGCGACGGCGGACAGCTGCATGCCACGCCGATGTTCACGGAGCTGGGAACCGAAGGCCCGCGCTGGCCGGACGGCACCAGCTGGGCGTGCGACACGGTCATCTGGGCCACGGGCTTCCGCCCGGCGCTCGCGCACCTGGCACCCCTGCGCCTACGGCGCGACAACGGCTACGTGGTCACCGACGGCACTCGCTACCGGCACGATCGGCATCTGCACCTGCTGGGCTACGGCGACTGGACGGGGCCCGCGAGCGCGACGCTCATCGGCGTGGGGCCTGCCGCGCGGGACATGGCCGCGCAGATCCGCGACACCCTCACCGGAAGACGATGACCGGTCCTTGCCGGCACGCTGGAAAGGCTCGGTGGGCCGGTCCCAAGGCGTGCGCGGGCAGCGGTGCACGAACGCCGGAGTCGTTGCAGCGACCATGCTTGAACCGGTCCGCGTCACCCGCTCGGTGACGAGGCCTGGCGGTTTGCCTGACGGCTGAGGGCGATTGCCCCCACCACGCACAGCACCGCCACCGCCGCCATGAGACGCGTACCAGCCAGGGTCGCGGCGGCCAAGGGCGCTGCTGCTTTGGCGACGGTGATCGGGACGGCCAGGGTGCCCGACACCGAGCCATAGCTGGCGGTGCCGTAGCGGTCGACGACGATGGCGGGCCGGGCGATGGTGCCGACACCGAAACCCAACCCGAAAGCGGCCACGCACGCGACCGCTGCCGCACGGTTCGCTCCGACCAGGGGAAGCAGCGCAGCCGCGACGGCCTGCACGGCGAACACCGCGGCGGTGACGGCGGCGATCGGACGCCGGCGGGTAAGACGAGTCGTGACGACGCGGCCGGTGACCGACAGCGCACCGAGCATTCCCGCGATTCCTGCCGCGACCGTGACAGGGTGCCCCAGTGCGGTGAGGTAGCCGACGAGGTGAACGCTGATGGCAGACACGGCGGTGCCGTGGGCGACGAACGCGATGACCAGCAGCCAGAACCCCCGGTCGCGGAGAACTCGGCGGTTGGCGCGCCGGTCATGGTGTGGGGCGGGCGAAATCGCTGTGCCGGGCGCGGTGCCGGGGATGGTCAGCAGGTGGGCCGGGATGGTGATCGCGCCGTGCAGCACGGCGAGGATCAGCAGCGCGGTGCGCCAGCCGTGTTCGGCGGTGAGCCAGCCGGTGGTCGGGATGAAGATGGTGCTGGCGAATCCCGCGACGACGGTGATGGTGAGCACGGCGCTGGCGCGGCGGGCCGCGCCGAGCTGGTGGACGACGACGGTGAACGCGGCCTCGTAGAGCGCGGCCGCGCCGGCCAGCCCGATCAGGACGAAGGCGGCGTAGACCTGCCAGACCGCGTTCGCCTGTGACAGGGCGACGACGGCGAGGGTGCCCAGGGCGGACCCGGCGGTCATGAGGCCGCGGCCGGGTCGGCGGTCGAGGTAGCGGCCGACGGGGATCGCGGCCGCTGCGGCGACCAGGACGCTGAGGGTGTACGCGCCGGTGATCGCTGCTGTGCTCGCGCGCAGGGTGGCGGCGATGGGGTGCAGGACGACCGAGAAGGTGTAGAACAGCACCCCGTAGCCGACGGTCTGGGTGATCGCGAGGACCGCGATCATGCGCCGCGCGCCGGGATGCGTGGGGGTGCCGCCGCCCTGTGTGGGGGCGGCGGCACGTTGCGCGGTGGCGGTCACGTCAGCTGCCGCAGCATCCGCCGCTGGTCTTGGCCTCGGTCGTGACGGCCTGCACCACGGGCAGGGTGAGCAGCCCACCGGCGATTCCGGTGGCCAGGCCGCGAGCGGCCGAGACGTCCGCCGGCTCCGGCGTACCGCAGCACGATGCTTCGTCGTCGGCGCCCAGCGCCGCCGACGAGGAACACACGCCCGTCTCAGGCAGCTCGAGCTGCACGTCGCGCGCGGCGTCCCAGTCTCCGGCGAGCGCGGCGACCACCGAGCGGACCTGCTCGTAGCCGGTGGCCATGAGGAACGTGGGCGCGCGGCCGTAGGACTTCGCGCCGACGGCGAAGTAGTTCGCCTCCGGCTGGGTCAGCTCGTCGACGCCGTGCGGCGGCACGGTGCCGCAGGAGTGCTGGTTGGGGTCGATCAGCGGTGCCAGGGCACGGGTCGAGCCCATGATCGGGTCGAGGTCCAGTCGCAGCTCGGATGCGATCGTGTGGTCGGGCCGGAAGCCGGTGGCCGACACGATCCGGTCCGCGGTCACGCTCGCGCCGCTGCGCGACGTCACGGTGACCTGACCCCCGTCGATGGCGACGGCGCGTACGGAGAAGCCGGAGTGCAGGGTGATCGCTCCGGACTCGACCAGTGCGCGAACCCGGCTGCCGAGTGCGCCGCGGGCGGGCAGGGCGTCGGCGTCGCCGCCACCGTAGGTGCGGGTGGCCGCGCCGGTGCGGATCGCCCAGCTCACCGTGGTGCCCGGCACTTCGGACGCGAGCTGTGCCAGGGCGAGCAGGGTGTTGGCGGCGGAGTGGCCCGCGCCGACGACCAGGGTGCGACGTCCGGCAAACCGCTCGCGGTCGGCGCCGAGCACGTCGGGCAGTGCGGTCTCGATGAACGCCGCGGCCTCGGGCTCTCCGTGTGCAGGCAGGCCGGAGCCGCCCAGGACGTTGGGCGTCGGCCAGGTGCCGGACGCGTCGACGACGGCGGAGGCGGTGAGTTCTGTGCCGTCGGCGAGCCGGATCAGGAACGGAGCGATGTCACGGCCGGTCGTGCGGACCCGGTCGAGGCCGTCGCGGCTGATCGCCACCACCTTCGCGCCGTAGCGGACCCGGCCGGCCAGGGCAGGCAGCTTCGTCAGCGGCTCGAGGTAGTCGGTGACGATCTGGGAGCCGAGGGGCAGGTCCTCGAGGTTGGGTGCGATCCAGCCGTCGGCCTCCAGCAGGCGGCGGGCCGCGTGGTCGAGGTTGAACCGCCACGGGCTGAACACCCGCACATGCCCCCAGCTCGCCATCGCCGCGGCGGGGCCGGTGCCGGCCTCCAGGACCAGGAAGTCCAGGCCGCGCTCGGCCAGGTGGGCGGCGGCGGCGAGGCCGACCGGGCCGGCGCCGACCACCACGATCGGGTGGTTGTCCTGCGTGCTCATCGTCGTTCTCCTCTAGCTCGGGCTCAGGTCGGTGAGGGCGGTCTGGGTCAGAAGCGGATGCCGGCGGTGGCGACGCGCTCGTAGCCGCGGGTGCGGGCGGCCTCGGCGCGGCACGCGGCGGTGCACACCGGCTCGGTGCAGCCCTCACAGAACGAGGTGGTCTGCACGACGTGAGCGGTCCGGGCGGCGGCGATCCGGCGGATCAGGGCGATCATGGCTGCGGCTCCTTGTTTAGAAGTTTCTCTAAGCGACGTGTTTAGAGTGCCGCCTACTTAGAGATCTGTCAACTCAGCCTGCTGTGGTGCCTGCCACCGTGCTGCGCCGCTCGACCGCGACCACGTCCCGCCACTGCCCATGCAGGCACCCGGGCCGCTCGCGAACGCCCACCTCCCGGAATCCGACCGCCCGGTGCAGGGCCAGGCTGGCGGTGTTCTCGGGGAAGATCCCGGACTGGATCGTCCAGATCCCGGCCGCCTCGGTGGACGCGATCAGCGCCCGCATGAGCGCCAGGCCCACGCCGCGGCCGCGCGCCTCGGGATGGATGTACACGCTGTGCTCGACCACGCCCGCGTACGCGGGGCGGCTCGACACCCGGCTCGCGGCGACCCAGCCGAGTACCTGCCTGATGTGGTCGCAGGCGACGAGGCGGTGTTCGGGCATCCGGCCGGCGTCGAACGCGGACCAGGTGGGGGCGGTGGTATCGAAGGTCGCGTTGCCGGTGTCGATCCCGTACTGGTAGATCGCCAGCACCGCCTCGGCGTCGGTCTCGGCCATCGGTCGGATGCTCAGCACGGCGTGTCTCCCGGCGCGGCGACCGGACGGCCCATCACGACGTCGGCGGCGGTCGGGAAGCAGCTCAGGCAGTTCTCGTTGATCCGGTACAGGTTCGCGTTGCCTGATGCCTCGACCAGTACGAAGCGCACCTCCGCGAGGATCTTCAAATGCTGGGAGATCGTCGACTGCGCCATGCCGACCGCCGCGGTGATCTGCCCGACGCTCATCGGCTCGCGCTTGCGGGCCAGCAGTTCCGCGATCTGTACCCGGGTCGGGTCGGCCAAGGCCCGGAACCACGACGCGTACCGCTGGGCGACCTCGCGGTCGAGCAGCTCTTCCACCCCATCCTCCAACATCATCGCCTATCGCCGATAAACGATGATAGTCGGTAACAGTGAGCTAGGACAACCGGCGTTGCCAGCTGCTTCGAAACCTGTCAACCTAGGGGCATGTCGAAGCAGCTGACCGTGCTCGAACCCGAGGTGTGCTGCGCACCCCTGGCCACCGCCACCGTGCCGGCCGAGGCCGCCGCCGATCTCGCGCTTGCGTTCAAGGCCCTCGGCGACCCAGTGCGCCTGCAGCTGCTGTCGATGATCGCCTCCGCCGACGGGGGAGAGGCCTGCGTCTGCGACCTGACCCCCGCCTTCGACCTGACCGGGCCCACGATCTCGCACCACCTGAAGGTGCTGCGCGAAGCAGGCCTCGTCGAGTCAGACCGCCGTGGCACCTGGGTCTGGTACCGGGCCAACCGCCCACGCATGGCCTCCCTGTCCGCCGTCCTGGACATCGCCCCCACGGCCTGAGACGTTGCCGCACGCCGTGCACGGCCACGTCACCCAATGTTCATGATCACGAAGTTGCGGCACTGACCAGCCGGACTGTTTGATTACCGCGTGGTGATATCAGTTTCTCGTGATGCCCCGGCCGAGGTGGTACGGCTGCTGGCCGACCCCGCCCGCGCCGCCATCGTCGACGCCCTCGCCGCAGGCCCCGCCTGCACCTGCCACCTCGTCGAGGACCTCGGCCTGTCGCAGCCGAACGTGTCCAACCACCTGCGCGCACTGCGTCACGCAGGCCTGGTGAAGGCCGAACCGTACGGCCGCTACACCTACTACCACCTCAACGCCGACGCCCTCGACGCCGCGGCGGCACACCTCACCGCCCTGGCCGCACGAGCGCGCGCGACCTCCGACAACCGCCGGGAGTGCTGATGCCCGCCACCCTGCCCCGCCGCCTGCTCGCCGAACTGCTCGGCACCATGCTGCTGGTCACCACGGTCGTCGGCTCCGGCATCATGGCCACCCGGTTGTCACCAGACGACGTCGGCCTGCAGTTGCTGGAGAACTCCACCGCCACCGTGTTCGCCCTCGCCGTGCTGGTCCTGATCCTCGGCCCGGTGTCCGGCGCACACTTCAACCCCGTCGTCACCGTCGCCGCATGGTGGTCCGACCGCCACGACCCCACAGGCCTGTCCGCCAAGGACATCGCCCCCTACATCGCCGCCCAGACGCTCGGCGCGATCGCCGGATCAGTGCTCGCGAACGCGATGTTCGGGGTCGCACAAGGCATGTCGGCGACCGCCCGCGACAAGCCGCAACTGTGGCTGGGCGAGATCGTCGCGACCGCCGGCCTGCTGCTGCTCATCTTCGCCCTCGTCCGCAGTGGCCGCGCGGCGCTGGCGGCGCCCGCTGTCGCGGCGTACATCGGGGCGGCGTACTGGTTCACCAGCTCGACCAGCTTCGCCAACCCCGCCGTGACCATCGGCCGTGCGTTCACCGACACCTTCGCCGGAATCACGCCCACCTCCGTCCCGGCGTTCATCGGGGCCCAGATCATCGGCGCGCTGATCGGCGTTGCCCTGGTCGCCGCGCTCTACCCGAAGGCGACCGGTTCCGCGGAAACGGTGACTCGGCCCTCGTCGCAGCAAGCGATCGAGCCCGAGGCCGTCGGAGCAGCCCCGTGAGCACCAACGCATCCGTGGATGCGGCCCTGGCGCGGGAGTCCGCACGCCTGGTCGAGCGTTTCCACGGCGTGTTCAGCCCGCAGACCGTCGAGCGCTGCGTCTTCGAGGCCTACCTGGAACTCGAACGCACCGCCCGGGTCCGTACCCACCTGCTCCCACTGGCCGGTCACGCCGCGGCCCAGCGGCTGGAGGCCATGGCCGAGGCCGCAGGCGCGCCGCCTGTGGTGACGGTGCCACGGGTGCTGTTCATGTGTGCCTACAACGCCGGCCGGTCCCAGCTGGCGGCAGCGCTGGCCGAACGTCACGGCGCGGGCCGGGTCGCAGTGGCCAGCGCTGGATCGCATCCGGCCAGCGTCCTTGACCCGCACGTTGTGGCGGTCCTGGCCGAGGCTGGGATTCCGGCCGACGGGGCGTTCCCCAAGCCGCTGACCGATGGCGCCCTGCAAGCCGCAGACGTGATCGTGACGATGGGCTGTGGTGACGCCTGCCCGGTCCTGCCAGGTAAGCGCTACCTGGACTGGGACCTTCCCGACCCCGCCGGCGCCAGCCTGGCGACGGTGCGCGCCATCCGCGACGACATCGACGTCCGAGTGAGACAACTGATCGACGAACTGACTGCAGGAGAGCAGCGATGACCGATACCAAGCCCAGTGTTCTGTTCGTGTGCGTGCACAACGCCGGACGCTCCCAGATGGCCGCCGGATGGCTGCGACACCTCGCCGGTGACGCCGTCGAGGTCCGCTCCGCCGGCTCCGCCCCCGCCGACCGGATCAACCCCGTCGCCGTCGAGGCCATGGCCGAGGTCGGCATCGACATCACCGACCAGACCCCGAAGATCCTCACCCCCGAGGCGTCCGAGGCGTCCAGCGTGGTCATCACCATGGGCTGCGGCGATGTCTGCCCGTACTTCCCGGGACAGCGCCACGAGGACTGGAAGCTCGACGACCCCGCCGGGCAGGGCATCGACGCGGTCCGCCCGATCCGCGACGAGATCCGCGACCGGGTGCAGGCGCTGGTCGAAGATCTGGTGCCCCAGCCGCTGACCTGAGCCCTTTGTTCTAACTGGGGTGCTGCGCCTGCCGACATCGGCAGGCGCAGCACCCCATCTGCATGTCAGGCCCCCGGGCAGAGGGATTGACATCTCGAAGACCACTCAGCGATCATTGACTCAATGAGTACTGAGCCAATGAGTCTGGTGGGGCGAGCACGCGTGCACGCCGCCCTCGGCGAACCCGCACGGCTGGCGATCGTCGACGCCCTGCTGCTCGGCGACGCCTCACCAGGCGAACTCGGCCGCCAGCTCGACATGACCACCAACCTGCTGGCCCACCACCTCAACGTGCTGTCCGGCGCCGGGTTGGTGGACCGGGTCCGATCCGAGGGCGACCGGCGCCGCACCTACCTGCGGCTACGCCGCGGCACCCTCGACTTGCTGACCCCTGCTGCGCCAGGCCCGGCCCGGCGGGTGCTGTTCGTCTGCACCCACAACTCGGCCCGCTCGCAGCTGGCCGCGGCGCTGTGGGCGCGCTGCAGCGCAATACCTGCGGCGTCGGCTGGAACGATGCCCGCCACGGGTGTACATCCGAAGGCGATCGCCGCCGCTGCTCGTCACGGCCTGGACTTGGCTGGGGCGGGCACTGCCGACGTCCGTGACGTGCTGCGCGACGACGACCTGGTCGTGGCCGTCTGCGACATCGCCCACGAGCAGCTGCGCGAGCCGACACGACGGTTGCACTGGTCGGTGCCCGATCCGGCGGTGTCCGACACCGACGAGGCGTTCGAAGCGGCGTTCGGCGACCTCGCTGCGCGTGTGGACCGCCTGGCACCAGCGCTGCCCGCCGGGAGGCGGTGATGAACAGCGCGGCCCTGCTGCGGCGGACCGACAACTGCGCGCCGACTCGGCCGCCGTCAGAGCGGGACTGCGCGTACGCCCACACGTGTGGTCATGGACGTGGCAGCTGGCGGGACGGAACTCAGGAACGCGGTACCACTGGCGGCGTGAAACAGCCCGGCTGGTCGGCGGTTGCTGAGCACCGGCGTGAGCGGATCGACGGCGTGCCGGACACGCCAGGTGAACGAAGAGGCACCGGTGTCGTCGAGTTCGATGACCTGTTCCTCATGTTCTGCGCCGCCAGGGCTACGGCGCAGGCCGACAATCGGCAGCTGGACCGCTTCGGTGATCGTCGTGGCGCCGACGGCGCGAGCCGCGCCGGAGGTGTCGGCCAGGACCTGCGCCGCGCTCATCCCGGCCACGGCGCTCACGCCGACGCTGACCAGCGGCAGCCACGTTCCGCCGCCGTTTGCCCTGGAGGTCGGGGGCCTGTCGAGGCGGGCTACGGCGAGGGTGCCGTCGTGCAGCAGGCCAGCATTGCGGGCGCGGTCGGTGGCGCCAATGCCGCGGCTGGCTCGGCGGCAGGAGGTGAACCGCAGCAGCAGGCCGCCACGCTCACGCAGGTGCACCACCGGACGGCCAGCGGCGGTCGTGGCCGCCAGCACGCCGGCATATCTGGCTCGGCCCAGTGCGGTGTGCCTGCGCGGGACGCTGTGCGGGTCGAACGGGTCGATCTCGACGACCCACCCGCAGCAACTCCGGCCTGGCGGCGGGCCGACGCCGCGGTGCACGTTGCAGGCTGGGCTCTCGGCGAGCAGGACCGTGCCCCACGCGGTGGCGGTGCCGCCCGCCGGGGCCCATACCCCGGCAGGACCCACGCCGGGCGAAGCGGCCAGTTCCGGCACTGGGCCGGTGCACGCGATGGCAGTGGTGGTGCCCAGGCGGCGGTTGTAGCCGTGGTTGCGCGGGTGACGCATCCGCCACCGCCGGTCAGGCCCGGCCTGCTCGACTTCGATGACGCTGACGCCCTGGGCAGCCTGCAGGAGCCTCGCGCGCTGAGTGGACGACAGGCCGCCGACGGCCGCCGACGCGGCGGCCAGACCAGCGCTCGCGTGGCCGAGCACCAGAAGCGCCCGGCCCCGACCCCGCAGCGGCAGCACCGCCAACACCGCGCTGTCGAAGCCGCACTGGCCCTCCTGCAGCAAGGGGTCGAGCTCGGTGAGGCCCGAAGACGGTGTGGCGGGCAGGACCGCGTCGCCCCAACCCACGATCACCGCGGTGCCGTCGTGATCGGTCGGGCCGACGAGCGGCCAGGCGGTCGCGGGCAGCGAGGGGCGTCGGTCTGTTGTGAACGGTCTGGTCATCATCGGCCTCTCGCATGTTCATGTCGCAGGCACGCGCAGCCATTGCCGCACAGTGTTCGCGTGCGGCAATCGACGATGTACGACCGACGGCCAATGGGTGAACTGTGTATCTCCGCAGCGCACCCCACATTGTGAACTGATCATGAACTGATAGTTGCTCCATGTGATATGACCTGCGGTTATAAAACTTTGCTTATGTTCAGACTCCGTTCACCGAACGGCTCTGTCCACATCACATGAGGACTCTCTTATGTGCGGTGTCGGTGGTGCACACCTCCGGCATCGCAAGCGCCGCCGCCGGGGGATCCAGGGGGCGGCCTGTCTGAAGAGGACATGATGGTGATCAAGTCAGGACGCAAGCGGCTGATCGGCACGCTGGCCGCGCTGACGGTTGTCATGGCCCTGGCCGCCTGTGGCGGTTCGGGTGAGAGCAGCGGCGAGCCCAGTGGCGCGGCGCAGCTGTCGGGCGACATCAAGATCGACGGTTCGTCGACGGTCGGTCCGCTGTCCAAGGCCGCGGCCGACATCTTCGCCGACGAGCAGCCGAAGGTGAACGTGACCGTCGGTATCTCCGGCACCGGCGGCGGGTTCAAGAAGTTCTGCAACGGCGAGACCGACATCTCCGACGCCTCCCGTCCGATCAAGGACGAGGAGAAGAAGGCCTGCGCCGACAAGGGCATCACGTTCACCGAGCTGATCGTGGCCAACGACGCGCTCACCGTCGTGGTCAACAAGGAGGCGACCTGGGTCGACTGCCTGACCGTCGCGCAGCTCAAAGCGGTCTGGGAACCGGACTCGAAGGTCGACAACTGGAACCAGATCGACCCGAAGTTCCCCAACGAGCCGCTCAAGCTCTACGGCGCCGGCACCGACTCGGGCACCTTCGACTACTTCACCGCCGCGATCAACGGCAAGGAGAAGGCCAGCCGCACCAACTACACCCCGTCCGAGGACGACAACGTCCTCGTGCAGGGCGTGGCCGCGTCCAAGGGCGGCATGGGCTACTTCGGCTACACCTACTTCGAGGAGAACGCCGACAAGCTCAAGGCCCTGAAGATCGACGGCGGCGCCGGCTGCGTCGCGCCGTCCACCGCCACCGCCCAGGACGGCACCTACAAGCCCCTCGCCCGTCCGCTGTTCGTGTACGTGGCCAAGGCCTCGGCGGCCAAGGAGCACGTGCGGACCTTCGTCGACTTCTACATCGCCAACATCGACGAGGTCGTCAAGGAGGCCAAGTACGTGCCGCTGACCGCGGCGCAGAAGACGACTCTGGCCGCCGAGTTCGAAGCCTTCAAGAAGGGCTGAGACACATGACGTCGACCTCACAAAAGGTCGCCGGGATCCCCGCCGCACCGTCGGTGCGGCGGGGACGCCCGCGCCTGGGGGAGAAAGCGATCGAGGCGCTGCTCGTCCTCGCTGCGATCGTGTCGGTGGCGACCACCGTCGGCATCGTCATCAGCCTGGCCGTGCCGACCGTGGAGTTCTTCGGCACCGTCAGCCTCGGTGAGTTCGTCACCGAGACGCTGTGGACGCCGCTGTTCGCCGAGAAGCACTACGGCGTGCTGCCGCTGCTGGTCGCCACCCTGATCGTCACCGCGATCGCCGTGACGATCGCGATCCCGGTCGGGCTCGGCTCGGCGATCTACCTGTCGGAGTACGCAGGCAACCGCACCCGCGCCTTCCTCAAGCCGATCCTGGAGATCCTCGCCGGCATCCCGACCGTCGTGTACGGCTTCTTCGCGCTGCTGGCGGTCAACCCGTGGCTGCGCGACATCTGGCCGAGCCAGACCAAACCCGAGTTCCAGAACATGCTCGTGGCCGGCATCGCGATGGGCCTCATGATCGTGCCGACGGTCGCGAGCCTTGCCGAGGACGCCATGACCGCCGTACCCCGCTCGCTACGCGAAGGCGCCTACGCCCTCGCCTCGACGAAGATGCAGGTCTCCACCCGTGTCGTACTGCCCGCCGCGCTGTCGGGCATCGTCGCCGCCATCGTGCTCGGCATCTCGCGCGCGCTGGGCGAAACCATGATCGTGACGATCGCTGCCGGGCTCAAGACCGACGGGATCATCGTCAACCCGATCGACGGCGCAGCGACCATGACCGCCTACATCGCCGGCGCCGGCCAGGGCGACCTGCCCGTCGACTCCCTGGACTACCTGACCATCTTCGCCGTCGGCAGCACCCTTTTCCTGTTCACCCTCGCCCTCAACGCCCTGTCGATCCGCATGGTGCGCCGCTTCCGGGAGGTCTACGAATGACCACCACGACCAACCCCCGCGGCCCGAGCAGCGCGGACGTGCGCGCCGAACTGACCCGCCGCCGCTTCCGGCCCGCCGAGACCGCGTTCAAACTCGCCCTGCAGGCGTGCCTCGCCATCGGGTTGGCGTTCCTCGTCGCGCTGCTCGCCTTCGCCGTCACCAAGGGCTGGCACCGCCTCGACGCGCGTCTGTGGGAGAACATGCCCACCGGCCGCGTCTCCCGAGCCGGCGAAGCCGGCGTGCAGTCGGCGATCTGGGGCACCGTCTGGGTCATCTCCCTGACCGCCGCGATCTGCCTGCCCACCGGCGTACTCGCCGCCATCTACCTCGAGGAATACGCCGACAACACCCGCTGGTACAACCGCCTCCTGGAGCTCAACATCCAGAACCTGGCCGGGGTGCCCTCGATCGTGTTCGGCATCCTCGGCCTCGGGTTGATCGCCCGCGTCATCGGCCTCGGTTTCACCGTCGCCACGGCCGCGGTCGTCCTGTCGCTGCTCGTCCTGCCGACAGTGATCATCGCCAGCCGGGAGGCGATCCGGGCCGTGCCGCAGTCGATCCGCCACGCCTCCTACGCCCTCGGCGCCACCAGATGGCAGACCGTGTCCCGGCAGGTCCTGCCCGCCGCCGTCCCGGGCATCGCCACCGGGTCGATCCTGGCGCTGTCCCGGGCCATCGGGGAGGCCGCGCCGCTGATCCTGCTTGGCGCGGTCACGTTCATCCGGTTCAACCCCGACAGCCTCCTGTCGGCCTACACCACCCTGCCGATCCAGATCTACAACCTGATCAAAGAACCGCAGGCCGAGTTCCAGGAACTCGCCGCCGCCGCGATCGTCCTGATGCTCGTCGTGCTCCTGGCCATGAACTCCATCGCGATCTTCGTCCGCAACCGCTTCACCAAGCGCTGGTGAACCCGATGACCTACCCCGAGGACCCCATGGACACCACGATCGTCCCGCCGCGCCTGTCCGCCGGCCTGTCCCTGCACCCCTCCGGAGCCACCCACGGCGGTGAGAACACCCCGGTCATCGACCTGGCCGACGTCGCCGTCTGGTACGGCGACTACCAGGCCGTGCGCGGCGTCAGCATGCCGGTCGCCCGCAACCAGATCACCGCCATGATCGGCCCGTCCGGGTGCGGCAAGTCCACCGTGCTGCGCTCGCTCAACCGGATGAACGACCTCATCGGCGGCGCCCGGGTCACCGGCGTGGTCAGCTACCACGGCCAGGACCTATACGCCCGCGACGTCGACCCGATCGAGGTCCGCCGCCGTATCGGCATGGTGTTCCAGAAACCCAATCCCTTCCCCAAGTCCATCTACGACAACGTCACCTACGGCCTCAAGGTCAACAAGATGGACACCGGCCGCACCGACGACCTCGTCGAGCAGGCCCTGCGCGGCGCCGCACTGTGGGACGAGGTCAAGGACAAGCTCAAGACCTCCGCCCTCGCGTTGTCCGGCGGGCAGCAGCAGCGGCTGTGCATCGCCCGCACCATCGCCGTACGGCCCGAGGTCATCCTCATGGACGAGCCGTGCTCGGCCCTGGACCCGATCGCCACCGGCAAGATCGAAGACCTGATGCACGAACTCGCAGCCAGCTACACCATCGTCATCGTCACCCACAACATGCAGCAGGCCGCCCGCGTCTCCCACCGCACCGCGTTCTTCACCGCCGAACTCGACGACGCCGGCGTACGTCACGGCCGCCTGGTCGAGTTCAACGACACCGGCCGGATCTTCACCAACCCCGCCGACAAGCGCACCGAGGACTACATCACCGGACGGTTCGGCTGATGAACACCCCAGCCCCCGCCACTATCGAGACCGCAAGGGGCGAGCCCAGCTGCGCCCCGCCGGCCCGCTCCACCCGCCCGCGGTTCCTGCTGCTCGTCGCGGATCCCGACCCTGCCACCGCCGACAACCTGCGCGAATTGCTCGGCGACCATCAGATCGACGTCGTCACCGCACTCGACGCCGCCGACGCACTGCTGCAGGCAGGCATCCACCTGCCCGACGCCGTGCTCACCGCCGCGCACCTGCCCCCGATGACGGGCACGGCGATCATTGCCGCGCTGCAGCGGCGCACCTGCGTACCCACCCTCGTCGGCCTCGGTGGCGACGACGGCGGCCAGGCCGCCACCGCCCTGGCCGCCGGCGCGACCGCGTGCATCGCCCGTCCCTACCGCCTAGCGGAGTTGCTGCCACTGCTGCGCTCGATCCGACCCGACACCGCCGCCGATTTCGGCGCGCCCCTGCAGGTCGGCGCGCTGCGCGTCGACCCCGCCGCGATGCAGGTCCACCTGCACGGCACTCCCGTGAGTTTGCCCATGCGGGAATTCGCCTTGCTGCACCTGCTCGCCAGCCACGAAGGCCGGGTCGTGACCCGCCAGCAGATCGTGCGGCTGCTGTGGAACGGCGACGAAGCCTCCAACACCGTCAACGTCCACATCCGCAGACTTCGTGCCCATCTCGGCGATGACCTGCAGAACCCCGCCATCATCGTCACCGTCCGCGGCATGGGTTACCGCCTGATCGCCCCCGGAGCCCCATGACCAGCCCATGAACGCCCCATGTCACCAACGCTGCGCGCCCAGTTCCCCAACCGTTCACCTGGCGCACCTATGCTCGCCGCGTGATCGCCGCCCCGACCGTGCCAGCAGCTGCCGCAGCAGAAGCCGGCTGCCAGACCGCCACGGTCGGGCCCATGCTGCCCCGGGCCCACGCCGAAGACCTCGCCGTTCTACTCAAAGCGCTGTCCGACCCGACCCGGCTGCAGCTGCTAGCCATGATCGAGAACTCGGCGGCGGGAGAGGCGTGCGTGTGCGACCTCGCGGAACCGTTCGACATGAGCCAGCCCGCGATCAGCCACCACCTGAAGATCCTCGTCAACGCCGGCGTGCTCAACCGCGACAAACGCGGTGCCTGGGCCTGGTACTCGATCAACCCCGCTCGGCTCGAACCGCTGCGCCAACTGATGCCCGGACCTGCGTTCCTGCAGGTGTCACCCGCTGAGCCGCGGTAGGGTGCAGACTGCCCGCTGAACCGATCGACCCGGCGGCTTATGTAGCCTGCCGCCGCGGCCGCTGGCCCTCCTGCTCGATCACTGCGGGACGACAGCTCCACAGGCCGCCACTGTCGATCCGCTGTGAGACACGGCAGACTGGCGGTCGTGACCGAAGCCGCAGGCGATAGCGCTCCAACCCCACCGCGGCAGTGGCTCACCCGCGGTGTCGGGGGTATCGGAACCGCCAGCCTGCTCGCCGATGTCGGCCACGAAGTCCCCACCTCGCTGCTGCCGAGCCTGCTCACCAGCACTCTGGGCGCGCCTGCGGCGGCCCTGGGCCTGGTGGAGGGTGTCAGCGACGCTCTCGCCGGCGCCGCCCGTCTGGCCGGCGGAGCCCTGGCCGACGATCCGGTCCGCCGACAGCGCGTAGCCGTGGGCGGCTACACCGCGACGGCCGTGCTCGCGTCGCTCACCTCGGTGGCGACCACCGTGTGGCAGGTCGGTCTCCTTCGCGCCGGTGCCTGGACCGCCCGCGGCCTGCGCGTGCCAGCCCGCAACGCGTTGCTGGCCGACGTGGTGCACCCGGCCGCGTACGGACGCGCCTACGGGTTCGAACGCATGATGGACAACCTCGGCGCGATCTTCGGCCCGCTGCTCGCCCTGGCACTGGTCGCCGCTGTCGGGATCCGCTGGGCCATCGCACTGTCGGTGATCCCCGGGCTGCTGGCCGCCGCCGCGATCGTCTACGCCATCCGCAACACGCCCCGCCCCGCCCCGGCCGAGCGCACACCGTTGCGCATCCGGATACGGCCCGTGCTGCGCGGAGACCTCGGCAGGCTCATGGCGGCGATCACCGCGTTCGAGGTCGGCAACGTCGCGGCGACCCTGCTGATCCTGCGCGCCACCGAGCAGCTCACCCCGCAGCACGGTGCGACGACGGCCACCACCATCGCCTTGGCGCTGTACGCGCTGTACAACCTCGCCGCGACGATCGCGTCACTGCCGGCGGGTCATGTCGCCGATCGTCTGGGGTCACGTGGGCCGGTCCGGGTACTGGCCGCCGGTGTCGCGCTGTTCCTGGCGGCGTACCTCGGCTTCGCGGTCGATTCCACCGGCATCGTGTTGCTGGCACTGCCGTTCGCCGCCGCCGGTGTCGCTATCGGCTGTGTGGAGACGGCACAGCACTCCGCAGTGGCCGCCTTGGCACCGGCGGGCATCCGCGGATCGGCATTCGGGCTGCTTGCTGCCGTCCAAGCCGCGGGCAACCTCGCGGCGAGCGCGATCGCCGGCTTGCTGTGGACGATCGTGTCGCCGCACGCCGCGTTCGTCTACCTCGCCGCCTGGATGGTCCTGGCACTGCTGTGCCTGTTGTTCGCGGGGCTGGGCGGCACATCGCGCGCTGCGCAGGAAGGTTCTGCCGCCTAAACACCGGCAGAAGATCTCACCGGAAGACTTCTGCCAGCCCATCCTTCTCCGCGCCGGCAAGCCGTGTGATCCACGGCCCAGAGCACTCGCGCGTTCACAGCACGTGGGTATGGTCTCCGCGTAGCAAGATAAGTAGGATTGCTACATGTAGTGTGGCTACGCTTTGCTGGAGGCTGTCATGGTTGTGCGGGAGATCCTCGGTCTGCTCATCCCGGATGAAGGCGCGGTCTTCTACGCCGCCCTGGCTGTCCACGTGACGGCTGGCATGGCTGCTGTCGTCGCAGGTGGCGTCGCAGCGAGTGCCCGTAAACGTCCCGGCCGGCATCCGCGTACCGGCACCGCCTACCTGTGGGCGCTCGGTGTCGTCGCCGCGACCGCTGCGATGATGACGGCGTTCCGTCCCCGCGAGGACATCCACCTGCTGGCAATTGCGGTGATCGCGTTCTCGCTGGCGCTGTTCGGCCGGGCAGCGCGCCGACGTCGGGGCAAGGACTGGCCGACTCGTCACGCCATCGGGATGGGAGGGTCGTACATCGCGCTGCTTACCGGCTTCTACGTGGACAACGGCAGCCAGCTGCCGCTCTGGGACCGGCTGCCGCACCTGGCTTACTGGACGCTGCCCACCGCTGTAGGCATACCGCTGATCTGGTGGGCGCTGCGGCGTTTCCGCACCGGGATCAGCGCGCGGCCGCGCGCAGCAGAAGAACCCGGCGCCCCGCACCTACCGTGACGCTCAAACGAACCAGGCTGATCGAGACCGCGCACGCCAGCGCGGCCGACCATGCGGGGTCGCTTGGTGCGAAGGCAAGCCCGCTCACCAGCGCGACATCACCGATGACGCAAGCCACGGAGGCAAGTGCCGCCGCGTCCACCGCAGTACGCGCACCGAGTCCCAGCCGGACCGCGAGACGCACGCCACTCGCCGCGACCAGGGCTGCCGGCACGCTCACCGCGAGAACAAGCGCATAGATCGGCGCCGACGCCATCAACGCACCGATCTGCGTCCACCACGCGGTGCCGGTGGCCTGCGCGAACGCGCCTATCCACGCAACCCCTACCAGCGGTCCCGTGGCCACCAGGCCCGCGCCGATGCGCCGGGCGTGCGCCCGGCCGATCTCAGCGGCCAGCGCCGCCGACAGCTCGCGCGGATCGCCGAACTCCGCGACCGCCAGCCTCACGGCAGCCGCGGGCGTCGCACCGGCAGCGACGTGTGCTTCGAACGCACATGCGAGCCCGTCGGCGATCTCGGCCATCACCTCGGCGCGAGCGCGGTGGCTCAGTGGCAGGCCCGCGGCGAGCTCCTGCAGGTAGTCCGCGATCGTGGCTCGGGCCTGCGGATCCCCGTGGGCGGGGATCAGGTCGAAGGCCTCCATGTGATGTCACCGCCGTCCATGACGGCGGTGACCGCCCCGGAGAACTGGTGCCACGACTCGCGCTGCTGGGCCAGGTGACGGCGGCCCGCGCCGGTCAGTTCGTATGTCCGGCGTTGACGGCCGTCGCCTTTCTCCCAGGTGCTGGCGACGAGCCCTGCGGTCTCAAGCCTTCGCAGGGCCGGGTACACGGTGCCCGTCGGTAGGTCGAACGTGCCGCCGCTGCTGGTGCGCAGCGCTTCGATCAGCGCGTAGCCGTGCGCCGGGCCACGTTCCAGCACTGCCAGCAGCAGCCCGTCCAGGTGACCTTTCAGCGCCTCAGCCGTCATGCGTAGCAATGCTACTGGTCGTCAAACGGTTCGCCATCGCGACACCCGTCTTCGCCGGTACGGCTCAGCCGACGGCGCCCGGCAATGACCTTGAGCGTATGACGACGGCCGCCCCGACTCCGGCCAGGTACATGAGCAGCCCGTACGCAAGAACCGTGGTCGTGGTGCCCGCATCGCCCATCAGGCCGGCGAGCATCAAGGCGAGGGTCAAGTTGCGCACCACCGTGATCATCGTGACGGAGGCTCGCTGGCTCTGTCCGGCCAGTCGCGGTGACCAGTACGCACCCACGCTGCACACCACCACTGCCGCCAGCGCTGCGAGCGTCGGGGTGGTCAGCTCCAACAGCTGATCCGACGCGGTGATCAGAGGGCCAGCAGCGGTCCTGAGCTGCCTCCGGCGGCGGCGGATGCCAGGACGATTCCTGCGGCCACCGGCGTCGGCAGGTGCAGTGCCCATCCCACGGCGACCGCCACAGCTGGTACTGCCAGCACGTTGACTCCCAATGCGACCAGCAGCGGTGCCGGCCGTGCGAGCAGCGCGGTGAACGCGGGTAGGTCCAGGGTGGTGCCGACGGCGAGCATGCTCGCGATGAGCAGCACCGCCAGAGCGAGGATGTCGGCGCTCAACGTGCCGGCTCCACCTGGCTGGTCCGTCGCGCGGTCAGCCGGGCCACGACCCGGGCGGCATCGGCACCGACGCCGCGAAGCGTCGCGGAGGCGAAGCTGCGCTGCAGTTCCAGTCCGACATAACCCAGGCCGGGATGCGTGATCGACACACCACCACGATGGCGTGGCCGTCCGTCGGCGTCCAGAGCCCCCAGCTCGTGCAGGTAGCCGAGGTCGGGACGGTAGCCGGTCGCCAGCACGATCGCGTGGACGTCCTCGCGGCTGCCGTCGGTCCAGGTGGCGGTGTTGCCGTGAAGGCCGGTGAACATGAGTCGGTGGCGCGGCGCTCCCGCCGCCACGGCGGCTCGGTAGCGGCCGTCGTCGAGCACCGGCGCGCCTCGGTGGCCGCCTGCGAGCAGCCGCCCGAGCGGGGAGGTGTCCAGGCCGGTGGTCTTCAGCCACCAGTGCAGGTCCCGGCCCAGTGGACGCTGGGGGAACCACCGCACCGGTTGCCGCGTGGCCAGGGTGACCGTCGCAACTGTGGCCAGTTCGGTGGCGATCTGCACGGCGGAGTTGCCGGCGCCCACCACGATCACGTGCTGGCCGGAGAACGGGGTGGGGGAGCGGTAGTCGGCGGCGTGCAGCACCGTGCCGGTGTACGTGGCGAGGCCGGGCAGGTCGGGGCGGTGCGGCCGGCCGAATCCGCCGGTGGCGGCGACGATGATCGGGGTGTGCAGGGTGTCGGCGTCGGTGTGGACGGTGAAGCCGTCCGATGCCTGCTGGACGGAGGTGACCCGGCTGCGCGTGCGGATCGGCACGCCGAGGTGTTCGGCGTAGGCCGCGAGGTAGGCCACGACCTCGTCCCGGTGCGGGTAGCGGTCGGGGTCGCCGGGAAACGGCATGCCGGGTAGAGCGCTGTGGCGGGCGGGGGAGAACAGGGTGAGGCTGTCGTAGTAACGCGCCCATGAACCGGTCGGTGCGCCACCGGCTTCCAGGACGAGCGGGTGTCGGCCGTGTGCTTGCAGGGCGCCTGCTGCGGCAAGGCCGGACTGGCCACCGCCGATCACCACCGCGTCGAAGAGGGTCATGCGCCGGATCATATCGTCATTTCGCGAAATCGCGATATGATGGAATGGTGGATGTGACCGAAGCGCCCCAGCAGTTCAGTCCCGCCGTACGCGCCTTCCTCAAAGCGCTGGCCAGCGAAAGCCGACAGCAGGTCCTCATGGCGTTCGCCGCCGGCGGCGAACTCAGCGTCGGCGACGTCGCGGCAAGGTTGGGCATCGGGCAGTCCACCGCCTCCGAACAGCTCGCCCAGTTGCGCGACGGCGGCCTGCTCGCGGCCCGGCGTGAAGGCAAGGCCGTCTACTACCGCGCCGATCCCGTCGGCATCAGCGCGTCGCTGGCCGAACTGCAGGACCACCTGCGCTCGTGCTGCCCGATCTGACTGCCCCGGCCAGGCGATCCTTGGCGACAAGCCCGGGTCGCGCTGTTTAGATTTCTGTCTAGGTTGACGAATCTCGAAACAAGTGGAAGCATGAACTTGATTAGAGATCTATCAAGGCAGTCGGACAGTTAGGGGCTCGACATGACCACCAATACCGCAGCAACGGGCGGATTCAGCGGCGACGCCGCACAGGCGTTCACGCCGCCCGCGCAGGGCGGCTGCTGTGGCAGCGCACCCAGCACCACCGAGCAGCAGACCGCAACGGCAGAGCCGTGCTGCGGCACCACCGCAGAGGCCACCGCGTCCAACAGCTGCTGCGGCCAGCAAGCCAAGACCGAAGCCGTTGCCGCCGGCACGGGATGTTGCCAGTGACCACGGCACCACACGCGGGGTCGGCCACACCAGCCGACCCCGCGCTTCTGAGCGACGAAAGCCCGGCCCTCAACCGGATGCTCGCCATCGTCAACCGGCTGGCGGCCGCTGAATTCACCGGCCGCCGCACCGGCACCCCCGGCGGCCATGCCGCAGCAGCTTGGCTCGCACAACAGCTGCGCCAAGCCGGAGCCACCGTCACGCTTGACCCGTTCCCCGTCCGAGGCTCCATCCGGGAACTGCACGCAACCCCGCACCTGCGTTACACCGACACCACCAGAACCCACGCACTCATCCACCGGCGCGACTTCTGCGAGCACCTCGCCACCACCGACCTACCGCAGCCCGTGACCGGACCGATCACCAGGCCTGAGGACGACCCACGCGGTGCCTGGATCCTGCTCGACGACGGCTACGACCTCACCCTCGCCCAGGCCGCGGCCAAGCACGGCGCACTCGGGCTGCTCGTCTCCCGCGGCACCGACGCCGACGGCTGGATGCCCAAGATGATCGCCGGGCCAGCCACCGGACCGCTGCCCGTGCTCGCCGTACACACCGACTGGCACCACCGCATGCGGGCCAGTCGTGGCCAGATCACCGCCAGCGCGCCGCTGCGGACTGTCGACGCCGAAGCCGTCAACGTCTACGCCACCTTCGCCACCGTCGGCAGATCAGGCCCCAAAGTGCTGCTCACCGCACATTACGACGGCGTCGGCGACGATCCCGAACAGCGATTCCCCGCAGCCGCCGACAACGCATCCGGCGTGGCCGCCGTGATCGAAACCGCCCGCCAGCTCATCGCCGACCACACCGCCTTCACCCTGACGGTCGCCCTGCTCGACGCAGAGGAAGCCGGCGCCCACGGATCCGCCCACCACGCCCCGCAGGTACCCGAAGACACCATCGTGATCAACCTTGACGGGGCAGCGGCTCTGCACGAAGCCGCCGCCGTCGAGGCCGCCGGACCAGCACACGCGCTGCTCGCGGCACTCGACCGGGCCGGCCGCGACACCGGCGTCCCGCTGCGCGGGCAAGCCATGCCCTCCGACAACCGCCGCTACGCCGCCGCAGGCCTCGCCGCCGTGGGGATCGGCATGGGCATGCCCGGCTACCAGACGCCCGCCGAAACCCCCGATCGCGTCCAGCCTGCCACGCTGCTCGCTGCGACCCGACTGCTTACGGCGACCGTGAAGCACCACGTTGCCGGACACGAATCTTCCCAGCGATGACAACCAGGCACTATCTGATCGTGGACGCCGGACCGGAAGACCGCGTGTCCGCCGCGATCCCACTGCATCCGAGTACGAGCTGGTCCCGGGTGCAACTGGCGGCCTCGAAGCGCGGTACACCGGTCCTGAGCGTGGCCACCCATACGCCTGCACATCGCACGGGGGATCTCAGACATGCCACCTTGACAGCCACCGACATCGTGGCAGCGACCGAACCGCTGCACGAAGCCGAGCACGGCCTGCTGGCCGCCTACCTCGCTTGCTGGAGCCGGTGGGCGCGCCAGCCAGATCACCCTGCCGTCGAACCACGGGCCAGGCAGTCGCTCTGGGCGGCGCACGACCTGGCCCAGGCCGACACACTGCCATCACGGCACGTTCGCGAGCTGCTGCGCGAACACGCGGCCGACCTCGGCCTTCAGTTCGGCGGCGTCATCGGCACTCGTACAGGCGCAACCACGCGCGACGTCGCTCCCTCCGCCGAGCACACCCGCACTGTGCAACCGCGGTCCATCCGGCCCTGGAATGCCGTGATGCCTGTCAACCGCAGGTACCGAGCCCGTGCATCACACGGCTACGACGACGAGCGGCCAGAAAGATGACACCCCTGAGTCCGCCGTCAAGCCCGCCGCGCTGGGCGGGACGGATCTGAGCCGGCCGAATCGGCGCTCCATCGAGGGTGGGCCACAGGACTTGCATCCGGTACCCGGGTACAGGCTTACCGTGAGGTCATGACCGAACTGACCCCCAGCCTGGCCTGGGTGCCGCAGGCGTGCACCCTGCCGACAGCGCAGCAGCCACTACGCCTCGCCGAGTTCGACGCCCTGTTCACGACCGCCGTCCGCGCCGCCGAACGCATCAGCGCCACGCACCTGCGCCTCACCCTCACCGGCGGACCCGACCTGGAGCCGACCGTACGCGACCTCGCCGCCCGCGAAAGCGACTGCTGCTCGTTCTTCACCTTCGCCATCACCGTCACCGGCGCACCCGGGCACGTCACGCTCGACGTCGAGGTTCCACCCGCCCACACCGACGTCCTTGCCGCACTGGCCGACCGGGCCGACACCATGCATGGCCGACCGTGAACCCCGGCCTGCGTAGCGGGGAACTAGCCCAGGCGGCGGGAGTGAACCTGCAAACTCTGCGCTACTACGAACGCCGCGGTCTGCTGGCCGAACCGACCCGCAGCCCCGGCGGACACCGCCTCTACCCCGCCGAGGCCCTGACCCTGCTCAGAGTCATCAAGACGGCGCAACGACTCGGCTTCACCCTCGACGAGGTCGCCGAACTCGTCGACCTCGGCACCCACCGCCACGGCCGCCGCCGCGACACCAGTCTGCAACGACGCGCCGCGACCAAGCTCGCCGAGATCGAGACGAAGATCGCCGACCTGCAGACGATCGCCGAAAGCCTGCGCACCGCCCTCGACGCCGGCTGCGACGACCTGACAACCTGCGCCACCACCGACTGCTGCCCGATCCCGCTCGCCGGACTCGACCACGGAGACAACAAATGATCAACAAACTGCGCGCGCTCCTTCCCGGCGGACTCGGCGGACTCACCGGCCTCGCTTGCGCGCTGTGCTGCGCCATTCCGCTACTCATCGCAGCAGGCATCGTCGGCGGCGCAGGCTGGGCCGCACTCGGGCAGATCATGCCCGGTATCGCCGTCGTGCTCGCCGCGCTGACCGCGCTGGCATGGTGGCGGTCAACCCGGCGGCGCGCCGCGCATGTCGGCGGCTGCTCCGGTGGCGACTGCTCCTGCTCTCGGCCGTCATGAGGATGGCTAGGCTGCGCGCATGATGATCGCCCGCTCTGTCATCCTGTTCGCCCTGGCCGCCCTCCTGGAGATCGGCGGGGCGTGGCTGGTCTGGCAGGGCTGGCGCGAGCACCGCGGCCTGTGGTGGATCGCCGCCGGCGTCATCGCCCTCGGGGCATACGGGTTTGTCGCCACCTTCCAGCCCGACGCGAACTTCGGTCGCATCCTGGCCGCCTACGGCGGTGTGTTCGTCGCCGGGTCACTGGCGTGGGGCATGGTCGTGGACAGGTTCCGGCCCGACCGCTACGACATCATAGGTGCCGCGATCTGCCTGGTCGGCGTCGCCGTGATCATGTATGCCCCGCGCGGCAATTGACTGCAGCCGCGCAGCGTCCCCGGCGACGAGGCTCGCGAAGCGGGTCGTCTCTGGGTCAAAGCCTCAGAGGAACGGTATGGGCGGTGACATGGTGAAATTCCGACCAGACCACGCCTCGCCGTGAGCTGAGGCGCACTGTGGCGCTCGACGTACGCCAGCGGACCTGCCGTCAGAGGAGTCGGCAGGTCCGCTAGGACAGCTTTGGGGAGCGTGGCCCCCTAGATCAACTGGATCGACGTTGCCAGCGTCAGGCCTGGTTGGGTTTTGGGCCGTGTGCCCCCTCGGACACGCAAGCCCCTGCGAAGCATTTTGATTGTCGATTGCTTCGCTTTCCTGCCGCGTACGAGCGCTGCCGGAAATTCTTCCCGCTGAGATCGCCTGCCGAGTATGGCGGTTGATCATGATTTCTGTCGAGTCGGTCTCCAGAGTGACGCTCGGCTCGTCGCAAATGATCGTGATCGCGTAGTCGCGAAAGAATCGGGCGACCTCGCCTGCTTCGTTCGAGGCTTGGATGTGCATGAGGTGGTGCCGGGCCTGTGGGTTCTCACTGCTGATCTGTGGAAGTTGTGCGATGACCCGGGCGATGATGACCTCCTGGCGTAGTTGCAGGTTGGCGGTCTGTCGCGTGGTCAGCCGGTACGCACGGGTGGCACATCTTTGACTCCCACGACTCGGAGCTTCGCGCTGCGAGCTTCTCGGCTTCTGGGTGCACGCTCGTGGTCGTCACCAGCAGCGATATCGCGCTGTGGCACCGCAGTTGATCGAGTAGGGTGCGTCGGTGGCTATGAGGGCATACCGCGAGTTGTCCGGTGACGAGAAAGCGGTCTGGGACCGGTTCGACGTGGAGTTCGACTTCCGGCCCAGCATGCGCCGTTTCCCGGCGATCACCGAGCCGACCCCGTCGGTCACCTGGAGTTTGAGCGGCCTCGACGACGATCCCGGATACGTGCGCCTGGATCGCCTGGTCGGGTTCGTGCACGCCGGATTCACTGCGCTGGCGGGCGAGGGCTCGATCTTGTGCCTGGACTGGCAGCACCCGTGCTACCGAGTCTGGCCCAGCCTCATCGGGCCGGAGAACATCGACCCGCCCGGACAGCCGGGCTGGCCGTTGTCGCCGTATCCCGACGGTGACTACTTCATCAACCTTGCGGAGGACTTCCGGTTCGGCACCTTCGGCCACCCCTGGGAGCCGTCGCTGTGCGTGTTCGGCAGCGACCTCCTGGGCCTGGTCGAGGCCGATCTGCATGAGGTCCTCGGTAGGGCCATGAGACGAGACGGCCGACAGGTGACGGTATGACTGAGGAACCGTTCGACGAGGCCAAGCGACAGATGATGACTGTCGGCAGCCCTAGTGACGGTCCGAACCTGGACGGCATGAGCATCGACTTCGACGCTTACCTCTTTATGGCGGAGTTGTTCGAGCACGTCGCGGTTCACCAGACCGGCGACCTGGACTGCATGCTCATCGCATCGTGCACCGTCGACCACGGCAAGACTCCGACCGTGGTCGGCGAAGCACTCGTTGATATCTGGCAGGACAAGCTTCGCTACCACCACCGCGCCGCACACCGTCTCCGCCAGGACGATTTCGAGGTGTATCTGGATGTGGCGACCTTGACCCACGACGGCGGGATCTTCGTCACCGGCCTTATCAAGGCGACGTGGAACCGCCAGCCATGACCTCCGGGATCCCTGGCGTGCCAGCTGGCTTGGGCTTTTTCGTCGACGTAGTGGCAGACGGCGCGGTCGCCCAATCCTCGCCAAGCTGGGCGACAAACGTCTCCGCTGGCTCGGCGCGGTCGATCACCAGGAGCACAGCGCGGAACGTGGTGCCCGCGAGCGCGCCCGCAGGGACGCCGATCAGGGCGCCGACCCGGTACTCACTCGCAAGGTAAAGGCGGTACGACTCCAGTGTCTGCTTGAAGGCGATGTTGTTCGGCAGCGGAACACGCCGCGCAACAACGCTGTGGCGCGCTCGATCCGGCGCGTCATGAGGTACGCGTACGGCGACTCCCCGTACGCGAGGTGGATCTGGCGGCGCAGGTGACCCGCGGGCATGTGCAAGCCGCGCGAGGGCCTCGACGTCCAGCGGCTGCGCGTACTCGCGGTCCATGCGGTCGGGCACGCGGTGCAGCAGCGCGAGGTCGCGCAGCCGTTGCGTCTCGTCGGGTCCGCTGGTCGCGGGCCGATGGTGCCACGGGCGGGTCCGCCCGGCCACCGTTCCACGACCCGCGCCGGACAAACCCCGGCGCGGGTCGTATCCCGGAACGCGAGGAAAGGGCGCGGGAGCCTGTCCGCTCCCGCGCCCTGACCGTCAGCGTGCCCCTCGGCCGGCCGTCACGCGGCCTTCACGAAGTACTGTGCGGCCGATCCGTTGCAATCCCAGATCTGCAGTCGCGCGCCGTCCGCTGTCGAGCCTCCCGGGGAGTCCAGGCACTTGTTGGAGTTCGGGTTGCGCAACCGGTTACCTTCCTGGACCCAGTTCTGTGCGCCGCTGCCGTTGCAGTCCCAGAGCTGAACCTTCGTGCCGTTGGCCGTACCCGCGCCGTTGACGTCGAGGCACCGGCCCAGCGTCCGCAGGGTCTGGCCGTCCCGGCTCCACTGCTGGTCCTGCGAAACAGCAGACCCCTGGCACGTCCACAGCTGCACGGCCGCGCCATTGCCGCCCGTGTCGTTTCCGGCCACGTCCACGCACTTGCCACCCGGCCCGTTGATCTGTGTCGCGGATCCGCCCGTGCCCCCGCCGTCCTGGTAGTAGCGCACGTAGTCGATCAATGCGGTGAGCGGGAACTGGCCCTGCACGGGGTTCTGTCCGGGGTAGGTGCCGCCCAGCGCCAGGTTGAAGATGAGGTGGAACGGCTTGCGGAATTCCTCCAAGGTCGCCGGTGTCGTGTCGATCACGTGTGTCTGCGTACCGTCGATGTACCAGCGGATCTGCGCGGGCGTCCACTCGATCGCATAGACGTGGAAGGCCGCGGGGTTGTTGACGGCGGGGTTCGCGACGTAGTTGGCGTTCTGACCCGCTGTCCACGGGAACACGCCGGTCCGCACATCCCAGAAGATGTTGTTGGTGACGGTCGCGTTCGCGTTCGCGTGTTCCATGATGTCGACCTCGCCGCAACTGGCCCAGTTGGTGGGCAGGCGGTCGTAGTAGGTCTGCGCCGGGTTGTAGGAGCTCGTGGACGTCTCGTCGCACGCGTCACCGAGCATCCAGAAAGCCGGCCACGAGCCGGTGGCGGTGGGGAGCGCCATGCGCGCCTCGATTCGGCCGTACTGGAAGGACCTCTTCGTGTCCGTCGTCATGCGGCACGACGTCTGGTAGAAGTTGCGGCCGTTGACCGTGATGGGCGTCGTGAGCCAGTTGGCGCGCATCACGAGGTTGCCGCCGGACTGCGTGCAGTTCTCGGGGCGGTACCACTCCCACTCGCCGTTGCCCCAGCCGTCGAAAGTGTTGAGGCCGGGGTTGAGGCCGTTGCCGACGTTGTAGTTCCAGTTGGCGCTGCTGGGCGCGCCGGACCCGTTGAACTCGTCGGCCCACACGAGGTTCCACGCGGCATGTGCGGGCTGCTGCTGGACGACCGCGCTGCCGACGAGTGCAGTGACGGCCGCAGCAAGGAGGATCAGGAGACGCCGGCCGCGTGACAGCGCCCGGTTCACGGCGCGGCCACGAGGCATGCGGGGTGCGGGTTCTTGTTGAATCTCCACAGCGAATGTGCCCTTCTCGAGCAGGGCGGAGGTGGTGCGATCGGCGGAAGTGCCTGGTCGAGTCCCCTCCACGGATGTGAGAGCGCTCTCACATGGTGAGTGACTGGAAACCTTGTTGTCAATAACTTGCCAATGCCAAAGAACGTCTGACTTCGATAGAACGTCTGACTTCGATCCGCTGCCGCACTGGGAGCAGGTGCGCCAGCCGGTGCCGGCCCAGAGGGGCCGCCTTGACCGCGATGCTGTGCCTGGGAGGGAAGCCAGCTCATCCGGGAGGCGCAACCGCACCATTGCCGTCACCACCCGACCGTGGTGATCATGACATTGGTCCGTTAGCGGTATGTTGCCGACTCTGTCGAGAGAGCGCCACGTCCCGGGTTCGGCACCCGTTGGGCGGACTCCAGTTCGCGATGGTGATTCTTGCGATGTGGACAGCTCCACACTGACAGGTCGCGGAACTCCGAAACGTGGGAGTGAGCATGATGGTGAAGAATCCCCCACCCGGATTCGCGATCAAGTTCCGAGCGAGGAGGTTCCCAAAGTCGGTCCCGGCCTCAGGTGATCTCGTGTTCACCAGCCGGACTCAGAGATCTCTCAGCCGGCCCACACCGCCTACCATGACTGGCGGAGCGCGCTGATGGCGTAGACCCATAGCAGGCTTCGCCGGGCGGGTGGCCCGATATACATCCCTCGGTCAACTGGCGTATGGCTGCTCTCGCATGTCTGGTAACCGGCTTGGCTCGCCTAGCTCATATGCTCACTTCATGCGCGAGGGACGTGGAGCGGGTGTCGCCTTGGTGACTGGTTGCTCGGGTGACATCGGTGCAGCGGTCTGCCGTCGGCTCCACGACGACGGTTATACCGTCGCGGGCTGGGATCTGGCGCAGCCTCCGGCCGACAATGCCCTGGCCTGGTTCAGCCAGGTGGATCTCACCGCGCCCGAGGTTCCGCACGACGTCGTGGCCGGTCTGGCCGCCGTCGGCCCGCTGAGGTACGTCATTCATGTGGTCGGCGGCGCCGATGTCGACGAACTGCGTTGTGAAGACTCCGCGCTAGTGCCGGCGGATGTCTTCCGTCGGGTGGTTGCTGTGAACCTGTTCAGTGCTCACACCGTGTTACAGGCAACCGTGGGTTTGATGAGAGAGTCAGAAGGGGATCGTTCGTACACGTTCACCTCCTCGACCAATGCCATCGGCGGGTACGGTGCTCCGGGATACTCCGCCGCTAAGGCCGGGCTTCACGGCCTGGTCGGGGCGCTGGCCGGAAGCCTTGCACGTGGTGGGATCCGGATCAACGCCGTTGCCCTCGGCACGACCCGAACGGCCAACTATGTGCGGATCGGGCGGCTGATGGGGAGAGAAACGAACTTCGATAGCATCGGCAGCCGTACGCTACGCGGCGCAGTGCTTAGTCCGGATGAAGCAGCGGCGGCACTGGTCGCCATTGGCATTGCGAATCCCGCCATATCGGGTGAGGTGGTCATCGCAGATGCCGGACAACACTTGGCGCGCCGTTGACCTAGACCGCTGGCGCGCCAGGACACGCGGGGCAGTGCTTTATGTGCGGCAGACGTCGACAGAACTCGGACGTCGAGCGAGCGCTTACGTCTTCTCCTGGGCGTTGGGCGCCGTGTTCGCCGCTGTGGTTCTCGCTGGTGTCGCTGTAGCGGTTTACACCGAAGGATGGCTTGCGACGGTTGCCGACCTGGCGGTCAACGCGGCGGCTTCAGTCATGGTAGGCGCGGCCGCGGTCGCCGCGTTCGTAGTGACGTCGCGCAGGCAGTCGCTGAGACGGCTGTTGGAGGCGCATCGCGCAGGTCAAGGCCCTGGAGAGCGTACTCCCGACCGTGTGCGGCAGGCGAGGGCGGTCGCGGCGCAGTTAGTGGATCCGAAGCAATCAGGATCCATCGTGATCGAGGCGCCGGCGGGCAGTGGCCGCACCACGTTCCTGCGCCAGCTGGTCGACATCCTCAGCGATGAGGGGGTCGTGGCAATCGAGCTGAACGAGTGGGATCTGAGCGGCACCGCCGTGGTACAGGCCGCAACCGACGCCTTCCGGCGACTTATGGCTCGTGCGGGTGTCGACGCACCGCTTGTGCGAACCATGGAACTCCTGGCGAGACGGAGGGAGATCGTCGTATTGGTCGACGGGATCGATTCGTCTCCCCACGCGGCCCGTCGTGCAACAGCAGTCGATACGACGCGCAGGCGGCTGGAGGAGCTTGGCGCGGCGAGACTGGCCCATGTCGTGATCGTCGACGCCAACTCGACGCCGCCGGAACTGTTGCGGTCGCGCCTGCGTTTGACCCCCATCGGCAGCGACGCTCTCGCGCGTCTGGTGGCCGGGACGGCCGCTGTGGCGCTGGAAGGGTTCCACACGCCGTCGCGGAGGCTCGGTTCTCAGCTGGCACACCTTCGTCTGGGACTGCACACCCTGCGGGCCATGGCTGATGAAGTGCGGCAGGCCGCTCGCGACGAAGAGGCGCTGCTGGTCGCCCTACACGAGCACATTGCCGCTGACGGTCCGACGGCTTTGCTCATGCGCCGCCTTCACGCCGTGGGTCTCCTACCGCAGACCTCGCCCGGCCCTGGTATCGATGACCGGTCCATGGCAGGGGAGACGCTGGGGCAGATCCTCGAGTTCCTGCTGCTGGGTGACGGAACGCAGGTGCCCTGGACCGAGGTGGTCGCGCGCCTGGACTGGTCGAGGATCGATGAATTCATGCTCGGCCTTGCCGAACTGGAGCGCAAGGTGATCGTTGAGCGGCGGGAGCACGCGGGTGACCTGGTGATCCGCTTCCTGGACCCGGAACTGCGGGAGCTTGCGGTCGGAATGCGTCTGGCGATGTCGAGAAACGCCTTTCGGCATTCGGGCGCGCGCGGCGGAGGCGCGTTCGCCGGCGAACTCATCCAGCGCACGCTGATGGCGGATGGGATTGCCGAGCGTGACCTGGTCTGGAGGCAGGCTTACGAGGTGGCATTGCGGAACGGGTATCTCAGCGCGATGGGCGACGCGGACCGGGCAATCCGGGCGCTGGGTGAGGAGCCGCCGATGCTCACGGCCGGGCAGCTTGAGCGCCTCTGGGAGAAGGCCGACGACTTCGACCGGACGATGTATGTCAACCGGCTGCCTCAGGTTCTCACAGCCATCGCGCTCGACCTGCTCTGGAGCCGGCTGCGATCCCCTCTGTTCAATCGGACGTCACACGAGCTGCGCCGCGACATCGCGGCAGCAATCTGCGGGCGGGGGGATCTGGCGTGGCGGCGACTACACCAGTCGTGGGAGAAGCATGTGCGGGCCGCGGAATCGGGTGATCTGGCCTGGCAGGGGCGCCGCGGTGCTGTCTGGGGCGAACATGGCAACGCCGCAGCCTCGCTGTGCTGGATTCTGCCTACCGTTGCAGTCACGGCCACAGGCGGCGTGGCGGCCAAGGTGCAGCGGCTTCTCGACCGCCTGGTCGCCGCTACGGTTCCAGGCGGTGATTTGGCCACAAACGGACGGCCCGATCTGGGTATCGAGATCTCGCTGGCGGAGGGACTCAAGGATGCGGCACACCATGCCATGAGCGCGAGCCGCCTCCTGCCCGATCCGGTCTGGAGTTCGATAGCGCTGACGGCTGCCGCAGCGACATCCTGGGTGTCGCGCCTGCTCGCCCTGCAAGCCGCCCTGCTGGCGACGGCTGGTGATCCGGCGCGCCGGGACGCGTTCTCGGTGCTGGTGGCGCAACAAGTCGACGACCGACACCCGATAACCGCCAGCTACGCCCGGCTGCTTCGGGACTTCGTCGGGCTGGGTCATGAGCCGCTGAGTCGGCATGTATACGCCGTCGTCTGGGTCGACGACACCGACGCGCTCGCCGCTGCCGGTGACGACCTGGACGACAGGGCAGCGCGCACCCTTGCGGCGGTCACGCTGGTGCTCAATCTTGTCGAGGCCCGACTGCGCGTGATCGAAGCTGGGCAGACCGGCACCCAGCTGCGCGTGCGCGCGTTGAGCGCGGATGCGGTGCCGGGGTGTCTGCGGAGCCGGGTCATGGCCTACGGTGCCGAATCCGGCCGGTGCGGGTGCGATCTAGGCCTTTGCGGGCCGGAGCTGAGCATCCGCGCGGTCCGGCGCGTGTCGGAGCCGTTCGCGCACCGCTGCCTTGCCGGTAGACCCGACGACCTGCTGATTTATGACGGAGCCCTGGACGTCCACCTGCGGCGACTCATCCGACCATAACGGGCGAGGTGAGCGTTCCGGCGAGCGTGGTGGTGTGTTCTAGGGCCTAGTTCGCCGGCCATCGTGATCATGTACCCAGGGCGCATGTAGTTCGGAGACCCCAGGCTTCGTTGTGGGGTCGTTCGTCCTGCTCGGAGGCGGTCTCCAGGCCGCGCCTCGGGGCGCGTTCCGGTGACTCGTCGAAGATTGAGCGGGCCACAAGTATTGATCGACAAAGGTCACCACGTGCATTCCTGGCGGTTCCAGAACGTTGCAGCGGGGCCAGGGCTGAGATAGTAGCCACAGCCGAGATGTGTGGGAGCGTCGATATGAGCAAGTTGAGCACGATTCTTGACCAGATCGATTCCGGCACGATGCTGCTTCCCGAGTTCCAGCGTGGATACGTCTGGAACCGGGACCAGGTGCGTGGACTGATGCGTTCGCTCTATCTGGGCTACCCGGTCGGTGCGCTGCTCGTGTGGGAGACCGAAACGAACCCGGGTTCGGTGCGTGGGACCGGCGAGGTGGGCAACGGGGTAAAGCTCATGCTGCTAGACGGACAGCAGCGGATCACGTCGTTGTATGGAGTCGCGCGCGGCAAGCCGCCGGCCTTCTTCGAGGGTGACCAGACCGCGTTCACCAACCTGAGGTTCAACGTCGAAGAGGAGACCTTCGAGTTCTTCGCGCCGGCGAAAATGAAGGGTGATCCGACGTGGATTGATGTGACGGCTCTCTTCGTCGGAGGTCTGGAAGCACAGATCCATAAGCTGAGCGGGCATCCTGAGACGGCCCCGAAGATCGTTTCGTATATGACCCGTCTGAACCGCCTGCGGACTATTCTCGATCGGCAGTTCCACCAGGAGAAGATCACCGGGGCGGACAAGGGTGTTGATGTCGTCGTCGACATCTTCAACCGCGTCAATTCGGGTGGTACCAAGCTGTCGAAGGGCGACCTGGCCCTGGCCAAGATCTGTGCTGAGGCACCCGACGTCCGCTCGAGGATGCGCAAGCACCTCAGCGCCTGGTCATCGGCTGGCTTCCAGTTCAACCTCGATTGGTTGCTGCGCAACGTCAACGCCGTGGCCACCGGCCGAGCACAGTTCGAATCGCTTGACGGTGTGGATTCGGCCGCCTTCGCCAAGGCGCTGACCTTGAGCAAGAACTATGTCAGTGGCTTTCTCGACGTCATTTCCGGGCGGCTCGGCCTCGACCACGACCGGGTGCTGATGGGCCGCTATGCCTTCCCGGTGGTCTCCAGATTCCTGCACCTGAACGGGGGCTCGTTCACGGACGCCGCCGAGCGCGATCGGATGCTCTACTGGTATGTCCATGCTGCCCTGTGGGGACGCTTCGCCGGCTCGACCGAGACGGTCCTGTCCCAGGACTACGAGACGCTGGCCCGCGGTGGCATCGACGGGCTCATCGCCAGTCTGACCCGGTGGCGTGGCGGCAACCTCACGATCGACGGGCAGGACTTCGAGGGCTTCGGCCGGGGGTCGCGGTTCTACCCACTGCTCTACCTCCTCACCCGGGCTCAGGGTGCCCGCGACTTCGGCTCGGGTCTGGAGCTGAAGGCGGAGATGCTCGGCAATCTGACCTCGCTGCAGGTGCACCACATCTTCCCCAAGGCGCTGCTCTACAAGCACGACTACAAGCGGCCCGAGGTCAACGCCGTAGCCAACTTCTGCTTTCTGACGCAGCAGACGAACCTGGCGATCGGCAAGCGGCAGCCGGACGACTACTTCGCCGAGACGCAGCAGAAGCACCCAGGCGCTCTGGAATCCCAGTGGATCCCGACCGATCCCGCGCTCTGGCGCCTCGACCGCTACCGAGACTTCCTCGCGGCTCGGCGGGAACTGCTGGCGGCGGCCGCCAACGGCCTGCTCACCAGCCTGCGCGACGGCACGAAGCCTGCGGCGGAGCCACTGCAGCGGGTCGAGGTTCGCGAGGACGACGCCGACGACGTCCGCAACGTTCAGATCAAGGCGCTGGTCGGTGAGCTGACAGCGGCGGGCTGTGCCGAGCCGGCGCTGGACAGCGAGATCGCCGATCCTGCGACCGGGCGGGTGCTGGCGGTCGCCGAGGCGTTCTGGCCGGACGGCCTGCAGCCAGGACTGGGCCGCCCCGTCGTGCTGGAACTGGACCTCAATTCCGACCTGCCGCGGATGGAGGAGCTCGGCTACGAGGTCTTCACCTCCGTCGACGCGCTGCTGGGTTACGTAGCGCGCCGTAATGAGGAGGCCGCGGGGCTCGCCGACGGTGAGGAGCCCGCTGACGGCCTCGAAGCCGGCGAGTCCTCCATCGCGGTGATGCCGGAGTCGCCGACGGCCGTTGAGCAGGCTGGTACAGGTGCAGCGAGCGGAGCTGACTTCGACCAGGCCATGCGTGGAATCTATGAGGCCGCACGCACCGAGGCCGGCCACAACGCCTCGCTGTTCCTGGGCATGCTCGCTGAGCACGGAGGCATCACGACCGCGAAGAAGCTCCTGGCCAGTGCCGTCGTGTCGGATGGTTTCGTTGCACTGTGGGAACGCGGCCGGTTGGACCTGACTGTTGAAGCGCTGGTGACCAGGGCAGAGTTCGCTCGGCTGTTCACCGCGGAAGAGATGGAGACCGCTCGGGAACGGCTGCGCCAGTTCGACTATCCCGCGTGATTGATCGGCTGTTGCTGATCCGCCGCCTCAAGGCAGTCAGGCTGCCTTGAGGCGATGCTCGGACCCGAACGGGTCAGTCAGCATGTTTGACGAGGAACCGGTGGGTTTCAGCGAGCACGTCCATGGCTTTGTCGGTGCTTGCCAGCCGGGCGGCGAGCGTCGCCATCGCCAACTGCTTCGGCAGCGCATCGCTGAACTTCAGACCCACCAGCGCCCTGTCGCTGACCTCCGGCAGGCAGATCCGCTCCATCGCGTCGGCGATCCCTTCGCGCCACATCACGGGGGTGAGGTCTCCTCGCAGGCGGATGTGCCGGTCGTCGAAGCGCTGCATGGGGTCGGCGATGCCGCCGAGCGTGGCGGCCAGCGTCGCGTTGGCCCGATAACCGGCCCAGGTCCACCAGCGGACGTCGTCGCCGCGGTGGTCCCGCACGATGACGTTGCCGCCCGGGTGCACCACCGACGACTGCTCATCGCGTGCGCGCGCGATCCGGTCCACGGCACGTTTCGTCAGCCGTACCGGCGGGTCTGCACCCAGCAGCACATCGCGCATGGCGCGGGTGAGTGCGAAGGACAGCCCGGCCCAGCCCAGGTTTGTCCAGCGGGCACGGCCGCCGCCGTCGGCCGGTTCGACGAAGCAGCGACGGCGACGCCAGTCGATGTAGGTGACGGCCCAGCTCCGCCCGCCCAGCAAGAGTCGACGCTCGCCCTGGACCTCCTCGGTGAGCAGGCCGGGGTCGATGCGACCGAGCTCAGTACGGCCCGTGAGCACCGTGAACTCAGGCGGCCCGGTGAAGACCGCAGTCATTTCCATGAAGTTGCGACGGCCGAAACGCAGCTCCGCCGCGGGGCCGATGAACAGCATGCCCTGGTCATCCTCGAGGTAGCCGTTGTCCACGAGGTAGCGGACGATCGGAGCGGCGCTCGTGTCGAAGGGCGCGAGCGCGTTCCAAGACTGCTGCCAACTCCGGTCGCCGATACGGTGATCTTGCAAGCACAGGGCGAGGATCTGCTGGGCGACGATGTGGCGGGGCTCGGGCGGCGCCACCACCGGCTCTACCCAGTGCCGGCCCCACAGCAGCAGCAGCGCGGCCGCCTCGACCAGCGAGCCGGTGTCGACTGCCAGGAACAGGCAGTTGCGGGTGCTGCCGGGCCGCCGTCCGGTGCGGCCGAGGCGCTGCAGGAACGACGCCACGGTCGACGAACAGCGCTTCGCTGCACCTTGGTGCGGCTGCGTGCCCCGGCTCGGGGGCCAGTAGCACGCTCGCGATTGTCGCGGCGGCAGTGGCGAATGCCGCCATTCGCCGGCCCGGGAGACGGCGTGACCGCACAGCGCGGGACGATGCGACACCTTGATCGGATTCTCTTGTTGACCACATGGCGTGACCATATGAAAACCGAATGTGAAAGTCTGTATTCCGTTGTCAACTCGGGCCAGGCGAGGGGATGTGCGGCCCGGTCGATGGTCGCAGCTATACATCCGGGCACGTCACTTCGCCGTTCCGCCTCACCCCATCAGGTGACGCCTTCGAACGGGCAAGGCAGGTCGGTCGTGACCTCCGTGCACGCGAGGGACGACCGCTGCCTGTTCATCAGAGGTAGCCGGGCCGCATTCGACGACCCTGGCGGCGTCCAACTTGGCACCAGCCGTCCTGGACATCGCCGGTGCAGGATCCCGTCGATTTCGCCCTCTGCTGCCCCATGACGACAACCCTAGGATCACGCCGTGGACGATTGCCTGCCGCAGATCATCGAACCTACGTGACCGGCTGGACGCGGCTGTTCATCAGCTACAACCAGTACGAGGTATCGACTGTGCCCGGTGCGTCCGGGATGGCGATCTACAACCTCGGTGACGGGCTGCTGCACGTCGGCGGGCCGAACACGTTCACCGGCTTCTGCGGTGTGCACACCGGCTGGATCGAGGCACGGGCTCACATCCTGTCTGAGCCTCCCGAACAGGTCGACACGGGCTGGGATGCGATCAGTGAGGCGACGCTCTGGAGCCCGAGCGGCAGGCTTTCGGTCATCGGTCTGATGGGCGGCACCGAGGCGGGCCTCGCCGGTGTCGCCGTTCCGCGAGGGCTGATCCGGGTTCGGGTGCACGCGCGCGGCCGCCTGCATGAGGCCGTACACAGCGACGGCGACCCGCCGGAGCGGCATGCGCTGCACATCTGGGCGGTATCCGAACAGACGCCATCACGCACTCTGCTGGCAGACCCGCAACGCCGGGGCTGGCAGCAGAAACCGGCGAAGGCCGCTGAGTGGGCGATGCTGTCACTGGCACCGCGCCCGTCAGGCCGCCCGGCGATCCTGCCACCGCTGCCAGACGACCCTTACCAGGACGACTCCGGCCTGTCGCGGGTGACGGTGGTCCGCCACCGGCCTGCACCGGTGGAGGTCCCGGTGGGCGTGCTGCCCGCAGGTGACCTGGAGGTCCGGCTGGAGCCGGTCGACGGCGAGACCTTCAGCTGGACTTGGGCCACCGCCGACGAGCCGATCTTTCCTCAGCCACTCGTTGCGCTGCCGGACGACGAACAGAGCACGGTGCGGCTGACTCGCGGCCCGGACGGCTTCACGCTGCGGCACGAGGCAGTGCTCGGCCGGCACGCCTTCGCCCTCGGCGTGCTTTGGGACCACCTGCTCGACACCGCCGGCCGGTATCCGTGGATGGACACGCTCCGCGAGCAGGCCGCGCAGGCACATGCACTCGCCGACAAGGGCCCGCCGCCGGCAGGCTGAGCGCGAAGCCGAGCGGTGGGGAGGCACACCGCCGTCCGACCGTGTCCGCGGGCTCCCCGGTCAGGCACAGTCCCTGGCGCGGATCGACCGCCCGCTGCTTGACCGCATCGAAGCGCTGCCTGCCGCCCGCCAGCGAGAAACCGCCTGCTGGGCCGCCCGCCACGCGATGCGCGTGGCCGGGCTCGAGCAGGTCGGCTGGATCGCCGAAGCGCCTGCCGCCGCCGACGCCGCCCGCCCGCTGCGCCCTTTGCTCACCGAGCAGGGCGGTGCCGCGGCGTTCAACCGGCTGCTATCCGATCCCGAAGTGCCGCGTACCACCGTGGCTTTTTACCCCGATCCACGAGTGTTCCGGACCCAAGAGATCACGGAGATGCTTCAGCAGGCCGCCGCATTCCCCGCACTGATCGCCTTGGCGATCGAAGATCCGCTGGCCGCGGCGATCGACGCCGTCTACAACGCGGCGATCGCCCACGGAGACGAACGGGACCGCTTCCTGGCCGACGCACACACCGCCCTGCGCTGAACCCGACCTGGCAAGCCGATCAAGACTGCGGATCACCTCGCGTCATGCGCGAATTGCGGCTCGAACGGAGCCGACCGTGAGGATGCCCGCCATGTGAGCGCCGACGCCCCGCGTCTGGCGTCAAGCAACGCGGCAGTGTTCCATCTGGAGCCGGGACGGCTGTGCGTGCTCGCCTTCCGGCACCGTCACGCGTGCGTGATGGTGGCCCGGGCCGGCATCCGGGAGCTGCTCGACGCGCATCCCGTCGAGCGAGCCGGTACACCGTGGGCAGCCGGTCAGATCCCCGATGGGCGGCCAACCAGACGGCGACGGCTCACCTGGAAGATCGCCGCGTGCACGCCTGACAGGTGCCGTGGGACCCTCTCGAACCTCATTCAGGAAACCACTGGCGTCCCGCCGTGGGCGGCACGCCTCAGTGAGAAATACATCTGCACCGTGTCCGCTGGTCGGCACAGCGATCTCCTCCTCGGCACCATGCCCGGTCGTGCGCTGCACGCTCTGCGGAGGCCGCCGGAGCGGATGCCGCGCCGGTATGTCAGTGGCCGTGTCAGGCCGGCGACGGGTCGGTGACAGGACGGTCGACGACGGTAGGTGCCATGAGCGGTTCGGCGACACGAACTCAAGGCTCTGGCAGGGGACTCAGCACCACCTCTGGCCCGGACCCTGTGCCGCCGTCCGTCCGGCCCATCCGATCTCGTACCGGCTTCGAAGGAGCACCCCACCATGTCCCTCACCCTCAACCACCAGGACAAGCTCACCCTGCGCACCGCCGCGTACGGCGCCGTGACGCTCCTGTCGGCAGCCGGCGCCGCCGGCGGCTCCCCGCACCGGATCGCCACCGACGGCTCCATCGCCCTGGCCTCGGCCACCGGCCCGGTCGGGCACGTGCTCGCCGAGAAGTCGACGGCCGTGAAGCTGAAGGGCAGCTCGGTGGCCGCGATCGCCGACCAGGTGCTCCCGGCGCTCACCGAGGCGATGAGCCTGCTCAAGAAGCAGGACCCGGCCGAGGCCGACAACTTCCGCGGCACCGTCCTGGTCGCCGTCGAAGCAGCCACCCGCAAGGACGGCGTCAGCCCCACCGTCGCGGACATGATCCGCAAGATCACCGCGGCGCTCGACGCAGCGTGACCTCCTGCCCCGGGGTCCAGGCACGGACCCCGGGGCCCCGGGCGACGCCGGTCACACCGGCGTCGCCCACCCCGATCCCGCGCACCGCTCATCGAACACCACGACAAACCGGAACCGATCCAACAGACCGAACGCGTACACGAGGAGATTCATCATGAACAACAGCAACGGCGGTTTCTCCAAGACGGGGCTGCACAAGCTGCACGACGTGCTGGCACGGCACGTCGACTCCGGCAAGATCCCCGGCCTGGTCGCACTGGTCAGCCGCGGCGACCAGACCCATGTCGAGACGATCGGAACGATGCGCCACGACGGCGGCCCGCCGATGAGCCGCGACACGATCTTCCGGATGGCCTCGACCTCCAAGCCGGTCACCGTCGCCGCGGCCATGATCCTGCTCGACGAGTGCCGGCTGCGGCTGGACGACCCGGTGCAGCAGTGGCTGCCCGAACTCGCCGACCGGAGGGTGCTGACCCGGATCGACAGCCCCCTGGACGACACCGTCCCTGCCCGGCGGCCGATCACCGTACGGGACGTGCTGACCTCCACGTTCGGGATCGGCATGGACATGACAGCGCTCGGCACCCCGATCATGGGCGCGATCTTCGAGCAGGGGCTCACCCCGAACCTGCCCGAGCCGATGCCCGAGCCGGACGAGTGGCTGCGCTGGCTCGGCGCGCTGCCGCTGATGCACCAGCCCGGCGAGCAGTGGCAGTACCACATCAGCAACGACCTGCTCGGCGTGCTCGTCGCCCGGGCGTCGGGCCAGCCGTTCGAGTCGTTCCTGGCCGAACGGCTCTTCGAGCCGCTGGGGATGAACGACACCGGTTTCCACGTGCCCGACGACAAGATCGACCGGCTGCCGCCGCTGTACGCCCCCGACCCGCAGACCGGGGAGTTCCACGTGTGGGACGACTCGGAGAGCGGGAGGTGGAGCCAGGCTCCGGCGTTCGCCGGCGGCGGTGGCGGGCTGGTCTCCACCGTCGACGACTACCACGCCTACTTCCGGATGCTGCTCAACGACGGCATGCACGGCTCCGAACGGATCCTGTCCCGGCCCGCCGTCCAGCTGATGACCACCAACCAGCTCACACCCGAGCAGAACGCCGCCCGCAACGCCATGGCCCGCGACAACGTCCACATCTCGTTCGGTCAGGGCCAGCACGGCGGCTGGGGCTACGGGATGGCGGTGCGCACCTACCGCGGCGACTACGCCAACATCGGCCAGTTCGGCTGGGACGGCGGCAGCGGCACCTCGACCTACGCCGACCCGAACGAGCAGCTCACCGGCATCCTGCTCACCCAGGTCGGGGCGTCGGTCCCGGACTCCATCCGGGCGATGCACGACTTCTGGACCACGGTCTACCAGTCGCTCGACGACTGACAGCAGGCCCGCATCCAGCAGACACGGACGACGGCCACCGTGACGTGGCGGTCGGCGTCGAACGCAGGGATCGAAGACAGGGGCGGCGCGACTCCAGCAGAGTCGCGCCGCCCCTCACGTCAGGGCCAGCATCCACTCCACGCCCCGGCGGGCCGTGGCGATGCCCGGCTCGCGGGACTGGGCGGTGACGACGAGCACGCGGCCGTCCTTGCGCGGATACAGGTAAACGCCCTGCCACCACGGTTCGCCGTCGTGCTCGTACGCCAGCTCGATGACCTGCACGTCAGGGCCCATCGTGCGGCGGGCGACGACCGTCTGACCGGGGGTGATCATCACGTCCGGGTCGGCGATGCGCACCGGGCCCTGCACGGAGATCGACGCGTCGTGCTCGCCGGCGAGGCAGTACGGCTCGCTGGTCGACTCGACGCTGAAGCCTGCCGGCCAGGCCGCGATGAAGGCGCTGGTCTCGATGACCCAGAACGGATGGTCCGGGCCGGGTTCCACGTCGACGACGCCGGGTACGGAGTGCGCGTCCGCCGGGTCGAGGAGCGCCTTCGCCGGGCCGGCTGCACCCCGGTTCGTCACCACCACGGCGTCGGGCGCGGCGTCGGACCGTTCGAACTTGTACGGCCAGTACGGCGTCAGCACCATGCCATAGCCGGCGACGCGGGCCAGAACGTGTCCCATGGGCGCGCACTGTAGTCACCGCAGCGCACCGGCGATTTCTCAGCCCTGGCGTTCAGACGCCTGACACGGTCCGGGAAGCCCGCCGGGCGAAACGGGCCGCGACTGTCGCGGCCGCAGCTCGGCCCGCAACTGCAGGAACCGGAACACCCCCGGTTCACCGGTGACCGTCTGGTATCCGTCGACGACGGCGTCGACGAACGCGGGGACGTCCGCGGCCGGCAGCCGTGAGGTCCAGTCCGCGAACCCGACCGTGCACCACTGCGCGAACTGCTCACGCGAGCCGAAGTCCCATTCGCGGTCGACGACCGACCGCTGTACGACCTCCAGGCCCGCACGTCCCGCGATCGCGGACAGTGCGTCGGGCTCGATGTGCACGTACGGCTGCGTGAAGCCGTCGAACGCGTGCGCCCAGCGCGGATCGTGCGCCGTGTCCATCGCGACGCGTTCGACACTGCGCCGGGGACCCTGGCAGACGAACTGCACCAGCACCCGCCCGGTGGGTTTGAGCGCCGCCGCGATGTTGCGGTAGGCGGTCTCCTGCTCGGCCACCCAGTGCAGCGCGTTGAACGAGACGACGAGGTCGAAGTCGGGCCCGAACGTCATGGTGACGACGTCGCCGACCTCGAACGACACGTTGGCCAGCTGGTCGTCGGCGGTGCGCGCCACCTCGATCATCCGGGGTGACGGATCCACGCCGAGCACGGCTCCGTCGGGCACCCGGGACGCGATCAGCCGGGTCACATACCCGTCGCCGCAGCCGACGTCGAGCACCTGCTCGGTGCCCGTGACCGCGACGGACTCCAGCGAGGCCGTCGCCATGGCGCGCTGCAGCCCGCTGATGTGCGCGTAACCGGCGCCGTCCCAGTCGGCCATCTGCGCTCCCGGTTGCAAGACAGTCGCCACCGAATACCAAGGTGGATTCTCTCGCTTCCACCGGACGCAAACCGATCGACACGCTTTCTGGATCGGTTCAAGGACGAGGAACGCTGGTGGCTGATCCCTGCCATGGCAGTACGCCGCCAGCGCCGACGCCTTCCGGGAACCCGCCGCCGGCCGGTGAGATCCGTGCATGTCCCCTCACCTACTGCTCCGCCGCAGCGGGCGCCGCCTGCTGGCCGCGTTCGCGGTCGGCGCGCTCGCCTCGACGCTGCTCGTCGGCCCGCTGGCGCGATCCGCCGCCGACGCCGCGATGGCGGCACCGGCGCGCCCGGGCCCCACCACCACGGTCACGCTCATCACCGGTGACGTCGTCTCGGTGACCGAGACGGCCAAGGGCGAGTACGCCACCGACGTCCGGCGTCCCGGCGGCGCCCGGGGCGGCGTGCACGTGCAGACGATCGGCGACGACCTGTTCGTCTTCCCCGCCGAGGTCATGCCCTACGTCGCGGCGGGCACGCTAGACCGCAGGCTGTTCGACGTCACGCTGCTGATCGAGAACGGGTACGACGACCAGCACTCCGACGGCATCCCGCTGATCGTCGGCTACGCCGACGCCAAGGGCGCCGCGAAACCCGCCCCGGTCGGCACGACGAAGCTGCGGCCGCTGACCAGCGTGCGCGGCTCGGCCGTCAAGGCCGCCAAGCAGAAGATGCGCCACGTCTGGGAAGCCCTCACCCCGCGCGCGGTCACCTTCGACGTGAACCCGAAACCGGTGCTCGCCGACGGGATCGCGAAGGTCTGGCTCGACGGCAAGGTGCGGGTGAACCTGGCCGACAGCACCGCCCACATCGGCGCGCCGCAGGCGTGGTCGGCCGGATACGACGGCAAGGGCGTGAAGGTCGCGGTCCTGGACACCGGCGTCGACCTGAACCACCCCGACCTCGCGGGCCGGGTCGCCACCACGGCCAGCTTCGTGCCGGGCGAGACCGTCGCCGACGGGCACGGCCACGGCACCCACGTCGCCTCGACCGTCGCCGGCAGCGGCGCCGCCTCCGGCGGACAGGAGAAGGGCGTCGCGCCCGGCGCGGACCTCATCGTCGGAAAGGTGCTCGCCGACGGCGGCTACGGCGAGGACTCCTGGATCATCGCGGGCATGGAGTGGGCGGCCGCGCAGGGCGCCCGCGTGGTCAACATGAGC
Source organism: Catellatospora coxensis (assembly GCF_016862635.1). Classification (GTDB taxonomy): domain Bacteria; phylum Actinomycetota; class Actinomycetes; order Mycobacteriales; family Micromonosporaceae; genus Catellatospora; species Catellatospora coxensis. Next base: position 189,287 of record NZ_BONI01000002.1, on the reverse strand, counting down.
CTGGGCAGCAACCAGCCGACCGACGGCTCCGACCCGATGAGCGCCGCGGTCGACCAGCTCACCGCCGACAAGGGCACGCTGTTCGTGGTCGCCGCGGGCAACTCCTGGGGCGAGGCGTGGATCACGCCGCCGGGTGCGGCCGACGCGGCCCTGACGGTCACCGCGATCGACTCGGCCGACCGGCTCGCCGACTTCGCCAGCCGCGGCCCCCGTTTCGGCGACTACTCGCTCAAGCCCGACCTCGCCGCACCCGGCGTGGACATCCTCGCCGCCCGGTCGGGCGGCAACGCCGCCGACGGCTACTACACGTCGATGAGCGGCACCTCGATGGCGACCCCGCATGTGGCGGGAGCGGCGGCGATCCTCGCCCAGCGGCATCCCGAGTGGCGGGCCGGGCAGCTCAAGGACGCGCTCATGAGCACCGCCGCGCGCCTGGACGGCTACACGGCATACCAGGTGGGGTCGGGGCGGGTGGACATCCCGGCCGGGCTGAACGCCGCCGTGACCGCGACGGGTTCGGCGTACTTCGGGTTCCAGGAGTGGGGCCGGGTCAGCCCGACCCCGATCGACCGGACCGTCACCTACACCAACACCGGCGACAGCCCGGTGTCGCTGCAGCTGGACGTGACCGGCCACGTCGCCGGCGGCCCGTACGACAGCGACCCGCACGCCGACGAGGGGACCCCGGCGCCGGGCATGTTCACCCTGTCGGCGTCCACGCTCGTCGTCCCGGCCCACGGCACCGCGTCGGTGACCGCCACCGCGCACCCGCAGCTCGGGGCGCCCGGCCGCCGCTATCTCGGCGAGATCGCCGCGACCGGCGGCGCGGGCGCGGCGACGCGCACCACGCTCGGCATGTTCCTGGAGGAGGAGCGCCACGACCTGACGTTCTCGGTCAAGGACACCAACGGCGAGCACCTGTCGGTGTGGCTGGAGGTGCAGCGGCTCGGCGAGCAGGGGCTGCTGGGCACACCGGGCACGGAGCCCGATCCCGTGTACGTGCCCGCGCCGCCCGGCGTCACCCTGGCCGCGCTGCTCAGGCAGCGCCAGGACGACTTGCGCGACGCCGAACGGGCCGTGACCGACCTGGTCGACCAGTTCCGCTCCCCGGACCTGCGCCACGACGTGATCGAGGTGCTCACCGACGTCGCCGACGTCCGGCGGCGGTTCTTCCAGATCCAGGAGGCGGCCCGCCACGAGGTGCTGTCCATGGTCGTGCCGAACCTGCGGGTCGTCCCGCACCGGGAGAACGTCGCCGAGATCGCCGGTATGAAACGCGGCGTACGCTACCGGGCGCTGCTCGACCGCGAGGCGCTGCTCGCCCAGGACATGCAGGCCGACGTGCGCGCATCGCTGGCGGCCGGGCAGGAGATCCGGGTCGTCGACGAGGTACCGGTCAAGATGATGATCGTCGACGGGCATACCGCGCTGCTGCCGCTGCACTCGTCGGCCTCGCCGACGTCGGTGCTGGTCCACCGCAGCGGCCTGCTCGCGGTCCTGATCGCCTTCTTCGAGGCCGAATGGGCGCGGGCGTTCCCGCTCGAACCGGCCGACGCCGACGACACGGTCACCGAGAACCAGCTCGACGACCTGGACCGGCAGGTGCTGGCCCTGCTGCTGTCGGGTCTGACCGTCCACGCCGTGGCCAACCAGCTGTGCCTGTCGCTGCGCACCGTCCACCGCCGGATCCGGCAGCTCATGACCAAGGCCGGCGTCGAGAGCCGCATCCAGCTCGGCTGGGCGGCCGCCCGCAACGGCTGGGCCTGAACCGCCGACGCGGCAGCTCCGCGGCGACGCCGTGAGGTCCGCGGCCGCCGGTCAGGGCAGGTTGAGCTGCCAGGACACTCCGAAGCGGTCGCTGACCCAGGCGAACCGGGTGCTGAAGCCGTAGTTCGACGGTGGCATGAGGTCGTGGCCGCCGTCGGACAGCGCCGCGTGCAGGCGGGTGAGTTCGGCCTCGTCCCTGCATTTGACGAACAGCGACAGTGACGGCGTGAACGTGAAGGCGTGCTTGACGTAGCTGTCGCTGCACAGCAGCCGCTGCCCGGCCACCTTGAATTCGGCGAGCTGCACGCCGGTGTGCTCGCCCTGGTGCGGCGTCACGGAGAGGATCTCGCCGTCGTCGAACAGCGAGACGTAGAAGTTCATGGCGTCGGTGGCGGCGCCTTCGAACATCAGGAACGGGGTGATCGCGGGGTCGTCGGTGTTCATGACCGAACGTTAGGCAAGTATCCGCTTGCCTGTCAAGGTGGCGCGCTCGGCGGGGATGCGCGGGGAGCGAGGTGAGGTCACCCGTCCGCCCGCAGCCGGCGGCGACGGGTGGCCGCCGCGATCCCGTGGACCAGCCGGGCCAGGTCCGCGGCCCCCTCGGCGTCGTCGGCGCGGCGCACCGTCGTGAGGATCGGCGCGACCTCGTCGAGCTCGACGCGCTCGCGCAGCAGCACGAACTGCAGCACCAGCCCGGCCAGGCGGGCGTTGCCGTCGTCGTACGGGTGGAAGAACGCCACGTCGAGGTAGGCCCGCGCCGCGCGGGCCGTCACCGGAGTCTGCCGGTCGGCGGCCTGCGCCAGACACGAGACGAACCGGTCCTCGGTGTCGGCGTGCAGCCCGTACCGTTCCCGGCCGTTCTTCGCGTACGCCGCCGCCCGGCGAAACGACGCGGCCGGGACACCACGACAGGTCCCATTCCAGCGGGCCAGCAGGTCCACGGTGAGGTCGGCGCCGGCCGCGGCTTCGAGCCGCACCTCGGCGTACGCGGCCAGCAGGCGGCTCGCCCGTTGCGGGTCACGCCCGGCCGACCCGTGGACGAAAACGGCGAAGCCGTCACGCGCCGCCGACACCGGCGCTGCCGGGTGCGCGACGACATCCCGCCAGCCCACGCCCTCCCGCACCCGCTGCCACACCGCCAGATGGTCAGGCGTGGTCAACGGCCACCCGCCGGGCCAGGTCCTCGGCCACCGACTCCACGACCGCCCGCGCCGGCTCCACCCAGCTGGCGAAGCGGCCGGAGACCGCGTGTTCGAGCAGGTCCTTCCGGCGCTCGGGTTCGATGCCGGCCGCTTCGAGCAACCAGCCGAGCACGGTCTTGCAGCAGTCGTACCAGCCGGACTCGTACTGCGTGCGGTCACCGACCGCGGTCACCAGATGCGCGACCGCGCGCTCCCAGCCGTCCACGTCATCGGCGGGCAACGGCAGGAACCGGTCGAACCGCTCCGCCAGATCGTCGAGCCACTCGCGCCACTCGACCAGGGCCGCGGCGATCCCGGCCGCGGTCGCCTCCGGTGTTTCGGCCGAGTGCGACAGGCAGCACCACGAGCCGACCGGTCCGCCGTCGAGGTCGCCCTCGCCGACCGACCAGCGCCAGCCCACCGCCCACCGCCCGTACCGCTCGACGAGCCCGGCCGAGATGCTTTCCAGCCACAGCTCCCGCAGCCGCCAGTCGGCCTGAGCCGACGGCGGTTGCGACGCGGCCACCAGACCGCTCACGACCACCGGGACCGTGTCGGGGTCGAACACCCCATCCAGGGTTTCGGCGTCCGCCCAGCTCAGCTCCCACGGATGGGGCAGGGGGCGCTCCCGAAACGCCGGATAGACGCTCACCCGGCCACGACCCTGCACAGCCCGCCAGGCCGGTGGCTCGCCCGTACCGTCGGCTGCGGGCGAGGCCGCGGCGGCGAAACGGCCGCGCGCGTCGGTGGCGAGCTCGACCAGCAGTTCGTGCCAGGCCACCACGGCCTCGGCGATGCGGGTCAGCGTCTGGTCCGGGGTCGTCACCGGCGGGCGGTGCCCTCGCCAGACCGGGATGACCCCGCGGTCTTGGAAGTCCTCCATCGCGAGCGTGTACCACCAGCCGACCACCCAGTCGCCCAGGTGCCCGACCAGCGCCTCGGTCATGCGGTCGTACCAGAAGTCGACCAGCCACTGGTCGGCGCCGGGCTGCGGAACCTCAGCGGCCGGTGGCAGCGACCGCACCACCTCGGCGACACCTGCCGGATCGAACGCAGGCCGCGCGGCGGGATCGACGTCCCGCCACGTGAGTCGCCAGAGCTCACGGATTTCGACTCGATCGGTCACACTCGCCCTCCCAGACGGCAGCCAGCGAGCTTAACGGAACCCGGCGGCTGTGTCAGAGCAGTTCCGACCGGTCGAGCAGCAGCGTGAGCAGGAGCTCGCCGGCGAGCGCGATCACCCCGAACACATACGCCTGCACCCCGGACGGCATGGACCAGCGCCGCGCGATGGGGCTCAGCCCGTAGGCAGTCATCACCACAGCCGCGATCGGTACGCCGCCCAGCAGGCCGAACAGCAGCACCCCGGCCCCGTACCCGCCGGCCTGAAACCACGACTGCCGAAACGCCATGCCGTCGACGAGCCGCACCTCGACGGTGCTTCCGGGCGTCAGCTCCCCACCGGCGTTCGGCATCGCCACCGATCGCGACGACAGCGAGCCGTCCGCGGGCGTGAACGTTCCGGCGCAGTCGGTCCATTCCGTCATGGTCTCCTGGTCGATGACCTCCGACGTGCAGCGGGAGACGTAGACGGTGCCGGGCTCACCGGCCCATCCGGCCCGGGCGAGCGACTCCGCGCCCATCTCCCGTACCAGCAAGGCGTTGAACCACATCCAGAGCAGCGCGACGGCGAGCACGCCCAACCAGATCAGCACGCCGGAGGCCTTCTCCCGGAACGCGGCCGCGCTGCTCATGAGACAAAAGCTACCGGCGTACGGCGAATCTGTGGAACGGCTGGTCCGGGACTGGTGACCGATCCACACAGGACGTTCACAACATCGACCGATGTCGTCCACGACGGGTGTGTCCAGGCCGTGAGGCGTGGCACGATCGCCGCACCGTCGTCGTGCCGGCAGTGTTCGGCAGAGCGACTTTCCATTCGGAAAGAGAGGGCATGTCCGATGCGGTTCAACCGACGTCAGCTGATCGCCGTGGCGCTCGCGGTGGTGGTGTCCCTAGCCGGTTGCGCACCGCCGGATGGCCCCAGCGACGAGGAGATCCTTGCAGTCGGCACCAAGGCGCTGGACGCCGTGCCGATGCCGGCCGACTGGAGGCCGCGCGGCCGGTCCGCCGAGCGGGTCAGATCCCACCTGGCTTGGCACCGTTACTACAACGCGCCCGGCAGCCACGTGGAAGTCCTGCTCACCATCGACCGGTTGATGACCGAGGCAGGCTGGACGCGCGGCGACGACTGCCTCGGCCCCGACGGCAAGTGCTTCTACTACGAGACGGCAGACTTCCACGTGATGCCGACCGCCACCGACACGGTCTGCGAGGGCATCCCCGCCCCGTGCTCCTCGGTGCAGCTCTGGATGAGCCGACGGTGACGAGGTCGAACACGGCATCAATCCGTCATGAGCGAGTTGCGGGTGTAGCTGCGCCGATAGGTGATCGGCATGTGTCGAAGTGATTGTTGCCTCTGGTGCCCCGCTGCCGGAATGTGCAACGATCCCTTCGCATCGCGGTAGGGCGTATCAACGCACCGGACCCACACCCCGTGGTCCCGCGCCGCTATCGCCTCACTCTGGAGGACACCCCCGTGAGACTCGTTCGACCGGCCGGCAGCCGACCGGCCTCGATGGCGCTCGCCGTCGTCGCGACAGCCGCCCTCGTGGCGGCCTCGGCGGCAGGCGGCGCGCAGGCCGCCCCGCCGAACTCGACGGCCACCGCGCTGTACCTCGTCCAGACCGTCAGCGAGCCGGTCGCCAACTACGCCGGTGGTGTCAGCGGTTACGCCGCGACCCGCCCGGCCGCCGGTGAGCGTGTGGACGCGCATTCGGCGGCGTCGAAGAGGTGGCGCGACCGGCTGCGCGGCGAGCACGACGCCGCGCTGCGCGGCGCGCGGGTCGACACCGGCAAGAAGTCCTACGACTACGGTGTCACGTTCAACGGCTTCAGCGCCCGGCTGACCGCGGCCGAGGTCGCGCGCCTGCGGGCCGACCGCGGCGTGCTGCGGGTGTGGAAGAGCGAGCAGCTGACCGGCGACACGATCACGACCCGTGACTTCCTGGGCCTGACCGGCACCGGCGGGGTGTGGAGCAAGCAGTTCGGTGGTGACTCCCACGCCGGTGAGGGCGTGATCGTCGGCATCATCGACTCCGGCATCTGGGCGGAGAACCCGTCGTTCGCCGCGCTGTCGTCGCCGCGGCCGGACCAGCGGGTCATCGACAAGAAGTGGAAGGGCACCTGCGACACCGGTGTCGAGCAGCCGATCGCCTGCAACAACAAGCTGATCGGCGCCCGCTACTTCCACGACGACGCCAACGTCAACGACGCCGAGTTCCTGTCGCCGCGTGACTACAACGGCCACGGCTCGCACACCGCGTCGACCTCGGCCGGCAACTCGGGTGTGACCGCGTCGATCAACGGCGGCGTCGTCGGCACCGTGTCCGGTGTGGCGCCCGCGGCGCGGATCGCGGCGTACAAGGTGCTGTGGCACAACCCGGCCGCGGGCAACTCCTCCGGCGGCACCGCCGACATCGTCGCGGCGATCGACGCGGCCGTCGCCGACGGTGTCGACGTCATCAACTACTCGATCTCCGGGTCGAGCCAGTACGTCGTGGACCCGGCCGAGATCGCGTTCCTCAACGCCGCCGCGGCCGGTGTGTTCGTGTCCGCGTCTGCGGGCAACTCCGGTGACACGATCGGCGTGAGCAGCGTGGCGCACAACTCGCCGTGGCTGACCACCGTCGCGGCCAGCACCCACGACCGCGGCAACACCAAGACCGTGACCCTGGGCAACGGCGCGACCTACACCGGTGTCGGCGTCGGCGTGGCCGCCGGCCCCGCGACGCTGATCGACTCGACCGACGCCGGTCTGCCGGGCGCGGACCAGAACCTGGTCAACCTGTGCTACCTCAACACGCTCGACCCGGCGAAGGTGACCGGCAAGATCGTGCTGTGTGACCGGGGCGGCAACGCCCGCGTGGAGAAGAGCGCCGCGGTCGCCCAGGCCGGCGGCATCGGCATGATCCAGGCCAACACCAGCGCCGCGCAGTCGCTCAACGCCGACTTCCACTCGGTGCCCAGCATCCACCTCGACGCCGCCTCCGGCGCTGCGGTCACCGCGTACGTCGCTTCGGACGCGAACCCGACCGCGAGCATCTCCGCGGTCAGCACCGACCCGGTCCGCGCCCCGGCCATGGCCGGCTTCTCGTCCTACGGCCCGGCCCTGGCCGGTAACGGCGACCTGCTCAAGCCGGACATCACCGGGCCCGGCGTCGACGTCATCGCGGCGGTGTCGCCGGCCGCGAGCGGCGGCAACCACTTCAACTCGCTGTCGGGCACCTCGATGTCGGCCCCGCACATCGCCGGCATCGCCGCCCTGATCAAGAGCAAGAACCCGAAGTGGTCCCCGATGTGGATCAAGTCGGCGATGATGACCACGGCCACCACCAAGGACAACACCGGTGCGCCGATCCAGTGGTCGCAGGGCGACGCCACCCCGCTCAACTACGGCGCGGGCCACGTCGTGCCCGGCAGCGCCTTCGACCCGGGCCTGGTCTACGACTCGACGCCGGAGCAGTGGCTGCAGTACGCCTGCGGCATCGGCCAGCTGCAGCTGATCACCGAGCCGGAGTTCTGCGCCTCGGTCGGCTCGATCGACCCGAGCGACCTGAACTACCCGTCGATCGCCGTCGGCGACGTGCCCGGCGCGCAGACGGTCACCCGCCGGGTGACCAACATCAGCAAGAACTCGTCGGTGTACGCCGCGCAGGTCACCGCCCCGGCCGGGTTCACCGTCAAGGTCGAGCCGAAGACCATGACGGTCGCGCCGGGCAAGTCCAAGACCTTCAAGGTCACCATCACCCGCACCACCGCCGCCGCGGGCACCTGGGCGTTCGGCTCGCTGACCTGGTCGGACCTGCGCAACCACAAGGTCACCAGCCCGATCGCGGTGCGCTACTCGGCACTGGCGGCACCGGTCGAGGCCACCGGCACCGGCACCAGCGGCAGCACCACGCTGTCCCTGCGCACCGGGTACGCCGGCACCCTGACCACCGCCGTCGGCGGCCTGACCGCCGCCGACGTCAGCACCCTGGCCTTCGCCGGCCCGAACCCGACCTTCACCCCGATGGAGTCGGACTCGGTCAAGAAGGTCACGGTGACGGTCCCGGCCGGCACCGCCGTCGCCCGGTTCTCGACCTTCGACGCCGACGTGCCCGCGGGCACCGACGTGGACGTGTTCGTCTACCCGGCGGGCAACACCGGCAGCCAGGTCGCCAGCAGCACCGGCGGCACCGCGCAGGAGTCGGTGACCCTGACCGAGGGCAGCTACGACGTGTACGTCCACCTGTTCGCGGCGTCCGGCGCGGTGACGATGCCGGGCAACGCCTGGGTCGTGCCGAACACGGCGGCCGGCAACCTCACCGCCACCCCGGCCACCCAGCCCGCGGCCGTCAACGGACCGGCGACGGTCACCGCGACCTGGACCGGCCTCACCGCCGGCGTCCGCTACCTGGGCGTGCTCGCCTACGGCAACGGCAGCGCTCCGATCGGCCGGACGGTGCTCGCCGTCAACGGCTGACCGGCCACGCAGTAGAAGGGGCGCCTTCCCTGGCAGGGAAGGCGCCCCTTGCGCGTGCTGAGCCGCAGGCGGCGACGTGAAGCCTAAAGCGACCAATCGGCTGATTCGCCAACAAAGCCGCTATCCGCGTCATACGGTGATCCGGAACTGTGTGCCGATCACCGGAGGAAACGCATGAACACCCGGACCCGATCCCTGGTCCTGCTCGCCGCCGCCATGACCATGGCCGGCGCGGCCGTCACCGGCTGCGGCGCCACCACGGCGACACCGGCCGCACCGGCCGTCGTGGCCGCACAGCCCAGCGCCTCCGGCCAGTTCAACAACACCGACGTCCAGTTCGCACAGCAGGCCATCGCCCTGCGGCAGCAGGCACGCTGGCTCGCGCAGCAGGCCGTCGAAGGCGCCCAGTCGGTCGGGCTCAAGCAGTATGCCACCGAGGTCCAATCGGCCTCGCAACCGCAGATCGACCAGCTGACCGCCTGGCTGACCCAGCACAACCTGCCGGTGCCCTCGGCCGCGCCCGGTGCGATGGCGTCCATGCCCGCGATGGCGTCCGCCGCGCCGAACACGATGCCGTCACTGCCGGCCATGCCCGACGCCGCCACACTGCAGGGACTCAGCCCTGAGCAGTTCCAGGCCCGGGTCGTCGAGCTGTTCTCCGCCAACCACGAGGGCCTGCTCGGCTCCATCACCGCCGAGCTCGCCAACGGCGTCGATCCCACCGTCAAGGGCATCGCCGATCAGCTCAAAGCCACTGCCGCCAGCGAGCAGCAGCAGCTGCAGGCCCTGGCCGGTCCCACACCGACGCCTTCGCGCTGACCCGGCCCGGACGAGACGCACCGACCGCTGACCGCGGTGGCTGTCGCCACGGTCAGCGGTTTCCTCACTCGGCGGTCGTCCGTCTGTCGGCGTCCAGGGCGGCCTGCTCCACGCGCCGGTGGTAGTCCGTCCACCACGGCTCGTCGGCGGCGGGCAGGTTGTCGTGGCTGGGCAGCAGCCCGGCCGCGCCGTCGATGAGTTCGCGCACGATGTCGGCGTGGCCGGCGTGCCGCTGCGTCTCGGCGGTGACGTGGACCAGGACGTGGCGCAGCGTGGGCGTCGCATCGCCCCACCACGGCACCCGGCCGAGGTCGTCCAGCGCCAGGGCTTCGATGGTGGCGTCGGCGTGGGCGGCCGCGCGGCGGTACAGGTCCACGATCTGCTCGCGGGTCTCGTCCGCGGTCGCCCACATGTCGTCGTTGGCCTCCGCCGCCTCGCCGACGAAGGGCAGCTCCTGCTCGAACGGCCGGCCGAACACGACGCCGAAGTAGAGGATCTCCGTGGCCGCCGAGTGCTTCACCAGACCGAGCAGGTTGGTGCCGGTCCGGGTCAGCGGCCGCCGGATGTCGTACTCGCCGAGCCCGTCGAGCTTCCACAGCAGCGAGTCGCGGCCGCCCCTGAGGTAATCGTGCAGGTCTGCCTTCATCGCGCCACTATGGCACCGCGCGTATGCCGGCGCTGCCCCGAAGGACCGGGCCCGAAACCGCGCCGCAGGTCAGGAGGACAGCGCTTTGCTCTTGAGGACCTCGAACTCGGCCTGGGTGATCGCTCCGGTGTCGAGCAGCGACTTCGCCTGCGCGATCTGGTCGGCGGGCGAGCCGCCGGTGCCGACGGCGGCGCGGATCTGCGCGTCCATCTGCTGCTTCATTGCCTGCTGCTGCTTCAGGGCGCGGTCGGTCATGCCGCGGCCGCGCACGATGAGGTAGAGCAGGATGCCCAGGAAGGGCAGGACGATGACCAGGATGGTCCACAGGGCCTTGGCCCAGCCTGAGGTCTCGTGATCACGGAACAGGTCCGAGAAGATCATGATCAGCAGCCAGAACCAGATCACGAACAGGAAGAACTCGAACATGAACAGCAGGAAGTCGCCGTTGCCGAACGACGACTGGGCCATGGTCATCATGTGCGTCCCCGGATGTCATTGATTTCGACCCGGCGCGTCATCGCTTCCGGTTTATTCCAAACGCTAGGGCAAATGCCGCGTTGATGTGGTCAAACGGTCCGAGAAGGCACCCGCCGTCCGGGGCGTGCGGGTGGGCGTGGCCAATACCCGGACGGCCGTCGTGACCGGAGTGCGAGTGGTCCCGGCTTGCGCAGGTTCGGGCGGATGGCCATTATGTGCCTTGATCACGAAGGTGATGAAGGAAAGTGACGTCCACCTGGTGTCGGCCTGCCGCCGCGTCACCCCGGCCGCGCACGAGCGTCGTGGTGCCGGCCGACCAGGCGTCGCAGCGTCGCGAGGAGGACTGCACACGTGCCAGACGAGACGACGGCAGCCGGTGGAGAAGACCGGGCCGGCCGGCCGCAGCACACCGATCACCAGCGCCGACGCCGCCTGCGACGGTGGTGGCTGTTCAGCGCCACAGCCTTGGCCGTGCTGCTCTGCATCCAGCCGCTGTTCACCGGCGGCGACGATGCGGGCTCCCCGCCCTCGGCGTGGCATCCCGACACCGCGTCCGACGGCAGCTGGTCGATCGGCCCGGCGCAGCCGACCGTCGAATCGGCCCGGCCCACGGCCACCCCTGCGGCCGCGCCGAGCTCAGCCGGCCCGACACGACCCGCGACCACGGCTGCTGCCGGCCCCTCGCGGTCACCTGACCGGGAGGTCGGCCCCGCCGACGCGGCCGGGGTGCAGGAGCTGGCGACGAAGTACTGCTGGCAGCACGTGAACGGCTCCATGGCGACGCCCCGCGCGGACGGCGGCTGGCAGTGCGTACGCCTGCTGGTGTTCGTGCGAGCCGTCGACATGGACGTCGCGTGCGCCGACGCCTACGGCAAGGGCGCCTACGCGCGGACCGCCGACCCCGCCGACGCGTACGCCTGGCGCTGCTACCGGCGCTGACCGAAGCACCTTTAACCGATCACCCGATCACCGGCGGTCGCCCGGATCCGGCTGCGGGACCGCGAGCTTGTGGGCGACGTCGTCGGCGACCGGATGGCCGGCGTTGGCATACAGCTTGTACGCGTGCTCCCAGCGCTCACGGGCCGTGGCGTGATCGCCGAGCGCCTGGAACGCGTCGCCGGCGTGGTTGGCCAGCTGCGCGTCCAGGACCGGGTCACCCAGCTCCCGGACCAGGTCACGGGCGATGTCGTACTGCTCGATCGCGGCGGCGTACGCGCCGAGGGCGTGGTGGGCCTGGCCGATGTTGTCCAGGGAGACCACCTCGTTCACGGTGTCGCCGGCCAGGTGCTGGTCGGCGGCGGCCCGCTGGAAGTACCCGATCGCCGCCGCCGGGTCGCCGCCGTAGACCAGGTACAGGCCGACGCCGTTGGCGGCCCGGCCCGCCCAGCTCGGGTCGGACAGCCCGGACCACAGCTCCAGGGACCGCTCGATGTGGGCCAGCGCCTTGGCCAGGTCGCCCTGCAGGAAGCACACGTAGGACAGGACGAACTCGGTCTCGGCCTCCCCGCGGTGGTCACCGGTGTCCCGGCACAGCTGCATCGACTCGTGCATGTGGGTGTACGCGTCGGCGAACCGCTGCAGCCGCCCGGCGACCGCGCCGAGGAACCGGTGGGCGTGCGCGGCCGCCGCGTGGTCCATCGAAGCGGTCGCCGCCCGCAGCGCCACCGCCCACGCCGCCCCCTCGTCGTGCCAGCGGTGCTGCTCGTACAGGAACGTGTCCAGCGCCCAGCCGAGCTGCCACGCGTACTGGTCCTGGCCGTCGTCGCGGGCCTGGCGCAGCGTCGCCATCAGCACCGAACGCTCGGCCTCCAGCCAGGCCAGCGCCGTGCGGTAGTCGGGGCGGTGGCTGCCCTCGGACGGCGGCACGGGCAGCGGGATCGCCGGGCGGATCGGGTTCAGGACCCGGTCGGCCTCGTGAGCCTTGCGCGTGTAGTGGTCGAGCAGCCTGGTCAGCGCGTCGCGGCGCTCGTCGCCGTCGTCGACGGCGCGGGCCTGCTCGTGGGCGTAGTCGCGCAGCAGGTCGTGCAGCTGGTAGCGGCCCGGCCGGTGCTCGACCAGCAGACCGGCGTCGACCAGCTCGTCGAGCTCGGCGCGGGCGTCGTGCACTCCGGCGAGGGCGGCGACCGCGTCGGCGGCGATGTCGGGTCCGGCGGTGAGGCCGAGCCGGCGGAACAGCCGCGCGGCGGCCGGGCTGACCGCCGCGTACGACCAGGAGAACACCGCGTGCAGGGTGTCGTGGCTGCGCGAGCCGGCCCGGTGCAGGTCGGCGGCGGCGGTCGCCAGTGGCGACCCGGTCTGGGCGACCCGGGCGGCGATCAGCGCGAGCGCCAGCGGCAGCCGCCCGCAGGCGGCGACGGCGTCGGCGGCCGCGGTGTCGTCGGCCGGGCCGGGCAGCCGGGACCGGACCAGCTCGACGGCTTCGGCCTGGCTGGGCAGCTCGACGGGCACCGGTGCGGCGGCGTACTCGGCGAGGAGCGAGGTCAGCGGGTTGCGGCTGGTCACGATCGTGCGTACGCCGGGGCCGGCGGCCAGCAGCGGGCGCACCTGGTCGGCGTCGCGGGCGTTGTCGAGCACGACGAGCAGGCGGCGCTCGGCGGCCAGGCCGCGGAACCGGGCCGCCTGCGCGGCGTGGTCGGCGGGGATGTCCCGGGCGGGCACCCCGAGCGCGTCGAGGAAGACGCGGATCGCGTCGGCCGGGTCGAGGATGTCGCCGTCGCGGGCGTATCCGCGCAGGTCGGCGTACAGGCGGCCGTCGGGGAAGGCGGTGGCCTGGCCGGTCGCCCAGTGCACGACGAGCGTGGTCTTGCCGATGCCGGGCGGCCCGGACACCACCGTGACCGGCTGGGCGGCGGTGTCCAGCGCGCTCAGCAGTGCCGTGCGGCCGACGAAGCTGCCGGCCATGGCGGGCAGCAGGTTCGGGCCCGCGGGCCGGGAGCCGCCGCGCCGGCGCAGTCCTTCGTGGACGCCGACGAGCACGTCGTGGCGGCGGCGCCACTCGGCGAGTTCGGCCTCGCTCGCGCCGCAGGCGAGCACGAACGGGCGTACCAGGGTCTCGAAGTCCGGCGGTCGTTTGATCTGCCCGTCGAGGATCGCGTAGAGCTGGGTCCGGCTGATGCGCACCTGCCGGGCGATGCTCGGCAGGTCACGTCCGGATGCCTGCCACAGGGTTCGGAGATTGGCGCAGAACTGCGTGACCGGGCTGGTGCGTTCGTCCACATAGGTCACCCTATCCGGTGTGGTCACGCGTCCGAATTCCGCAGGCGGTCGACGATCAGGTGAACGGGCCGGGCCGCCCGGTGGCGACCACCGGGGTCAGAAGACCGCGCCGGGGTTGAGGATTCCCGCCGGGTCGAGGCAGTCCTTGATGCGCCGGTTGAGTTCCAGCGCGTCCGGGCCGAGGTAGTCGGGCAGCCACGCCTTCTTGAGCCGGCCGACGCCGTGCTCGCCGGTGATCGTGCCGCCCAGGCCGATGGCGAGCTCCATCACCTCCCCGTAGGCGAGCTGGGCGCGCGCCGACTGGTCGGCGTCCATCGGGTCGAAGGCGATCAGCGGGTGCGTGTTGCCGTCCCCGGCGTGGGCGATGACGGCGATTCGCACGTCGCGGGCCCGGGAGATCTCCTCGATGCCGCGTACCAGCGTGCCGAGTTCGGGCACCGGCACGCCGACGTCCTCCAGCAGCAGCGCACCCTTCTTCTCCATCGCCGGGATCGCCATGCGCCGCGCCACGGTGAACGCCTCACCCGTGTCCGGGTCGTCGGTGGTGAACACCTCGACGGCGTGCCCGGTGCGGCAGAGCTCGCCGATGCGCGCGATCTCCTCCGCCGCGTGCGTCCCGGGCTCGTCGGACTGGATGACGAGCATGGCCTCGGCGCTGCGGTCCAGGCCCATCCTGGTCAGGTCCTCGACGGCGTTGATCGACGTGCGGTCCATGAACTCCAGCATCGACGGGCGCAGCCCGCGGGTGACCGCCAGGACGGCGCCGGTGGCGTCGTCGAGTGACGCGAACGTCGCGACCAGGGTGGCCCGCGGCCGCTGGGCCGGCAGCAGCCGCAGCACGATCCGGGTGATGACGCCCAGCGTGCCCTCGCTGCCGACGAACAGCTTGGTCAGCGACAGCCCGGCGACGTCCTTGATCCGGGGGCCGCCCAGCTCGACCGCGGTGCCGTCGGCGAGCACGACGGTCAGCCCGAGCACGTAGTCGCCGGTGACGCCGTACTTCACGCAGCACAGGCCGCCGGCGTTGGTGGCGACGTTGCCGCCGATCGAGCAGAACTCGTACGACGACGGGTCGGGCGGATACCACAGGCCGTGCTCGGCGGCCGCCGCCTTGACCTCGGCGTTGAACAGGCCCGGCTCGACGACCGCGGTACGCGACGACGGATCCACCGTGATCTCGCGCATGCGTTCGGTCGAGACGACCAGGCACCCGGCCACGGCCGACGCGCCGCCGGACAGGCCGGACCCGGCCCCGCGGGCCACCACGGCGACGCGGTGTGCGGTGGCGAACCGCATCACGGCCTGCACATCGGCGGTGCAGGTGGCCCGGACGACCGCGAGCGGCACACCGGCGTGAGGATCGTTGGCGCGGTCCCACCGGTAGGCGTCCATGCGGTCCGGGTCGGCGATGACGCAGCCGGCGGGCAGCGCGTCCACCAGGGGCGTCAAGTCGACGGAACCGGTCATGCCGAGGCCGGTCTGCGCATGGGGCACCTCCTGGCGGCCACGGCCGTCGCGGGCGCGCCTCGCCGCCGGGGACCATGACCTTCGATCTCCGATCCTATCCGGCGACGGGCGCCGGTTCACGGGCTCGACGCCCCCGGCCGCGCGGTCGAGCCGCGCCCGTGTCCGGTCCAGTCCGGTGTTCGGTTCCCGCGCGGGCGCGCGATCAGGTGCACGGCCGGGGCCGTCTGGAGTCGGTCGGCGGCCGCCGCCGCCCGTGCCCGCGCCGGTGAGGCTGTGGGCAGGCGATTCCATCTTCCGAGGAATCGGGTGAGGAGCAAGACGATGTTCAAGTCCGGAACCCGGCGCGGCCTCGCGGCTGTCGTCATCGTCCTCGCTGCGGCCGTGGTGCAGCTGGTCGGGCCGTCGGCCGCGCACGCGGCCAACCCCCAGTGCGACGGCCGGGGCACGCTGATCCGCGACTACGGCGGCAGCGGCACGTACTCGGCGTCGATTCCCGCGTACCGGTCGAGCAACTTCAACTGCTGGCTGCTGCGCGGCTCGCACAACGCCGGGGTCGGCGAGCTGCAGCGCGCGCTGAACTTCAACTTCGGCGGCTGGGAGGGGTACGAGTGGCTCGACGACGACAACGACTTCGGGGGCAAGACCCAGGCGGCGCTGAAGTTCGCGCAGAACTACTGGCGCAACAACATCGACCCGAACGTCAAGGTCGACGGCGGGTACGGCACGCAGACCCGCACCTACCTGTGCTGGCCGATGATGAACGGCAGCGGCTGCATCTACTACTGACGCGGCACCGGTGACCAGGTGCGCCGAAGGGCCGGCTCCACGGGGGCCGGCCCTTCGGCGTGCGCGGGTGACGCCGCGCACGCACTCGTTCGCCACTGCCTGCGCACTGCGCGTCCGTAGCGTCGTCGGGGCACGAGGACGGCGGCTGCCGGTTCGGCTGGTATCGCGCCGCGCCGCCGACGACGAGCGAAGGAACATGCCATGACGATCAACGCCGGTGCCCCTGTCGTGGTGGGCGTGGACGGCTCCGCCGAGGGGCTGGCCGCGGTACGTGCGGCGGCCCGGGAGGCGGCTGGCCGGGGGCGGGCGCTGCGGGTCGTGCACGCGTTCATCTGGCCGCTCATGCACGTGCCCGTCGGCCCGGCGCCCGGCGGACCCGCCGACGGGGGTCTGCGCCACCAGGCGGAGCGCTACGTCGCCGACGCCGTCGCCGAGGCGGGCCGGATCGCCCCCGAAGTGCCGGTCACGGGTGTGGTCGTCGACGGCGCGCCGACGCCGGTGCTGGTGCACGAGTCCCGCGGGGCCGTGCTGCTGGTGCTCGGCAACCGCGGCCTGGGCGGCTTCGCCGAGCTGCTGATCGGCTCGGTCACCGTGCAGGTCACGGCCCGGGCGCTGTGCCCGGTGCTGGTGGTGCGGGACGAGCCGCGCGCGGGCGGCCCGGTCGTGGTCGGTGTGGACGGTTCGGAGCTGTCCGTCGAGGCGGTCGGGTTCGCGTTCGAGGAGGCCGCCAACCGCGGCACGACGCTGGTGGCGGTGCACGCGTGGCTGTACGCCACCCCGGCGCCGCACGCCGGGTTCGTGGCCCGGGTGCACGACGTGGACGGGCTCGGTGAGGAACTGGACCGGGTGCTGCCCGAGGCGGTCGCCGGCTACCGCGAGCGCTTCCCGCAGGTGGCCGTGCAGCATCTGCTGGTCCGGGGCGCCCCGGCGCACGTGCTGGCCGAGCAGTCGAAGACCGCCCAGCTGGTGGTCGTCGGCGCGCACGGGCGCGGGGTGCTCGGCGGGCTGCTGCTGGGTTCGGTCAGCCACGCGGTGCTGCACCACGCCCACGCCCCGCTGGCCATCGTCCGGCACCGGTCGCGAACGCACTGACCTTCCTCCCCAAGCCCCAGCCTGGCGGCCCGCCGGCCGCAACACGGTGAACGCCCTCCCCACCGGCGCGCGGGCGGCCACCAGGCTGGCTCATCTGAAAGGACCGCTGTGGTCGGCCCGGTCGTCGACGGCCTGGTGCGGGGTGCGGTCGGCAGCACCGTGGCCGTGGCCGCTTCAGTGCCCACTTGGGCGATTCGGCAGGGCCCTGAGCAGTGCGGACCGTCCGGACACCGGATCTGTGACAGCCCGCCGAAGATCTCACCGCAACCGGCCCCGGGCTGGGCAGCCGCCGCCTTCCCGGCCCACGATTGACCGCGACCGCGACCTGCCCGGCACACCGGAGCGATCCCCGCTCGGGGGTGGGTGACGCGGCGACGGGGGGCGTGATGACCGGCTGCGCGTTCAGCCGGCGGCTGCGGGAGATCCGGCAGTCGGCGGGGATGACCATCGAGGAGCTGTCCGCGGCGTCCGGCGTGAGCGGCCGGGCGATCAGCGACATGGAACGCGGGCACAGCCGCGCCCCGCAGGAACGGACCCTCGCCGCGCTGGCCGGCGCGCTACGGCTCGAAGACCGGGACCGTGCCGGGCTGGAAGCCCTGGTCCGGGAGGAGCGGGCACAGGGCCGGGCCGGCCGGCCGCGCACCGGCGAGCTGCCGCGCGGGATCGGCGACTTCGTCGGCCGGGCGCGGGAACTGCGGGAGCTGCACGGCCACGCCGTGGCGGGCGGCGGCCGGACACCGGTGGCGCTCGTGCACGGCCAGCCGGGGCTGGGCAAGACGGCGCTGGCGGTCCGCGCGGCCGAGCAGCTGGGCGACCTGTTCCCCGACGGGCAGATCTACCTGGACCTGCGCGGGACCGGCCCCGAGCCGATGGGGGCCGGTGAGGCGCTGCGGCGGCTGCTGCGCGCGCTGGGTGTCGCATCGCGCGGCATCGCCGAGGACGAGCAGGAGCGGGCCGGGCAGCTGCGGGCGATCACCCGCGAGCGGCGCTGCCTGCTGGTGCTCGACAACGCCGCCGACGAGCGCCAGGTGCGGCCGCTGCTGCCCGGCGCGGGCGCCGGGATGGTGGTCGTGACGAGCCGCCGCCTGCTGGGCGGGCTGGACGGGGTGCTGCGGATCGCGCTGGAACCGCTGACCCCGGTCGAGTCCGCGCAGCTGCTGCGGGCGGTCGCGGGCCGGGCCGCGGACCAGGCGTCGGGGTACGAGGTCGGCGCGGTCGCCCGGCTGTGCGGGCACCTGCCCCTGGCGCTGCGGATCGCCGGGACCCGGCTGGCCGGCCGTCCCGCGTGGACGATGGGGCATCTGGCCGGACGACTGGCCGACGCCGACCGGCGGCTGGCGAACCTGCAGGTCGGGGACCTGGGTGTGGCGGCCGCGTTCGCGTTGTCGTACGCCCAGCTGTCCGAACCGGCGAAGGTGATGTTCCGGCGACTGGCCCACGTGCCGGGGCCGGACTTCGCCGCCGCGCACGCCTCGGTCCTGGCCGAGGTCGACGCCGCCGAAGCCGAGGACAGGCTCGACGAGCTCACCGAGCTGGGGCTGCTGCAGCACGAGGGCTGCGAGCGCTACCGGTTCCACGACCTGATCCGGCTCTACGCCACCGACCGGCTGCGCGGCGAGGAGCCCGCGCCGGCCAGGGCGCGGACCGGGCGGCGGATGGTCGACTGGCTGCTGGACACGGCGGTCGCGGCGGGGCGGCGCTTCGCGCCCGACGCGGGCCCGCCCGCCGACCGGCCCGGCCTGCCCGCGTCGGCTTCACCGGAGCAGGCGCGGGCCTGGCTGCGCACCGAGGCGGACAGCTGGCTGTCCGCGCTGCGCTCGGCTGCCGCCGACGGCCGGCACCAGCGGGTCGCCGACGTCGGCGAGGCGCTGCACTGGCACGCGGAACGATGCGTCCACGCGGGACGGTGGCCGGAGGTCTTCCGGCTGTCACGGGCGGCCGCGGCCCGGCTGCCCGACCGCCGGCAGGAGATCACCCATCTCGCCTACCACGCCTGGGCCGTGTCGGTCTGCCAGCGCCGCCACGCGTACGGCGTGGACCTGGCGATGGAGGCCTACCGGCTGGCCGAGGACCTCGGCGACCTGCGGGAGCAGGCCGGGGCGATGCACCACGTGGCCCACGCGTGGCGGCTCGGCGCCGACGCCTGCCGGGCCGTGGCGGCGTACCGGCTGGCCCTGGACCTGGCCGGCACCGCCGGCGACCACGACGGGTACGTCCAGGTCCGGTTGGGACTGGCGCAGGCGTACGTGGAGTTCGGCCGGCCGGACGAGGCGATCGAGGCGTTCCGGGCGGTGCTGCGCGAACTCGACGCGCGTCCGGTCGACCCGGCGGCGGCCCGAACGGCCCGGATGACCGCCCAGGCGGCGCTGGCCCGGTGCCTGGGCGACGTGCGGCGCTGGCCGCAGTCGCTGGCCGAGGCGACGCGGGCGCTGCCCCTGGCCGGCGCGCACGGGCCCCATTTCACGGGCCGCGTCCACCTGACGCTGGGCCGGTCGCACTGGGCGCTGGGGGACACCGACCAGGCGCGCGCGCACCTGACCCGCGCGATCACGCTCCTCGGCGGCGGCCCCGGTCACGGCGCCGCCGAGCACGCCCGCGTCCCGTCCTGCACGAGAGCGCTGTGCGAGGTGGAGGTCCCGGTCTGGGCCTGGCACCGGGGCATCGCACGGCACGCGCACGTCGGCGTCCACTGCGCCGAGCACCGCACCGCGTCGATCGGTGTGGCGCGGGCCGCATTGGCGGCCCTCGACGGCAACGCATACGTCCCCGCAGGTCAGAAGGTCCGCGCCTGAGTGATCCGGGCGGGCGGGCAGTGAACCGCACGCGCACTGCGGTGCCACTGGTTCGGCACCGGGCCCGCCTAACGTCGGTGGGGACAGGGCGGACACGAATCGCGTCGCCCCAGGTGGCGCAGCGGCCCGCGAAGGGGCTCGGCGCAGAGCCGACGGCAGCCGCCACCGGACAACCCGGACCGCACCCGCGACGGCGGTGGGTCCGACCTCAGGAAGGAAAGACACGTGTCACCGAGAAAGAAGTTCCTGGCCATGGGCGTGGCCGCAGCGGCCGTGCTGGGCGTGGCGAGCGTCACCGCGATCGCCCCCAGCGCCGCGCAGGCCACGCACAGCCGCGGTCCGAAGCCGACGGTCGTGCTGGTGCACGGCGCGTTCGCCGACTCCGGCGGCTGGAACGGCGTGACCCGCGAACTGCTCCGCGACGGCTACCCGGTCGTGGCCGCCCCGAACCCGCTGCGGGGCGTCGCCTCCGACGCCGCACAGCTCAAGGCCAAGCTGGCGCAGATCGACGGCCCGATCGTCCTGGTCGGCCACTCGTACGGCGGCATGGTCATCTCGACCGCGGCCACCGGCAACCCCAACGTCAAGGCGCTGGTCTACATCGCGGCGTTCACCCCGGACCAGGGCGAGAGCGCGTTCACGCTGGCGTCGAAGTTCGAGGGCAGCACCCTGCCCGAGACGCTGCGCCCGGTCCCGCTGCCCGACGGCAACGTCGACCTGTACGTGGACCAGCAGCTGTTCCGGCAGCAGTTCGCCGCCGACGTCCCGGCCGGCGAGGCCGCGCTCATGGCCGCGACGCAGCGCCCGGCCACGGCGGCGGCGCTCAACGAGGCGGCGGCGGGCGAGCCGGCCTGGCGCACCATCCCCAGCTACCACCTCATCGCCGAAGCCGACCGGACCATCCCGGCGAAGCTGCAGCACTTCGGCGCCGACCGCGCCCACGGCGTCAAGCAGCGCGAGAAGGGCGCCTCGCACGCGGTGTTCGTGTCCCGGGCCGACGACACCGCCGACCTCATCGAGCGGGCGGCCCGCGAGACCGACTGACCTCACCAGAGCCGACCGCACTGAGGGGGGGGCGGAAGGCAGCGGGTGGCGGGGGCCGGGGGGCTCACCCGCCGCCCGCGCCGGGTGGCGAGAGTCGGGGGACTCACCCGCCACCCGCGTCGCGGCCGCAGTCCGGACCGTTCGTGGCACTGCAATGCCACCGGATCCGCACTGCGGCCGCCTGCGCGCGCCGCCACCGCAGGCGCAGCAGCCCCCACCGGCGGTTCCTGCGTAACTTCTGCCTGGTCAGCGGCCGGATCCGCGGGTTGCATGGAGGGCCGAGCCGGCCCGCACGGGGCCCGGCCCGACAGCGAAGGCACCCCATGACCGAGTCGACATCGGCAGTGCGGTTCACCATCCTGGGCCCGGTCGCCGCCCGCCGCGGCGGCGCCGAGCTCGAACTCGGCGGCCGCCAGCAACGGCTCGTGCTGGCCCTGCTGCTCGCCCACGCCGGATCGGTCGTCAGCATCACCGAACTCGTCGACACGATCTGGCGCCAGGACCCGCCGGGCAGCGCGGTCAACGTCGTCCACCGCTACATCGGCACGCTGCGCCGGCTCATCGAACCCGACCTGCCGGTACGCGCCGTCGGCAGCCACCTCATCCGCCACGCGGCCGGATACCGGCTGAAGGTCGACGAGCACTCCCTCGACCTGCTGCGGCTGCGCCACCTCGTCGCCCAGGCCCGGCAGGCGAGCGAACCCGCCGCGGCGGTACGGCTGTTCGCCGAGGCGCTGACCCTGTGGCGCGGCCCCTGCGCAGCGGGCCTGGACACCGACGCGCGCACCCACCCGGTGTTCGCCGCGATCGAAGCCGAATGCGCGCACGCCGCACGCGACGCCGCCGACACCGCCCTGCGCTGCGGGCAGGCACGCCTGGTCATCCCCGCCCTGCGCCAGGCGGCCGCGGCGCACCCGCTCGACGAGGCGCTGCAGGCCCGCCTCATGCTCGCGCTCGCCGCCGACGGCAGGCAGGCCGAGGCGATGGAGACCTTCCAGGACGTGCGCCGGTGGCTGTGCGACGAACTCGGCATCGACCCCAGCCCCGAGCTGCTGGACGCCTACGACCGGCTGCTGCACCAGCGCATCGCCGTCGGTCCGGAGCGCGGCACGCCGCCGCCCGACCCTGGCAGCCCGGTCGCCCGGTCCGGCGACGGCGCTGATCCCGCGTCGTCGCCACCGAACCCGGCACAGCCGCGGCAGGTGCTGCCGACCCCGGCGCAGCTGCCACCTGACCATCCGTTCTTCGTCGGCCGCGCCGACGTCCTCGCCCGCGCGCAGCAGCTGCTCGACCAGGACCGCCGGCAGGGACGCGCCATGGCGCTGGCCGTCCACGGGATCGCGGGCATCGGCAAGACCACCCTGGCGATCCATCTCGGACACCGCCTCGCCGCCGCGTACCCCGACGGGCAGCTGTACGCCGACCTGCGCGGGTCGGCCGCCGACGCGCGTGCGATGAGCCCCGCCGAGGCGCTGCGCGGCTTCCTCAGCTCGCTCGGCGTCGCCCCGCAGCACACGCCGACCGAGCTGCACGCGCTGGCCGGGCTGTACCGCAGCATCCTCGCCGGACGGCGCATCCTGATCGTGGCCGACAACGGCCGCGACTTCGAGCACGTACGGCACCTGCTGCCCGGCACACCCGGTTGCCTGGCCGTGGTGACCAGCCGCCACCCGCTCACCGGGCTGCTCGCCGCCGGGCGCGCCCATCCGCTGCCGCTGGACCTGCCGCCACCCGACGAGGCCCGGGAGTACCTGGTGCGGCGGCTCGGCTGCGAGCGCACCGCCGCGGAGCCCGCCGCGGTGGACGAGCTCATCGCCGGTAGCGGGCGGCTGCCGCTGACCCTCGCCGTGCTGGCGGCCAGAGCCGCGAGCCGCCCGGACGCACCGCTGGCCGAGCTCGCCGCGCCGGCAGCGGCGACGCTGCGGATGTGATCCAGGTCACTTCTTTGAACTTTCGTTCGCCGGTCACGTCTGGATCACCGCCCGGATACCTCTCGCGATGGTCGAGGAGAACGATGCCGTCAGTTCGCAAGTTATCGGCGCTGGCACTGCTGGTGCTGGGCGTCTCGGCGGTGGCCCCGGGCGGGTCACCAGCCGCGGCCCAGCCCCAGGCGCCACAGCCGGCGACCACACCCCAGGTCGCGTCCAAGCCCCGAACGGTCACTCTGCTCACCGGCGACACCGTTCACGTCAGCACCGTCGACGGCCAGACCGCCGTCAGCGTCGTGCCGGGCAAGGGCCGGGAGACGATCCCGTTCCTGACCCACAGCGCCGGAAAGGACGTGCGGGTCATCCCCGCCGACGCCGTCGGCCTGCTCAACCGGGGCAAGCTCGACGAGCGGCTGTTCGACGTCTCGGCGCTGATCGGCTTCGGCTACGACGACACCCGCGCCACCCTGCCGCTGCTCATCGAGCACAGCGGCGCCGCGGCCGGGCTGACCGGCGCCCGGACCACCCGTGAGCTCGACGGGATCACCGCCGTCGCGCAGAACCGCGCCGACGCGGTGTCGTTCTGGAACGGCCTCACCTCGGCCGCCGGATCCGAGCGGCGGCTGCGGGCCGGGTACGACAAGATCTGGCTCGACGGGCTGCGCAAGCCCACCCTCGACGTCAGCGTCCCGCTGACCGGCGCCCCGACGGCCTGGCAGGCCGGGCTGACCGGCGTGGGCGTCAAGGTCGGCGTGATCGACACCGGCGTCGACCAGACCCACCCCGACCTGGCCGGTCGCGTCGCCGCGGCGGAGAACTTCACCGCCGAGCCCGACGCCCTCGACCTGGTCGGCCACGGCACCCACGTCGCCTCCACCATCGCCGGCACCGCCGCCGCCTCCGACGGCCGGTTCAAGGGCATGGCGCCGGGCGCGAGCATCTACAGCGCCAAGGTCTGCACCCTGGACGGCTGCCCCGAGTCGGCGATCCTGGCCGGCATGACCTGGGCCGCGCAGCAGGGCGTCAAGGTCGCCAACATGAGTCTCGGCGGCCCCGACAGCGCGGGGACCGACCCGATCGAGGCGGCCCTGGCCGACCTGACGAGGCAGTACGGCATCCTGTTCGTCGTCGCGGCCGGCAACAGCGGCCTCGCCGGCGAGTCCACGATCAACTCGCCCGGCAGCGTCGACGAGGCGCTGACCGTCGGCGCGGTCGCCAAGACCGGGGAGCTGGCCGAGTTCTCCAGCCGCGGCCCGCGCGCCGGCGACGCCGGCATCAAGCCGGACGTGACCGCGCCCGGCGTCGGCATCCTCGCCGCCCGCAGCTCGACCTCCGACCTGTACCCGAACGACGAGAACCCGCAGTACGCCAGCCTGTCCGGCACGTCGATGGCGACCCCGCACGTGGCGGGCGCGGCGGCGCTGCTGGTCCAGCAGCACCCGGACTGGACCCCGGAGCGGATCAAGTCGACGCTGATGGCCTCGGCGCAGCCGAACGACACGATCGGCGTGTACGAGCAGGGCGCGGGCTTCCTCGACGTCGCCCGCGCGCTCGGGCAGGCCGTCACGGCGAACCCGGTCAGCGTCGCCTTCGAACGCGCCACGGCCGCCCAGACCCGCACCGTCACGTACACCAACAGCGGCGCCTCGGCGCTGACCCTGGCCCTGTCCCTGACCGCCGAGGACGCCACCGGCGCCGCGGCGCCGGCGGGCCTGTTCAGCCTCAGCGCCTCCTCGGTGACCGTGCCCGCCGGTGGCACCGCCACCGTGGACGTCACCGTCGCGGCCGGCGCGGGCCTGGCCGACCACTACTTCGGTGGTGAGGTCACCGCCACCGGCGGCGGCGCGCAGGTGCAGACCCCGGTCGCGCTCGACATCGCCCGTAACCGGCTGTCCCTCAAGCTGATCGGCCCGGACGGCGGCGCGCCCAAGGCCGGCCAGAGCTGGGTGACCGTCCTGATGGACCTCGACCGGCAGACGCTGCTGGTGCTCGGCGACGCGTCGGCCACCACGCACCGGGTCCGCGCCGGCCGCTACCTCGTCCAGACCTACCTGGTCACCGGCGACGAGGGCGATCCGGACATCACCACGCTGGTGCGCCCGATCCTCGACCTGACCAGGGACCAGTCGCTCACCGTCGACACCCGGCAGGCCAAGCCGATCGCGGTGTCGGTGCCGAACCCGAAGGCGACCCTGGTGCACCCGGAGTCCGGGTGGACGATCCGCACCGAGCAGCCGCAGATCTGGGGCAGCAACGACCCGTTCGGCGTGCTCATGAACGTCGGCTTCCAGCACGTGCGGACCGCGCAGATCGGGTCCGGCAGGACGCCCGGGTTCGTGTCGTACGTGCACGGCATCTGGGGCCAGGTCGACCCCGACGGCGGCCTGCACAACAGCCCGTACGTCTACCGCGTCTACCTCTACGAGCCGCAGCGGATGATGGCCGGACTGAGCCGCAAGCTGCGCGCCGGCGACTTCGCCACGGTCCGGTCCCAGACCGGCGCGGACGTGGCCGGGGTGCCGGTCGGCCGCAACGCGGTCGCGCACGCGCCGGGCAACTCCCCGGTGTACCGCGACGACCGCAACGTCCAGCCGACGTTCACCTACGACGTGCCGAGCACCGTCACCGAGTACTACAACCAGGACAAGCAGGCGCAGTGGCAGTCGACCTCGGCGCAGTTCCGCCACACCTACTACCAGTCGGACTGGACCAGCTTCAAGGCCGGCCGCACGTACACGGTGAAGTGGGCCAACGGGGTCGTCGGGCCGGTGTTCCCGAAGCCGAACTTCGCCCAGCAGTACTCCACCCGCTACTGGGGCGACACCATCGGCGGGCCGGGGCCGCTGCACGGCGACGGAGCCGGGCACATGGGCTTCCGGCACGTGCGCGGCGGCAGCGTGCAGGTGAACCTGTACCGCGACGGTGTCGAGGTCGGCGCCGCGAGCGAGGTCCCGTACGCGTGGCAGGTGCCCGCCGAGCCCGGTGACTACCGCCTGGCCGCGACGTTCCACAGCGACCCGGCGTTCACCCTGTCGACGCTGGTCGAGGCGGAGTGGACGTTCAAGTCCGGGCACGTGGCCGACGGCGAGCTGGTGAAGCTGCCGCTGACCGCGATCCGGTACACCCCGAACCTGGACCTGGACAACCGGGCCCCGGCCGGGCGGCTGTTCGCGATCCCGATCTCGCTGGACCGCCAGGTCGGGGCGGCGCCGGGCCGGACGAAGGCCCTGACCGTCGAGGCGTCGTTCGACGACGGCAAGTCCTGGCAGAAGCTGCCGGTGCTGCGCTTCGGCGAGCAGGCCGTGGCCTGGGTGTGCAACCCGACCGGCACCGGTTTCGTGTCACTGCGCTCCGCGGCGACCGACAGCAGCGGCAACACGGTCAAGCAGACCGTGATCCGCGCCTACCGGTACTGAGAAAACCCCCGGACGCGGCGCCGTGCCAGCGCCGCGTCCGGGTCACCGGGCCAGCCGGTCCCGGACCTGCCGGGCCACCGGCGAGTCCGTGCCGTCCAGCTCGGCCAGCGCCTCCCGCCACGCCCGCCGGGCCAGGCCCGCCTCACCGTTGCCGGCATGCACGTCACCGACGGCGACCAGCACCTCCGCGGTGTGGTGCGCGGCCCCGGCGCCCCGGAACGTGTCGACCGCCTGCTCCCAGATCGCCATCGCGTGCGGCAGGTCGTCGATCATCGAGTACGTGTGCGCCATCCACGCCTGCGTCGTGCCCACCCCGTGCAGGTCGCCGAGCACCTCGAACTGCCGCTGCGCCTGCGCGAACATGCCCAGCGCCTGCGCGTGCCGGCCCAGCCAGCCCTGCGCCCGCGCGATCGCCAGCAGCGCGGTCGTCGCGCCCCGCACGTTGCCGGCGGCCCGGAACAGCTCCCGCGCCGCCTCGGCGTGCCGGACCGCGTCGGCGTAACGCCGCTGCTCCAACCGGATCTCGGCGATGTTGTTCTCGACATGGCCCTGCTCGGCGTGCAGACCCAGCCGGTCGAAGATCTCCCGGGCCTGCTCCAGGTGCGACAGCCCGCCGTCCAGATCGGCCAGGAAGTAGCACGCCCCGGCGAGGCTGCGGTGCAGCAGCGCCCGCGCGGCCGGATCGTCGCCGGCCGCGGCCAGGCCTGTGCCGACCACCGCCGTCCACTGCTTGAACTGGGCCGTGTCCTGGAAGAAGTTCTGCATCGCCAGCGCGATCCGCCACGCCGTACGCGGCCGGCCGCGCCGCGCGGCCCGCGCGACGACCTCGGTCAGCACCCGCTGCTCGGCGGCGAACCAGGCCGTCGCGTCGGCCCGGCCGGTGAACCCGCGCGCGGTCACCCCGTGCGCCGACGGCTCCGGTTCCGGCAGCGGCACCTGCGGCAGCAGCAGCAGATGCGCCGCGTACGCGCTGAGCTGGTAGTAGTCGTACAGCCGCGTGACAGCCGCAGCCCGCTCGGCCGCGCCGTCGTGCTCCTCGCCGAGCTCGGCGGCGTACGCGCGCAGCAGATCGTGCATCCGCCACCGGCCCTCGCCCGGCTCGACCAGCAGCTGCGCCCCCAGCTCGGCGAGCAGGCCCCGGGCCGCGCGCAGCGGCACCCCGCCCAGCGCCGCCGCCGCCTCCGTGCTCAGCCCACCGGCCGGGTGCAGTGGCAGCAGCCGGAACAGCCGTGCCGCGTCAGGCGTCAGGGCCCGGTACGACCAGGAGAAGATCGCCTCGAGGTCGGCGTGCGCGTCACCGAAGCCCGACAGCCGGCCGTCGGCCTCGGCCAGCTCACCCAGCACCGCCGGCAGGCTCAGCCCCGACCGGCCCACGCTGCGCGTCGCGACCAGCGCCAGCGCGAGCGGCAGCCGCCCGCACCGCACGATGATCTCGCCGACGGCGGCCGGGTCGGCGGCCACCGCGTCACCGAGCCGCCGGGTCAGCAGCTCGCGCGCCTCGTCGTCGCTGAGCACATCCAGGTGCAGCGCGAACGCGCCCGCCGCACCGGCCGCGCCCGCGATCCGGCGTCGGCTGGTCGCGATGACCAGGCTGCCGCCCGCACCCGGCAGCAGATGCCGGATCTGGTCCCAGTCCCGGCAGTTGTCGAGCAGGATCAGCATCCGGCGCTCGGCCAGGATGCTGCGGTACAGCCCCGCCTGGGCGTGCAGCTCGGCCGGGATCGCCGACGGGGCGACCCCCAGCGACCACAGGAACCCGCGCAGCGCCTCCGCCGGGGTCATCGCCGACTCGCCCGAGTCGAACCCGCGCAGGTCCGCGTGCAGCTGACCGTCCGGGTAGCGGTCGGCCAGCCGGTGCGACAGGTGCACGCTCAGCGTGGTCTTGCCGACGCCCGGCATCCCGTCGACGACCAGCGCCGTGGTCCGCTGCCCACCGGCCAGCAGCTCCTCCACCGCGGCGATCACGTCGCGGCGGCCGGTGAAGTACGGGTGGTCGGCCGGCAACTGCGCCGGCGGCTCGGCCGGGCCCGGCGCCGCGGCGTCGTGGTCGAGCAGGCCGTCGCGGGCCGCGCGCAGCTCCGCGCCCGGCTGGATGCCCAGCTCGTCGGCGAGCCGGTGCTCGATGCCCGCGTACGCCGCCAGCGCCTCGGCCCGCCGGCCGTCCGCGGCCAGCGCGAGCAGCAGCCGCGCCTGCAGCGCCTCGTCCAGCGGCTCGTACTCGGCGGCCAGCCGGATCGCCGGCAGCACCACGTGCACGCACCCGGCCCGCAACGCCGCGTCGGTCGCCGCCCGCACGGCGGTGAACCGCTCGCCGTCGACGGCGACGAACTCGGGATGGGTCCGGCCGTCGGTGTGCAGGCCCGAGGCGCACCGGTCGCGCCACAGCGCCAGCGCCTGCCGGTACAGCTCGACGGCAGCCTCGCCGGAGCTGTCGGCGGCCTCGGCGACCAGGCGCCGGAACCGCAGCAGGTCCAGTGACTGCTCGTCGATCCGCAGCCGGTACTGCGCGCCGTCGCGGACCAGCACCGAGCCTGCCGAGCGCGTCGGCAGGTCCGGTTCGAAGCGCCGCCGGAGCATGCCGACGTGCCGGTGCACCACGTTGACCGCGCTCGGCGGGGGATCGGACTCCCAGAGCAGGTCGACGAACTCGGCGACGCTGACCGCGCCACCGGCACGGGCCAGCAGCAGCGCGAGGATCAGCCGCTGCTGCCTGGTGCCGAGGTCCATCTCGGACCGGCCGTGCCAGGCCCGTACCGGGCCGAGGACGGCGAAGGTCAGCGGGCCGGTCATGTCGGGGCGATCCGGGTGGTCATCACGATCGCCGTAGCGTGGCAGGGCTCCCCCCGGGTGCGGTGCGGGCCTCGCGGCGCTGTGAACTTGGCCGTACGCCGGAACCGCGGCCCGGCCGGGTGCGTCTCAGGCGGCCTTGAGCCCGGTACGCAGGGCGCACAGCGCATGGTGGGTACGCGACTTCACCGTGCCGACCGGCATGCCCAACCGTCCCGCGACCTCCTTCGGCGACCGCCCGACCAGGTAGACCTCGCAGAGCAGGCTGCGCTGCGCCGGGCTCAGCCGGCCCAGCGCCTGGCGCACGGCGTGCGAGGCCAGCGCGGAGCCGGTGGTGTCGTCGACGCCGGGAATCCAGGTCATGTCGACGAGGTGGACCTCGGCGGGCCGGTTCAGCCGCCGGCGTACGCCGTCGATGACGAGCCGCCGCGCGACGGTCAGCAGCCACCGGCGAGCCGCGTCGGCTTCGGCCGGCACCGAGTCCAGATGCTGCCAGGCCCGCAGCATCGTCTCCTGCAGCAGGTCCTCGGCGGTCTGCCGCTGGCCGTGCGTCAGCAGGAGCAGCAGCCGCAGCACGGCCGCGGCGTGCTGCGCGTGCAGTGACGTCATGCGTTCGGTCGGGTCGGCGATCGCGGGTGCCAGCACGGCAATTCCCCCAAAGGCAGGTGGAACGGGTGAGTGCGGCCCGAGCCTAGGGAGCGTCGATGTGATCGGACTGACGCGAAAGTGCGGATTCAGTGCCGTCACCCTGCGCGACCAGCCATTGCTGCGGCGTGACCGGCGGCGGCGCGGCCGCTACCAGGCGGCCCGGTGGAACTGCAGGCCGCGCAGCCGTGCCGCCGCTCGCTCGGCAGGACTGTCGCCGTCCTCGCCCAACTCCGCGGCATAGGCCAGCAGCAGGCCGTGCGCGCGGAAGCGGCCCGGCAGATCCTCGCTGACCAGGTGCGCGCGGCTCAGCTCCCCGAGCAGCGCCCGCCCGACCCGCGGCGCGACACCGGCCAGGGCCGCCGCCCCGGCCACCGCGATGTCAGGGCCGGGATACAGCGGCAGCAGCCGGAACAGCCGGGCCGCCGGGCCGGACAGCGCCTCGTACGACCAGGAGAACGCGGCACGCAGCCCGGTCTGCGGATCGTCGCCGTCGAAACCGTCCAGGCCGGCGGGTGAACCGGCGTCGAGCGGTGTCGGCGGCCCACTCGTCACCCGGGCGGCCGCCATGGCCAGTGCGAGCGGCAGCCGCCCGCAGGCGGCCACGACGGCGTCGACCGCGGCCGGGTCCGCCGGGCCGCGCCCGCCGAGCAGGTCCAGCAGCATCGCCCGGGCCTCGCCGGCGCTGGGCAGGCCGACCGGCAGCGGATGCGCTCCGGCCGTGGTCTGCAAGGCGGCCAGCCGGCTGCGGCTGGTGACGATCACCAGGCAGCCCGGCCCGCCCGGCAGCAGGTGCCGGACCTGCTCGGCGTCTCGGCAGTTGTCCAGCACGATCAGCAGCCGCCGCCCGGCGAGCCGGCTGCGGTACAGGCCCGCCTGGGCGTGCAGCTCGGCGGGAACACCGTCGCGGGGCACCCCGAGCGAGCCGAGGAAGCCGCGCAGCGCCTCGTCCGCGCCCATCGCCGGCTCCCGGCCGTGGCCTCGAAGGTCCACGTACAGCTGACCGTCGGGGTAGCTCGCGGCCAACCCGTGCGCGAGGTGGACGGCCAGGGCGGACTTGCCGATCCCCGGCATGCCGTCGATCGCCAGCACCGCCGGACCGCCCGGCCGCGCGGCAGCCGCCCGGGCCTCGGCGATCAGCTCGTCGCGGCCGTGGAAGGCGGGCAGGTCCGGCGGCAGCTGCGCGGGCCGGGGCAGCGTCGACGACGGCCCGGCCGGCGCGGGCGTGGTGCGCTGGTGCAGCAGCCGGTCGTACGCCTCCCGCAGCTCCTCGCCCGGCTCGACGCCCAGGTCATCGGCGAGCCGGTGCCGCACCGTCCGGTACACCTCGACCGCTTCGGCCTGGCGGCCGTCGGCGGCCAGCGCCAGCAGCAGCCGGCTCTGCAGCGACTCGTCGAGCGGGTGCAGTTCGGCGGCCTGCCGCAGCGGTGCCAGCACCTCGCCCAGCCGGCCGCACCGCTCGGCGGCGTCGGCGGCCTCCCGCACGGTCTGGGCGCGTTCGGCCTCCACGGCCAGGAACACCGGGTGCCGCCGGGAGGCAGGTTCCAGGCCCGCGGCGCACCGGCCGCGCCACAGCGCCAGCCCGTCGAGGCCGTGCCGCAGCGCCGACTCCGGGTCGCCGTCCTGCAGGCTGCGGCGCGCCGAGCGGCTCAGCGACCGGAACTTCAGCAGGTCGAGGGACTGCTCGTCGGCGCGCAGCCGGTAACCCGACAGCTCCCGCAGCAGGTGCCCGCCCGCGGATCTCGTGGGCAGGCCGGGTTCGAGCAGCCGCCGCAGCTCCCCGATGTGGCGGTGCACGACGTTCACGGCGCTGGCCGGGGCCTGCTCGTCCCAGAGCAGGTCGACCAGCTCGGCCAGGGAGACCGGTGCACCCGCCCGGGCCAGCAGCAGCGCCAGCACCAGGCGCTGCTGGCGGCCGCCCAGCGTCAGCTCGGCACCGGCGCGATGGACCCTGACGGAGCCGAGCACCGAGAATCCGAACGTCGCTCCCGGTTCCCCTTGCACGCGGGCAACGGTAACGGGCTCGTCCGCTACCCGCCGGTACGGCCGGATTCAGGTGAGCCGCCTGGCGCGTTCGGTGAGGTAACGCTGCTCGGGCAGGCTGGCGGTCCGTTTCGCGGCCAGCCGGTACGCCTCCCGGGCCGCGGCGGTGTCGCCGGCCATCTCCAGCAGGTGGGCGCGGACGGCGGGCAGCCGGTGGTGCCGGGCCATCCGCTCGTCGGCCCCCAGCGTGTCGAGCAGGTCCAGCCCCGCCCGCGGGCCGTCGGTCATCGCCACGGCCACCGCCCGGTTGAGGGTGACCATCGGGTTCGGCGACATGCCCTCCAGGATCCGGTACAGCGCGGCGATCTGCGGCCAGTCGGTCTCCGCGGCGCCGGCGGCCTCCATGTGCACCGCCGCGATCGCCGCCTGCACCTGGTACGGGCCCGGCGGGCACGCGGCCATCGTGCGGGTGATCAGCTCCATGCCCTCGGCGGCCGCGTCGGCGCTCCACCTGGTGCGGTCCTGCTCGGCCAGCGGCACCAGCATCCCGTCGGAGCCGGTGCGGGCCGGGCGGCGCGCGTCGGTGAGCAGCATCAGCGCGAGCAGCCCGGCGACCTCGCCGTCGTCGGGAAGGATCCGGTGCAGCGACCGGGTCAGCCGGATCGCCTCGGCGACCAGGTCGGGGCGTTGCAGGTCGGCGCCGGAACTGGCGGTGTACCCCTCGTTGAAGATCAGATACAGGACGTGCCGGACCACCTGGAGCCGCCCGTGCCACTCCGACTTCGGCGGCAGGTCGAACGTGGCGCCCGCCTGCTTGATCCGCTGCTTGGCCCGGCTGATCCGCGGAGCCATCGTCGCCTCGGGCACCAGGAACGCCGCGGCGACCTGCGCGGTCGGCAGTCCGCCGAGGGCGCGCAGGGTCAACGCCACCTGCGAGGCCGGGGTCAGCGACGGGTGGCAGCACATGAACAGCAGGGTGAGCGTGTCATCGGCCTCCGGCACCTGCTCGGAGGCGACGCCGGGGACCACGGGAGCGCCGGCCAGCGCGGCGGCGGTCGCCTCCCGGCGGCGCCGGGCGACCTCACCGCGTACGTGGTCGACGAGCCGCCGGGTCGCCACGGTGCTCAGCCAGGCGCGCGGATTGTCCGGCACCCCGGCGGCCGGCCACTGCTGCGATGCGGCGATCAACGCTTCCTGCACCGCGTCCTCGCAGGCGTCGAACTCCCCGTAGCGGCGCGCGAGCGCACCGAGGACCCGCGGGGCGAGTTCCCGGAGCAGGTCCTCGGTGCGGGCGGTCACATCTCCATCCCGCTGGAGAACATCACGGGCCGCACCTCCACGCCGAGCCCGTCGACGGCCGCGTCGGGGATCATCGCGGCCAGTTCCAGCGCCCGGTCCCGGTCGGCGCACTCGACCAGGTAGTAGCCGCCGAGGAACTCCTTGGCCTCCAGGTAGGGGCCGTCGGTGACAGCCGGGACACCGTCTCGCACCCGCACCACGGCACTGTTGGCCGGGTCGGCCAGCGCCTGGGTGACGATGAGCTCACCGGACTCCTGGATCGTCTTGATGAAGTCGCCGTGGCCGTTCATGATCGCGGTGCGCTGGTCGTCGGTGAGCGCGTTCAGCACGGCCGGGTTGTTGTGCAGCAGCAGCAGGAACTTCATCGCTGGTCTCCTCATGTCCGCGGACCCGTGGCGGGCCCGTCACCCTGGAGTCGGAGCACACCGTGCGTTCTTGACATCCGCCCGGAGGAACTTTCCGCGGGGCGCGGGCGCAAGAATCCGCGACCGGTGCCGACCTCCTCACGACATCGCTTCGACGAGGAGGAGCCGCCATGGCCACGATAACGCCCCTGGACCGAGCCGGCCGGGCTGGCCTGCGGGAATGGCTGGGCCTGGTGGTGCTCGCACTGCCCACCCTGCTGGTCGCGCTGGACATCAACTCGGTGTTCCTGGCGCTGCCGCACCTGAGCGCGGATCTGGGCGCGGACGCCGTGCAGCAGCTGTGGATCGCCGACGGGTACGGGCTCATGGTGGCCGGGTTCGTCGTCACCATGGGCACGCTCGGTGACCGGATCGGCCGGCGGCGACTGCTCATGATCGGGGCCGCGGCGTTCGGCCTGCTGTCGGTGGCCTCCGCCTACGCGGCCGACCCGGCGATGCTGATCGCGGCCCGGCTGCTGCTGGGCGTCGCCGGGGCCACCCTGATGCCGTCCACGCTCGGCCTGATCAGCGCCATGTTCACCGACACGCGCCAGCGCGGCCTGGCCATCACCGCGTGGTCCACCTGCGTGTTCGCCGGCGCGGCACTCGGCCCGGTGCTCGGCGGGGTGCTGCTCACCCACTACTGGTGGGGATCGGTGTTCCTGATCGGCGCACCGACGATGGCGGTACTGCTGGTCGCCGCCCCACTGACGCTGCCCGACTCCCGCAACCCCGACGCCGGACGGCTCGACCTGGTCAGCGTCCTGCTGTCGCTGGCCGCGATCCTGCCCCTCACGTACGGCGTCAAGCAGCTCGGCGCGGACCTGTCCGACGCGCCGGCCGCCCTGGCCGCCGCCACCGTCGGCGCGCTTTTCGCCGTGCTGTTCGTCCGCCGCCAGCGCGGCCTGCGCGATCCGCTGCTGCGCCTCGACCTCCTGCGCGACCGCACCGTCGGCGCGGTGCTGATCGCGATGGTCGCCACCGGCGCCGGGCTGGCCGGCGTCGGCCTGCTCACCACGCAGTACCTGCAGCTCGTGTGCGGGTTCTCGCCGCTGGCATCGGCCGTGTGGTTCGCGCCGATGGGCCTGGCGATGGCGGCCGGTTGCACGCTCGCGCCGCTGACCCGGCGGTGGCTGTCGCCCGGCGCGGCGATCGTGGCCGGCCTGGTCGTCTCGACGCTCGGCTTCCTGCCGGTGGCGCTGGCCGACGGACCGGCGCCGGTCGTCGCGGGAGCCGCGGTGATCGCGTTCGGCACCGGGCCGCTGTTCGCGCTGGGCACCGGCGTGGTGATCGGCTCCGTCGCGCCGGAGCGGGCCGGGTCGGCCGCGGCGCTGTCGGAGACCAGCAACTATCTGGGCGGCACGGCGGGCATCGCCCTGTTCGGAACGGTCGCGGCAGGGGTCTATCACGCCCGGCTGGACGGATTCGGCCAGGCACCGGACGTCGCACGCGAGTCTGTCGCCGGTGCCATGGCCGCGGCCGCCACGCTTCCCGCCGACTCGGCCGGCCGACTCCTGGACGTCGCGCACGCCGCGTTCACCGATGGCCTCAGCCTGGTCGCCGTCTGCGCTGCGGTGCTGTTCATCGCGCTGGTGGTGCTCCTGGCTCGGCGTCTTCGCTGACCGGAACCGGCCCCACGAGCCACGGCAGACCACCGGTCCCGCCGCCGATCTCCGGCGGCGGGACGTCAGACCCGATCGGCCGCGCCACTACGCCGCGGCGGCCACGGGACGATCGGCGAGGTGACCGCGCGGTAGCCGGCGTACTCCGGGTAGCGGGACAGGGTGATGCTCTCGGTGAACATCGTCGAACCGATGAACAGTGCGGTGAGCAGCACCGGGCCGATGACCGTCCACTGCAGCACCGAACCGGCCGCGGCGGCCCCGAAACCGAACACCACCCACCACTGCGCCTGCTCGAAGAAGTAGTTGGGGTGGCGCGAGTACCGGAACAGCCCGGTGCGCAGGAACCGCGACTGCGGCGGCTCGCCCGCGGCGATCGCGGCGTGCTTGCGCCGGTGGAAGTCCCACTGCTGCTGGTCGGCGACGGTCTCCCCGGCGAGCAGCCCCAGGAACACCACGGCGAGCACGGCGTCGAGCACGCCGAACGGGCTCGGGTGCGTCAGCGCCGTGTACGCGGGCAGGGCGATCAGCAGCAGGATGATGTTCTGGTACACCGTGATGAACAGCAGGTTGAACAGCTGGAACTGCCACCGCGGCAGCCGCGCCCGCAGGATCGCCCAGCGGTAGTCCTCACCGCCGGGCGCGTAGCCGCCGCGCCGGGCGAAGTTGAACGTCAGCCGGGCGCCCCACAGCAGCACCAGCACCGCGAGCACGTTCAGCCGGGTGTCGGCGAAGTCGGCCGCGGCGGTGAACACCGCGACGTACACCACCGGGATGATCGACCAGATCCGGTCCACCCACGAGTGCTCGTCGGTGATCAGGGAGGCGAGCCACGTCGCGGCGCACGCGCCGGCGCAGATCCACAGGCAGACGATGAGGGCGTCCATGATCGGGCACAGTAGCGGCCCGTGTCCGGCCTGGGTACCCGCCAGAAAGGCCGTTGCCGGGTCACGTTTCGGCCGACTCGGGCCAGCGGGCCGACAAGCGGTCCAGGGGGACGGGTGGGCCGCCCTCGACCTGGCAGCGCAACGCTTCGGCGGCGGCTCGGCGGCCGGCGTCGGTGAAGTAGTACTCCGACGAGTCGACCTCGTGCCACTTCGCGTCGTGGAGGCGGACCCGCACCGCCACGGTGGGCAGCCGGCTGGTGCCGAAGGCGCAGAGCGACTCGTGCGCGCCACGTTCGAAGGCCTCGGCGAACACGTGCGGCAGGCGGCTGTCGGCGAGCTCGCACACGAACTCGAAGAGCAGCCCGGATTCAGGGGCGAGCGGTTCGAAGTCGGCGGTGGCCACCGCGAACATCCCGCAGGCGGCAGTGGTGACCAGGCGTACGTGGACATCTCGGATCGGCCGGAACGCCGGACTCGTCCAGTCCTGCGGGACGTCGTGTCCGGGCGGCGAGAACGTGGCCGTGCGCGGCGCCGGCCAGCGGAACACGAACAGGCGGGGCCGGTCACGGTTCTCGATGCACCGCACGGCCTCGAATGCCGCACGCCGCCCGGCCCACGCGAAGCCCGCTTCGCTCGACTCACCCTCGCGCCAGCGCGCGTCGCGTAGCCGGACGCGCAGCGCATACGGCGGGACACCACCGCGGGACCACTGGCGCAGCTCAGCCAGGGCACCCGCGCCGAACGCCGCCGCGAACTCCGGTGGCAGCTCGCCCGCGGGCACCTCGTCGACGAACGCGAGCGCGTCCGTGCGGTCCTCGCCGACCGGCAGCGGCTCGAAGTCCGCCGAGGCCAGGGCATACGGCCGAACCCCGCCGCGGCTGGACAGGTACGCCTGCACACCACGGATCGGATGTTCGATCACGATGGGGAATTCGCGTACTCGCGCCATGGTGCCAACCTATGCCTTGTGCGCCGCCTGGCGTCGTCCCGGCTGCGGGTGCCGCACGGCCTGCTTCGAGCGTTGATCACCTCGCGAGGTTGGCGCGAATCTTCAAGACGCCCGCGACGGCCGGCCCATACGGTCACCTCATGACGAAGCCGACCAGCACCACCGCCGACACACGGACGCTCACCACGGAGTTCGAGGTCACCGGGTGGGAGCCCACCGTCTACGACGAGCCCGGCGAAGGCCCGGCCCTGGCCCGGGTCGTCGTCCGGAAGACCTTCCGCGGGGTCGTCGACGGGACCAGCGTCGCCGAAGTCCTGACTGCGGCCGGTCCCGACGGCCGCGGCTATGTGGCCTCCGAACGGTTCGTCGGCGCGATCGAGGGCCGGACCGGAACCCTGGTCTTCCAGCACTGCGGGCTCGACGACAACGACATCCCCCACGCCTTCGGGCACATCGTGCCCGGCTCGGGCACCGGCCAGCTGGCGGGCCTGACCGGACAGATCACTTTCGTACACGACGACTCCGGTGCCCACGTGACCCTCGTCCTGCGCCGAACAGGGCAGCCTTGATCCTCAGCCGTTCGGCGGTAGGCACGGGCGGGACGGTGCCCGTCGACGGGCCGAACCGAGGGCGAGTCCGGCGCTATTACGCGATTAAGATTCGCGTTCACCATGAGCGTCCTGACCTCACCGAGCCCCACGACGCGGCGTTCGATGCTGCGCCGTCCCGCAGGCCGTGCCGCCGTCGCGGCGGCCGTCATGCTCGCCGCCGTCGTCGCGGCAGGCGCCGTCGGGGATCCCTCCGGCCTGCTGGCACCGGTCGGCGGGCGCGGCCTGCCGCCGCTGGGCGCCGGTGGCGTCTACCGTTGGGCTCCGCTGCTGGTCGGGCTGCCGGTCCTGCTCGCCGCCGCGGTCATGCCGATCCTCACCATCGGCGCGAGCCGGGCGAAGCGACCGGCATGGTGGGTCTTCCTCATCACCTGGACCTCGGTCGTCGGTGCGGCCGCGCTGGCCACCGCCGTCACCGGCCTGGCCGCCGCCGCCCCGCTGACCGGCCCGCACCTGCCGGTCGGCCTCACCCTGCGGTTCGCGTTCGCCACCAGCGGGTTCGCGGCGCTCAAGTTCCTGCTCGCCGGCCCGCTGGTCGCCGCCGCGGCGGCGCTCGCATACCGGTTCGGCCCGGCAGACGAGGCCGCCGACGACCCGGACCGGTCCGTTCCCGTCGCCGGGTTCGCCATGGCGGTCATGTTCGTGGTCGTGACGCTCGCGGCGGTCACCTTCGGCGCGTCGTGGTGGCGGGGCGGGCCGGCCGGGTACGCGTTCACGGGTGCGCTGCTCGCGCCCAGCGCATCCGCCGGGCCCGTCGGCTACCTGTGCGGGCTGGCCGTCTTCCTCGGCGTGTTCGGCGTGACGGTCCGGGCGATGCGGCGGCGGCTCGCGAACCCCGCCCCGACCGTCGTGGCCGTGACGGTCTGGTCGGCCGCGACCGTGGCCGGGCTCGCGACCGGTGTGGTCTGCGCCGTCGGGGCCGCGCTGTCCTCCCCGGCCGGACCTGCCGACGGCCCGGACAGCTGGTGGATCGGCACGACGCTGCTCAGCGCAGGGACCGGCATCGGCTACGGCACCACGGTCGGGCTGATCGCCGCGGTCGTCGCGGGCGCGGCCTGGCGGTGGCGGGCGGCGCTCGCCGCCGTACCCCGGCGGCGGCTGGTGGCCGCGCCCGTCGTCGTGCTGCTGGCGGCACTGCCGCTGCTGATCAGGTCCTACGCGGCTCCCGCGCCGCGTCCGGTCGCACCGGTGGCGGCGGCGGAGGGCATGCAGCGACTGCACCTGCTCCCCGCGCCGGACACCGGCGGGCTGCCCGTCATCGGTGACGTCACCGGCCGTCAGGTGATCCTGCGCGGCGTCAACGTGAACCAGCTCATCGACTACCACCTGCGCGATCCCGCGATCCCGGCCACCGAGCCGCTGACCGACGCCGACTTCGCCCAGATCGCCGCCATGGGCTTCAACGTCGTACGCCTCGGCATGTCCTGGTCGCGGCTGCAGCCGCGGCGCGGCGAGTTCGACCAGGCGTACCTGCAGCAGATCAGCACCGCCGTGGCGCAGGCCAAGGCGCACGGCGTCTACGTCGTGCTCGACATGCACCAGGACGCCTGGGGCAACGCCCTGGCCAAACCGGACGAGCAGTGCGGCGGCGGCACCAGCCCCACCACCGGCTGGGACGGCGCACCGGCCTGGGCGACCGTCACCGACGGGACAGCGCACTGCCAGTTCCTGGCCCGCGACCTGGCCCCGGCGGTCGCGACCGCGTTCGGCAACTTCTACACCGACCGCGACGGCATCCAGAGCGAACTCGTCCGCACCTGGGCGTTCGTGGCGCGGGCGTTCGCGAACGAGCCGGCCGTGGCCGGCTACGACCTGCTCAACGAGCCCGGCATCGGCGCGAACCCGCCGATCAGCTCCGGGCTGCTGCTGGGCCGCTACTACGACGCGGCGATCACCGCGATCCGCGAGGCCGAGCAGGCCGGGCAGGGCTTCGCGCATCTGGTCTTCTTCGAACCGAGCGTGCTCTGGTCGGGCCTGGCCTTCGACGTGACACCGCCGCCGGGCTTCACCGACGACCGGCAGCTGGTCTTCGCGCCCCACCCCTACAGCGAGTCGATCACGATGGATCAGGGCTTCGGGCTGACCATCGCCTCGATCGAGCGGAACCTGACCGTGTCGGCGCGAGCCGCGGCGGCCTACGGCGCGGCGTACTGGCCCGGCGAGTGGGGCTGGTTCGGCGACCCGGCGGTCGACGGGGCGAAGGTGGCCCGCTTCGGCGCGGCCCAGGACCGGCTCGGCATCGGCGGCGCGTTCTGGGTGTGGAAGCAGGGGTGCGGCTCGCCGGAGACCGGCCCCGACGCCAAGACGTCAGGCAACCTTGCCAAGATCGACTGTGTGACCGGTGCCCCGATCGTCCCGCCCACCGGCTTCAGCCAGCCCCTGACCAGGGCGTACCCGCGTGCGTTCCCCGGCCGGCTCGAAACGCTCACCGCCGACCCGGTGAACGGGACCCTCACGTTCGCCGCGACGGCCGACACCGAGGCGAACTGCGAGCTTGACATCTGGGTGCCCGGCGAAGCGCCGGTCCGGCTGGCCACCCAGGGAGTCACCGGCGCGGCATCGGCGCAGGTGCCCGGCGGCTGGCAGGTCACCGGCTGCGCCCGCGGCACGTACACGGTCACCGTCACCCGATGACTGTGCGGTCGGCGCGGGCGGCTGCTCGAAACGGGCCGCCCACGCCCGGGGCACACACGTTTGCCGGGGGCTCCTGCTGAGCCCGGGTCACGCCTCGAAGTCGGTGTAGCCGTACCGCATCTCGGCTTCGGGCATCGCCTGCTCGCGGGCTTCGTCAGCCTCGGCGTCCCCGACCATCCGTTCGTCCATGATGACGAGGTCGCCGGGCCGGGCCGGCTCCCCGCGCAGCGCGGGCACGTCGACGGCGGCCCAGTCGACGGTCACCGTGGTCACCTGCTCGACCGCGCCCATGAAGAGCAGGTCCGACAGGCTGCCGTCGTCGACGCTCTGCTCCTGCTCGGAGCTGAAGTCGTGCCCGACCGGCTTGCCCGGCCCGGTGAACGTGATCCGGGGATAGCCCTCGACGTCGATGGATACGAACGGGTGCAGGTCGATCGACCGGGTGCGCCTGCCGTGCTGGTAGACGTCGAGCGCCAGGTCCGCGCCGTACCAGCAGAGCAGGTACAGGTTGCCGCCGTCGGCGAGCTCGGCCGCCAGGTCGGCTTTGACCTCGTCGAGGGTGCCGCGCAGGTAGTGGGCGTCCTTGCGGGCGCCGCCCGGGGCGACACCGAAACGCAGGTCGTAGAAGCTCTTCCGGCTCACGGCGGCAGTGTATGCCCGCCGCCGAGTATCGGAACGGCGGCAAGTCGAAGCAGCCGCCCGTCGTCCATCGCTTGTGGCCATGCCAAGGGCGAGCCGAACTGCCTGGTGGCCGGGTCAGGCCGTCATGGTGGTCGAGTGGCGGAAGGCGAAGCCGGTGGCCCGCAGGCGCGCCGACGACACCGGCACCGCGGGAGCCTCGACGGCGCAACCGTAGGCCAGTTCGGCCCAGCCGTTGGCCGCCGTGATCGCCCTGAACACGGCGGCGTTCGTGGGCGGTGTCTCGCCGTCGGGGACCGCGTTGTAGAGCCCGGTCAGCCCGTGCTCGACGACGTGCCGCAGCGCCTGCGCGGCGTCGCGGTAGTCGATGCGGTACAGCAGCGCGTCGGGGCAGAACGGCACCTTCCCGCCCAGGTGCCGGTGGGCCAGCTCGACGCGGCGCACGTAGTCGATGTCGCGCGGGTGCCCGTAGACGTCCGGCAGGCGGACGACCGCACCGCGGGCGGCGGCGAGTGCGGCGTGCTCGGCGGCGAGAAAGCTGACCGGCGACGCGTCCTGCGAGGCGGTGGTGGGGGCGGCCTCGTCCAGCGGAGCGGTGGCACCGTGCGAGCGGCCGTACACGGAGGTGGACGACGCGAAGACGACCCGGTTGTGGACGGCGGCGGCGGTGCGCGCGGTGGCGGTGAGGGCGAGCGCGTACTCGCCGGCGCGCTGGGCCGGGTCGACCGCGCGGGAGAAGCGTGGGCTGACGGTCACCACGACCGCGTCCGCCCCGGCCGCCGCGGCGGCGAGCGCGTCCCGGTCGTCGCCGCGCAGCACCGCCACGTCCGTGCACACGTCGCGCAGTTGCGCCACCCGGTCGGGGGTCGTGGTCGTCCCGGTGACGGCGTGGCCGTCCGCGGTCCACCGGGCGGCCAGTTCCATGCCGACGTTGCCGCAGCCGACGATCAGGTACCGCACGAACTACCTCCAAAGGAAACGCTGTTTCCATGCTGTCTGGTGCGTTGCCGCAGCGCAAGGGGCGGTCTCCCGAGCGACGCCCGGCCGGACGCCCTGTTCCCGCCCGGCCTCGACATCGCGGGCGATAGGCTGGTGACACCCGAGAACGATGGTCGGTGCTCCGGGCCGGCAAGGCTGCGGTGGCATCCGGTCGACGGCTCCTCACGGGAGATGTCCGGCATGCTTGCGGGTCAAGGGCTCTACGGTCGGCGCACCGAGTGCGAGGCGCTCGACCGGCTGCTGAGCGAGATCCGGGAGGGCGGGCACGCGGTTCTGGTGCTGCGCGGGGAGACCGGCGATGGCAAGACCGCGCTGCTGGACTATCTCGCCGACAACGCATCGAGCATCCCCACCCACCGCGTGTCCGGCATCGAGTCCGAAATGGAACTTGCCTACGCCGGCCTGCACCAGCTCTGCGGGCCGATGCTCGACCAGCTCGACCGCCTGCCCGCCCCGCAGCGCGACGCGCTGCGCAGCGCGTTCGGGCTCGCCGAAGGGCCTGCGCCGGACCGGTTCCTGGTCGGCCTGGCCGCGCTGACCCTGCTGTCCGAGGTGGCAGCCGGCCGTCCGCTGCTGTGCCTCGTCGACGACTTCCAGTGGCTCGACCAGGAGTCAGCCCAGGCCCTGGCCTTCGTCGCCCGGCGGCCGACAGCGGACCCGATCGGTCTCGTCTTCGCCGTACGGGTGCCTCGGGACGAACTCCAGCCCGGCGACCGCGAACTGCTC
Organism: Catellatospora coxensis; assembly: GCF_016862635.1. Taxonomy (GTDB): domain Bacteria; phylum Actinomycetota; class Actinomycetes; order Mycobacteriales; family Micromonosporaceae; genus Catellatospora; species Catellatospora coxensis. The sequence goes on along the minus strand of NZ_BONI01000002.1, from coordinate 146,887 downwards.
GGACTGCCCGAACTGGTGGTGGCCGGCCTCGACGACCGCGACGCGCGATCACTGCTGGCGTCGGTGGTGCCCGGTCCGCTCGACGAGCGGGTACGCGACCGGATCCTCGCCGAGGCCCGCGGCAACCCGCTGGCCCTGCTGGAACTGCCCACCGAACTGACCCTGCCCGAACTGGCCGGCGGATACGGCCTGCCCCGCAGCCGGCCGTCGCTGAGCCAGGTCAGCCGGATCGAGCAGTGCTACCTGCGCCGCCTGGGCGAACTTCCCCCGCAGACGCGACGGCTGCTGCTGGTCGCCGCCGCCGACCCTGTCGGCGATCCAGGCCTGCTGTGGCGCGCCGCGTCCGGGCTCGGCCTGCCCGCAGACGCGGCAGCCCCCGCCGAAGCGGCCAGGCTGATCACGATCGGCACCCGGGTGCGGTTCGCCCACCCGCTGGTGCGTTCGACCGTCTACCGCTCGGCCACGCCCGCCGAACGCCGGCAGGTGCACCGCGCCCTGGCCGAGGCGACCGACAGCGTGGCCGACCCCGACCGGCGCGCCTGGCACCTCGCGGCCGCGACGCCGGCGCCCGACGAAACGGTCGCGCAGGACCTGGAGCGCTCGGCCGCGCGGGCCCAGTCCCGCGGCGGCGAAGCGGCGGCGGCGGCCTTCCTGCGGCGGGCCGCCGAACTCACCCCGGATCTGCGCCGCCGCGGGGAACGCGCCCTGGCCGCTGCCCAGGCCGCGTTCGACGCCGGCGCGCCCGACATGGCGAACGACCTGCTGGCCACGGCGCAGTTGAGTCCGCTGAACCGGCTGCAGCAGGCACGGCTGGAACGGCTGCGCGCGCAGCTGGCGTTCCTGCGCAGCCGCGGCAGCGAGGCGCCCGGCCTGCTGCTGCACGCCGCGCAGCGACTCGTCCCGCTGGACGGTGCGCTGGCCCGCGAGACCTACCTGGAGGCGCTGCTCGCGGCGGTGTTCGCCGGTGCCGGACGGCTGGAACCTGAGTTCGGCGTACGCACCGTGGCCGAGTCAGCCCGCGCCGCGCTGTCGGAACCCGGCTCGCAGCAGCCCGTCGACCTGCTGCTCGAGGGGTTGTCGATACAGTTCACCGACGGATACCCGCAGGCGGTGCCCACCCTGCGGCGAGCGATGGAGGCCGTCCGCGCCGTCGAGCAGGACCTCACCTGGATCTGCCTCATCACCGCGCTGGTGGCGGCGGAGCTGTGGGAGGAAGAAGCGTGGCGGGACCTGCTCGAACGCAGGGTGCGCACGGCCCGGCAGACGGGAAAGCTGAGCCTGCTGCCGATGGCTCTGGACTACCTCGCCAGCTACTACGTGCAAGCCGGGGACTTCGCGGCCGCGGCCGCGTGCGACGACGAGGCCGCCGTGCTGGAGTCCGCCATCCAAGTGTCGCCCCCGCCGTACACGCCACTGATGCTGGCCGCGTGGCGCGGCGACCAGCAGGCCACCGCCCAGCTGACCCAGGACGGCATCACCGACGCCTTCCCGCGGGGCGAGGGCAGTGCTCTGGTGCTGACCGAGTACGCGGCCGCGGTGCTGGACAACGGCCTGGGTCGCTACTCCTCGGCGCAGGCCGCCGCCGAACGCGTCGCCACCGGCGACGTGTTCGTGGCCCGGTCGTGGGCGCTGGCCGAACTGGTGGAGGCCGCAGCGCGGGCCGGGCAGCCCGACGCCGCGACACAGGCGCTGGCACAGCTCACCGAACGCACGCAGGCCAGCGGCACGCGGTGGGCGTTGGGCATCGAGGCCCGCTGCCGGGCGCTGCTGAGCGAAGGCCCGGCCGCAGAGCAGCTCTACCGCGAGGCGATCGACCGGCTCGCGGCCTGCCGGATGAACGCGCACCTGGCCCGGGCGCACCTGGTGTACGGGGAGTGGCTGCGCCGGGAGAACCGCCGCGCGGACGCCCGCGAGCACCTGCGCCGCGCCCACGAGATGTTCACGGTCATGGGCGCCGAGGCGTTCGCCGAGCGCACCCGCAACGAGCTGCTGGCCGCCGGGGAGGCGGTGCGCAAGCGCACGGCCGAGTCGATGCTCGACCTCACACCCCAGGAGTCGCTGATCGCCTCGCTGGCCCGCGACGGGCGTACCAACTCCGAGATCGGGGCCGAGCTGTTCATCAGTCCCCGTACGGTCGAGTGGCACCTGCGCAAGGTGTTCACCAAGCTCGCCATCAACTCGCGCCGCGAACTGCGCGAGGCCGCGCTCGACACCGAGCCCGCCACACCGTGGATACCTCCTCAATCTAGTCCAGCTAGTTGACGACCAGGGATCCCTGGAAACGGACACCAGTCCCGCACCCTGGGTCGCCACGGGCGACACCGCCCGCAGGCCCGGGTACCCGGGAAACCGACCGCGAGCCATCGACCAGTGCCCGGCACGGGCTCGTGGCGACCCCGCGGCGGCGACAGTGGGAGCACGTCCTCGCCGAGGACGACATCCGTTGCCCGAGGGGAGCCTTCCGATGGCCGTCCACATCCCGATGGCGCTGTGGTTCATCAGCCTCGTCGACAGCATCGCCACCCTGCCGTACCTGGGGGCGCTCATGCGCCTGGTCAGGCGATGGCGCGGGCGTCCCGCCGCCGGCCCGCAGGACGCGGCGCAGGTGGCCGGACGCACCGTCGCCCAGGCCGTGGCCGACGGCGAGCTGCGGCTGCTCTACCAGCCGATCGTGCGGCTCGCCGACCGCTCGGTCGTGGCGGTGGAGGCCCTGGTGCGCTGGCAGCACCCGACCCTGGGCCTGATCACCCCCGACCGCTTCCTGCCCGCGGCCGACCACGGCGGGCATCTCGCCCTGCTCGACCGCTGGGTGCTCAACCGGGCCTGCGCCGACATGGCCGCGCTCGCCGCGTCCCTCGGCCACGCGGCACCCGCGCACGTCAACGTCAACCTGTCCGCGGCCACCCTGGCGACCGACTTCACCGGCATGGTCACCGCCGCCCTGCGCGAGGCCGGGCTGGCCGCGCACCGGCTGCGGCTGGAGCTGTGCGAAGGCGCCGACCTCAAGACCCTCGTCCACGCCGGCCCCCGCCTCGAAAAGCTCATCCGCCACGGCGTCAGCGTGGCCCTGGACGACATGGGCGCGGGCTCGACCGACCTGCGCTACCTGTCCCGCCTGGCCATCCAGGGCATCAAGATCGACAAGGAGTTCGTGGCCGGCATGCTGCACAACCCGCGCGACCACGCCATCGTCAAGATGCTCACCGACATGGCCCACACCCTGGGGCTGCACGTCACCGCCGAGGGCGTCGAGACCCGCGAGCAGCTCGCCGCGCTCGCCCGCGTCGGCGTCTCCTTCGCCCAGGGCTACCACCTCGCCCTGCCGCTGACCCTCACGGCGCTGACCGGAGCCCTGGTCGCGGAGTGAGCCACGGACCCGCGACCCTGCTCCGGCCGGGCCGGAAGGGCGCAGGACCTGGCGCTATCGTGCGCCCATGACTCACGAGCCCGAGCTGACCGCCCCGGTGGAGCTGTGCCTGCCCGACGGGCGGCTCAACCCGGCCGCGGTCGGCTGGACCCGCCGCCCGCTGCACACCGCCAACCTGCGCGGCTGGGGCCGGACCAAACGCTGGGAGTACTGGGGCATCGTCACGCCCGAGCACATCGTCGGCCTGGTCGCCTCGTCACTCGACTACGCGGGCGTGCACGGCGTCTACGTGCTGGACCGGGCCACCGGGCAGGAGACGAACACCGACGCGGTGGTTCCCCTGGCCCGCGGGGTGCGGTTGCCGCCGCGCAGCGGCGAAGGCGAGGCGTCGGTACGCGGCGGCGGCCTGGAGATCACGATCGACCAGCGCCCCGACGGCACCACGATCCACGCGACGGCCCCCGGCGTACGCCTCGACGTGCGGGTGCCGCTGCCGGACGGGCACGAGTCGCTCGGCGTGGTCGTGCCGTGGAGCAGCACCCGGTTCCAGTACACCGTCAAGGACGTCGGCCGGCCCGTGCACGGCACGCTGACGCTGCACGGGCGCACGTACGAGATCGGCGGGCCGGACGCGTTCGCGGTCCTGGACCACGGCCGCGGCAGGTGGCCGTACTCGATGACCTGGAACTGGGCCGCGGGGGCCGCCCCGGGCCGGGCGATCCAGCTGGGCGGCAAGTGGACCGACGGCACCGGCGTCACCGAGAACGGCCTGTTCGTCGACGGCCGCCTGCACAAGATCGGCGACGAGCTGGAGTGGACCTACGACCGCTCCGACTGGCAACGCCCGTGGCGGATCATCGGGGAACGGGTCGACGCGCATTTCCACCCGTTCCACGAGAAGGTCGCCCGGACCAACCTCGGCATCGTCGCCAACGAGACCCACCAGTGCTTCGGCCACTTCAGCGGCTGGGCCACCACCGACGACGGCACCAGGACCAGTCTCGACGGTCTGGTCGGTTGGGCCGAGGAAGCCCGCAACCGCTGGTAGCAGGAGGCGGGGCCGTCGCCCGTTCGGTCGACGGCCCCGCCTCGGCCGGCGTTACGGGGTGACCACCGCGCCGCCCAGCGTCACGACCAGCCGGCCGTCACTGGCGAAGGACCAGCCCAGGGCGCCGCTGAGCCCGGCGCACCGCGACCCGTTCGTGCCCGACCAGAACTGGTTCGAGCTGTCGGAGTTGCCGATGATGCGGTCGTTGGTGCCGCTGCTGAACCGGCACGACGTGTTGTTGCGGAACACCGAGGTGCCCGCGTCGAAGGAGAAGTTGCGCTCGTCGTTGTCGATGCTGATGTTGTTCGACACCGTCATCGAACCCGGGTTGCTGTTGTAGGTGAACCCGTGCTTGCCGTTGTTGAAGGCGATGTTGCGCCGCACGATGTGGTTGACCCCGATGTCCTCGCCGCCCAGCTTGTAGCCGTTGCGGTCGCCGGCGCCCGCCTGGCCGCCGTTGCTGAGCGTGCCGTTGTTGTACGCGATCGAGTCCTCGATGGTCACCACGCCGATCGGCCCGGTGTCGGTCTTGGTGTACAGGTCCCAGCCGTCGTCGATGTTGTTGTGCGACACGGCGTAGCGGAACACGTTGCCCGAGCCCACGGTCAGCTTCGCGGCGAAACCGTCGGCGTCCTCACCGTCGGAGTCGGCGTTGTCGTGCGACTCCGCGCTCAGGATCAGGTTGTTGGCCGGCCACAGGCTCTGCGGCGTGCTCGACAGCGTCCGCGACAGCTGCAGCCCGGTGTCGCGGTTGAACCGGGTGATCGTACGTTCGAAGATGTTGTTGCTGCCGCCGACGAAGATGCCGTTGTCGCCGGCCCGCTCCACGACGATGCCGTACACGTGCCAGTAGTTGCCGTTCACGGCCAGCCCGCGGTTGGCCGGGTCCTCGGCCTGAGCCGAGAAGTTCAGCACCGGGACCTCGTTCTGGTACGCCGCGATCTTCTTGCGGGCGCTGGACGTGCCGTTGTTGCCGGTCTCGACGGTCACCGTGGACGAGAAGTTGTACGTCCCGCCGCGCATGAAGATCGTCCCGCCCGCGGTGACCCGGGTGATCGCGGAGGCCAGCGTCGTCGGGCTGGCCAGGGTGCCGGCGGCGCTCGCGCTGCCGTTGGGCGCCACGTACAGCGTGCCGGCCGGCGGCTGGCTGACGCTGGGCGAGGGCGACGCGCTCGACGGGGACGGGGACGCGCTGGACGGCGACGGCGAGGCGCTGCTGGCCGAGGGGGCCGGGCTGCTCGGCGGGGTGGTGACGCTGTCGGTCACGCTGACGTCGTCGAAGCGGGCGCTGGCATACCCGGTGAACAGGCCGATCCGGCCGGCGGAGATCGCCGTGCTGGTGGCGGTGCCGACCAGGGTGCCGTCGACGTAGCCGCTGACGGTGGAGCCGCTGGTGGTGATCCGCAGGGTGTACCAGGTGCCGGTCGACACGGTCCGGGACACACCGGCCAGGACCGTGATGCTGCTGCCGTTCATGTACTGCAGCTCGACCCGGTTGCCGCCGGTCAGCGCGAGCCGGTACATGACGGTGGCGCCGCTGGACCGCGACACCAGGGCCGCGACCCCGCCGGACCCGAACGTCAGCGGCTTGACCCGGGCCTGGACGGTGTAGTCGGTCCAGCTGCTGGAGCCGGCGAACTGGCGGGCGCGGTCGGTGGTGGCGCTGGCCTGCTGGAAGACCTGGGAGCCGTCGGCGACGACGGTCCAGTCGCCGCCGGACTTCGACCAGCCGCTCGCGCCGGATTCGAAGTCGGCGCTGAACAGCGTCGCGGCGCTGGCGGGCGTGGTCAGCAGGGTGCCCGCGACGACGGTCAGCGCGGCCGCGGCCGCGGCGGTGACCAGCGCGGCGAGGCGCCCGCGCCGATGGGGGAGTGTGCGGAGTCTCATCAGTGTGCGTCCTTTGTGCTGGGAGCGGACCATGCCGTTGGGCGACGGCATGGGACGTGCCTCGCACGGGGCCGTCTGCTGCGGTCACCCGGTCGGGAAGGCGCTGGAAAGCGCATTCCCGGGCGACGGTAGACGAGCCCGCGGAATGCAGTCAACTGGTGAAGTTCGATGTCGAAGCCGTCCGGACCTGCATTTGCAGTGACAAGGGTCGATATCGTGTGGATGCGCGGTCGGGACGCCCTCCCCGTCGGCTCCCGGTGTTGCAGGATTGCCCGCGCGACCCGCCCGGCCCGGTGATGACGGCGCCGGTCGACGTCCGCGACGCGACCGCGACATCCGTGTCACGGACCACCCGGCTCCGCGGCGGAGAGATGAACTCGCCGTTCTGTGTGAGGCTCCGCAAAGTGAAGCGAAAACTGCTTCATAATTTCCGCCCCGGAGGGATCAACACGATGAGGAAGCTCACCATCTCCGCTGTCGCCGGCGCGGCCGGCGCGGCGATGGTAGTCGCTGCCCTGCAATGGCCGGCCGGCGCAGCACCTGCCACCAGCGGGAACGCGGCAGGCGGGGCACAGGCCGCCGCGGCCCACCGGCCGGACAACCGACCCGGTCCGCGCACCGAGCAGTGGCTTGCCAAGCGCAAGGCCGCACTCGAGATGGTCGCCCGCGGCAAGGCCCACATCGATGCGAAGGGCAACGTCACGGTCGACGCCGCGACGGACAACGTCGTCGAGGTGGCGTTCGAGAAGACCGACAAGATCTTCACGATCCTGTCCGAGTTCGGCACGCAGAGCGCGGGCAAGTACGGCACCGCCCCCGGCCCCCTGCACAACGAGATCCCCGCCCCCGACCGCTCGGTGAACAACTCCACCGAATGGGCCGCCGACTTCGACACCGCCCACTACGAGCAGCTGTTCAACGGCTCCGGCGAGTCGATGAAGAGCTTCTACGAGGACCTGTCCTCCGGCCGGTACTCGGTCACCAACACCGTCAGCGACTGGGTGAAGGTGCCCTACAACGCGTCCTACTACGGCGACAACGCCATCGAGGACAACGGCGGCTCCTGGGCGTTCATCAGCGACACCGGCAACGCCTGGTACCAGCACGCGCTGGCGACCATGACCCCCGACCAGATCAACGCCTACCTGGCGCAGTTCGACGTCTGGGACCGCTACGACTTCGACAACGACGGCAACTTCGACGAGTCCGACGGTTACATCGACCACTTCCAGGCCGTGCACGCCGGTGAGGGCGAGGACGCCGGCGGCGGCGCGCAGGGCGAGGACGCCATCTGGTCGCACCGCTGGTATGTCAACGCCACCGACTACGGCCTGTCCGGCCCCAGCGTCGGCGCGCAGCAGAACCTGTCCGGCGGCGCCCGGATCGGCAACTCGAACTACTGGCTCGGCGACTACACCACCGAGCCGGAGAACGGCGGCCTGGGCGTGTTCGCCCACGAGTTCGGCCACGACCTCGGCCTGCCGGACTACTACGACACCGCCGGCGGCGAGAACACCACCGCGTTCTGGACGCTGATGAGCTCCGGCTCGTGGCTCGGCCACGGCGCGGAGGCGAACAACGGCATCGGCACCACGCCCGGCCTGATGGGGCCCGAGGAGAAGCTGTTCCTCGGCTGGCTCGACTACCGCCAGGTCAACCCCGGCCAGAGCGGCACCATCCTGCTCGACCCGGCCCAGGACGCCGAGGCCGCCAACGCCCAGGCGATCAAGGTGAACCTGCCCGCCGCCACCACGTCGACGGCGTACACCACGCCCTCCTCGGGGCAGTACGCCTGGTGGACCGGCAGCGCCGACCAGCTCAACGAGTCCCTGTCGCACGCCGTGCCGGCCGCCTCGAAGGTCACCGTGACCGCCAAGGCCTGGTACGACATCGAGGCCGGCTTCGACTACCTCTACGGCGAGTACTCCACCGACGGCGGCACGACCTGGTCGCAGATCGGCCAGCCGATCACCGGCTCGTCCAACGGCAAGTGGACCACGCTGCGCCTGTCCTACACCGCCGGCGGCGGCGCGACGCAGTTCCGGTTCCGCTACCAGACCGACGGCGGCGTGCACTTCGCCGGCGCGTTCATCGACGACGTCGTCGTCAAGGCCGGCAACACCACCGTGCTGACCGACGACGTCGAGCAGCCCGGAGCCTGGACCGCGACGGGCCAGTGGCAGCGCTCGACCGGCACGGTGACCACCACCGCCGACCGGTACTACCTGCTGGAGAACCGCCAGTACACCGGCTACGACGACACCCTGCGCACCGGCCCCTACCAGTTCAGCTACAACCTCAGCGCGCCGGACAAGGTCGAGTTCTTCTCGTTCCGCCCCGGCATGCTCGTGTGGTACGTCAACCACACCGTCGAGGACAACAACACCTCCGAGCACCCCGGCACGGGCCTGTCGCTGCCGGTCGACGCCCGGCCCGCGCCGTTCGCGTACCCCGACGGCACCCGGCCCAGCAACCGCCGCCAGCCGTTCGACGCGACGTTCGGCATCCAGCCGGTGCCGGAGCTGTGCCTGCACAAGGAGGTGCTCGCCGGCAGCGGCAAGACCCAGACCGTGCAGACCGTGGCGGCCTGCGCCGCGGCCAACGCGGGCATCGCCACGTTCGACGACACCAACCCCGACGCGTACTACAGCACCGCCAACCCGCAGGGCAGCGTGAAGGTCGCCGGCCTCGGCGTGACCGCCACGGTCACCGCCCAGTCGGGCAACGTCCTGACCGTCAGCGTGGTCAACCCGTAGCACGGACCAGCTGACAAGATGCAGGGCCGGGAGCCGACGCTCCCGGCCCTGCGCCGTTGCCGGCGAACGCCGTCAGCCGGCGACGGCCGACGACCGCGCAGAGCGCCGTTGTACGCGCAGCGCGACGAAGGTGGCGAGTGCCCCCGCCCCTTCCCACGCCGCCACCGCGAAGAATCCGGCCGGCGCGGTGTCCGTGAGCACCAGGGCGGTGAAGACCGCGAACGTCAGCAGCCGGAAGGCCACCGTGAAGGCGAAGAACGCCGTCCAGTCCTTCGCTGCGGCCAGCAGGTAGTACACGCCCATGTTGAACGAGGCCATCGCCGAGGTCCGGACGAACACGAGTGTGAAGTCGTCCGCGGCGCGCGCGATGGTGCCGTCGTGGGTGAATCCCATCGAGGCCAGCAGGGTTTCCGGGCTGATCAGGCCGACCGCGCCGAGCAGCAGCGCGGCGAGCCCGAAGGCCGCGATCGTCCAACCGGCAGGTGAGAGGCGGGGCATGGTCATGGTGGGATCCTCCGGGGGTGGCGGGCTCGAGGTGGCGGAGACCGAGGTATCGTCGGCTGATCGTAGTGATCATGAATGGAATGTGCCCATGACCGGATATCCGCCACCGGAGCCTCGGCCCACCGTCACCTACGCCGACTGCACCGTGGCGGTCGTGCCCGGCTACCGGCCGCTGCACCTGGATCTGCACCTGCCGCCGGGCGACGGGCCGTTCCCGGTGCTGCTGTGGGTGCACGGCGGCGGCTGGCTGGAGGGCAGCCGGGTGGGCCTGCCGGCGCCGGTCGCACCGCACCGGTTCCACCAGCGCTTCCTCGACCGCGGCTGGGCGGTCGCCGACGTCGACTACCGGCTAGCGCTGGAAGCGCCGTATCCGGCCCAGCTGCTCGACGTCCAGTCCGCCGTGCGCTGGCTACGCCTCTACGCAGACCAGCTCAAACTGGACCCGGCGCGGTTCGCCGCGCTGGGCGAGTCGGCGGGCGGCCACCTCGCCGCGATGGCCGGGCTCACCGGCACCGGCGAGAACGCGGTCCAGGCCGTCGTCAACTGGTACGGCGCGGTCGACTTCTTCGCCTTCGACGACCTGGACGACCCGGCTTCACCGCCCGCGCTGCTGTTCGGCGGCCCGGTCAGCGGGCGGCGGGAGTTCGTCGCGTTCGGCAACGCGCTCGACCGGGTGCACGCCGGGGCCCCGCCGTTCCTCACCGTGCACGGCACCGCCGACCGGATCGTCCCGCCCGGCCAGGGACAGGCCCTCACCGAGGCGCTACGTGCGGTCGGGGTGCGGGCCGACCTGGTGCTCGTGCCCGGGGCCGACCACTGCTTCGCGGGATACGACGACATCGGCGGCCTGATCGAGCAGGGCATCGACTTCCTGGACGAGGTGCTGCCCGGCAAATGACCGCCGCTGCGCGCGAGCGTGTCCGGCTGTGTGATCGATTCGGGACTTGTCGTCACGAACATCGTTGCGGATGCTGGTCTCGTGCAGCCGACTCAGCCTCGTCGTGATTGGACCATGCCGGTAGTGGTGGGCGTGGTGGCGCTCGTCGCGCTGCTGGTGCTCTGCCTGGCCGGCGGTGCCGCAGCCTACCTGGCGCTGCGCGATGAGCCGGCCACGTCGCCGAGCCCGTCACCTTCTGCGGCTGCGTCGCCGTCGGCCGCGCTGCCGCCACCGCCGCCGCCGAGTGCGGCTCCGGCCGACTGCCTGATCGGCAGCTGGCGCGAGACCGCATACACGGCCAACTGGGAGATGTACGGCAACAAGATCCAGTTCACCGGCTCGGGCACGTTGATGCAGATCAAGGCCGACGGCACGATGGCCACCGTCGACAAGACGACCAGGCGCGGCTCGGGCTACGGCGACCGGTTCGAGATGATCCACAGCGGCACCACGAAGCTCAACTACGTGGCCGACGACAAGACCATCAACTACAGCAACCCGCAGGCGACCGGCTGGACCACGCTGAAGGTCAACGGAAGCCAGCGCGCCAAAGAGCGGCTCAAGGCCACGATCACCCCCGAGACCTACAGCTGCAAGGGTGACCAGCTGCGGCTGTTCGGCACGGTCTATTCCAGCGAATGGCAGCGGATCGTCCCCCCGGGCCGGCCGGTCTGATCGCGGTGCCGGGCCGCGTGACGGGGCAGCACTGGTCCGTCGAAGTCCACAAAGTACCGCCGTGCGCTGGGATGTGCTGAGGAGATGGTGGCGGCCCGCCGGGTGGCGGGGGCGGATGGTGCACGCCGTGCCGGCCGGCTACGGCTGGACCCGGGAGTGCCGTCCGGTGAAGGGGATCCTGTCCCGCGTGGGCGCCGCGTACGAGCAGGTGTGCCTGACGGTCCGGGAGACTGCCGGAGGAGTCGAGGTCCTGCTCATGGGCGAGGCGTCCGGGTGGCGCGAGCCGCGGTGAGCGCCTCCCGGCCACCGGGTTCCGATCGGGACCGCCGATCGGACCGGGGCCGGGAGCGCACCGCGCGCTGTCAGTACAGCAGGTACGGACGGCGTCGCTGCTCGAACGCGGCCAGCTCCTGCGACCAGGCGCCCACCACGTCGTCGACGTCCGCGCCCGCGTCGATCATCGTGCGCAGCCGGGGCGAGCCGGTGAGCTTGTCGACCCAGTACGGCCGCACCGGGTCGTAGGAGTCGGCCCGCCACGCGAACGCCGGATACTTGCGCGCCTCGACCAGCATCGCGACCGCGGTCCGGATCGGGTCGTACGCCGCCCGGTCGGTCACCTTGACCTCCACCCCGGCGCACAGCTTGTTGAGCAGCGGCGGGTGGTGCCCGGCGATGGTCGGCACGAAGTACGCCTCCCGGAACCGCACCCCCGGCAGGTCGCGGTTGTTGAGCCGGTCGGACCAGTGGTAGTCGAAGTCGGTGGCCAGGCCGCCGACCAGCTCGAACGGCCGGGTGGTGCCCCGGCCCTCGCTGATCGACGAGACCCCCTCGAACAGGCCGGTGCCCGGGTAGGTCAGCGCGGTGTCCGGGGTGGGCATGTTGGGGCTGGGCATGACCCACGGCACGTCGGTGTCGGCGGCGAGCATGTCGCGCTTCCAGTGCTTGCACGCCACCACGTCCAGGTCGACGGGGCGGCCGGCCTCGGCGGGCAGGAACTCGGCGTTGAAGAAGCGGGCGAGCTCACCGACCGTCATCCCGTGCTGCTGGATGATCTCCTTCAGGCCCACGCCGGAGGTGAACTCCGGGGTCATCATCGGCCCGTAGGCGCGCCCGCCGATCGGGTTCGGCCGGTCGAGCACCACGTAGCGCAGGCCCAGCCGGGCCGCGGCGACCATCGAGGTGTACATGGTCCAGATGTAGGTGTAGAAGCGCACGCCGACGTCCTGGATGTCGAACACGACGGTCTCGACCCCGGCCCGGGTCATCAGCTCCTCCCACTTGGCCAACGAGGCGCCGTACGCGTCGTACACGGTGATGCCGGTGCGGGCGTCGACACCGGTGCCCTCGCTGCCGCCGGCCTGCGCGGAGCCGCGGAAGCCGTGCTCGGGCCCGAACGCCGCGACCAGGTCGACCCGGCCGGACTCGTGGATGAGGTCGACCAGGTGCCGGTAGTCGGCGTCGACGCCGGTCGGGTTCGACACCACGCCGACCTTCTGCCCGGCGAGGGTGGCGAACCGCTCGGCCACCAGCCGGTCCAGTCCGGTCTGGACGCGGCGCGGCTTCGGCGCGGCCGTGGCGGGCCCGGCGAGCGCGGTCGCGCCGAGCGCGCCCGCGGCGATGCCGCCGGTGATGAGGTTTCTGCGTCGCAAGGGTTTCTCCTACCAGGTGAGGCCGTGGCCGGTGGGGTAGAGCGTCGTGGCGGGGTCGGTGGCGGCGACGATCGTGACCGGGAGCCGCCCGTGCGGCGACAGCTCGCCGTGCAGCGCCCGGACCAGGGTGTCCATGGCCGCGGGGGTGTAGGTGTAGGTCGCCAGGTAGGTGCTGACACCGGGCAGGTGGGCGATGTCGTACGGGTCGCGCACGGCGACGACGACGACGGGTTTTCCGGTGGCGACCAGGGCGGCGACGAGCTGCTGCTGGCTGGCGCGCGGATCGCCGACGGCGGTGTCCCAGGCCTTGTTGACCAGGACGACGGTGAGGTCGTGCCGGTCGGCCTGCGTGGCGGCGTTGGCGATGGCCTGGGCGGACGGCAGCGTCGCGGGCAGCGCGGTCGTGCGCGAGCCGCGGCCGGTGAAGCCGTCGGCGAGCCTGCCGATCGGGTTGAAGGCGGCGTTGTTCCAGCCGGTGACGAGCACCGACCGGTCGGCGCCCGGCAGCGGCAGCAGCCCGGCGTCGTTGCGTACGGCGGTGAGGGTCTGGTCGGTGACCTCGGCGACGGCCGCCAGGTGGTCCGCCGCGCCTACCGCCGCCACCGCGGCCTCGACGTCGACGTAGGGAGACCGGTTCAGCCCCTGGCGGTACTTGACCGACAGGATGCGGCGCACCGACTCGTCGATGCGGCGCTCGGTCAGCTCCCCGGCGCGCACCGCCTGCAGCACCGAGTCGTAGGCCAGGGCCAGGTTCGGCGGCATCAGCAGCTGGTCCGCGCCTGCCTTCAATGCGAGCACGGGCACGCGGGCGTCGCCGTACTTGGTGCGCACGCCGGCCATGTTGAGCGCGTCGGTGACCACCACGCCCTGGAAGCCGAACCGCTCGCGCAGCACCCCGGTGAGGATGGTGGGGGACAGGGTGGCGGGGTCGCCGGACGGGTCGAGCGCGGGTACGACGATGTGCGCGGTCATGATCGAGTCGACGCCGGCGGTGATCGCCGCCCGGAAGGCCGGGGCGTCGATGCGCTCCCACTGCTCGCGGGTGTGGTGGATGACCGGCAGGCCGGTGTGGCTGTCGGTGCCGGTGTCGCCGTGGCCGGGGAAGTGCTTGGCGACCGCGGTGACCCGCGCACCCTGCTCGAAACCACCGACCTGCGCCGCGGTCAGTTCGGCGACCAGCTCGGGATCGGAGCCGAAGGAACGCACACCGATGACGGGGTTGGCCGGGTTGACGTTGACGTCGGCGATCGGCGCGTACGGCTGGCGGATGCCGACCGCGCTCAACTCTCGGCCGGTGACCTCGGCGGCGAGGTGGGCGGCGCTCGCCGACCGGCTCGCGCCCAGGGCCATCGAGCCGGGGAACTGCGCGGACGGCGCGGGCATGCGCTGTACGACGCCCTGCTCCTGGTCGGTGGAGATGAGCAGCGGCACCTCGTCCTTGCCGCCGGGGCGCAGCGACGCGGCCTGCAGCCCGTTGGACAGCGTCGCGATCTGCCGCACGTTGTCGAGGTTGTGCGACCAGGCGAAGTAGACCACGCCGCCGAGGTGGAACCGGTCGACGACCTCGGCGGGGGTCTCTACGCCGAAGGCCGCGAGGTTCGCGGTCCGGTCGGCCGGGGCGGGGCTGGTGGCGTCGGAGCCGTACACGTAGGTGACGAACAGCTGGCCGACCTTCTGTTCGAGGCTCATGTGCCGCAGGGTCGAGGTGACCCAGCCGTGTTCGGCGGCGGTGGGGTCAGGGGCGGGCCGGGCCGCGGCGGGGGCGGGCAGGGCGACCGCCATGGCTGCGACGGCGGCGGCGAGACGTTTCATCGACGACCTCCGGGAGAGAGTTGTTCGATTATGTGAAAGTTAGCTACATATACGAGCAAGGTCAAGAAGCTAATCTTCATCGCCTGGTTGGGCGGGGCCGCGAGCGCGCGGATGTGCGGACAGTGAAGGCCGATCGGAGCCGGAATGGGTGCGGGGCTCGCATTCGCGTGTGCTTCTCGCACGTGCGAACTGCGCAATCAAACCGTCCATTGTGTACGGCGTGATGAGACGAACATGGATCGGACGGAACTCTGCGATTACTGTGAGGAAGACTGGCACGAACGAAGGACGTGCGTTCTGTAATCGCGGCGTAACTTTGGGTTGGTACAAGTGCGCGTGGCCCGATCAATAACCGCAGAGCCGCACGAACCGTCCTCATGTCAGTAAAAGACCGGAAAGGGGGCACCCGATGCGGGACGCCTCGCTAGTCGTGGTCGCCAGCCGTCTGCCCATCAACGACGCCGCCGCCTCCGAAGGAGTCTTCGAATGGCGGCGCAGCCCCGGCGGCCTGGGCGAAGCCCTGCATCCCGTCCTCATCAACAAGCCGGCCACCTGGATCGGCTGGGCCGACAAGCCCGGCCCCACCCCGCCGCTGCCCGACGTCGACGGCGTGCACCTGATCCCGGTCGAGCTGTCCGAGGACGACATCCGCGACCACTACGAAGGCTTCGCCAACTCCACCCTGTGGCCGCTCTACCACGACGCCGTCGAGCCCGCGGTGCACCACCGCCGCTGGTGGGAGGCCTACCAGCGGGTCAACCAGCGCTACGCCGACCGCACCGCCCAGGTCGCCGCCCACGGCGCCGTGGTCTGGGTGCAGGACTACCACCTGCAACTGGTTCCCGCGATGCTGCGCGCGCAGCGCCCCGACCTGCGCATCGGCTTCTTCCTGCACGTGCCGTTCCCGCCCCCGGAGCTGTTCATGCAGCTGCCGCGCCGCGCCGAACTGCTGCGCGGCATGCTCGGCGCCGACCTGATCGGATTCCAGCGCATCCAGGCCGTCCACAACTTCCAGCAGCTCGTCGCGAAGGTGCTCGGCGCGAACGTCGACGAGCGCGGCATCGAGCTCGACGGCCGCGTCACCAGCACCGGCGCGTTCCCGGTGTCGATCGACACCGCCGAGATGGAGGCACTGGCCAGCCGCGACGAGGTCGTGCACCAGGCCGCGAAACTCCGGGCCGACCTGGGCGACCCGCAGCGGGTGATCCTCAGCGTGGACCGGCTCGACTACACCAAGGGCATCGAGCACCGGCTCAAGGCCTACCGGGAGCTGCTGGCCGACGGCCGGCTCAAGGTCCCCGAGACGGTGCTGGTGCAGGTCGCCATCCCGGGCCGGGAGCGCGTCGAGCAGTACCGGCAGCTGCGCGACCGGGTCGAGCGCGAGGTCGGCCGGATCAACGGCGACTTCGGCCGGCTCGGCGTCGCCGCGGTGCACTACATCAGCCAGGTCTTCGACCGCACCGAACTGGCCGCGCTGTACCGGGCCGCCGACGTCATGGCGGTCACCCCGCTGCGCGACGGCATGAACCTGGTCGCCAAGGAGTACGTCGCCGCCCGCGTCGACGGGTGCGGGGCGCTGCTGCTCAGCGAGTTCGCCGGGGCCGCCGCCGAGCTGACGCAGGCGTACCTGGTCAACCCGCACGACGTGGAGGGCCTCAAGGACACCCTGGTCGAGGCGCTGGCCGCCGATCCGAGCGAGCCGAGTCCGCAGATGGCGACCATGCGGGCACAGGTGCGCGCCCACGACATCCAGGCCTGGGCCCGCTCGTACCTGACCGCACTGGAGGCCGCCTGCGCCGGCCGGTGACGCGTCACCCGGACGGCTGACGCGCCCCATGCGGGCGATGGTGTCACGCGAGTCGCCAGGCAAGGATGCGCAGATGGCTGTGAACTTCCTTCTCACCGACGCGCGTGGCGTGCCGGACGACGACCCACTCGGACGTTCCTGGGTGGGTTGGCGACCGGATGCGACCGACGACGAGCTGTGGGAGGTCAACCGCGGTTTGTGGACACTGGGCAGACCCAGCCTCGACGAGCGGTTCGCGACCTTGTCGTACGACGGATGCGTCCAGGTCGTCGCCGAGATCACCGGACGGACGACCTACGAGGTGGACGGGCGGCGGAAGTGGGCGCTGCAGGGGGACGTGCTACGTCCCGGCGACCCGGTGCACGACGCTCTCAAAGGATCGTTCGCCCCGCGCGATCGCAACCCGGTGCGCTACTACGACTCGTCGGAGCTGGACTCGATCACTCCGGCGCGACGTGCCGAGTTCCGGGTGCGCGAGGCGGCCACCATGATCGCGACCTGGAATCCGGAGAAGTGGAACCCGGACGACTGGGAGACCCTGGTCTACGCGAAGGACGTGGCGACGATCGCCGCGGGCGGTCTGCTGCGCGGCCGCTGGTCGACCGGCCCGCGCAAGTCGGGGATCGAGCCGGGCGACCGGGTGTTCCTGCTGCGCCAGGGCGTCGAGCCGCGCGGCGTCATCGGCAGCGGCACCGTCACGAGCCGGATCTTCCCCGACTCGCACTGGGATGAGGCCAAGACCGGGGACGATGCCAACTACGTGCTGATCGAATGGGACACGCTCGTGCTGCCCGACGACGGGCTGCCACACGCCGACCTGGTCGAGCGGATTCCGGCCGGCGGCATCTGGAGACCGCAGGCCGGTGGCTGGGTGCCCGACGCGAAGGTCGCGGCCGAGCTGGAAGCACTCTGGGCCGAGCATTTGGGTCGCGCGATGCCTCCGCCGGCGCGGAGTACGCCTCGGCAGGGCTGGCAGATGGACCCGGTCAGGCGTCGCAAAGTCGAGGACGCCGCGCAGAACCGTCTGATGGCGCACTACCGCGACCGGGGCTGGACGGTCCACGACGTCCGCTTCGGCAACCCGTACGACGCCATCGCGACCAAGAACGGCAGGACGCTGTGGCTGGAGGCGAAGGGAACCGAGACCGCGGGTGACACGGTCATCGTGTCCCGCAACGAGGTCCGGTGGGCGAAGGAGCACCCGGGAGACTGCGTACTCGGAATCCTGTCCAACGTCGTCTTCCGGCCGGACGGGGAGGTTGACGCCGAGGGCGGCGTCTTCCGCGTGATGGCGTGGAACCCTGACGACACGGTCCTCAAGCCGCGCAGTTTCGACCTCACACCCACCCCCGTGGACGCGCCCGAGTGACTACCGCGCGAGTTCGTCAGCCGCGCGGCAGGTTCGCGGTGGCGGCGGGTAGACCCGCGACGTCGACGTCGACGGCCAGTAGAGCCCCGTCCGGTATCCCTGGTTCGGCGAGCCCGTACGACGCGGTCGTCATGAACAGCCGTCGCATGCCTGGACCGCCCAGGCACACGCTCGTCGGCTGAGCCGCGCCCAACCGGATCTCCCGGTCCAGGGTGCCGTCGGGCCGGTAGCGGCGTACGGCGTGGCCGCCCCACAGCGCCACCCACAGGTTGCCCGCGACGTCGACGGTCATCCCGTCGGGGAACCCGTCGGCGGGCGTCAGCCGCAGGAACGGCTTCTGCTCGGACAGCTCGCCGGTGGCCGGGTCGACGCTGAACCGGTCGACCTGGCCCAGCGGCGTGTCCGCGAGGTACATCACCGTGCCGGTCGCGTCGAACGCAGGGCCGTTGGTGATGGTCAGGCCGGTGACGGCAGCCTGCGTCGTGCCGTCGTGGCGGAACAGCGTGCCCGCGCCCGGCACCGCGTCATAGGTCATGGTCCCGGCCCAGAACCGCCCGTGCGGGTCGGCGACAGCGTCGTTCACCCTCGCCGGGAACGGATTCGTGGACTCCAGGTCGACGACCGGAAGCACCTGCCCGCCATCGAGCAGGGCCAGGCCGGTGCCGGCGGCGGCCAGCCACCGGCCGGGCTGCCCGGCCACCGGCGCGACCGCGCCCAGCGGCAGGTCCAGCCGGTACAGCTCGCGCAGCGGGCCCGGCGCGTCGCCGCCGGTCTCCAGCAGCCGCCCGGCGAGCAGGTCGACGAGCACGAGCCGGCCGTCGACCCAGCGCGCTCCTTCGCCGAGTTCGAGCCGGTCGTCGCTCCACGCCACCGGTTCGCTCAGCGTCGTGTGATCCTGTGCCGTCATCATGCTCCTTGTCGAGGGGGAGGGCGTCAGCGGACGGCGCTGCCGGGGTCGTGGTCGAGCAGGGCGAGGTCGGCGCGGAACGGCAGCCCTTCCCAGTCGCCGCGGGTGGCGACGGCGAACGCCCCGACGGTGACGGCGCGGTCGAGCCGTGCCGCGGCGTCGGCGCCGTCGAGCAGGCCGGACAGGTATCCGGCCACGAACGCGTCGCCCGCGCCGACGGTGTCGACGACCGGCACGGGCCGGGCGGGCCGGTGCAGCGTGCCGTGCTCGCCGTGGCTGGTCGCGCCGCCCGCGCCGTGCTTGACCACGACTTCGCGTACGCCCGCGGCCAGCAGCGCGGCGACCGGGTCGGCGTCATCGGTGAGCACCGCGAGCTCGTCGTCGGAGGCGACGACCAGGTCGAGCGAGGGCAACAGCGGTCGCAACGCGGCGGCGGCCCGCCGCGCCGACCACAGCCGGCTGCGGTGGTTGACGTCGAGGCTGACCAGGCTGCCCGCGGCCCGCGCGTGCCCGACCGCGTGACGCACCGCCTCGTACGGGCCGTCGCCGAGTGCGCAGGTGATGCCGGTGACGTGCACGATCCGCGGCGTGCGGCCGTCGGCGAACGCGGGGTGCACGTCGTCGGCGCTCAGCCGGGAGCCGGCCGAGCCGGTGCGGTGGTAGACGACCCGGGTCAGGTCAGCGACGCGGGGCTCGAACAGGATCAACCCGGTCGGGGCGTGCGGGTCGACACGGGCCAGGCCGATGTCGACGCCTTCGGCGCGCAGGCAACGCCGTACCAGCTCGCCGGGCTCGTCGGCGCCGGTGATGCCGAGCCAGCTCGCCCGGTGACCGAGCCGGGCCAGGCCGATCGCGACGGTGGACTCCGAGCCCGCGACGGACAGGTGCGCGGGGCCGCCGAGCCGCAGCGGCCCGGCCATCCGGAACGCGGCCATGGTCTCGCCGAGGGTGAGCACGTCGGTCATGCGGCCACTCCGGCGATGAACGCCTGGGCGCGCTCGCGCAGCGCGGCGAGGTCGCCGCCCCGGACGGCGTCGCCGAGCAGCGGCGAGCCGACGCCGACCGCGACCGCCCCGGCCTGCAGGTACTGCCCGGCCAGGGCCGCGTCGACGCCGCCGACGGGCACGAACGCGGTCTGCGGGAACGGGTCGCGCAGCGCGCGCAGGTAGCCGGGGCCGCCGATGGAGGCGGGGAACAGCTTGACCGCGGCCGCGTCGGCGAGGGTGGCCTGCACGACCTCACTGGGGGTCAGCGCGCCGGCCAGTACGGGCAGCCCGAGGCGGGCGGCTTCGGCCAGGCTGGGCGCGATGGCGGGGGTGACCAGGAAGGTCGCGCCCGCGTCGGCGGCCTGGCGGGCGTCGGTTTCGGTGAGCACCGTGCCCGCGCCGAGGGCGAATCCGGGGCCGAGTGCGGCGCGGGCGCGGGCGATGGTGTCCAGCGCCCCGGCGGCGGTGAGCGACACCTCGATCAGGCCGACGCCGCTGTCGGCGAGGGCGAGCACGCTGTCCAGGGCGGCCTGCGGGTCGGGGCCGCGCACGATCGCGAGCAGCCGGTGGGTGCGCAGGGTGTCGAGCAGGTTCATGGGGTGGTGCCTCCGCGGCGGTGAGCGGTGATGGTGAGCCGCCAGGTGACCTGGCCGGACGCGGGAACGACGGCGGCGTCGCCGGGGCCGGCCTCGGCGAGGTCGAAGACGGCGCCGAGCATCGGTTCGACGCCGATGCTGCGGTAGGGGCCGGGCTGGGGCCAGCCGCGCAGGTTGCGCCACAGGGCGGTGGAGCGGGGCTGGCCGTCGCAGTCCAGGTGCAGGGTGAGCCGGTCGGCTCCGTCGTGGACGTGCACGGTCGGGCAGCCGGTGAGGATCGCGCCGAGCGCGGTGCCGTCGTCGGGGCCGAGCCGGTCCAGGCGCAGCCCGGCCGGGGACGGCCAGGGCCCGTCGAGCCAGGGGCGGTCGACGGGCCAGGGTTCGGCCGGCAGTGGCGCGGCTTCGGGGTACAGCCTGGTGGTGGTGCCGGCGGGTGCGTCGAGGCGGGCGGCGGGGCTCAGGTCGAGCAGCGCGTGCGCGGCCCACACGAACCGGTAGCCGGGGTCGGCGGCCAGGGTGTAGTCGGCGACGACCGCGCCGGAGTGTTCGGACACGCTTCTGGTCAGGGTGAACTCGGGCCGGGTGATCGTCGCGCCGTCCGGGTTCCGCTGCCAGGGGTGGGACCAGACGTCCCCGTGGTCGGGCAGGCCGCGTACGGTCGGCAGGCATTCCTCCAGGCCGCCCGCGTCGACGAAGGCGTCACCGGGGGAGACCGTGTCGCGTTCGGTGCCGGGGCGGTGCCAGAGCCATTCGCGGTCGCCGCCGGACAGGCTGGTCCACCGGCCGCCGTGGGCGGGGTCCAGTTCGGCGCGCAGTGCGACCGGTGCGCCGGTCACCATTCGGCGAACGACCCGTCGTCGTGCCGCCAGACCGGGTTGCGCCAGGCGTGGCCGGTCGCGTCGGCCTTGCGTACGGCGGCCTCGTCGACGGTGATGCCCAGGCCGGGGGCGTCCAGGCGGTTGATGTGGCCGTCGACGAACGCGAACGGGGCCGGGTCGACCAGGTAGTCGAGCAGCTCGCTGCCCTGGTGGTAGTGGATGCCGATGCTCTGCTCCTGGATCAGGAAGTTCGGCGTGGCCAGCGCGACCTGAAGGCTCGCGGCCAGCGAGATCGGGCCCAGCGGGCAGTGCGGGGCGAGCACCGCGCCGTGGGTCTCGGCGAGCGCGGCGATGCGCCGCACCTCGGAGATGCCGCCGGCGTGGGACAGGTCGGGCTGCACGACCGCGACGCCGGCCTGCAGCGGGGCGAGGAACTCGGCCCGGCCGTAGAGCCGTTCGCCGGTCGCGATCGGCACGGGGGAGCAGGTCACGATGTCGTGCAGGCGGTGGGCCTGGTCGGGCAGCACCGGCTCCTCGGCGAAGAACGGCCGCAGGGGCGCGATCTCGGGCAGGATGCGGCGTACGGCAGCCGAACCGGCCCGGCCGTGGAAGTCGACGGCGATGTCGCGGTGCTCGCCGAGGGCGTCGCGGGCGGCGGCGACGCGGCTGACGACGGCGTCGACCTCGGCGGAGGTCGGGATGGGGGACAGCCGGCCGGAGGCGTTCATCTTTACCGCGGTCATCCCGGCGGCGACCTGCGCGGCGGCCTGCTCGCCGATCTCGGACGGGTCGTCGCCGCCGATCCAGGCGTAGATGCGCACCCGGTCGCGGACCGGTCCGCCGAGCAGGGCGTGCACGGGTGCGCCGTAGGCCTGCCCGGCGATGTCCCACAGGGCCTGGTCGAGTCCGGCGACGGCGCTGGACAGCACGGGGCCGCCGCGGTAGAAGCCGCCCTTGGTCAGCACCTGCCAGTGGTGCTCGATGCGCAGCGGGTCCTCGCCGATGAGGAGTTCGGCGAGCGTGTCGACGGCGGCGCGCACGACTTCGGCGCGGCCCTCGACGACAGGTTCGCCCCAGCCGACCAGCCCGTCGTCGGTCTGTACGCGGCAGAACAGCCACCGCGGCGCGACGAGGAACGTTTCGATTCGGTCGATCTTCAACGGGTGTCCTTCTGCTTGCGGACGTCGGCGACGTCCTGCGCTGCCTTGTCCAGCAGGTCGCCCATGGCCCGTTCGGCGGCCGCCGCGTCGCGGGCGCGGATCGCGGCCACCACGGCCTGGTGGCTGGGGACCGGGTCGCCGTGGTGCTCGGCGCCGTGGACGAGCTTGTCGCGTTCGGCCAGGCCGGTCTCCATGACGACCTTCATCCGCTCCAGCCACTCGTTGTGCGCGGCGTGCAGCAGGGCGCGGTGGAAGTTCAGGTCGGCGGCGACCGCGGCGGCGGGGTCGTCGTGGGCGTCGGCCATCTCGGCGAGCGCGGCGTCGAGCGCGGCGAGGTCGGCGTCGGTGGCGCGGGCGGCGGCGAGTTTAGCGGCCGCGGGCTCCATGATGGCGCGGACCTCGTGCAGCTGGTCGAGCAGCGACTCGTCGGCGCCGCCGGCGAACTGCCAGCGGATGACGTCGGCGTCGAGCAGGTTCCAGGCGGCGCGGGGCCGGACGAAGGTGCCGCGTTTGGGGCGGGCGTCGACCAGGCCCTTGGCGGTGAGCACCTTCAGCGCCTCCCGCATCACGGTGAGGCTGATGTCGAGTTCCTCCTGCAGCGCGGCGAGGTTGATCGTCGCGCCTTCGGCGATCTCGCCGGCGAGGATGCGCCCGGCGATGATCTCGACGGTCTGCCCGTGGACGCCGCGTCCTGTGTACTGTGCCAATGCTTCGCGCCTTCTCGCTCGTCGGTGCCGGTCAGGTCAGGCCGAGGCCTTGGTCGCGGTCCAGCCGCCGTCGACCACCAGGCTGGTCCCGGTGATGTAGGCGGCGTCGGCGGAGGCGAGGAACGCTATCGTCGCGGCGACCTCGTCGGGGGCGCCGAACCGCTTGGCGACAGTCTCGGCCACGCTGGCCCGCCGGTCCGCTTCGGACACGTCGTCCCACGCGGCGGTGAGGATCGGGCCGGGCAGCACGGTGTTGACGCGGATCTCGGGACCGTACTCGACGGCGAGCTGCCGGGCCAGGGCCACCAGGCCGCCCTTGGCGGCGGCGTAGGCGGGGCGGCCGGGCAGGCCGACCAGGGCGTGGACCGAGGAGACGACCACGACCGCGCCGTGCTCGGCGCGCAGGTCGGCAAGGCACGCGCGGACGCCGAGGAAGGTGCCGGTGAGGCTGACGGCGAGCTGGTGGTCCCAGGATGAGCGGCTGGTCAGGTGCGCCGGGGTGACCTCGACGGTGTAGGCGTTGCTGACCAGGATGCCGATCGGGCCGAACCGCTCGCGGACGGCGGCGGCCGCGGACTCCCAGCCGACCTCGTCGGAGACATCGACGGTCACGGACAGTGCGCGGCCGCCGGAGCCGTTGATCTCGTCGGCGAGCGCTCCCGTTTCGGCGATGTCGAGCAGGCCGACGGCGGTGCCCTCAGCGGCGAGCCGACGGGCGGTGGCCGCGCCGATGCCGCCGGCTGCCCCTGTGATCAGGGCGTTCTTGCCGTTCAGGCCGCGCATAGACTGGCTCCCCATCTGCCGGAGTAACGATCCCCACCTGAGATCTAATCATTAATTACGAAGATATCTTGACAGCCGCCGAGGCGCGATGCAACCTGTTGGACACAAGGATTTACGTGATCGACATACGCACAGTCACCCCCGCATCCCTCAGGAAGGATGTCCTCAGTGAGCGACTTCGATCCCAGTCGTCGCCGGCTGCTCGGCCTCGGCCTGGCCGGCCTCGGCGCCCTCGGCGCCGGCCCCCTGCTCAGCGCCTGCGCCAGCTCCGCCGGCACCGGTAGCACCCCCACCGGTGGCGGCATCACCCTTCAGTCGAACCTCACCGGGGCGGCCAAGTCCGGTCTCGAGAAGCTCGTCGCCGACTTCAACAAGCTCGGCAAGGGCACCGCGACGCTGAACACGGTCGCGACCGAGATCTACCGGACCCAGCTGCCGACCTACCTCAGCTCCGCCAACCCGCCGGACCTGTACACCTGGTACTCGGGCTCGGTCGCCAACGCGTACTCGCGCAAGAACCTGCTGCTCGACGTGTCCGACGTGTGGCAGGGGCTGGGCGAATACACCCCGGCGATGCGCAACGTGTCCACCGACGAGACCGGCAAGCAGATCTTCGTCCCGATGAACAACTACTGGTGGGGCTTCTTCTACCGCAAGTCCAACTTCGCCAAGTGGGGCGTGCAGCCGCCGAAGACCTGGGCGGAGTTCCTGACCCTGTGCCAGACCCTCAAGAGCAAGGGCATCCCGCCGATCGGCATCGGCCTGGGCGACACCCCGTGGGTCGCCTCGGCCTGGTTCGACTACCTCAACATCCGCGTCAACGGCGCGCCGTTCCACCGCGAACTGCTCGCCGGCAAGCAGCGCTTCGACGACCCCAAGGTCAAGGCCGTCTTCGCCAAGTGGAGCGAGGCCCTGCCGTACTTCGACCCCAAGGGCAAGGCGTACCCGTTCCAGGAGGCGACCACCGCCCTGCTCGCGGGCAAGACCGGCATGTTCCTCATCGGCACCTTCCTCGCCGACGCGACAGCCAAGGACGTCGTGGAAGACCTCGACTTCTTCCAGTTCCCGATCATCGACCCGGCGGTGCCGGTCGCGGAGGAGGCGCCCACCGACGGCCTCTTCGCCAGCGCCAAGACCGCCAACCCGGCCGCCACCAAGGCGCTGCTGACCTACGCGGCCTCCGTGGAGGCGCAGGAGGCGTACGTCGCCAACAGCTCCGGCATCATCCTGCCCGCCCACCCCAAGGCCAAGGCGTCCGACATGCCGCTGGTCGCCAAGGGCAAGGCCATGCTGGCCGGCGCCGCCGAGCTCACCCAGTTCTTCAACCGCGACTCCAGCGACGCGCTGCAGCCCACCGCGGACACGGCGCTGACCAGGTTCATCGACAAGCCCGACCAGATCGACGCGATCCTCGCCGAGTGGCAGAAGAACGCCGAGAAGGTCTTCAAGGGCTGACGTGACCGCGGTCAGCTCCACCAACAGCACTGCACGGCGGCGGCGGTCGTTTCGGCCGTCGCCGCTCCTGCTCACCTTCGTTCTGGTGCCGTTCGTGGTCGAGAGCATCTGGGTGTTCTGGCCCGCGATCCAAGGGGTCTTCTTCTCGTTCACGCGGTGGGACGGGTTGTCCGCCCCGGCACCCGTCGGCTTCGACAACTACGTCGAGCTGGCCGGCGACCCGGTCTTCCGGGGCGCCCTCGGCAACACGGTCCTGTGGCTGCTGCTCTTCGGCGGCCTGTCCGTCATCGGCGGCTTCGGCATGGCGCTGGCCCTGCAGCGCGAGCGCCGCGGGGTCGGCATCTACCGCGCCGCGCTGTTCCTGCCGGTCGTGTTCTCGCTGGTCGTCACGGCGCTCGTCTGGCGGGTCTTCTACCAGCCCGACGGGCTCGTCGACCAGGTGCTGACCGCGGTCGGGCTCGAACACCTCATCCGGCCCTGGCTGGCCGACCCGGAGACCGCGTTCTACGCCGTGATCATCCCGTCGCTGTGGCGGCAGATCGGCTACATCATGGTGCTCTACCTGGCCGGTCTCAAGGCCGTCGACCCGGCCGTGCACGAAGCGGCGAAGGTCGACGGCGCCAACAGCTGGCAGCGGCTCTGGCACGTCACCGTCCCCCAGCTCAAGGGCGTCAACGCGGTCATCCTGTCGGTCATCGTCATCGACTCGCTGCGCTCGTTCGACATCGTCTGGTCGCTGACCCGCGGCGGCCCGTACCACTCCTCGGAACTGCTGAGCACCTACATGTACTCGGCCGCGTTCCAGAGTCTGCGCCTGGGTTACGGCTCGGCGATCGCCGTGGTGATCTTCCTGCTCGCGCTCGTGGTCATCATCGGCTACCTGGTCCGCGCCTTCCGGGAGGAGTCATGATGAGCAGACTGCGCACCGGCGGCTACCACGCCGCCATGACCATGGTGTCGCTGCTGTGGCTCGGCCCGATCATCTGGGTCGTCGTCCTGTCCACCCGCACCTTCGACGACATCGCCGCCAACGGGGTCGGCAGCCTGCCGCACTCGTTCACCCTGGACACCTACCGGCAGGCGTGGACCGACGGCGGCCAGCTGCAGGCCCTCATCAACAGCCTGTTGGTCACCGTGCCCGCGGTCCTGCTCAGCCTCGGCCTGGGCGCGATGGGAGCCTTCGCGCTGAGCCGGTACCGCATCCCCGGCCGGCGCACCATCCTGCTGCTGATGCTCGCCGGCAACCTGCTCCCACCGCAGATCGTGCTCATCCCGGTCAGCAAGTTCAGCGAGCTGACCGGCCTGTACGACACCCTGTGGGCGCTCATCGCCGTGCAGGTCGGCTTCGGCCTCGGCTTCTACACCTTCGTGCTGCACGGCTTCATGCGCGACCTGCCCAACGAGATCCAGGAGGCCGCGACCATCGACGGGGCCGGCGTCGGGCAGATCTTCACCCGGGTCATCCTGCCGCTGACCAGGCCGGCCCTGGCCGCACTCGGCGCGCTGTCGTTCACCTGGATCTTCAACGACCTGCTGTGGGCGATCACCGTCGTCCGCACCGAGGCCACCATGCCCGTCACCCCGGCGCTGCTGGGCCTGCAGGGCCAGTTCGTGTCGTCCTGGAGCGTGATCGCCGCCGGGACGGTCATCGCCGCCGTGCCGACCGTCGCGGTGTTCCTCGCCTTCCAGCGCCACTTCATCTCGGGCCTGGCGATCGGAGCAGTCAAATGAGCAACCGGCAGTGGACCCTGCGCGGCGCGCACACCGAGTACACCGTCGCCGTGCCCGAGCACGGCCGCTGGCTGGAGCTGGTCGCCTGGGGCCCGCACGGCGTCGGCGAAGGCCCGTCACCGGTCGCCTACACCGGGCCGACGCCGTTCCTCACCGCGGGCGACTACGCCCCGGTCGAATACGCCACCGACGCCGTACGCCCCTTCGCCGGCGCGGAACTCGTCGTCGAGCTGCCGACCGGCGACCGGCGCGTGTCCTGGGACTTCCAGGAGGCGACCGGCGACGAGCGGCAGCTGCGCGTGCTGTTCACCGACCCGGTCACCGGGCTGCGCGCCGAGCACCGCTACCGCATCGCCGACGGCACCGACGTCGTCGAGCGGTGGACGGAGCTGCACAACCCCGGCGACACCACGCTGCGCCTGGTCCAGGCCGCGTCCGCGGCCTTCAACATGCCCACCCCGCACGGCGCGCGGATCAGCTACCAGTGGGGCCAGTGGGCGCAGGAGTTCCAGCTCGACCACGTCGACCTCGGCCAGGGCCGGTTCACCGTCGGCAGCGCGCAAGGCGTGCCCGGACACCTGTTCGTGCCCTGGCTCGCCGTCCGCGACCGCGCCGACGAGACCGGCCCCGCCTGGGGCGTCGCCCTGGCCTGGACCGGCTCCTGGGAGATCGCCGCGCAGCGCGACACCGGCGGCCTGACCCGCGTCACCGCGGGCCGCCACCTCGCCGACGGCCCGCTCGAACTGCCCCCGGGCGGCAAGCTCACGCTCCCGGTCGCCGCCGGCGCGTACAGCGACGAAGGACTCGACGGCCTCGCCCGCGTCTGGCACACCTACCAGCGCGAACTCGCCGGCGACCGGCTCGGCCGGATCCGGCCCGTGCTCTACAACTCCTGGGAAGCCACCGGATTCGCCGTCGACGCCGCCAACCAGCTCGCCCTGGCGCGCACCGCCGCCGACATCGGCGCGGAGGCGTTCGTCGTCGACGACGGCTGGTTCATCGGCCGCCACGACGACCGCGGCGGGCTCGGCGACTGGACCGTCGACGAGGCCAAGTTCCCCGACGGGTTCGACACGTTCATCGCCGAGATCCGCGCCATGGGACTCACCTTCGGCCTGTGGGTCGAACCCGAATGCGTCAGCCCCGCCTCACGCCTGTACGCCGAACACCCCGACTGGGTGTACGCCGTCGACGGCCGCCCGCAGACCCTGGTGCGCAACCAGCTCCTGCTCGACCTCGGCCGGCCCGAGGTCGCCGAGTTCGTGCACGGCACCGTCGACGGGCTGCTGCGCCGCCACGACATCGGCTACCTCAAATGGGACTTCAACCGCCCCCGCACCGAACCCGGCCGCCACGGGGCCGCCGCGCCCGTCGACCTCGACGGCGCGCACGTGGCCAACCTGCACCGCATCTACGAGCAGCTGCGCCACGACCACCCCGACGTGATCATCGAGGCCTGCGCGGGCGGCGGCGGCCGCACCGACCTGGCCATGGCCGCCCGCGCCGACGTGGTCTGGCCCAGCGACAACACCGGCCCGCTCGACCGCCTCGCCATCCAGCACGGGTTCCTGCACGCCAACGCCCCGCACCTGCTCAGCTCCTGGGTCACCGACGCGCCCGGCCTGTTCGACCCGCGGCCCCGCTCGCTGGCGTTCCGGTTCGTGCTCGCCATGGCGGGCGTGCTCGGCATCGGCGCGGACATCCGGCACTGGGACGAGGGGCAGCGCGCCGAAGCGGCGACGTGGATCGCCCGGTACAAGCAGATCCGCGACGTGGTCCAACGCGGCGAGGTGCACCTCATCGGAGGTCCGGACCGGGCACGCTGCGCCGTGCAGTACACCGCACCCGACGGCGCGACGGTGGTCGTGCTCGCCTGGCACACCGGGAAGCTCGACGGACCCGGCCTGCTGCCGTCACGGCCGTTGCGCCTGCCTCTGCGCGGCCTCGGCCGCCGGGACGTCTACCGCACCCAGGACGGCCAGGAGTACTCCGGCAGCCACCTGACCGCCGTCGGCCTGCCGGCGCAGTGGACCGCCGAGCACGACGCGGAACTGATCGTGCTGCACCGGCGCTGAGGACCGCAGGGGCGAGCACCCGCGGGAATCCCGCCGGTGATCGCCCCCTCCGTCACCGCGTCGGCGCCGAGCTCGCCTTGACCTCCGGCCCCCGTGCCGCCGTGGTGGGCAGCGGGCCGTCCGTCACCGGGACGAGGCTCAGCAGTTCCTGACTGGAGACCACCTGCTTCAGCTGCTCGACGCTGATCACCGAGGCCGCCGCGTCGCGCTCCATGACCACCGCACGGTGATCCGCGTACACGGCTCCGACGGTGAGGGAGGTGCCGGCGTAGGACAGCCCGTAGAGCAAGGGCGACGCGCCGCCGCCGTCCTCGCAGAACACGACGTCCCGGGGCTGCAGCCCGGCCGCGGCGATCACGTTTAGGTCTGCGCAGGAGCCCGGCACCCACGGGGAGGTCTCGTGCACGAACAGGTTCACGGTCAGGTGCCCGTACTCGCGCTGGTGGCCAAGGTTGATCACGGTGTAGGCGTTGGAGATGTCCGGCTGGCCCGGGTTGCACAGGTCATAGGCGTTCTGCACGACATAGTCGTCCCGGTCGGGCAGCAGGTCCAGGACCGTTCGCACATACTGCGGCCAGTCCCCGGCCGCGACTTCCTTCGTCGTCGGGTTGACCATGGGCGCGGTCTCGCACTCACCAGCGACAGGCGGCGACGCGGCAGCCCCGACCGGTAGGTCGATGCCGATCCCCGGCGCGGCAGCAGGCGGCGTGCCCCGCATCGTGAACGGGACGGTCAGCGCCGCGACCGCGGCGACGGCGGCCAGCGCCGTCAGGGCACCGCGCCTGCGCCGCATGCCCTTCGCGCCCTGCAACGCCGCATCGGCGAGGTCCGCCGGCCCGGCGACCTCCGACAGCCGCTGCATGGCAGCTCTCAGCTCGGGTTCGGGTGGTGTATTCATGCTGGCTCCTCGATGTAGATCAGCTCCGGACACAGCACACGAAGGCGGGTCAGCGTCCGATGAACCTGGCTGCGCACCGTGCCGATCGAGGTGCCCATCAGTGCGGCCACCTCGGCCTCGGGCAGGTCCTCGTAGTAGCGCAGGACCACCACGGCCCGCTGCTTGCGGGTCAGCTCGTTGAGAACCCGGGCCAGCGCCAACCGGAGCACCGCCTCACCCGCCGGATCGTCGACCGCTCCCCGCTCGGGCAGCAGTTCCATCGCGTGTTCGCGACGGTTCCGGCGGCCCCGCCAGACGCTGATGTGCTGCCGATACAGGATCTTGCGGACGTACCCGTCGGGTGACCCCGTTCGATGCACTCTGGGCCAGTGCAGCGCCAGCTTCGTCAGCGTCACCTGAAGCAGATCCTCGGCGTCCTGTTGATGCCCGGTGAGCAGGTAGGCGACGCGGAACAGGGCCCCTTGCCGCATCGCCACGTACTCCCGGAACTCCCGTTCGGCGAGCTCGTCCATTCAGGTTCCTCCCTCGTGTCACCCATCAACACGCGCCCGGGGAGGCGTCACTATGTCATGCGGGTCCCGGTATTCGCGGGGCCCGCAGCCGAGTCTTCGCAAGCGTCGGCGGCACCCACCATCCAGCGGGTGCCGCCACAGGGCAGGAGTGGTGTCAGTCCTTCCGGTATCCGGCCTCCCGGCGGCAGCCGGCGAGGTGGTAGGCGAAACCGTCGGCGGGCAGTTCGAGCGCGGCACCGCCGGTCGTCGTCCCGAACACGGCGTGGCGCAGCACCTTCCCGTCGCTCCAGATCAGATCGCGGCCCTGCAGGCACGGGAACGCCGAGATCTCGGCCGAGCCGCGGTGCCCGGACAGGTCGATCCGGTGCATCGCCGTGCCGTCCAGCAGCGAGAACTCGACGTAGGTGGCGCGGTGCCCGCGGTCTTCGGTCGTGAAGACCAGGACCGCCGCGGTGCTGCCGGTGACGGGCACGATGACGGGCAGGTCCGCGAGGCCGAGCACGTGGTCGTCCGGTTTCAGCAGGGCGGAGACGTCGACGTCGATGCGGCGGGAACGGCCGGTGCCCGGATCGGTCAGCGACAGCGAAAACGCGGTCTTGCCGGGTTGGTCGTCGGTGCCGCGCAGCACCTCGCCGGTGTCGAGCACGCCCTTGACGTCGCTCCACCGGCCGTTGCCGTCCAGCGCGCGCTCCTTGCCGCCGGCCAGCGGAACGAGCCGCAGCCCGTAGGACTTCGCCGGGTACGGAACATCGATGATGATCCAGTCACCGGAACGGGACCAGGCGACGGGCCGGCCGGCCAGACGCCGCTGGGAGGTGCCGGTCAGGTCGCGCAGCACGGTCCGCCCGTCCGGCTCGGTCCAGGTCAGCCAGCGGCCGTCGGGCGACAGCCAGAGCGAGGGCACGTCGTTCTCGTCGTTGGTTATCAGCAGCCGGTACCAGCCTGACGTGGCCGCGATCTGCACCGTCATCACCCCGCGGGCGTAGCTCGTGCGAAGCAGCGAGGCGGGCCCCACCCCGCGATCTTTCGGCAGGTCGGGCAGCACCGCCCCGGCCGCCGGCACGCTGGTCGGCAGCGCCGGTGAGCCGAGCGGCGCGACCAGCGACGGGCGTGGTGACGGGGTCGGCGAGGGCGAGCCGGTCAGCGGCGGCGGGACCTTCGCCGGGCCGAGCGTCGCGTAGACGGCCAGGCCGAGGGCGAGCGGCACCAGTGCCAGCGCCGCGACCACGGCCGTGCGCCGCGCCCGTCGCCGGCCGGCCGTCGCGACCGCGGCGTTCGCGTCGGCGTACTGGCCGGCCTGTTCGGCGAACAGCGGCAGCGCGCGGCGCAGGTGGCCCAGCGCCACGCTGGTCTGGCTCTTGACGGTAGTCCAGGGTCGAAAAAAGCCGTTGGTAGGCGATATCCCTCACGAGAGACAGCTCCTTCGGTGCAGTTCCCATGGAATGTATTGACGGCGCTTATCCAGTTACAACGAGATCGCATTAGCGTCAGAGGACAGGCCCAGAGGCCCGAACGCCGTAGCCCTGACATCAGGAAAGCGGCCTGCAGCCTATGTTCAAGCTGCTCTTACAGATGGAGGTACTCGGCATGACCTCGACTGGCAAAGGCGGCGGCAGGAGCCAAACGAATCGAGGGCTCCTGCCGGTACTTATACCATACTTATACCTGGTCATCTGCGGCAGACGTTAGCAAGTGAATAAAGTTGCCCCTGCCCCGACCTTGAAGGTGAGGGCCGGGGCAACGTCATTCACTCATCAGCGCGGTATCGCATGCCCGGCTAGTACGGCCGTGCCCGCTTCACATCCACTTACTTATCTCCAATCAGTTTACCTGCCGACGATTCAGCCGGTGATCCGAAGAGGCGACGAAGGCGCGGCGTTACGGTCACATAGAAAAGTACTAGCAGTACAAGGATCTGAAAATTTTCGGATGAGTTCATAAGCCACATGCCAGCGATCACGAACGCGACAAGCGCAGCCAGAGTGACCACAAGCCGGGCGAGGAACGCTATCCACTCGGACGCTTTAGGTGCCCTACCAGATCCCCCCCTCGCCCGAAGGAACTGGACGGCGAGAAATACGGCGATGGCGACAATGGCCACGCCGATCCCACTGACGCCGGCGGCCAACAATAGGCACACGGTGATAACCACCAACAGCGCCTCGATTGCCCCGCTCCTCGGATGGTTCATCAGAACCACTCCATAATAGCTTTGATAGGCTCTAACACCGGGTTTGTAACTCCGTCCCCGAAAATATCGCGGTACATTTGCCCACCTGCGACAACCAGCACGCCAAAGATGGCGACGGCAGCAGCTCCTTCGACTCCGAAGAGGACGCATGCAATTGGATCATTGCAGATAACGCCGCCGATGGCTAATCCCAGGGTGAACCCTGCACCCAACTCCGCTATATCTGACCAAAACGTCGGCTCTTCCTTGGTTTCACCCCCCGATTCGCCGCAGGCGCCGTCATAGCAGTTGTAAGTCGAGCCAGACTGGCCTGGGCCGGTGCAAGTTCCAGGCCCGTGGCAGTTGTAGACCGGACCCGGCGGCGTCGGTGAGGGGCTGGGATTACCTACGAGCTTGATGGTGCCCGATTTTGACGCTGGTTTACTGATTTTCTGCTTCGTCTTCGTATGGTTCTTCGGATCCGGAGAGCGCTTGTCCTCAATGATCCGATATTCGCCGTCTCGGGAGATAGTTGAAGTGTAGAGACATTTGTCGTCGCCACATTCTATTAACCCGGTGGGGTCGCTGAATGTGGCTGGATTATTGTGGCTGTATACGTAGGCGTTCCACTGTTGTGGGTCGCTCAGGTCCATGATCGGGTCAACCGAAATGAACCTACCAAGGCTGGGGTCGTACTCACGAGCGCCGAGGTGGGTCAATCCCGACGCGTCCGCCGTTCCGCCGATGAAGCCCTTGGAGCCGACGAAGGCGCCTTGAACTCCGCGAGTCTCACCATAGGGCATGGTGCGATTCCGAGTCGCGGCAAGCGTGATGGGGTCGATCTGGACAAGTTGGGTGCCGTGGTGGTCTGAGCAGGTCCAGGTCAAACCAGCAGCGCTGCGGGACGCGACTGTCTGTCCATGGGCGCTGTAGTAACGGGTGCCGAGTGGTGAGCCGCCGGATGTCAGCAGTTCGAGTTCGGTTCCGCCGAGGTACAGGGTGGTCTTACCGGGCGCGCGGCCAATGAGCCGGTTGCCTGCGGCGTCGTAGAGGTACGACGTGGAGTCGGCGCCTTGCGTGAGGGTGGCGAGGTGTCCTTCGGGGTCCCAGGTCAGCGTCTGCGCATCTCCGGTCTCAGCCGTGCGGGTGAGGGTGTTACCCGCGGCGTCGTAGGTGAACGACCTCGTCGGTGTGCTGGCGAGCGGCCCGCTAGCAGTGACGCTCGTCAGGGTGTGCGGCTGTGCCCCGCCCGGGGTGGGGTGGGTGTAGTTCCAGGTTGTGTCACCGCCAACCGAGTCCTTCTCCGTCTGAGTGAGGCGGTTGCCTACCGTGTCGAAGGTCCATTCGCGCCAGTACGGGTCTGCGCCGGTGCGCTGAGGGGTGTTGCAGGCCCAGCTGGCTTCGGTCCATGCCTTGGTCATGCGCCGGAGGTAGTCGTACTGGAAGCACTCGACCTGGTCACGCACGCCAGCGGTCTTGCCCGCGATCGCGGCGACGTTGCCTGCTTGGTCGTAGCCGAACGAGGTGGTGTAGCGGTCGTCGTAGGTGTTAGGGCTGCCCGGTGTCTCCGTGTCGACCTGAAGGACGAGCAGTCTGCTGGTGGACGCCTCGAACGATCGGTCGATTCGTAGGCGCTTGCCATAGTCGCCGTGCCTGGTCTGCTTGACCGCGCCGTTCCACCGGTAGGTCGTCGCCGCCACGTAGGAGTCGTCGCCGATCATGGTGGAGGGAAGACCCTGGTCGGTGTAGGTGGTAGTGACTGTCTCCTCGGGCAGGCCTCCGATGCCAGGCATAGTCACGGTGTCGACCGCGCCGTTGGTCTTGTACGCGGTCGTGGTGGTGTAGGTGCCGGCCAGTGCGCCGTTGGCGGTCGAAGCGGGAATGGTCACGGTGTTCGACAGCGGCCGGTATCCGTCGTCGTATGCGCCGATCGAGCTGATGTAGGCCAGGCCGCCGTCGTGGCGGGTGGCACTTGTCAGCTGACCCTTGGCCACCGTGTCGTACACCCATGACGCGCGCAGCGTCCCGGTCGGGGTGTCCTGCCGGACCTCGGTCTTGCGGCCGAGGTTGTCGTAGGTGTAGTACAGCTTCTGGTTGCGGGCATCGGTGGTGCTGGTCAGCTGCCCGGCGTTGTCGTAGGTCTTGTACGTGGTGCCCGCGTCGGGGTCGACGGACTGGTTCTGCCAGCCGAGCAGGTTATAGCTGTAGCTCCAGTCATTGCCCGCCGGATCGGTGACGGCCACGAGCTCGCCGCGCAGGTTGTATCCGTAGCTGGTGCTGTCGTAGCCACCGGACAGGTCACCGTTGACGTGGAACTGCCGCTTCTCCACCACCTTTCCTCGCACGTCGGTGCGGTCCTGCACCGTCGTGCCGCCGGTCGGCGGGACGGTGGCAACGCGGTCGCCCTGGTAGACGTTGGTGGTTTTCCACTTGTACACGTTCAGCGACCACGTCTCGGCTGAGGTCTCCCGCTCGGCGCCGTCGTAGATGTAGCGGGTCTGCTCGTCGATTGCTGTGTCTGCGGCCGTGACCAGCGTCGAGGTCGGTGCCGAGGCGCTGTTGTAGTACACCGACGCCTTCGCCACGAGACCCCGGCCGTCGTAGATAGTGTCGGTGACGACCCGCTTGCCATCGTTCGGTGCGGTCGTCTGGGACTGCCGCTTGCGCAGCAGACCATCGTAGATTTCGAAAGCCGGGACCTGGTTGCCGTTCGGTCCCAGCACCAAGCTCTGCACGTGCGTTGTCGCGGTCTTGGTGACCGAGTACACGTACTCGGCGTCAGGCATGCCACTGGTCAGGTGGCCTGGGCGCCATACCTTCCGCAAGCGGCCGAGCGCATCGTAGCGTCCGGTCGTGACCTTGTCGTTCGGGTCGGTAACCGTGATCGGCAGGCCTCGCTGGGCGTCGATGACCGTATCGGCGTCGTGCCCGACCGGCGAGATCGCGTTGATCACCTTGGTGGCGGTGAGCAGGCCGTTGGTGTGCGTGTATTCGGTCGTAGTCTGCCGATCGAGGCCGTCCTTGACCCAGGTCGTGCGGCCATAGGAGTCGTAACCAGCCTTCGACGTGGTGATCAGATCGGGAGTGCTGCCGGTGAACGACTTCGCGACGTCCACCCTCGTCAGATTCCCCGTGGTAGGCGCTGTGGTATAGGTGGTCCCGTTGTCGTAGAAATTGCGGGTCTCCGACAACGCGTCGCTCGGATACGACGGTGTCGCCGCGCAGCCGACCTTGAACGCCTGCTCCCGGATCGGGAACGCGATCAGGTGCTTGGTGGTGTCGTAGGCGTAGGTCGTCTTCGTGCACACCGTGTCGTTGCCAACGGCAGCGTCACCCTGGTCCTCGACCGTTGCGACCTGTCCATAAGCGTCGTGGGAGTAGACGATGGGACGCTCCCGCCACGTGCCCGATGCAGAAAGCCATGTGCGCTCACGCTGGCGGGTGTTCAACGCCCGCCATGACTGCGTCGGAGCAGACCCGCCAAGATCGGTCACGTTCCACGTGCGCTCGCCGGTCTTCGTGCCCTCGTAGTCCCACAGCGTACGCGTCAGGGCCTGGCCACCTGCCCCGTCGAGAACGGTCTCCTCCAGCTTGCGCCCGGCCAGGTAGTCATCATCGGCGCGGGTCTCGCTGAGGCTGTTGGTCACATTCACCACGCGGGTGCCGTTACCGGCGTCGGTGCGGTCGGCGTGCATGCCCCGCCCGTACAGGGTCACCGTCTGCGACCGCGTGCCTGAGGTCGGGCCGGTCGTCGTCGTGACGGTGGAGTAGCCCCGCCACATACCCCAGGTGCGGTAGCCGATCGTCGCCGAGAACACCTCGGCCATGTCATGGTGCCACAGCACCGCCGACGACGAGCCTGTTGTCGTGTACGCGTAGTTGTGCTCCACGTCGGGTGAACCGCCGACAAGGTCCTTCTCGACGACCTTCTTGACGATGAACTTGTGCCACCACGACCAGCCCGGCGGGGCCTGCTGCGGGTAGTAGTACTGAGGGAAGCAGCGCTTGGTGTTGTTGTCCGGGTCCGGGAACGCGGAGCCGAACTGGCAACCGGTGTCCGTCGCCTCGTAGGTTACGAGGATCTGCCCGCCGGTCTCGGTGTCGATCCGGTCGATGCGGTACTTCATCGGCGCCGCCATGGTGCCGTTCGGGTCGTAGTCGGCCCGGTTCAGCTTCGCCGACCCAACGAACGTCACCGTTGGCAGCGCGATGTTGCCGCCCTCGACATGAGTACCGGAGCCCTGGCCCGTGCGGGTGATGCCGGTCAGCCACAGCACCGGGTCGGTGCCGTTACCCGTTGTGGGGAACGAGCCGCCCAGGTCGAACTTGTCCACCGTGGTGTAGGTGGTGCCCGTGCCGGTCCAGATCTGCGTCTCGATCTTCTGCAGCCGCTTGGTCGACCAGAAGTTCGCCAGCCCGCACGGGGCCGCCGTGCAGTCGAGGTCCCATGGCGTGTCGGGCCAGTTGGTGTTGTTGTGCGTAGCACAGGAGGCGGTGAAGCACCGGTCACCGGGTGTGAACAGCACCCGTGCCGGGGCCGTTGTCGTGGCCTCGCTGCCGGCCCGCAGGCCGTAGTCGATGCGGTTCAGGTACGCCGAGCGGTCGTAGGGGCCGGTAGCTGTCGTCGAGCCCGCGATCCGCTGCCTGTTGCCTTCCTTGGTGTAGTGGTACAGCAAAGAGTTGCCATGCCGGTCGACCACGTAGTCCAGCAGCCACCGGTACGCCACGGAGCACGTCGACGCCGCCACTGATGTCGTGGAGAAGCAGGGCTCGCCGGTGTCGTTGCCGATGATCTTCTCGCCCTGTACCGAGTTCGTCCGCGTCGTGGTGCCAGGCACGAACGACTGGCCGAAGAAGTACTGCGTGCCGTCGAGCGTGGTCACCTTCCACCGCTCGTTGTTCCAGTTCTGCGTGATGCTCGTGCCACTGTCCGAGATCAGCTCGACCTTGGTGGCGTCGTCGTCGGCCAGCCGCCACACCCCGTCCGCGCCGGGGATCAGCTCCGTCGAGCGGCCGTTCCACATGATCCGAGCATTCTGCACCCGCCAGCACTTGTCGGCTTCCCACGCCGTCTGCGTCGCCCAGTGGTGAGTGTGCCCATCGTCCTGCTTACACGCGCGGTGCGAGCGCTCGATGTAGCCGGGCGAGTACGACCATCCCTCACCCAGCCAGCCAGGCTGCACGTTCGTGCCGGCCGTCTGCCCGTCCACCATGCCAGAGCCATACTTCAGCGAAACCTCTGGGGTCAGATCACCCGGCGTAGGCGGAACACCGATCGGATAAGACCAGGTGAAGTCACCCGACTGCGCGCCTGCTGCCCACGAGTAGGAGGGTTTGAGGTCCGTCTGCGAGAAGTCGCCAGTGTCCGACGACGCCTCACCTGCGACCAACGCGATCACCATGTCACCACTGCCGGCCAAGGAGCCAGCACTGGTCGGCGCCACAGATTTGGTCGTCACGGCCACCTCGGCGGAAAGCACACCGGTGCGGGCGTTGTTCACCGAGCCAAGATCGACAGGTGCGGCGCAGTCTGGCGCTTGCAGTGCGCAGTCCGGTAGTGCTACGAGCTTGAGCCGCGAGTCCCAGTCCGCCCCGTACGCGTCGCGGAAAGCCGTGTAGTCGACATCGATCCGGACCCGGCCGGCGACGCCAGCACCGTCGGCACGGGACAGGCGCAAGGCTAGCGCGACCCCGGCACGATCGGCTGTAGCACGATCCAACACCTCGACCCGGACCTTACCGACCTGGTCGGATGGGTCATCGATATCAGCCAGCACACGTCGCGACAGCACATCACCCGTGTCGTCAACCGGGGTCACCTTGACCGGCAGGCCGCCCGGATTCGCAGAGCCAGCCAGACGCCGTGTCCCGTCGGCCGACAGCGGCATCGCCACCTCAGCCGAGCCGGCTGACGGCCAGAGCACCGGCCGTGAGCTGAAGGGCTCCATCTTGACCGTCGGCGCCGCCTTCGGCTTCACTGCCGACACTGGAACCGACCGATCGCCCGATGCACCCTCACCCGCCGCGACCGCGGCCGCAGGCTCCGGGATAAATGGAAGGGCTGCCGTGACAAGCACAGCAGCCAAGATCATAGGTAGCGTGGTACGCGAGAATGGACGTCTTCTCATCACTGCACGTGGCAGCAACGGTGTCGGTCTGGACACGACCTGGCCTCCCCTAAGGCTAGACAGAGATCAATTGGGGGAGAGGCTATGAACATGATCGTCGATAGTCAAGGTCACAAATTGGGCGGCACTCACCGTTACGCGCGCCAGGCCTGAATTCGCACAAGAGTTCGAGCGCAGCGCCGTGGCACAACCCTGCGTAATCGCATGCTGTCGCAATGCAGACAGTTACTTGACACCCGCACCGGCACGCGGCTGCGGCGGAGTAGTAGCTAAGTGCTGCTCGGCGTTAATTCGTCAGGGGTTGGGTGCAGGCGGTGGGGTCGTTGAGGTAAAGGCCGCAGGCGTGTCAACGGCGCTTGAAAACGGGATCTGGCCAGTTCCATTGATCGAAGGTTGCCCCTGGCGTGTGACGTTCTCGTCCGATGTGTACGGTGCTCCGGTGCGTTGAGCAGTGACTTGACGTTCTGCTGCCGTACCTTGGCTGGCGTTTCTGTCGACGGTGTCGACCAGGCTGGTTCGGAGGTGCGGATCCGGGCCAGGCCACTGGGCCGGACGGCACGGTGTCCGGTGTGCGGCCAGCTGTCGGCCCGGGTGCACGGCCGCTACCGACGGCGCCTGGCCGACCTCGCAGTCGGCGGGCGTCAGGTCGTGATCGTGCTGACGGTGCGCCTGTTCGTGTGCCAGCAGCCTGATTGCCGGGTACGCCGCTTCGCCGAACAGCTCGACGGCCTGTCCAGTAGGTACGCGAGGCGAAGCCCGCTACTGCGTGCCGCGCTGGAGAAGATCGGGCTGGCTCTGGCCGGGCGTGCCGGCGCCCGGCTGTGCGGGCATCTCGGCCTTGGCATCAGCCGCAGCAGCCTCCTGCGGCTCATACGTGCGTTGCCCGATCCTGCACCGGTGGCAGTGTGGGTGCTCGGCGTCGACGACTTCGCGCTGCGTCGGGGACACGTCTACGGCACCGTGCTCATCGACCTGGACACCCACCGGCCCGTCGACCTGCTGCCAGATCGGCAGGCGGCCACCCTGGCCGCGTGGCTGGAAGGCCGTTCGGAGATCGAGGTCGTCTGCCGCGACCGCGCCAGCGCCTATGCCGACGCGGTCCGCACAGGCGCACCGGCGGCCATCGAGGTGGCCGACCGCCGGCATCTGTGGCGTAACCTCGGCGAACACGTCGAGAAGACCGTCGCCCGCCACTACAGCTGCCTGTCGGGCGACCCGCTCGAGCTGCCCCCTCCGTCAGCACCCGAGTCAGAGTTGCTGCAGGCTGCAGGCGAGGCCGCCGCCGTGTGGGCCGAGACCGGCAGGCTCGCGCCACGGACCCGAAAGCGCTTCGAGCAGATCCAGCAGCTGCAGGCACAGGGCGTGGGCATAAAGGCCATCGCACGCCGGCTCGGACTCGCACGTGGCACCGTGCGCCGTTTCGTCCGCGCCGAGCAGGTCGAGGATCTCCTGGTCACCACCCGCGCTGGCCGACCCAGGATCCTGGACGATTTCAAGCCCTACCTGCACCAGCGATGGGGCGCTGGCTGCACCAATGCAGCCACGCTGTTCGCCGAGATCCGCGAGCTCGGCTACCGCGGAACCGCAACGACGCTGCGCAGCTACCTCAAGCCGCTACGAAACCTGCCGCACACACCCGCCCGGCCAGCACTGCCGAAGGTCCGGCAGCTCACCAGCTGGCTGCTGAGCCGACCCGAACGCCTCGAACCGGCCGAGGCCGAGCAGCTCCAACAACTGCTCGACCGCTGCCCGCACCTCGCGGCCACCGCCGCACACGTGACCGCCTTCGCCGAGATGATGACCGGCCTGCACGGCGAGCGCCTCAACAAATGGATCATCCAGGTCCAGTCTGACGACCTGCCCCACCTGCACTCGTTCGCGAACGGGCTGAAGCGCGACCACGCGGCGGTACTCAACGGCCTGACCCTGCCCTACAGCTCAGGCGCGGTGGAGGGCGGAGTGAACAGGATCAAGATGCTCAAGAGGCAGATGTACGGCCGGGCGAGCTTCGACTTGCTACGCAAGCGAGTCCTTCTCGCAACCTGACATCCTGACGAGGGCCAGCTTCGATCAATGAAACTGGGCCAGATCCAGATCCAGTCTTCACGGAGCGGCGACAGCGCACGACCGTCCAACTGGCGATACACCAAGAAGGATCTTGAAGCGCACCTCAAACGCCTCGCCACCCACGCGCCCCTACCCGCCGCTGCGTGACCCCCGACGAATTAACGGTAATGAGCACTTAGACGCCGAAATTGCGCGGGTGGTCACGCGGGCAGAACCTCTCGTGCCTTCGCGGCAAACTCTGCTGCGGCTCCCCGTGCGTGGGGGGCTAGAACCGTCCGCAATTGCCTCGCCGAATCCAGCGCTCGCTCGGATGACATCGCGCCGATCATGTCCAATACCTGGATGCCGAGATGCGCCGCTTTCTCAATGTCGCCGTTGGCGGCGTGGGCGCGTGCGGCGGTGGTGCCTACGAGTACGTTGCGGCGTTCGAGGGGTCGGTCGGCGGCCAGCGCCGGTTCGGCGAATCGGAGTACTTCCCGGGGCCGACCGAGCGCCTCTGCGGCATGAGCGAACTCGGCTTCGAGTTGGTCCATCGAGAAGTACTTGATCCATGCGGGTTCGTCGTCAGCGTTGGCCTTGGCCATTGCCTTCTCCGCGCGTGTCATGGCAGCCTGGCTGCTGGTGCGGTCGCCTTGCATGGCGAGCGCTCGCGCTTCCAGTGATGCACACCTCGCCACACCGAACCACGAGCTGGCACGCTGGGCGGCCTGCTGTCCTGCGCGTGCGAGGGACACGGCTTCGTCTAGTTCGCCGATGTAGTACGACTGGCGGGTCATGTCTCCGAAGATGTGTGCTCCGAGGGCGTCGTTGTCGGCGGAGCGTGCCATGCGCAGGGCTTGGATGTAGTAGCGCTGGGCGAGGCCCTGCTCGTGCGCGTCGTATGCGGAGTATCCGGCGATGTCGGTCAGCCGAGCGGACACGGCGAGTAGTTGACGGCCGACGTCTTCGGTGAAGTCACCGCGCAGCAGTGGGGTGACGACGTTGTTGAGGAAGTGCACGAGGCTGCCTCGTGCGTAGCCGCCGCCCATCCGCCGGTCGATCTCTTGGAAGGAGTGGCATGACAGCCAGAGCATGTCGACGTCGGTCTGTCCGACTTTGCGGCCGGTCCCGACGGAGCTGACGTCGGCGTCAGGCCAGCCGAGCAGCCAGTCGCGGGCGGGTCCGGCAAAGCCGCCGCCGACGAATGCGGTGTTGACGACGAAGTCTCGGCGATTCATGTCCGCCCCCCACATCCCGGTGACCACACGCAGCGTTGAGCTGACGTCTGTGCCCCAGGATAGGCCCCAGGTTCGGTCTTCGTTTAGTGCTGCTACAGCGGGGTCGACCGTGACACCCCCCTCTGTGGAGGGAGCCTGTTGCGTGTTTGACGTCTCGGCGGTATAAGCGAGCCCCATCAGACCACGCTCGATGCCGAGTCCGTCGGCGATGCGCACCAGAACATCGTAGGTGCGGACCAGGTGCCGCTCGGCGAGGATGTCGCCCACGCGAGGGGTGCCGAGGCCGGTGACTGCGGCGATGCGGGTGTTGGACCACCCGTGCTTCTTGAGTACGCGGAAGACGGCTGCGATGTCCTGCCTGTGCAGCCGCTCGGCCATGCCGGGGTCACGCCACCAGGCGGGATCGATATGCGCCCCCACGCCGTCACCCCCCTGCTAGGAACAGTCCACGCAGCGTAAACATAGAGCGTAGGCACTGTATACCGTCGCGGCCGACTGAATTTGGCGTCGCGCCAGTTGCGCCGCATATGCGCATTTCGTGACCCGGGGAATACACCTTGGGTACCCAAGATGCACCCCTTACACCTGGCGGTCTTGGTCAACGTGGGTTCCCGTGGCGACGGTTACCACGCGGCGTGAAGGTTCGGATAGTCGGGACATCGAAGTTCGACGACGGAAGGATATTCGATGTCCCCGCGGTTCATGGTCGTGCTGACTGAGGTGCGACCGCTTCTTCATCCCGGTCAGCGACGTGATGAGCGCGCTACTCCTGAGCGCGTGCTGGAGGCGCTGCCGGTGGCGGACATGACCGCCGCGCGGACCGTGTTCTCTTCGCTGTGCGGTCTCGCACCGGTGCAGGCTGGTCGGCAGCGGCCGAAGGTTATCGCGCTGTCGGGCCGTGACACCGACGTCGCCGACGACGCTGCGATGTCTTCAAGCGGCACGATGGCGGGTGTGCGATGAAGCGGGTTCTCGTCACCGGTGCATCGGGGTTCATCGGATCGCACCTGGTGTCAGCTCTGGTCAGCGATGGTGTCCAGGTGGTTGGACTCGACTACGCGCCGCCACGCTTTGAGGACACGGTCGGCGAGCTGATGGGCTCGCCGCTGTTCATGCCGGTGCATCTGGATCTCACCAGCGATTCGCTGGACGCGGTGGTGGCAGGGTGCGACACCGTGTTCCACCTGGCGGCCAAGCCGGGTGTGCGGGGCTCCTGGGGTGACGACTTCGGCAACTATGTGACGGCCAACGTGCTGGGCACGCACCGGCTGCTGGAGGCGTGCTGGCGTGCCCGCACCTCGCGCGTGGTGTACGCCTCCTCGTCGAGCGTCTACGGAGCGGTGCGGGCACCCAGCGGCGAGGACGACGACTGT
Organism: Catellatospora coxensis; assembly: GCF_016862635.1. Taxonomy (GTDB): domain Bacteria; phylum Actinomycetota; class Actinomycetes; order Mycobacteriales; family Micromonosporaceae; genus Catellatospora; species Catellatospora coxensis. The sequence continues at coordinate 103,493 of NZ_BONI01000002.1, read as the reverse complement.
CGGCCCATGTCGCCCTACGGGGTGACCAAGCTCGCCGGTGAGCAGTTGTGCCTGGCTTACGCGCGGCGGCACGACAACCCGCTGTCGGTGGTGGCGCTGCGCTACTTCACCGTCTACGGCCCGCGCCAGCGGCCCGACATGGCTTTCGGCAGGCTGCTGCTGGCCGCCTATACGGGTCTTCCGCTGACCCTGTACGGCGACGGCACCCAGCGCCGCGACTTCACCTACGTCTCCGACGTCGTCGCGGCGACCATGGCCGCCGCGAAGATCGACGCTCAAGAGGAGATCATCAACGTCGGTGGCGGGGCGAGCGTGTCGATGATCGAGGCGATCGACATCGCCTCGGAGGTCGCTGGGCGTCCGGTGCCGCTGACGGCGGTGGCGGCTCAGCCTGGTGACGTCCCGGCGACTCGTGCGGACCTGTCGCTGGCCCGCGAACTGCTGGGCTACCAGCCCGCGGTGGACATCCGCGAAGGGCTGGCTCGTCAGGCCGAGTGGCTGCGCGGCCTGCCCGCGGAGCTGGTGAGCACGTTCACCACCGAGCTGTCGGGCAGTGCGCGATGACGGCGATGTTCAGTGCCTCGTCGGCGGCGGGCCTGTTCACCGCTGCCAACAGCCACATCCTGCGCCACGGTCGCCTGGCCGGGCCTCGCGGCATGGTCACCCGGGAGATCCTTGGGGCGCAGCTGCGCCTGACCGACCCTCGACGCAGGCTGATCCACCTTCCTCCGGCGCGGATGCTCAACGCGGCATTCGCGGTCGCGGAGGCCATGTGGATCATCTCGGGGTCCGACGAGCCGTGGATCTTCGAGTTCAACCGGACGCTGGAGCGCTACGCCGACGGCGGCGTGCTGCGCGGGGCGTACGGCCCTCGGATGCGCCGCTGGCACGGCGTCGACCAGCTCGACCGCTCGCGCCTGCAGCTGCACAGTGACCCTGACTCGCGCCGCGCCGTCGTGCAGTTGTTCGACCCGGCTCGGGACCTGAGCGGCGGTTCGGACATCCCGTGCACGCTGGGATACCGGTTCTTCCTACGCGACGGCCGCTTGAACATGCACACGACGATGCGCAGCAACGACCTGTGGCTCGGCCTGCCCTACGACATCTTCACCGCGACACTCATCCAGGAGCTGATGGCCGGCTGGCTGGGCGTCGAACTCGGCGACTACGTGCACTCGGTCGACTCGCTGCACCTGTACGCCGAGCACTTCGAGCAGGCGACTCTCGTGCCCGCCGAGGCCGAGGCGCAGCCGATGGCGCCGATCTCGACCCCGTGGCCGCGCCTGGACGCGATCCTGGCGGCGACGATCAGTGGGGATGTGCAGGCGCTGCCCGCTGGCAGCCTGTGGGTGGACTTCGCCAACACGATGTCGTGCTACCGGGCCTTCCGAGCCGGTGACCGCGACGGCGGCCGGGCGACGGCCGCGCAGGTCGGCGGGCCGCTCGGTCAGAGCCTGCGTGCCTGGCTGGAGCATCTGACTCCGGTGGTGCCGGCATGAGGAGCGTGATTCTCGGGTTGTGCGCCAACACCCACGACTCGGCCGCAGCGCTGCTGGTCGACGGGGAGCTGATCGGGTTCTGCGAGGAGGAGCGCCTCGACGGGATCAAGCACTCGAAGGCGTTTCCGCAGCACTCGATCGACTGGCTGCTGAACCAGGCCGGGCTGACCGCTGCCAGCGTGACCACGGTCGCGTACAACTTCCGGCCGGAGCGGTACTGGGGTGCGCTGCGCCAGACGCCGGGGCAGTTGATGCGCACGGCCACCGTGGGCCGGGCGCTGCCGCGGGCGGCCAGCTTCGTCAAGGTCGCCCGGCGCACCCGCGCCCGCCTGGCGGAGCTGGCCGTGCGGTTCCCGAACGCGAAGCTGCACCCGGTCCTGCACCATCGGGCGCACGCCTGGACCGCGCTGCTGTCGTCGGGTTTCGACGAGGCCGGGGTGCTGATCGTGGACAGCCTCGGCGAGACGCAAACCACCACCTTGTGGCACGGGCTGCCAAGCGCGTCCCGGCCGCTGCGGCTCCTGCACGAGCTGCGTGATCCGGCATCGCTCGGCTACGCCTACGGCGCGATCACCGAGCACCTCGGCTGGCGGCGCGGCGATGAGGAAGGTACCGTCATGGCGCTGGCGGCCGGCGGTGACCCCGAGCGGTTCGCGCAGCTCATCCGCCGCGCCATCCCAGGCGACGATTCGGGCTTCACACTGAATCCGCGCCTGCTGCCGCTGCGGGTGCTGTCCAGCCGGTATCAGCGAGTCTCGCAACGGCTGGCCGCCCAGTCGTGCCCGCCGCGCGACTCGCACGCCCCGGTCGAGCAGGTGCACGCAGACCTCGCGGCGGCGTTGCAGGCACGCACCCAGCAGATCATGGTCAACCTCGCCGCGATAACCCGCCGGATGAGCAAGTCCCGGCTGCTGTGCGTCGGCGGCGGCGTGGCGATGAACTGCGTGTCCATCGGGAAGATCGCCCAGGCCGGGTTCTGCGACGAGGTCCACGTCCCGGCCGCGCCGGGAGACTCCGGCACCGCGATCGGCGCGGCTGCCGACGCGTGGCACGCCAGCAGCGGGAAGATCCCGACCGGTGTCGAAGGCCGCTGCTACCTCGGACCTTCCTTCCCGAACCTCAACCTGCCGACCCATCCCAGGCCCGGTCTGACCGCCGTGAAAGTCGACCGGGCTGCCGGGCTGCTGGCCCGGCACCTGGCCGACGGGAAGATCGTCGGCCTGTTCACCGGGGCGCTGGAGGCCGGACCCCGCGCCCTGGGTCACCGCTCGATCCTGGCCAGTCCGCTGGAGCCTGGCGTGGTCGACCGGCTCAACGCCACAGTGAAGTTCCGCGAGCCGTTCCGGCCGTTCGCGCCGATGGTGCTGGCGCACCGCGCGGCCGACTACTTCTGCCTCGATCAGCCCTCACCGTTCATGTCGATCGCGGTCCCGGCCACGGCGCACGCCCGCAAGCACCTGCCCTCGATCGTCCACGCCAACGGCACCGCCCGCGTGCAGACCGTCACCGCCGCATCCAACCCGTTCCTCGCCCAGGTGTTGCAGGCATTCGGCGACATCACCGGACACCCCGTCCTGATCAACACGAGCCTGAACATCAAAGGCAAGCCGATGTGCGGCACCCCGAGCATGGCGCTGGACTGCCTTGCCGAATCGGGCCTGGACGCCCTGCTCATCGAAGGTTGGTGGGTGACGAAATGAAGATCGGATACAGCTTCTGGGGCTTCCTCGGCCCCGGCGTCACCGATACCCCCGACGGCGGGCGCAGCCACCGCAGAACCCTCATCGACGCGCTGTTCGCCCGAGGCCACGACATCGTGTTCCTCCAGCCCGACCGCGACCTCGCCGAGGCCGGCACCGTTCTGCCGCCGCGCTACACGTGGGACGCGGGCCTGCCCGAGATCGACGCGCTCATGCTGGAGTGGCGCTGGCCGATCCCCGGCCGCAACGACACCTGGTGCGGTGCCCCCGGACACACCTGCGACCTGCACCGCCAGACCGACCTCGTCGCCCACTACACCCACCGCCTGCGCACCCCCACGATCCTGTGGGACAAGGACCGCTGGCTGCCCGCCCACGACCCGATGCGCACGCTGCCCCACGTGGCCGTCTGTGAGCCCGCGCTGCACCCGAGCCCTGGAGCGACGTCGCTGCTCTTTCCCGTCAGCGACCACGCGCTCGACACCGCCGACCCGTGGCGACTGGCCCGAACTGACCGGCACCTGGACCTTGCCTACGTCGGCAACCAGTACGACCGCGACGCCATGTTCGACCAGTTCTTCGCCCCCGCCGCCGCGACCCGGCCCCACGTCGTTGCAGGGAAGTGGACCGACACCACGGCCTGGCCGCAAGTGCGCTTCACCGGCCGGATCCCGTTTGAGGCGGTCGCGGCAATCCACGCCACGAGCCTGGCTACCGTGCTGCTGCTTCCCCGCCGCTACGCCGCGGTCGGGCACATGACGCAACGACTGTTTGAGTCCGTGCTGGCCGGATGCCTGCCGATCACCCCGAGGCTCATCCGCTCGGCGGCCAAGTTCGCCCCGGACCAGCTGCACGTACGCGACAGCGCCGACGTCGCGCGGATCTGCGACCGGCTGAGAGAGATCAAAGGCACTCGCGAACACGCCGAGCTGATCACCGACTGCCTCCGGTACCTGGACATGTTTCGGGTATCCAAGCAGCTGCTCACGCTGGAGCGCATCCTGCACGAGCGGGTGGTGTCGGCGACATGACCACCTTCGACCTGCCTCAGACAAACCCGTCGAATAACCTGGAGCGCTATGGAGCGGATCGCCATCATCGGCTGCGGCGGCAGCGGCAAATCGACCATCGCCAAGCAGCTCGGCCTGACGCTGGACCTGCCGGTCACCCACCTGGACGCGGTGTACTACGACGAGAACTGGAAGCCGCTGCCCCAGGAGGAGTTCGCCGCCCAGCAGGAGAAACTCGTCGCCGGCGAGCGCTGGCTGATCGAGGGCAACTACGCCTCCACCCTGCCGATCCGGCTCGCCGCCGCCGACACCGTGATCTTCCTGGACCTGCCCGCCGCCACCTGCCTGTGGGGGATCTTGCAGCGCCGCTGGCGCTACCGTGGCGGCCAGCACCACAAGGACGGCGTGTTCGACCGGATCACCTGGAACTTCGTGCGCTACATCATCGGCTACCGCAAACAGATGCGCCCGAAGGTCACCGCGCTGACCGCCCAGCACGCCCCGCACGCCCGGCTGCTGACATTCACCAGCCGCAGGCAGGCCAACGCGTTCCTCAGCGAGGTCACCACCTCAGCCTGACCGTCGGCGTACGGGAGGTCCGCTGATGGGCAACCCGTTCCTCGACCCCGCCACGCTGGGCACGCTCTACACCGACCCCGCGCGCCTGACGCAGCGCACCTCCGCCCTGCACCAGGCAAAGATCAAAGGCGCGGCGGTGGCCGAGACTGTCGTCGACCTGCTGCGCCACCGCGCCGGGCCGGACGGCATCGTGGCCGACATCGGCTGCGGGCGCGGCAGCACGACCCTGAGCATCGCCAGGCACCTGCCGCTGCGCAGGCTGGTCGCGTTCGACGCCTCCCCGGCCTTGCTGGATGCCGCGCGCAACCGGTTCGCCGCCGCGAGGCTGTCTGCGCAGTTCATCGTCGGTGACTTCCACCAACTGCCGTTCGCCGACGCGAGCCTGGACGCGATCGTCGCGGCGTTCTGCCTTTACCACTCGCCCGACCCCGGCACTGTCATCTCCGGCTTCGCCCGAGCGCTGCGCCCCGGCCAGGCCGCGATCATGGTCACCAAGTCCGCCGACAGCTACGCCGAACTCGACGACCTCGCCGCCACGTCCGGCCTCGATCCCGAGGCCGGCTCACGGCCAAGCCTCTACACGGCGTTCCACAGCGCGAACATGGCTGCCCTCACGCAACCGCATCTGGCCATCGCCCAGCAGCTCCATGAGCGGCACATCTTCCGATTCGAGAGCTACGAACATCTCGCCCGCTACCTGATCACCACACCCCGCTACCAACTGCCGACCGCCGACCCCGCAGAGATCGCACGCCACCTGCGCACATGGCGACCGGACCACCCCGTCACGGCAAGTTCCACGGTCTCCTACCTCGTCGGAGTCCGCCGATGACACTGTTCGTCAAACGCTACGCGGACCCAGCCCGACGCCAGCGAGCCCACGACAACCACCGCTGGCTGACATCGCTGTCCAGCGCGGTCGTCATCCCGGCGATAGTCGATGCCGCAGAAGACCGCCTCGTCTTCGAGGCCATCGACGGACGGCCAGCCACGGCAGCGGACCTGGCCCAGCTCGCGCAGGCCATCGGGCGCATCCACGCGTCGGCCACCTCGCACCTGGCCACTGCGCGCATCGACCAGCCGCACCAACTGGACGCGATGGTCATCCCGGACTTCATCACACCCCGGCTGGACAAGCTGCTGCGGGCCGCCACACGGCTCGGCCTGCCGCCAGACATGGCCGAGTACGCGCTGACCACGGCCGCACCCTCGCCCGCTGGCCTCTACAAGGACAGCAACCTCCGCAACTTCCTGATCACCGGCGGTGAAGTCGCCGTCGTCGACTTCGACGACCTGACCCTCGCCCCCCACTGCTACGACCTCGCCAAACTCATCGTCTCGATCGTGATGACCCACGGACGGCTACCAGCCGCCGCCGCGCAAGACGCGCTCGACGCCTACCACGACCCGATCGGGCCACCGCTGTGCACGTCCGACGGCCTGCGGGTCTGGGCCGAACTGAACTGGCTGCTCACCGCTGACCACCTCGGCCGCAACGGCTACCAACACCCCTGGCCCGAGCTGAGGCCGTGGCCGGACCCCCTCGATAGGAGAAGCTGATGCCTGACAGCACCGAACTGGTAATCGCCCGCCACGGCGAAGCCATGTGCAACGTCCACGGCACCGTCGGCGGCGACAAGGGTTGCACGGGGCTCACCGAGCGCGGCCACCACCAGGCGGCGCGACTCGCCACCCGGCTCGCCGCTGAGCACGACCAGCGCCCCTTCCACACCGTCTACAGCTCGCCCAGACTGCGTGTTCGCCAAACCGCTGACGCCGTCACCGGGCTCATGAAGATGCCGTACACCGTGGTCAACGACCTGCGCGGACCAGATCACGGCGACGCAGACGGACTGCCGTGGAGCCAGGTCAAGGAAGTGTTCGGCAGTGCGATGCAGCACCAGCCCGCCACACCGATCGCACCCGGCGGCGACTCGTGGAACAGCTACCTCTCCCGAGCCACCACCACGATCGAAAAGCTCATCCAGCGCCACACCGGCCAGCGCATCCTGATCATCGGACACGGCGAAACCATCGAGGCCGCCCACACACTGCTGCTCGGCCTGCCCACCGGCGCAAGCATCCGGGTCTGGTTCAGCACCGCCCACACCTCCGTCGCCCGCTGGCGCCTCCAGATCAACCGCCACGGCCGCGCAACCTGGCTGCTCGACGCCCACAACGACACCAGCCACCTCGCGGAGCAACCCTCATGACCCGCAACGCCGACCTCATCGACGCCGGCCGCCGGATGCTCGGGAGGTTCGAACTGCTCGGCTGGCACGACGGACACCTCGCGACCAAGACCATGCGAGTACGCACCCACGACCACGGTGAGGTCATCATCAAGATCCACCGCTCGATGACAGCCCACGAGCAGGAAGTCCACGCATACCGCACCTGGACCCCAGCCCTGGCCGACCGGACGCCCCGACTCCTGGCAACTTGCGAGACACCCCCGGCAATGGCTGTCACCGCCGTGACCGGAAGTCCCCTGACCGAACTGCGACTGACCGCCCAACAGGAACAGGACGCGTTCGCCCAGGCCGGGGCGCTGCTGCGCGACCTGCACACGGCCAGCGCCAGCAAGCACGACCCACGGTTCGGTACCTACCTCGCCGAGCGAGGGACGTACTGGCTCGCCAACACCACCGCCAGCCTCACTCCGCAGCAACGAGCACAGATGCAGACGAAGCTAACGCAACTGGCCAGCCTCGACATCCCCGCGCTGACACCCTGCCACCTGGATTTCATGCCACGCAACCTCATGCTCGGCCGCGACGGAATCCTGCGCCTGATCGACTTCGAGCACGCCCGCTACGACCTGGCCGCCCGTGACCTCGTCAGGATCACCACCCGCGTCCTGAAACAGCGACCCGACCTCCAGAACGCGCTGCACAGCACATACGGGCAGCTGACAGCACTCGACGAACACGTCATCGACCTCTGCTCGGTCATCGACATCGCGAGCCTTCACGCGCCTACCCGGAGGCTGCCGTGAGCGGCAAGCGCACGCCGAACCACCTGATGCGTCAGGCGCGGCTGCGACTGGCCTCACCGTCAGGCTCGGGGCGGGCCATGTCCCGGCAGGAGCTGGCCGACCTGGCAAACCTGCACCTGACCGAGCTTGGCATCCGCACCGCGATGAACGAGAACTACATCGGGAAGCTGGAGCGAGGGGAATTCAGGTGGCCGAGTGTCGGCTACCGCAAGGCGCTGCGGGCGGTGCTCGGCGCGGCCACCGACGCGGAGTTGGGGATGTTCATCATCCGCTCCCAGACCACCGAGCCCGCCACCGCCCCGCCTGCCTCGCCGAGCGCTGTTGAGCCCGCCGCCCGGCGCCCTATCACCGAGGCGGAGCCTGCAGGGCTGGCGGATCTGTGCGGCCATGAAGACTGGCGGGAGCCTTCGCACGCACCGCCGGTGACCCCCCAGGACATCGCCGCGTGCATGCGGGAGCTGGGTGACCGGCTTCGGGGATACCGCCGCGATGCGCGCCTGACTCAGCAGGAGTTGGCCCGCCGGCTGTTGTGCTCGCGAAGTGCCGTGGCGAACCTGGAGACCGGTCACCAGGTCGCCTCGCTGGACTTCTGGCGCGGCGCGGACCGGCTCCTACAGGCGGACGCTCTGCTGGTCAAGGCTGCGGTCCGGGTGATGGAACTGAAGAACGCGTTCGCGGTGCAGACCGCCCAGCAGCGCGCCGCCGCCAACGCCGCACGGGTGTGCGCCAGTCCCCACGCTTGCGCGTGTGCGGTGGTCGTGGCGACCTGGACCGGTCGGCATGCCCGCGCTCTTCGCCGGGCGCTGCGGCTTGAGGTCAAGGAGTTCGCCCGCAGGCTCAACGCCGCTGCCGACATCGTCGCGGCCTGGGAGCAAGCGGAGGGGGCCGTGCCGAGGCTGGCCGTGCAAACCGCCCTGGACATGACCCTGGCAACCGCGGCCCCGGATGCCCGCGCCCGGTTCCGGCTGCTGCTGGGTGAGCAGAGCTGACGTGAGCCCACGTGCAACGCCTGCAACGTGCTCCTCGCGGCGCGCACGTTCGCCGCGTGTCTAGATCTCGACCCCGTCCGGGCTGCCCGCGCCTGCGCGTGGGCCAGTCCGGCGCTTTCGCCCCGACCCCGACGGGCGCTTCATACTGCCGCTGCTGAGTATTTCTGTTGGATTGGGTTCGCGGTGCCTCGCTTGGCTAGGCACCGCGCTTGCACGGTCTACAACGAACGGGTTTGTCGTCCGCTGTGTGATCGTTCCGGTCTGTCAACTTGAGCCGGGATGACTGGCCGAAGATCGATTGCGCTCCGGGGGCATTTCCCAGGTCTGATCGATGTGCGCACCTCGACACTCACACGTTTTTGCGTAGGTGCGCGGTGACTTCGGCACCGACGATGGGCGACAGGGTGCCTGGTGCGACCTCGAAACCCAGCGCCCTGGCCAGGTCTGTTGCATGCAGATCAAAGGATCCTTCGATCAGATGGGCGAGGTTGTCCACGGCTGCCCGCGACTGCCGTTGGGCCACGGCGGCGAGTGCGACCCCGATGAGTGCCGCAGGCCATGACCAGATCGCCAGCGCTGCGTAGAGCGCGCCCCATCCCGCGAGCATGACCGCCGAGTCCAACTGGGCGCGTGCAGCCCTCACGGACTCCTGCTCGTCGCCGTCGAGGAGCAGCCACAACCGGGGCCAGGCAAATTCCAGGTCGAGCCGGTACCAAGACCACACGCGCGTACTGACCGAACGCAGCCGGTCGCCCATCCAGGTCGCCCGCTCCGGTGGGCCTAGCGAGATCGCGTTGCGTTTGGCGGCAAGGGAATCCAGACGAGCCTGGTAGTCGGGGGCGGACGCTGCGGCAGTGTCGTCGCGGACTGCATCGAACTCGTCGGCGGCGGCCTTCCACCGCCTGACCCGCCGGTTGACCAACAGCGCCGCCGGCCATGGCTCGAACGAAAGCCGCGAAACGAGCTTCGCCACCGCTGCGGCGGCGAGCCCAGCGGCCGCCGACAGCACCGGGACAACGATGACCACTACCGCCAGGGTCCCCGGCTGCTGCGACACCGAGGCGGCCATGCGCTCGACTGTTGTTGTCAGGCGGCCGAAATCCAGCGTATGGCCGAGCGCGGTGGCAGCGAACACAGCGGCCACGAACAGCAATCCGGGCAGCACCAGCAGGCTGACCCACCGCTCCGCGTACTTCTTGCCCAACTCGGCCAGGACGGTACTCATCGCCGTTTAGCCGAACCGCAGCGGCGTGCTGTGCAGGGCGCACACTGGTCGGTCGTCGCCTGGCCTGGACAGTTCCGCCCGGTGGCACGTCCCGGTGGGACACTGGAACGAGCCACGCGGCACGTGCCCGCTGCCGACGCCCGGCACGCCGACCATGCCATGTCCGGTTCCGGTCCGGGTCTGCCAGTCCATCAGCACCTGTAGCAGACCGAGTTCACGCAGCTGGCCGAGGACGGGCTTGCCGCGCCGCGCCGCCTTGACGACGCGCTCCAGCGCCGCACGGTCACCTGTGTCGTCAGCGACCGCGCGAAGCCGAGGCAGCTCGCGGCACAGCACGCTCAACAGCGTTGATGCCTCCATGAGAGCACACTCCGTGGTGTTCTAAGGTTTTCACTAGGCAGACCTGAAGGGGCGGCCATTGCCTAAGCAATCGAACCATGTGCAGCTTTACCTTGCTCTGCGGGAGCATTTGGAATATCACATGCGCACGGGGGACGACAATGCCGTACAAGATCCCCTGGCGGAGACACAGGCTGAGGCACTGCGGCAATTCGGGGTTTACCTACCGAAGGACGGTGAATGGCCGCCGCTCGTGGTGAATTGGGACGTCACCCACCTCCTTGCCACGTGGCACTATGCCCGGTCCGAGCTGGACCGCGCAGAGTTCCTGTTCTCCCTGGTCAGCCGGGTCGCCCCGGACGCTGTCCCGACGCCGCTGCGGGACCGGGTGCGGGCGCTTCCCGCGCTGGAGGTCGTTGACCTGCCCGGTGTGTTCGCCCAGTTCCGCGACGCCTTCGCTCGCTGGGAGGTCGGCGGCGACGTGGCCGCGCTCGACGTGATGATCAGGTTGTCGTCCTGGGCCGCCACCGGGGTCCCGGACGGCCACCCGGACAAGCCGATGCTCCTGTCCCACCTGTGCACAGGGCTACGCGGTCGGTTCGTTCTACATGGCGACCTGGCCGACCTGGACGGCGCGGTCGAGGCGGGTCGGCGCTCGGTGGAACTGCCGTCTGCCGACCACCCCGAGCGGGCGATCATTCTGCACAACTACAGCTACGCACTGCAGGATCGATTCGGCACGACACTATCGACCGAGGATCTCGACGCCGCCATCGACCTGGCCAGAGCCGCCGTGGCGAGCACGCCCGAGGACGCACCGTATCGCGCGGCATGCCTTTCCAACGCCGGCATGACGCTCGTGCGTCGGTTCGAACTGCGCGGCCACCGCGCCGACATCGCCGAGGCCATCGATCGGCTCCGGGACGCCCTACGCGCGGCGCCGGACGACAACCGGCCGCTACGGGCAACCCTCATGACCAACACCGCGCTCGCCCTGCACACACGGTTCCGATGGCTCGGCGATCCGGTCGACCTGGACGCCGCCGTGCGCGGGGCCACCGCCGCGGTCCGGGTGTGCCCGCCGGGCCACCCCGACGCAGCGCGCTTCCTCGTCCACCTCAGCCAGGTACTCATGACGCGGTTCGCGCACTCTGCGAACCCGGCCGACGCCGATGCCGCGGTGGACGCCGCCCGGCGCGCAGCGGTCCCAGACGGCCACCCGCTGCGGGCGAACCAGCTCGACAAGCTCGGCGACGCCCTGCGGCACCGCGGACGACACCGGCACAACCTCGCCGATCTCACCGAGGCCGTGCGCGTGCACGAGCAGGCCGTCTCCGTGGCGCCGCACGGATCTACCACGCACGCCAGTTGCCTGGCCAGCCTGTGCCGGAGCCGCGTGGACCTATTCGAGCACACCGGGCAGCTCGCCGTACTGGACGCCGCGGTCGATGCCGGCTGGCAGGCGCTGCGCGACGGCGCGGACGTGCCCGAGCGGTCCGACCTGATGATCCCCCTCGGTGCGGCATTGCGTACGCGAGCCGCACGCACTAGGTCCGCAAATGACCTCGACAAGGCCATCGCGCTCCTCGAGGAGGCAAGCAAGTCCATTCCCGACGTGCATCCGGTAATGTCAGTATGCCTATTCGAGTTGGGTGCCGCGCACACGAACCGGTTCTTGCACACCGACGAGCTAGCCGATCTCGACAGAGGCATTGCTGCGAGCGAGCGGTCCGTCGAGCTGTCCGGGCCGAACGACCCGCAACGTATGCTCGACGCGATTAGCCTCGCCAACGCGTACCGGTTGAGGTACTTCCGGGCAGGAGATCCCGCGGACCTCCGCACGGCCGTCGACTGGGGCCGGGAAGCGGTGCGGACGACCCCTGATGACGACGATAAGGGCCGGGCGGCCGCGGAGTCCAATCTCGGCAGCAGCCTTCGAGCGCGATTCGAGCGCATCGGGTCCCTTGCCGATCTCGATGAAGCCATCCGGCTCTTGGAATGCGCCGAGCGGCGTGTCCACGCTGATTGGCAGACCCTAGCGATCTTGCTGTCCGAACTGGGTGCTGCGCTGCGGTCCAGGTACAAGCGCCTGGACCGGCAAGCGGACGGGGATCGGGCGATCGCGGTGTGCCGACGGGCCGTGGAGGTAACTCCGGTCGGCCACCCGGACCGACCTGGCCACCTGTCCGGCCTGGCCGGTGCTCTCAACGACCGGTGTATCAGGACCGGAGCACCGGAGGACGCTGAGGCCGCGGTGGCGGTCGGCCGCGAGGCGGTACGGCTCACCTCCGACACGAGCATGAACCGGGCCGCCATCTTGTCCACCCTGGCCGCCGCCCTAAGCGAGCGGTACGAGCTGACTTTCGCCCTCTCCGACCTGGAGGAGGCCATCCAGACCTTCCACCGTGCGATCGACGCTATACCCGCTGGCCACGCGTTACGTCCGCCGCTGCAGTCCAACCTCTCCGGCGCAATGATGTCCCGGTTCCGGCGCACCGGAGACCCGGCCACGATGGACGAGATGGTCGAGCTTGCCCTCTCGGCGGTCGAGGCGACGCCCGCCGACCACGCCGACCGGCCGCGATACCTGTCCCGATATTGCACCGCCCTGCACTTGCGGCATGGCAGAACCCTAGACTCCGAGGACGCGCACGCGGCAGTGGCCGCCGTCGAGGAAGCAGTGCAGCTCACCTCGGAGGACCACCCGGACCGTCTGCTGTATTTGGGCAACCTAGCCGCAGCGTTGCACGACCGCTACTTCCATTCCCAGCAGCGCCGCGACATCGACGCCGTGATCGAGGCGGGCCGTGCGGCCCTGCGGACGGCCCCCGCCAGCCATCCCCTCAGCAGCCAGGTCCAACACCACCTGGGCTGGGCGCTGATCAACCGCACCGAGCGGACCGGGTCGCTGACCGATGCAGAGACCGCGATCGGCCTGTTCCGGGACGTAGCCTGCACCGCGACCGCGCCGACCAAGCTGCGAATCCAGGCCGCCCAGTCGTGGGGCTTGTGGGCCAGAGCGCTGAAGCGCTGGGCGGACGCGGTGGCCGGCTACCGGACCGCAATCGAGCTGCTGCCCCTGCTGGCCTGGCACGGCCTCGAACGTGCGGACCGGGTCAGCACCCTCAGCGCGTTCGCCGGGATCGCCAGCAGCGCCGCAGTCGCTGCACTCATGCTGAACGACCCGGGGCAAGCGCTACAGCTGCTCGAGCAGGGCCGGGGTGTGCTGCTCGAGCAGGCGCTGGACGCCCGGAGCGACCTGCGCGAGCTGGCCGCGGCCGACCCGGACCTCGCCGAGCGCATGCGAGCTATCCGCGCTGAGCTGGACACGGCCGTCACCCCGGAAATTGCCGAGGATGGCGCCAAGCGAGGGCTCACCGACCGGCGAAGGGAGCTAGCGCGCGAATGGGACACTCTGCTGACGCAGGCCCGAACGCTACCCGGACTGGCGGACTTCATGCGCCTGGCGCCGCTCGAGCGGTTATATGCCGCAGCCACCGACGGCCCAGTGGTGGTGGTCAACACCCACAGGCGGCGGTGTGACGCGTTGATCGTGACCGCCACGGGCCTTCGCACCGTGCGGCTGCGCAGGCTCAAGGTGGAGCAGGTACGCGAGTACGCGACCAAACTGCTCGACGCCCTGGCCGACGCGGGCAACTCAGCAGCCGACGCATGGCGGGCCCAGCAGATGCTCAACCAAGTACTCGGCTGGATGTGGGACACCATAGCTAAACCCGTCCTCGCCGCGTTGCCCGCCGATACAGCACGGCTGTGGTGGTGCCCGACCGGCCTGCTGACATTGCTGCCGCTGCACGCCGCCGGCCACCACAGCTCCGGTTCGCGGCGCACGCTGCTCGACCGGGTGATCTGCTCCTACACGCCGACCCTGCGTGCGCTCGCCGAGGCCAGGGCCCGACCGCCCAAAACCGCCAGGATGCTGGGCGTCGGCCAATCAGCAACCCCAGGCCTGTCCCCACTGCCGAACGCCCTGACCGAGGTGCACCGACTGGCCGCCCGGATGCCGGGGACCACCCTGCTTACCGACGACGGAGCCACCCGCGAGACCGTGCTCACCGCCCTGCCCGAGCACACCTACCTGCACTTCGCGGGCCACGGCGGGCAGAACCCGCTCGACGCTGCCAGCGGTGCCCTTTACTGCGCCGATCATGAAAGCGCTGGGCCGCTCACCGTGGCGGACATTGCCCGGCTACGACTCGACCAGGCGGAGCTGGCGTTCCTGTCCGCCTGCGAGACTGCACGGGGAGCGCTCACCTTGCCCGACGAAGCCATGCACATGGCAGGCGCGCTACAGCTCGCAGGCTTCACGCACGTCGTGGCCACCCAGTGGGTCGTCAACGACAGGCACGCGGCGGACATCGCGGACCACTTCTACGCCAGGCTCACCGACTATCCAGGCCCGCCCGTGGGTTCGCGCGCCGCGGCAGCGTTGCACGCCGCTGCGCGGCAGCTGCGTGACGACGAGCATGCGGATCCGCTGCTGTGGGCCTCGTACGTTCACGTCGGACCCTGAGAGGGTCCGACGTGAACGTACGAGGCGGTGAATGCGCACGGTGCGCGTCGCCTGTCCTGCCGCCGGGCTTTCTCGCCTTCCCAGTGCCGCAGGCGTTCATCGCGGTGCTGCTGATGCGCGCCGCCGAGCACGTCTAGGCCGACGCTGAGGCCGAACTGCTCGTGCATGACGGCGCGCACGTCGGGTCGTGGGGGTTCGTCGACCGCCCGGACTACCGGCAGCGTTTCGACCCGGCCGAGGCCACCGACTCGCGGTACTTCAACCTGCTGATGCAGCTGGAGTGCCTGCTCAAGGACGGTGAAGTGTTCGTGGACGGCAAGCAGCGCACCGTCGAGGCGATCATCTGCGAGACGTTCGCGACGATGGCGTCCGGTCTCGGGTTCGCGCTGTCGCGGCCCGAGACGGCCACGACTGCGGGCCTGGTCGGGCAGGCGTGGGAGTTCGCGTGCGACCTGGGCGGCGACCGGCTGTCGGACCTGGTCGCCAGCGAGGAAGCCGACCCCTTCGACGTGCGGGCCAAGTGGTCGGGCTGGGTAGCGAAGTGGCGAAGCCACCTCGGCCCGGTCAAGGTCCACGACGCCAAGGAGCAGGCCGAGGCTGAGGAGGAGGCGCTGGCGATGGACGGTGCCAGCGCGCGATAGGACTTCGCGCAGCCGCCGCCGTCGCCGGGTCGGTGCCCGCCTGCGCTGTGCAGGCGGGCAC
The DNA here is from genome assembly GCF_016862635.1 of Catellatospora coxensis. GTDB lineage: Bacteria > Actinomycetota > Actinomycetes > Mycobacteriales > Micromonosporaceae > Catellatospora > Catellatospora coxensis. The sequence continues at coordinate 87,921 of NZ_BONI01000002.1, read as the reverse complement.
CGGTGATGTTCAGACGGTTGCGGTGTCGGTGGCCCAGCCGCAGGAGGTCAGCGCCCGTAGGATGAGGGCGATCACCATGCGGGGGCGGCCGAGGCGCACGGCGAGTTGTGCCAGGGAGGCGGTGCCCATGCGGTGCAGTAGTTCCATGACGTTGCCCATGTCGGCGGCCAGGGGTGCGGTCGGGGGCACCTGGTAGGCGGCGGTGGTCAGCAGCCACACGCGGGCGGTGTCGGCCCGTTGCGGGCCGGTGGGCGCGGCCGGGGGTGGGGCCGGTGGGTCGGCGTCGGGCGCGGTAGGCGCGGCCGGTGGACCGGCGTAGGTGGCCATCACGCGCCGGGCGGTGGCGACGGCCGTGCACGGCCATGTCTCGTGGGCGCATCGGGTTTGGTCGCATCGGTGCCCGCCGGGTGCGGGGCGGTGGTGGTCGAGTAGTTGGCGGGCGTCGCGGTAGGTCTGGTCGATACGGCTGTTCACGGTGCCTCCCAGGCTGGTGCGGGAAGGCAATGGACGCTCGGGCCGCGGCGGAGATCAAGTGGATGGTGTGGTGCTAACGCGCCGGGCTTGACCCCTCGGCGGCGGGGTGGGCATTGGAGATGCCGAGCCGTTCGCGGCAGGTGCGACGCCACGACCGCAGCCAGGCGCAGCCCGCGCCGGTGACCTGGCAGAACTCGTCGACTACAGTCGCCTCGGCCTTGGCGGCGTCCACACCACGGGGCAGCGCCCAGGCCAGCCACGCCGACAGGTCGGCCACGTGCTCGGGGTGGGCTCGCAGGAAGGTCGCCGCGACGTGCATCAGCTCCGCGTGTCCGACGTTCACCCGCTGATCTTGCCTGGTGAGGACAAGCGGCGCACTCCCGTTACGCCTCACGCGCCGCAGATCTGCTGGCAGGGCGCTGGGTTGGCGCGGCAGGAGGCCGCCACAGGTGTCGGCGGGCGGCTAAGATCGGCCGATGGCGATCAATGACGGTGATGATGACAACCCGGTCTATCCGCTGGTCGCGGGCTTTGCCAACGGCGAGAACCTGATGGTGTGGTGTCTGTGGTGCTGCGTGTGGCACTCCCACGGCCACGATCCTGCAGACGCGATCGGCAGTGTGGAGCACCGCAGCGCGCACTGCTACACCAACGACTCGCCATACAAGGAGTCGGGCGGCTACAACGTGCAGGTGTCGTCGCGGTCGTTCGCCTCGGTGCGCAAGCTGGTCAAGGAGGCCACTCCCGCGCAGCAGGAGGACATCCACGCCGGCCGTAGCTCCGAGGCGATCGGCCGGCTCCGTTCGCAGCCCCAGCCCGCGCCCTGAGGCCGGTGCTGGCCGGGTTGGGCTCGCCCGTGCGGTGTGGTGGTGTCAAGCTATGGGTGTGATGTCTGAGGCCGAACGTTCGGCCGGGTGGACGGCGGAGGACGCGGTGACGCGCCTGAGCGACGCCACGGCGTCAGCCCACGTGGCGGGCGGGCAGGCTCCGGCTGGTCACGGCTATATCGCCGGGTTGGGCTGGTATCGGGTGTGGCGGCGCGGTCAGCGCGTCGCCGCGCCGCCTGCCGGGTTGAGCGCCGATGCGCGCTCGCGGCGCAGGTTCGCTGAGCGGCTGGCCGACACCTTGGCCTATCCCGGTGAGGATGTGGCCCGCTACGGCCACGGCGGGGACATGTTCGGCGCTTGCAGCGAGTTCGTGCCGGTCGCGGCGTCACCGGTCGCGCAGCGGGTCATCGCCGATGCTGAGGCCGTCGCGGAGCGGGTCGCGGCCGTCGAGGGTGAGACGCGGGTATACGACACCGGCGCGGGTGCGGTGGTGCTGGTGCACGGTCCGGACTGGAGTCTGCTGTTCGAGCACGACTCGTTCGGCGTGACGATCCGGGTGTGCGGCGACGAGTGGGACGAGGTCGCTCTCGCGGTCGACGAGGACCCCGACCCGCAGGTGCAGGCACAGTTGTTGACGATGGTCTACGACGTGCTGTTTCAGTTGCAGCGGGTGTCAGTCGGCGGGGACCGGTTCGCCGAAGCCGCCTCCGGCTCCGGCGACCAGTAGCACCCGCGCGGGTCAGCTGGACGGCGGCCGGTGCCGCTGCTCGGCCAGTTCGTCAGCGCGTTCACGGTCCAGCAGCGCAGTGATCAGCTTGACCGCCCGGTGGGCGCGCATCCGCGCGGCCGGTTCGGACAGGCCGAGCAGGCTCGCCGCGTCGGCCATGGGGTGACCGATGACGTGGGTCAACGCGATCAGGGCGGCGTCGGGACGTGACAGGCGCGCTCCGGCGCGCCGCCCGGCGGTCTGGGCGACCAGGCGGGCAAGGGTCGCGTACGCGTCGGTGCGGCCGGGCTGGCAGTACAGCCGCGAGTGGGCATTGGCGTCGGGCAGGATCTCGTGCAGCAGTTCGTACCCGGCCAGGTCGAGGTTGCGGCGGTCGCGGTTGTGCCGGTTCCACCGCTTGCCGGTGACCGTGTAGAGGCAGTGGTCGAGCAGCCGGGCGAAGACGTAGGGCTTGGCGGCGTCGAAGGCGAACACCTGGCGGTCGTGCTCGCCGGGTTCGGTGCGGTGGATCTCGACCAGCATCTCGGCGGCCATCACGTGCTGCACGTCGCGCTTGACGGTGGGCGGACGCCGCAGCGTGACCCCGTCTGCGTGCCGGTGCAGTCCCGGGCGGGCAAGGCCCAGGGCGTAGAGGTTCCAGGCGCCGCGGTGGGCTCGGGTCGCGGCGATGACGTAGCTCCACACCCGGTCGACCAGTTCGGGCGGGGCGGACCTCACTCCGACAACCGCGATCACCTCGGGCACGCTCAGCCCTGTCTCGGCCTGCTCGTCGGCAGGGTCGGGCAGCGGCGCGTCGGCGTGGAGAACGGCGGCCGGCACGCGGGGCCGATCGAGTCGGCGCACGAGCCAGCGGATCTGATCCATGGGGTAGAAGGGCCAGCGGTGATCGTCGAGCGGGTCGGGCGGGCCGGGGTCGGTGGTCCGGCGGTCGTCGGCGCGGATCGTGTCCGGACCGAGGCGGGCGGGCAGCCCGTGACGGATTGGCACGGCGTGTCCTTCCAGCGGCAACACGTGCGGGCTGTCGTGGACACGCCGGAGGCAGGGTGGGCGGCAAGGGTGGCCGGTCGGCGGTGACCGTGTCTGCTCCGGCGTGCTGCGACGTCCGCCGGGGCTCGAACGAGCGTACGAGGATCGCGTCCCGGATGCACTCCGGTTGTTCGCCCCCCGCGCGCCGCCCTTGCGCCTGGTGCCTCGACGATCCGGACAGTCCGGCCGTCACCACCACATGAAGCCTAGATCACCGGCTCACGTCGCGGCCCGATCAGGATTTCCGAGAAAGTTTCGTCGATCTTGTGAGTTCTACCCAAGATCAATTCCTCTTTACTTATGAGCGCTTTCCGCTCATGCCGCCTCGGCATCCGCGCCGGGGCGGCTTTGCCGTTCGTCGCAGCGCACGACAGCGTGCCTGCGCGCCGTTCACCTGGAGTTCCGCATGACCTACCGAGTCCTGCCACCTGCCACTACCACCGAGAAGGAAGTGATGATGATGATGAACCCGCTGATCATCGCGGCAGTCCTGCTGGCTGCCGTCCCCGAGCCCAAGCCCAAGCCGTCCCCGTCCCCGTCGCCGCAGCTGGAGCCGTGGGCCGACCACCCACCCGATACGCAAGGCTGGCTGCCGAGCCTGCTGGACGTGGTCCGAGACTGGGCCCACACCCACCGTGGCCTGCTGACCGCTGTCCTGGTGCTGGCCGTGGCCGCTGCCGCGACGTTGCGCGTGCTGCGCGCTCGCCGGTGGCTGGCTGCGGTGCGCTCGGGCACGTGGCTGGAGGTCGTACCGCCGCGACAGACCCGCATCGGGCAGTCGGCTGCGGCGTGGAAGCTGCTGGCCTACCTCGCCACGCGGGCCGACAGCGGCTTGCGCCTGGCCAAGCCGCCGATGGCCATGGAGGTCCACGCTGATGACGGCCGTCTGGCGCTGACGGTTTGGGTTCCGCCGTGGGTCAGCGCTGCGGCCGTGGCCAAGGACGTCCGGCTGGCGTGGCCGGGCGCGCTCACCCGCGAGTTCGCCCCTTCCGCACCCCGCCGGGGCTGGCACGCTGCCGGGTTCGAGCTGGTGCCGACCGGCACCGATCTCGGGCCGCTGGTCGACGACACCCGCCTCGGGGCGGACGCGGCCGGGGAGGGTGATCCGCTGCGGGCGGTGTTCGAGGCGCTGCGCAGCCCTGGCGGCCCGAACGTGCTGCAAGTGCTGGTGCGTCCCGCTCCCGGCCGCCGGATCAGGAGGTTGAAGGCGGCGGCGCGCAGGCCGGTCGAGGCTCGCCGCGGTGTCGCCTCCATCGCCGCTGACGGGCTGGTGAAGGGCGTGTCCGGGGCGGTGACGTTCGCGCTGGACATGCTGACCGACTCGCGCACCCCGGCGGCCAGCGCGGCGAAGTCGACGGCTTCGCCGCCGGATGCGCTGCAACGGGCCGAGATGCGTCACGCGGCCGAGAAGCTGACCGCCGGGTCGCACCTGCTCGTCGCGATCCGCACCCTGTCCGTCCGGCCTGCCCGCTCGGTTGCCCGTACGGAGGCGCGATCGACGGCGCACGGGTTCGTCGTGGCCGCCAACCTGCGTCCCCGGCTGCTGCGCCGCGCCGGGCAGGCCGTGGCCGCCCGTCGCGCCACCGGCAGGCAGTGGCTGCTGGCGTCCGCGCACGAGCTGGCGGTGCTGCTGCACTTCCCGACCGACCCGGCCCGCCACGGCTTCGACGTGGCCGCCCGCACCCGCCTGTCACCCAGGGACGCGGCCCAGCCTGATGCCGAGCCGCCGACCGCGCACACCTCCGGCTGGACCCACAGCCGGTGGAGCGCACCCGAAGGACTCGCCGTCATCGACGACGACGATGACCCCGACGACCCGTTCACCTTCGACGACGGAGAACCCCACCCATGACAGCCGACACCCCATCGCACAACACCGGCGGGCCGCAGACCTCTGCGGCCCGCCTTCGTCTTCGACCCGAAGGCAACCCCGCCCGCGCCCGCCCGAAGGCGCTGGGCGTCACCGACGCTGACGCCTCGGGCAGGATCGTCGGCCTGCACGTGGCCGACTCCCGCTACCACCTGCACGTGCTCGGCCCGACCGGCACCGGCAAGTCCACGCTGCTGCTCAACTACACCCTGGGCGAGGTACGCGCCGGACGCGGCGTAGCCGTGTTCGACCCGAAAGGAGACCTCACACGCGACCTACTCGACCGGCTCCCGCCCGAGGCCGCAGGCCGGCTCGTGCTCATCGACCCCGACGAGACGCAGGCGCCCGCCGCGCTCAACCTCCTCGAACTGGCCGACGACCCCTACGACACCGCCGATCAGCTCGTCGGCGTCATGGCGAAGGTCTGGGCCTCCACGTGGGGGCCGCGCACTGACGACCTGGCCCGCCATGCGCTGCTGACGTTGATGCGGCTGCCGGGGGCGAGCCTGGCCGACCTGCCCCGCCTGCTGTCCGATCCGCGCCTGCGGCGGGCGGCGCTGGGGCGCGCCGACCGGCGCGGGCACGACGGGTGGACGGTGGACCTGCATGCGTTCTGGTCCTGGTGGGACGAGCAGACCCCCGGCCAGCTCGCCCAGCAGTCCGGGCCGCTGCTGTCCAAGCTGCGGGCGGTGCTGTCGCGCCGCTTCGCCGCCGGACTGTTCGGCGTTCCTCACTCCACCTTCCGGCTGTCCGACGTCCTCGACGGCGGCATCCTGCTCGTGCGGCTGCCCAAGTCCATGGGCGAGGACACGGTGCGACTGACGGGCAGTCTGCTGCTGGCGGCGCTGCTGCACACCGCCGGACGCCGCTCCGCGCTACCGGAGGACAAGCGGCGGGACGCGTCGCTGGTCATCGACGAGTCCCACAACTTCGTGAACCTGCCCATCGGCCTCGACGACGCCCTCGCCGACGCCCGAGGACTGCGCCTGTCGCTGCTTCTCGCGCATCAGCACCTGGGACAGCTGTCGAGGTCGGTGTTCGCGGCGATCGACGCCAACGCCCGGTCGAAGGTGTTCTTCGCCCTGGCCCCGGCCGATGCCGCCGACCTGGCCCACCACGTCAAGCCGTACTTCAGCGCTGAAGACCTCATCCACCGCGACGCCTACGGCATGATCTGCCGCCTGGTCATCGCCGGCCGCAACGCCGAGCCGTTCACGCTGCGCGCCCGACCGGCCCCGCCGGTCTGGCCAGGCCGCGCCGAACACCTGCGCCAAGCCGCACGCGCCCGCGGCCTACCCGCCGCCGAGCGGCGGAGGCTGGCCGACGCGCGCCGCCTCGGCCCGCTGGCCCAACAGCAGGCCGACACCACCCAACACCCGACCAGCCCTGATCTGTCCAGCACGGACAGCTCGGGGCCGATCCTGCCGCCGGGCAGCGCCCGTTGACCCCGACCCTCAGTCCAAGCCTCGCCCGGTCGGCAACCTCCGACAGAACCTCTACCCCTGCACCACCTAACAGCGCAGGTCAGCCGCACCCAACAGCCGCCCTTGCGAGAAGGGACTCATAAGGATGATCCCAAGAAACCAGCCACACAGAGTCCACAGTCTGCGTATGGCCCCGCCCGGCGGAGCCAACAGCGCCGACGAGATGCGCCGCCTCATGCCCCGCGACCGGTGGCTGATCGACCTGCTCGGCCAGCACCGCGTCTTCACCACCGAGCAGGTCTGCACCCTGGCGTTTCACAACATCCACACCGCCCGCAACCGCCTCGTGCTGCTCAACTCCCGAGGCATCCTGGCCCGCTTCCGCGACGCCGTACGCCCCGGCAGCGAGCAGTGGCGCTGGACCCTCGACCTACTCGGCGAGGTGTACCTCGCCGCCCGCAACGACCAGCCCACCCCGAAGTTCTCCACCATCCGCAACAAGATCAACCGCCTTGCTGCCAGCCCGCGCCTGGGCCACCTCCTGGCCGTCAACGATCTGTTCGTCGACCTGATCGGCCACGCCCGCAACAGCGGCGCGGAGCTTCGGGAGTGGCGCTCGGAGGCGGCCTGTCGCGCGGTCACCGGGGACCTGGTGCGCCCGGACGGCTACGGCGACTGGACCGAGGCGGGTCGGCGGGTCACGTTCTGGTTCGAGCAGGACCAGGGCACCGAGAAGACCCACCGCGTCATCGCCAAGCTCGACGACTACGCCGCGTTCGCCCAAGCCAGCGGGCGGCGCGACGCGATCCTGTTCCGCCTGTCCAGCCCGAGGGCGGAGAAGTCGTTCCGCACCCGGCTGGCCGACCACCCCGCCGTCGCGGACGGGCGGCTTCTGGTGGCCACCAACGACGGAGAAGGCCACCCCGCCGCCGCCGTCTGGCAGCCCGCCACCACGGGCGAGCGAGTGCGGCTGGCCGAGCTTGCCGGCCACCTTCCCCGCTGACAGGCGCTCCTGTCAGCGGGCACGAGCGCCGACAGGCGGCGCTGTCAGCGGGGCGGGGCGCTGACAGACGGCTCTGTCAGCCGACGATCTCGGCCGGTGAGACCCAGCTCACACAGCCGTGATCAAGGCTCTGACCTGCATTGTCAGACCCCGTCAGGTTTTCAAGATCGTTTGTCAGCGGATGGGCGCGTTCGATTCGGCTGACAAACCGGATTACCGGTTGTCGCACCACTACGCCCGGCCCGCGCCGCTGCGGGCCAAGCGCCACCCAACACGGAAGGCAGCACGCATGCACCTGACCCGACCGACCATCCGACCGCCCACGAGCCATCCCGTCAAGGAGGCACATGACTGACCCGACACCGGCCGACCACACCAGACGGCAAAGCGGTCGACCGCGTGGCGAGCGCATCGAGGGGATCGTGCAGACGGTCATCATGCTCGCCATCGGAGCCGCCGCCGGGGCGGCCTCCTTCCGCCACGTCCACGACGTAGCGGCATCCCACGGCCAGACAGGCTGGCTCGCGTGGGCCGACGCGGTCACCTTGGAGGCCGCGAGCATCGCCGCCGGCCTGGAGATGCGCCGCCGCAAGCGCCACGGCAAGCCCGTGCTGTTCCCCGCCGCGACGCTCACGTGCGCGGTGGCGCTGTCCCTGGCAGCCCAGGTCGTCGAAGCCGAAGACTCCGTCATCGGCTGGATCGCCGCCGCGCTGCCCGCGCTCGGCTTCCTGGCCATGGTCAAGATGGCCATGGGCCGAGCCGACCCCACCACACCACCCAGCCTCGTCGGGGCTGTTCACCAGCCGCCCGGACCCGTTGAGGCCGAGCCCGGCCCCACACCGGCCGAGCCCGGACCCGACCAGCCCGAACCCGGACCGGTCCCGGACGGCGCGGACCAGTCCGCGACCGTCGCGGACCACGCCGTGCAGGCACTGCTGCCCGCCGCGCGCACCGCCGCCAACACGATCACCACGGCGGGAGTGAGCCTGACCCGCACCACCCTGGCCCGGCAACTACGCCGAGACGGCCACCACCTGTCCAACCAGACCGCAACCGCACTCGTGCGCGCCCTCCGCGCCCACGACACCCACGCGCCCGACCAGGACGCAGACGAGGAGCCACCGATGAACACACCCACCACCGCCGCCGCTCGGCCACGCCCGACGACGCACACACCACCAGGCGAAACATGAACACCCCGCGACCGCGCCCGGCACCCCGGCAACGCCAACCCGACCACGACACCGACGACGCCGAGCCAGCAGCGCCGCCGACCGGCAGCCTCGTCCGCTACCTGACCGATCCCGACATCGAGGCCGACATCCAAGCCTTCGTCGACAGCGCACCACCGCTGAGCGAGAGCAAGCGAGCCAAGATCGCACGGCTGCTCGGCACCGACAAACCCCACCACCACACCTGACACGCAGAGGGCGTGGCCGCGACGCGGCCACGCCCTCTGCGTGTTGGCACCCGATACACGTGGGCGGACGCGAGTACGATGCCAGCGTGCGCCACCGCGTAGGCCATTCGGTCAGGAGCCTTGTCGCCAAGGTTCCGTTCCGGCTGCTCGCCTTCGCGCTCACCTTGGCCGCCCTCGAAGGCTTCAAGGTCGCTGCCGGTTTTGACGAGATGCCCACCGCTCCTCAGGTAACCGCGCTCACCATCGTCTTTTACCTGACCCTCGTCTTGGCGTTCGTCGCGCCGAACGCCCTTAAAAAAAACTTCCCCCTGTGTCGGGTAAGAGAGACCGGCAGTAGGCGGCGATTCGGGCAGACAACCGGCAGGGATAGCAAACGGGCACGGGATTCATCGATGATCGGAGTTCTCTACGCTCAGTCATCGACAGGAGTCCCGTGCCCGCCCTGCCATCATCGCTGTTGAACCCCATCTGGGTCGAGTTCGCCGCACTACTTCCCCAGCGCCCGGAGTTCGACCCCACACATCCGCTGGGCTGCCACCGCCGCCGCATCCCCGACCGGGTCGTGTTCGAGCACATCATCGACGCCCTGGTCCACGGCTCAGGCTACGAACGCATCGCCACCACCGGGTGCTCGGACCGCACCATCCGCCGCCGCCTCAAGCTCTGGGCGCCGGACGGGATCGGCCAGAAGGTCCACGCCCTGGCCCTGGCCGCCTACGACCAGATGATCGGTCTGTCGTTGCAGGACCTCAGCGTGGACGGCGCGATCACCAAGCGCCCTGCGGCGGCGAACGGGCCGGGCGCTCGCCGGTGGACCGGGGCAAAGGCGGCTTGAAGCGCTCCACCGAGGTCGAAGGCGACGGCATCCCCCTGGCCGTGGTGTCCGCGCCGGCCAACCGGCACGACTCGCCGCTGCTGCGCCCGACCTGCGAAGCAGCGGCGGCGCAGGTCGGGCCGATGCCCGACGACCCGACCATGCACCTGGACCGCGCCTACGACAACAACCCGACCCGCGACCTGCTCGACGAACTGGGCCTGCACGGCGAGATCGCCCGCAAGGGCGTGCCCGCACCGATCCAGGTCGGCAAACGCTGGGTGGTGGAGCGCACGAACTCGTGGATGAACGGCTACGGCAAGATCCGCCGCTGCACCGACCGCGACGCGAAGATCGTCGACTTCTACCTGTACCTGGCAGCCGCGCTCGTCACCGTACGTCAACTCATCCGCCGCGCCCGAACCCTCTACCGCTGGGACACCCGCCCCACCACCCGACGCCTCAAATGACACCTACTGCCGGTCGCTCTAAGCGACTTGGCTGCTCGGAGTCGCTGTCGCGTCACCGGCTGAGCCCTATGCAATCGCGAAGAGCACCGGTATGAGCATGACCGCCCGCGCTGCCTGCGCAGGCGGCCATCGGACTAGACACCTTTCGCGGTCAGGGTCTGGTCGGCGCTGGCGGAGAAAGACCCGTTCCAGCGAAGTAGCCGTCGATGAGGTGCGCTCGGTACTGCATCCGCTTGAGGCGGTTCTTCACTGCCTCGAGCAGGGCCTCTGCCGTTCGGGCAGGCAGGTTGCCCAGTCCGCGCTTCATCGCCGACCAGACCTTCTCGACCGGGTTGAGCTCCGGAGCGTAGGCGGGCAGCGCGTAGACGCGCAGCCACGGCCGGGACGCGATCAGCGCCCGCATCTTCGCCGACCGGTGCGTGCTCAACCCATCCCAGACGAGGACGATCGGCGCACCCAGCTGCTGATGGGTGGCATCCAGCAGGCCAGCGAACTCCCTCTCGCGAAACCCTTTCTGCTCACCCTTGCGGCCGCGGTGCAGCATCGTCCGGTAGATCAACCGGCTGCGTTCGCCGGGCCGGTAACAGACCATGCCCGCCACCGACACCCGCACACCACCGGCCGCGGTCACCGACACCACCGGCGTGCGGCCACGCGGAGCCCAGGTAGCGGCCTTGACCGGCCTCAGCGTCTGCCCGCACTCGTCGGCGAAGCAGATCCAGGCGTTCAGCCGACGCGCGACTCTTTTAGCCCAGGCCACCGGTAGCGCCGCCAATGCGCGACGGCCTGCTCGTCACGCTCGGCGGCCCGGTGGACGGGCAGCTGCGAGGTGTAGCCCAGGCGCTGCATCGCCTGCCACGTCGTGGTCAGGCCCACCCGCACGTGGAACATGGACCCGATCAACGTGGCCACCCGCGCCAGGGTCCACCGCTGGTCCTGGCTGTACCCGGCCGCCGCCGGGCCCTGCTCCAGCCGCGCCCGCAACCGCTCCAGTTGCTCATCCGACAGCTTCGGATCCGGACCCGACGGACCCTGCGACGCCAGAGCCCGCACACCACCGGCGACCCAGGCCCGCCGCCACTGATAGGCCGACTTCGTCGACACCTCCAGCGCTGCGGCGACCTCAACCGGGCCGACACCCTGCGCAAACATCTCAGCCGCCCGCCCGCGCAGGCGCTCACGCCTGGCCCGGCCAGCCGCGTCTACCTCCGCCACCATCGCCGTACCGCATGCCACCAGCAGACCCGACCGCCGACGACATCCGCGATCACCCGAAAGCCTCAAAGTGGACTTGGACCAGACCCCCGCTACGAAAGGTGTCTAGGCGGCCAACGCACTAAGGTCGAGCCATGTGTGACGCATGCAAAACGCCATGGGACAACTGCCCGGAGTTTTGGGCGGAACTTGCCGAGAAGGCTCCAGGGGTCCTGGCCACGGCACGACTTATTGACGCTCTGCCCGGACTTATGGTCACCAACGCTGGTGACCCTAGCCACGACAAGGACCCGCAGTGCTGGTTCGTCACCTGGCAGCTTCTGCCGTGGGCACCGAACATGCCGATCTACGATCACGGACCCCATCGGGATGCTTGGATCTCCACCGAGTGGCTTATCTGGTATGCATCCGACAATTGGCCCAAGGCGGGCTATGACGTCGAGATTGAGCCCTGGTCGCCGCTTGTGTGGTCAAGCGCGCGAGGCACGAACGCGCAGTTCACGATCCGCGCGTACACCAATAGGGACACTCGGCGCAAGGCGCTCACTCCCTTTGAATTTGACCGCATGTTGATCATATTCTGGAATGATTACGGCCACCTCGAGCTTGATTGGACGAAGATCCCCGGTATTCGGGATGGCATTGTTGAGAGCGTGAGCGATGCAGCCTGACGCGCGCCTCAGCGCCCTCATGCTGCCGCATACATGATGCCATGCGCACGAGGGCGGGTTCGGCCTCTAGGATCGTTGTCACGTCGGAGCGACGGCATGATGCCGCACGTTTCGGGGTGACTCCAATTTGGGCATTCCAGAGATCATCGTTGGGCCTGACGCCAGCGATCAAGGGAGGATGTGAATGAAGCTAACACTGGTCGACGGCGTTCAGATCGTTTCCGCCCTGGGGGCTGTAGCAGCAGCCGTTGCTGGTTGGACCGCCGCTCGTGCGGCCCGCGATTCGGCGAACACCGCTGGCCAACAGCTGCCCGAACTGAAGCGCCAGGTAGAGATCGGCAACTCCCAAGTTAAAGCCGCCTTTGAACAGGTCGAACTTGCCCGAGGTTCGGCAGAACACGCTGCAAGCACCGCGAGGGAGGCATCCAGGGCGCGCGTTGATGAGCGCTCGCCGCGTGTCGTTGTCTTCCTTGAGCCGACCATGTGGCCGCCCGTCGTCGACCCGCACCGGCGCTCCATGCCCAACGGTGGCGAGCTGAGGCTGCTTGATCCGGTCTCCGTGGAGCGTGCGTATGAACCCGAACCTGGCCGAGCCTTCGTGTTCGACCGGGAGAAGGAATGGCTCCTGTGGTTTCGAGTCCGGGGAGTCCTGGTCAACGAAGGGGCAAGTTCCGCACGCGTCCGACTTCCTAGCGAATCTCGATTCATTGAAGCCAAGTCGCCTCTGCTTCAGGGCGTCGAGGTTGTCGTGCCACCGCCAGTCGGGCCGCCACTCAACGCGGAACACCTGCTCCGACCCGGAGAATCAGCTGTATTTGAATGGGCCGTCGGACACACGCTGGGAGAATGGGCCAGCGCGGGTCCAAGACCCTTATCCTCCAAACCCCAACAGCGCATGTTTCGGCGAGCTCGTCGTCTTCGACTCATTCGAAGATGGGGTTATGGACCACATCCACGTGATGTTGAACGGCCGCCCTCTACTTCCTGTTGATGGAGCTGTCGGCCAATGGCGGGTTGCGCAAGATGCCGAGGAGGCAGGAATGGCCGGAGTCGTTTACCCCACCCGCAGGACCTACCGATCTGAAGGTTGGGATACCGATCGTTACCTACCGTGGATGGAGACGTACGGAGAACGCCTCGGGGGTTCGTGAGGCTCGCCGGCCCTCAGGCTTGCATCGGTCGAAAAGAGCGAAGACATGAGATACAGCCCAGATAGTGACCCCTCTGCGTTCGATCCCACCGATCCCGAGGTGGTGGACGCTCGGCTCAACGACCCGGTCGTGAACGCACTCCATGAAGATCTCGGCAGGCAGTTCCGTGCGATGCCACCTGAGCAGCAGTTGGTCGAACTGGTCCCAGAACTGGAGAATGCGCAGTCCCGATACGACCAACTCGCCAAGGTTCTCGCCCGAGCATCCGCCGACGATCCGCGGCGGTTCCTGCTTTTCACGATGGGTGACCATGTGGAACGCATCCGCGCCCGGATCAACGAACTCGGCGGCGGCGCCTAGCGTTGGCTGAGGGCACGATCAAGCAGTACGTACGGCGCGGCGTTAAGGCTGGCGCACCTTTGTCCCTGAGCGACAGCCCTGACCTAGACGGGCACCTGCGCGTTGTCGTCGAGAAGAAGCCACCGCTTGGCAACCCGATCCCCGTTGAACTTGCGCGTGCCCTTGCCCGCAGGCAACAGCTTGATCTCTAGGATCTCCTTGATGATCTCGCGTTTGCGGGCCACGTCGCCGCCCAGCGCCGCCCAGTCCGCCTCGGCGTTCGGGCCGATCATCCCGCGCAGTACCGGCGGGATACCCGCCTCCCGCGCCTTGGCCTCCGCCTCGGCGATGCGCCGCAGCAGGCTCATCTCGGCCCGCCCGAACGACACCGCCGTCACGTGCCCGAGGTCAGCCTCGACCCGCCACTCCTCCAACTCCGACTTCAACTGCTCGGCCAGCCCTCGGGCCTGCGCCGCCGCCGACCCGTCATAAACGCGGTGCAGGTTCTCGAACGTCTCCGGCCGCGCCAGCCACGCCACCACGATCCGCTCCACGTACTCGTCGAGGTACTGCATCTTCACCGCCGCACACCGCTTGTACAGGCATGAGTACACCTGCCCGCTCCAGCCGTGCCGGTTGACGTTGCCCACCGACAGCGGCCCGTCGCATTTACCGCATTTGACCATGTACGACAGCAGGTACCTGGCCCGTGCGGGTTTCCACGTCGTGCGGTCGGGGTTCTCCAGCATGTTGCGCACCGACCAGTACGTGTCCTCGCTGACCAGACCCTCCCAGATGCCGTCGGTGATCTCGCCGTGGTGCGAGCGCTTACCGATGTAGGCGATGTTCAACGCGATCTTCCGGACGATCCCGCGCCGCCACAGTCCGCCTTGGGCTGCCGGGATGCCGCGCTCGTTCAGGCTCTCCTCGATCCGGATCAGCGGCGTACCGTCGCCCACCTTCTCGAAGATCTCCCGGACCACGCCCGCCTTGGTGTACTCGGTCACCGTCCCGTCCGCGCCGGTGGCGGTGTGCACCTCTTCGTCGGCGCGCTGCTCGACGAGGGCCTTGGTACGCGAGTGGTAGATCCGCTCGTAGCCGTAGGTCAGCTTGCCGTGCGGGCGGCCCGAGGCCGCCGCGCCGTCCACGCCCCGCTGCACGTTGTCGCGGATGTAGTCGGACTGGAACTCCGCCTGCACCGCCTGGAAGCCCAGCATCATCCGGTCGTTGCGGTCGCGCAGGTCGAACAACTGCCCGCCGACCAGCCAGAAGTTCAGCCCCACCTCGCTGCACAAGTCGCGGATCATGACGTACACCGCCAGATCACGCTCCTTGCGGGAGATCTCCCACACGACGAGGACGTCATCGGTGCCCGACCGGATGCGGTCCATCAGGTCCTCGAACCCCTGCCGCTTCTTGACCTTCGCGTGCCGCGACGCCGACACGTCGTTGTCGGAGAACGACTCGCCATGCCGCCACTGGTGCCGCGTGACCTCGGCAATGTTCAGCTTGTGCTGATCACCGACGGACTTGCCCTGCTTCTTCTTGTCTTTGCTGGCCCGTTCGTACGTCAACGCCGATGCAAGATCACCACCGGCCAACAACTCGGCCTTCGACGCCCACACCCGCCGACGCGGACCCGAACCCGACCCCTGGCGGCGCGAACGCGGCCCTACCATTGCCCTCACCTGCCCAAACATGAAACGTTGGCCACCTACCGCGAACCTTAGCTGTTATGGACCCAAAACTGTGCCGATCGAGCAGCCCATGGCGGCAGCGGTGTCCGCCTCGGACATGTCCTCGTAGAAGCGCAGCACCACGACCGTGCGCTGCCGCGGGGTCAGGGTGTCCAGCGCCTGCCCGAGCGAGATCCGGTCGAGGATCTGATGCGGTTCGTCGGGCCCGGGCCGGTCGGGCACCTGCGCGACGGGCCGCGCGGGACGCCTGCGCCACCACGTGATCCGCTCATTGATCATGATTCGGCGTACGTACGCCTCGGGCTCGCCCTGCTCCAGGATCTGCCGCCACCGGGCCGCCGCCCGGGCCAGCGCGGTCTGCACCAGATCCTCGGCCGCATGGTGCTCACCCGTGAGCAGGTATGCCGTGCGCGACAGCGCACCACCACGCGCGACGACGAAGTCGTGGAAACCGTCGTACCTGTCCATCCGTCACCTCCCCACCAACACGCGGTTCGCCGTCCACGGGTTGGGGATTCGCGCACCGGTATTCTCGCCCGGTCCGGGCGAAACCCCGTTGCCTCACGACGCCGGATCGGCCACGTCCTGGACGAACCCGCAGCCGGCGTGGCCGAGGCGTACCGGGTGCTGAAGCCCGGCGGGCGGTTCGCGTTCACCGGCGGCAGCGCGCGGAGCAAGGGCGGGCCGTCGGTGTCGGCCGCCGACGAGCTGGGCGTACGCCTCAACGAGCTGTTCGGGGAGTTCGCCGCCTTCCTGCCGCCCAACGGCAGCATGGGCACGCCGGTCGACGCGGCGGACCTGCTGGCCGCGGCGGGTTTCGTCGATCTGCGCGAGGACTTCGCCGAGGTCGCCATCGCGTTCCCGGACACCGAGACCCTCTGGCGCTGGTCGCTGACGCACGGGTACCGCGCCTTCATCGAGGACCTGCCCGACGACCGCCGCGCCGAGTTCCACGAGCGGGTGCTGGCGCTGCGCGCGAAGGACCTCGTCCTGCGCCGGGTCAGCGGCGTGTGGTCGGGGCGCAAGCCCGGCGTCGTCCGATCGCAGGGGTGACCCCGTCCGGACGCGCACTCTTCACCTCACGGCCATGTCGGTTCGCACGCGCGTCGATACCATGTCGGTGTTCTCGAAGCCTTGCGGGAAGCGGCGGCACATGGATCCATTTGCGATCTTGGGAACCGGCAGCGGTGGCGGAACATGGCTCGTCACCGACACGAACCGCCAGTTGACCCTGCACAACCGCAGCGGCCGCCCGCTGTTCCTCGCCCTGTGCGGCGGCCGGGACACCAGCTCGGTCGGGTGGCGGCACCTGTACGACGGGCAGAGCCACACCGTGGCGATCGCGGTGCCCAGGAACGGCACGGAAACGGTCTACTTTTACGCCAGAACCGCCGACGGCCGCTGGGCCCGCGGGGGTGTCGAGAAGTTCTACGTGGCGCAGCCGCGCGGCGACGACACCGTCCGGGAGGGATTCACCTTCCAGGTCAGGAACGCTCGCACGCTGAGCCCGTCGCTGGTGGCGGGGGCCGGTGAGCTGAGGGTCGTGGGCGGCGAGGGCATCCCGATGACCGGCGACGTCTCGTACCGGATCGCCTAGCGGCCACGGGCGGTGCCGGGGTCCGGCCGGGTGCTATCGCACCCGGCCGGAGGTCAGCGCTGTGCGGGGCTGTGCGGCTGCGGGCCGCGCGGGCGGAACATGGTGCGGGCCATGATGAGCAGCATCGCCAGGGTGCCGCCGAGCAGGGCCAGCCACGACCAGGCCCAGCCGGCCGTGAGGGTCAGCACGACGAATCCCCCGAGTGCGGCGATCCAGACGGCCGCGCTGTAGATGCCGAACCGGGCGGCGGCGGCGGGGTCGCCCGCGAACACGTCGGACATCTCCTGGTGTTCGCGCTGCAGCCGGACCATCCACGGCTTGTGGCGGTTGGTCTGGGTCACGCCCAGGTAGGTGAACACGACCGCGGAGGCGATCACGAGCACCCCGGCGGCGACGAGCGGTCCGACCGGCCACTCGGGATAGGCGGCCGCCACGCAGCCGGCCCCTGCCAGGCCCAGTGTCGCGGCCCCGCCGTAGCCGAGCGCGCGTCCTGTGGGCAGGGGATAGCTGGAGGTGGTCTCCTGCCGCAGCGCGTCGGCCACGATGACACCGCCGGCCAGGGCCAGCACCGCGCCGGCGAGCGGCTGCCAGCCGAGCACCGCCGTGTCGAGCACCGACCACACGAGCACGGCGAGCGCCGCCGCCGCGGGCAGTGACAGCAGCAGCGTCCGGACGACGTACGCCGGTCGCGGCCGTACCCGCTGGTCGTGCCAGGGCGCCGTGGCCGGTGCCGTGGCGGTCTCGGTGACGATGGCGCGGATGTCGCCCAGCTCGGCCATGGCACGTCGGGCGGAGTCGGCGCCGCCGATGCCGGAGCCTTGGAGTTCGGTCATGCGGGCGACGAGGTTGGCCCGCATCTCCTCCTTGAGGTCGCGCACTTCGGGGGTCATCTCGATTCCGGCGTACGCCTCGTCGAGCAGGCGGTGGATCGCCAGGCTGTCGTCGGTCATCACGGCCGCCTTCCGGGTCGCGTGCCGCCGGGGCGGGCGGCTTTGCCTAGTTCGAGCAGGGTGTCGATGAGGCCTCGGGTGATCTCCCAGGCGCTGACGTTGTCGTGGTACACGGCGCGTCCGGCGTCGGTGATGCGGTAGTACTTGCGCCGGCCGCCCTGGGTCTCGTCGCCCCAGTAGGCCTCGACCAGGCCGTCCTTGAGCAGGCGGCGGTAGCTGGCGTAGAGGGTGGCTTCCTTGATCTCGTATGCGCCGCCGGTGGCGTCGCGGATCGTCTTGAAGATCTCGAAGCCGTAGCTCTCGCCCTGGCTGAGGACCGCCAACACGATCGTGTCGGTATGCCCTCGCAGGAGGTCGGCGGCGAACGCGTCGCTCGCCAGGAAGGTATCGCTGTCAGGTATCTCGGGCACGTCGAGTACTGTAACAGATAAAGTACTAGTGCAAGAAGAGTCGATGTGACGGGTGCCTGTGGCTACGTCAGCGCTGGTCGCGGCGCAGCGGATGGTCGGCGGGCACCTCGACGAGCACGATGGGCACCCCGTCCGGATCCTCGATCCACATCTCGTCGAGCCCCCAGAACTCGCGCCGCGGCTCACGCACGATCACCGCGCCCAGCCCGACGAGCCGCTCGTGCTCCGCACCCAGGTCGCGGACCTGCAGCCAGATCCGGACCGGCCCGGCGGGTCCGATGTCGGACCGGCCTGACACCTCCAGCAGCCCCTGCCCGAGGAAGAACACCACGCCGGGATGGTCAGGCGGCCCGAACTCGCGGTACACCGCCAGTCCGAGCACGTCGCGGTAGAAGCGCAGCGACGACTCCAGGTCGGCCGGGCGGATCAGGACGCGGCTGCTGAGAACCTCCATGCCCCGATCATCGCGTGCCGCGGGGCCGTCGGGCCCGGCTTGCATTAGTTGCACGTACCGACGAATGCGCATACGCTGACCGACGCGCGGATGGGCCAGGGCAGCGATCAGCGATCAGGCATACACGCCTGCGGGCATGACGCGATCCGCCCCTGTCTGGGGCCTCCTCCAGAGGTAGGTCATGAAAAGACTGCTCACATCCGTCGGGGTCGCCGTGCTGGCGGCCACCGCATCCATCCTCGTCGCCGTCAGCCCCGCTGAGGCGGCCGTCGGCCTGCACATCAGCGGCCGCAACATCGTCGAGGCCAACGGCCAGAACTTCATCATGCGCGGCGTCAACCACGAGCACGTCTGGTTCACCGGCCAGACCAGCTCGTTCGCCGACATCAAGGCCGCCGGCGCCAACACCGTGCGCGTCGTGCTGGGCAGCGGCAAGCGCTGGGGCCCGTCCAACGACGTCGCCAACGTGATCTCGCTGTGCAAGCAGAACCGGATGATCTGCGTCCTGGAGGTGCACGACACCACCGGGTACGGCGAGGACGGCGCGGCCGCCTCGCTCGACGAGGCCGCCAACTACTGGATCAGCCAGAAGAGCGTGCTGGTGGGCCAGGAGGACTACGTCGTCATCAACATCGGCAACGAGCCCATCGGCAACACCGACGCCGGCCAGTGGACCGCCGCGACGGTGGCCGCGATCCAGAAGATGCGCACCAACGGCTTCCAGCACCTGCTGATGGTCGACGCGCCGAACTGGGGCCAGGACTGGCAGTACGTCATGCGCGACAACGCCCAGACGGTGCTCAACGCCGACACCCAGCGCAACACGGTGCTGTCGATCCACATGTACGACGTGTTCAACACCGCCACCGCGATCCGCGACTACCTCGACCGGTTCCAGAACAACGGCTGGCCGCTGGTCATCGGCGAGTTCGGGTGGCAGCGCTCGTCCAGCAACGTCGACGACCAGACCCTGATCGCCGAGGCCAACGCGCGCGGCCTGGGCTACCTCGGCTGGTCCTGGGCCGGCAACAACGACCCGTACCTGGACATGACCGTCAACTTCGACCCCGCGCAGCTCACCACGTGGGGCCTGCGGATCTTCAACGGCCCCAACGGCATCAAGGCCACCGCGAAGGAGGCCACCATCTTCGGCGGCACGCCGTCGCCGACCGCCTCGGCGTCCCCGCGCCCGTCGGCGTCGCCCAGCGCCTCCGCGTCGCCGCGCCCGTCGGCCTCGCCGAGCACCTCGCCATCGCCGAGCGTGCCGCCGTCGCCGAGCGGGCGCGGCTGCACCGCCGCGTACTCGGTCGTGGGCCAGTGGCCCGGCGGCTTCCAGGCCGACGTGAAGGTGACCGCCGGCGCGTCGGCGATCACCAGCTGGACGGTGACCTGGACCTACGCCAACGGCCAGACCGTCACCCAGGCCTGGAGCGCCACGGTGACCAGCAGCGGATCGGCGGTGACCGCCCGCAACGTGAGCTACAACGGCAGCCTGTCCGCCGGGGCGAGCACGAACTTCGGCTTCCTCGGCTCGTGGAACGGCACGAACGGAATTCCCGCGGTGACCTGCACCGCGAGCTGATCACCGACGTTTGGAGCCGGGTCGGGCGTCACCCCGGCCCGGCTCCATGCCGTCGGGCGGCATCGGCGCAGGCCGATCGGCCCCGCCGGGTGGGCCGCGACCGGGCACACGGCCTTGCCAGGGCCTGGCATGCTCGGTGCGTGCCGACCGTCTACCGCAGCAGCAAACGCCTCAGCGGCCGCCGCCGACGTACCCGTGTGCTGCGCACGCTCGGCATCGTCGCGGCGATCGCCGTCGTGGCCGGCGCGGCGCTGTGGCTGTGGCCGGCCGGGCCCCGCCCGCTGTTCCAGCTGCCCGTCGCGTGCGGGGAGAAGTGGCAGCTGGGCACCTATCCCGGCCACGGCGCGGACGACGTCGACATGTTCCCGATGTCCGGGCAGTCCTGGGGTCGGCCGGTGCTCGCGTCCTACGGCGGCACGGTCGTCGAGGCCGGGATCAACGGCGAGCTGGGCGGGCGGACGCAGCGCAACCCGCAGGGCCCGCGGGGCAGCGGCGGAGGCTACTGGGTGAAGATCGACCACGGCGGCCGGTGGACGACGGTGTACATGCACCTGCTCGAACCGCCGATGGTCGAGGAGGGCCAGGACGTCGAGCAGGGCCAGCAGCTCGGCAAGGTCGGCAGCACCGGCGACTCCGGCGCGGCGCACCTGCACTACGAGCAGCGCCGCGGCCTGCAGACGGTGGAGAGCTGGTTCGACGGCGCGCCGTCCGGCATCACGCAGGACGACCGGGAGTACACCGTCCTGCGTACCAGCAACAACTGCACCGGCGCGAAGCCGTAGCCGAGTCGCGAGGTCAGCGACCCCGGCCCGCGCCGAAGCGGTGCACGGTGGCGCGCCGGCCCTGGTAGGGCGCCCAGCCGTGGGCGGCCAGCGCGGCCGCACCGCCGGCGGCGAACGACAGCCACGCCGAACGCAGCGGCCGGCCGTGCTCGTGCACGTCGTCCCAGAGCTGTCCCGCGAGCATCGGCACCTGTGCCCAGGCGGCCTCGTCGCCCAGCAGCCACGGCAGGTCACTGCAGTGCCCGGCCCGGTAGGGCGACGCCGAAGCGGGGCCGTCGATGCCGTACACGAAGACCCGCGCGCCGGTTCCGGCCAGCAGCCTGGCGAACCGCAGCGTCGGCCGGGTGAACGCCGTCCAGGTGAACACGCTGATGAGGCCGTTCTCGACGGCCCGGCCGACCAGCGGCACCCGCTGCGACAGCGGGCCGCCGCCGAGGAAGTACGCCATCTCGCGGCGGGTGGTGCCGACGACGACTTCGAGGTCGACCGCCCCCGCCCGGCAGGCCGCCGCCCAGCCGTCGGCGTCGGGCAGCGGCTCCGCGCCGGCGATCGGGCCGTACGCCGGGGTGAACCCGCGCCCGGACACGTCCCGCTCGGCTGCCTGCTGTGCCGCGAGCACCTGCTCCAGTGACGCCGTCTGGGGATCGCCGCCCAGCCGGGCGAGGAAGCGCTCGCCCAGCCGTCCGGTGTCGACCGCACCGCCGAGGCCGAGCCCGAGTGGCGGGCTCTGCAGCACGACCCGGCGGAACAGCGGCCGGGCCGAGGCCACACCCAGCAGGCAGGCGATCGAGTGCGCGCCCGAGGACTGCCCGACCAGCGTGACGTTGTCCGGGTCGCCGCCCAGGTCGGCGGCGTTGTCGCG
The DNA here is from genome assembly GCF_016862635.1 of Catellatospora coxensis. Taxonomy (GTDB): domain Bacteria; phylum Actinomycetota; class Actinomycetes; order Mycobacteriales; family Micromonosporaceae; genus Catellatospora; species Catellatospora coxensis. Next base: position 66,156 of record NZ_BONI01000002.1, on the reverse strand, counting down.
GACCCAGCGCAGGGCTTCGAGCTGGTCCAGCAGGCCCAGGTTGCCGGGGGAGACGCCCGGTGCGGCCAGGTAGCCCAGCGCGCCGAGCCGGGAGTTGACGCTGACCACGACCACGTCGCCCTCGCGGGCGAGCCGGTCCGTGCGGTAGCGGTCCCAGGAGCCGGCGCCGGAGCGGTACGAGCCGCCGTGCAGCCAGACGAGCACCGGCCGGCGTGCGCCGTCGGCCGCCGGGGTGACGATGGTCAGGTTCAGGCAGTCCTCGGACTGGACGCCGATCTCGGGCCAGCCACCGGCGGAACCGGGCCGGGCCTGCGGCTGCGGGCTGACCCCGCCGTGCTCGACCGCGTCGCGGACCCCGGACCAGGCCGGTTCCGGCACCGGCGGGCAGAACCGAGGCGCGGTGGCATACCGTACGCCGCGCAGCACCGTCAGCCCGTCCTCCTGCCGCCCGCGCAGCGTGCCACCGCGTACCGCGACCAGCACCTCCTGCGGAGCCGTTGCGGCGGCAGCCGTTTGTCTACGGGGGGCGGGGGTGGCAGACGGCACCGGTGACCTTGCCCTTCCTTCGGCGATCGGCGTCGAACGGCATGCCGTGGGGCAGATCCGCGGCGCGACGGGACGAGGCCACCATATGCCGGAGACGTCCGTTGATGCACCGCACCGGCAGGCTCGGCAGGGTCGTCGCCGGCGCCTGGCCGTAGGAGGCACGACGGCGGCCCGGCGGGTTCGCCGGGCCGCCGTCTCAGGTCGCGGCGGCCGTCACGCCGCTTCGACGGGCAGCCACAGCTCGCAGGTCGCGGTGCTGAAGTCGGCGGCGCGGTCGAGGATCGCCACGATCGACGGACCGGGCCGCAGCCGCCACGGGTTGGACGGGAACCACTCGGTGGCGGTGGCGGCCCAGGCCGTCTGGAGCGCCTGCGGGTGCGGTCCGGAGGTGCTGAAGACCGCCCAGCGCCCGGCGGGCACCTCGATGGCGTCGAGGTCGCCGGGTGCGGGGGTGTCGGCGGCGGCGGCGACTCCGTGCAGGTAGGTCAGCTCGGTGCCCTCGACCGCGTCGGGGTCGACGCCGTCGGTGACCTGCAGCAGACCGGCCGGTTCGGCGCTGCTGAGGGCCTTCAGCCGGGCGTGCTCCGCCATCGGCAGGGCGGCGATGTGCTGCTGGATGTGCGGGTTGACGCCGTGGTGGATCAGCGGAACCCGGGCCACGTGCCCGATGAGGCGGAACGCGGGGCGGTCGACGATGCGGGTGTCCATGGGGATGCTCCCTTCGACGGTCAGGCGGAACCTGAGCTGCGGTTGTGTGCGAAGGGGGCCGCCGTCGCGGCGGACGTCGCCGGGGCTCGCCCCGTGCACGGCCCGGAACGCGCGACCGAACGCCTCGGTCGAGCCGTACCCGTACCGGACCGCGACGCCCAGCAGGTCGTCCTCGCCGCGCACCACGTCGGCGGCGGCGACGGTCATGCGGCGGCGGCGGACGTACTCCGACAGCGGCATGCCCGCCAGCGACGAGAACATCCGGCGCAGGTGGTACTCGGTGGTGCCGAGCGAACCGGCCAGCCGGCCGAGGTCGAGCTCCTCGGTGAGGTGCTGCTCGACGAGGTCGACGAGCCGGTTGAGTGCCGAGATCATGTGGCCTCCCTTCGCCGTCAAGCCTGGCCGAGGCACCCCTGGCCCCGCCCGATCGTGGCGGACCGATCCGATCATGCGGACGGGGGCGGCGTCACCGCGGCAGGCCGGTGCAGCCTGGTCTGCCACGCGGCGGCGCCTACCTGAGCTCGAACACGAACCGGTGGGCGGAGTGTCCGGCCGGTGCCGTCGTGGTGCAGGTCAGCCGGAACACCCGGTCGGGCCGGGCGTGGTGGTCCGTGGCGACGACCTCCTCGACCGCGGTCCCCGAGCAGCCGTGCGTGAGCGTGACCAGCCCGTCCCAGTCCGCGGAGCCGGGCGACAGCGACGGCTGGAGGCGGCTGACGAAGACCTCCTCGACGGGCAGGTCCCGCTCGGTGTCGATCTCGTCGACGAGTTCCAGGCGTCCGGCGGGCCACCACCGGAACCGCCGGATCAGCGACCGCAGCCCTGCCACCCCGTATGCCGCGGTCAGGTCGAGGTCGAAGCAGACCGATTCGCCGTCGTCGTGGTGGCGCAGCACCTTCGCGACCCGGTCCGGGCCCGGCAGCTGGACCTGCCCGTCGACGACCGGCACGGAGTGCCCACGCGCCGACGGGTGCAGGTGGTCGTATCGGTCGGGGCCGAAGTAGCCCGCGGTGTACTCGCCCGCGCCGAGGTCGTCCAGCACGCTGCGGCCGCGGGTGTGCAGTACGAAATGGCCCAGGTCGTTGTGGTTGTGCGGCTCGTCGTTGTGGCCGCCCTTGGCGGCGAACGCGAACCGGCCCCGGCTGACGACCCAGGCCAGGTCGGGCAGGAGACTCGTCGCCTCGACAGCGCTCTCCGGCAGGGCCGGCCGGAACCAGGCGAGGGTGCGCGACAGGTGCCCCCACCGGTAGCAGTGGTCGTCGTGCAGGGACGGCACGACCCGCGCGGGCGGGGTGCCGAACCGCTCGGCCAGCCGGGTGAGCAGCCCCGCCGGCAGCCACGGCCGCTCGGAGGCGTCCGAGAAGGGGGCGTACGCGCCGCCGCCCAGCGCCACCCGGTGCGGGAACGCCGCGATCTGGGCCACCTTCGCCGAGTCGAGCAGGTCCTCGCCGGTGTGCTCGCGCAGCGCCTCGGCGAAGTACACGAAGTAGCCGAAGCCGTAGACCCAGTAGTCGACGCCCTCGGCGCAGCCGCCGTCGCCGCCGAACCCGGCCAGGTAGCGGTCCATCGCCGCACGGCTGCGGTCGAGCATGGCGGCCAGCCGGGAGGCGTCGGCGGGGGAGCCGCGCAGCAGCGCCAGGGCCGCCATGCCGGCCGCGCCCGCGCACACCGCCTCCCAGTTGTTGGCGTAGCCCTCCCAGTTCAGCGGCCGCGGGTCGGTGTAGGGGGTGAAGACGCGGCGCTCTACCTCGGCGCGGACCCGGTCGGCCACGCGCCGGTCGAGGCGGCCGTCGAGGGCGGCCACGGTCTCGGCGAGGGTGTGCGCGGTCTCCGCGGCGAACAGGTCCAGGCACTGCTCGGGCCCGCGGTCCTGGTCGGCGCTGTGGCGCACGTGCGCGGGCAGCGCCCAGGTGTACTCGTCGCAGACCGACCACAGGGTGTCCGACAGCGGCCCGAGGTCGGTGTCCGGGTCGAGCAGCGCCTGGGCGGCGCGGGCGGCCAGCCGGGCGCGGCGGCGGAAGTAGCGCCGCTCGTACCGCAGGCGGTTGCCGGTGTCGAAGTAGTCGCGGTAGGCGCGGTAGCCCAGTTCGGGCATCGTGTCGTCGGCGGCCGCGGCGCGGATGTCGCGCAGCAGCGAGGTCAGCTCGCCCGCCGGGCGGGGAAGGGCGCTGCCGGTCATCGCGGCCGTCAGCCGCGCGGGCCGCTGGAGTCGCGCACGATCAGCTGCGGGCTGATCAGCACCCGGTGCACCGGCCGCGCCGGGTCCTGCAGGCGTTTGGACAGCAGCTGCATCGCGCTCTCGCCGATGGTGTACTTCGCCGGCCGGACCGCGCTCAGCGCCGGGTTGGCCAGGCCCGCCACCTCGTCGTCGAACGCCACGACGGCGAGGTCGTCCGGGACCCGGATGCCGCGCTCCTCGCAGCGGGCGACCAGCGAGATCGCCTCCCGGTCGGAGTGCGCCAGCAGCGCGGTCGTGCCACTGGCCAGCCAGGCGTCGATGCCGCGGTCGATCTCGTCGTCCCAGCGCGGGTCGCGGTGATCGGGGCTGATCAGCTCGGGGGCGTCGGGTTCGAGGCCGATCGCGGTGACGGTCTGCTGCCAGCCGCGCCGTACGGCGGGGGTGTGCGGGCTGCTGGCCGAGGCCAGGAAACCGACCCGGCGGTGGCCGCGCGCGGCCAGGTGACGCACGGCCAGGCTCGCGCCGAACGCGTGGTCGGTGGAGACGGACTCGACGTGCTCCTGATACAGGCCGACGGTGGCGGTGCGTTCGAGGAACACCACCGGGATGTCGAGCCCGGCCAGCCAGTCGATGAGGCGCGCGGCCTCGTCGCCGATGGTGGGCGGGGCGATGAGCAGGCCCTGGATGCCGGCGGTCTCCAGCAGCCAGGCGGTCTGGCGGCGTACGTCGGCGACGTCGTCGTAGGACGATCCGCGCAGCACGATGCGCACCCCGGCGTCGGGGGCGGCGTCGCGCGCGCCGCGCACGATCTCCGGCCAGTAGTAGTCCAGCGACGGCACGACCATGCCGACCGCGGGCAGCGACGCCTCGTCGGTGCTCACGGACCGGCCCGGTTCCTCGACGGCGACGCTGAACGGCGGCTGCCCGTCGCCGCCGCGGGGCAGCCGGATTCCACCGTGGACGCGCTCGATCGCGCCTTCGTCGGCGAGCTGGGCGATGTCGCGGCGCACCGTGACGGTGGTGACGCCGAGGGCGCGGGCGATCTCGCTGACCCGCAGCGTGCCGTGGGCGTGCAGGTCGGCCAGGAGCCGTTCGCGGCGCTGGTCCGGCAGCAGCGGGGGCTCGGACAGGGTCACGGCTTGGCCTCCACGGTGGTGTCGCGCGCGTCGGGCTCGATTGTGCACGGACGCGGGCGGCGGCACGGCACGCGGCATGCCGCCGTCCGGACGGACCTGACCGGCCCGGACGGGTATCGACAGCGGTCTGCTCGCACCATCATCCCCTTCCGTCGCCCTCGAAACGAACATATTCGTTCACAAAGAAAAGCGCAGGTCTACGCGTTCCGGGTTACGGCTTTGTAACGGGCCCTTGTCGTGCAGTTTCCGGGCTGGTCTACTCATCGCACTGTTCGAACGAACATAAACAAACATATCAGCAAGGCTTGGGAACCTGGGGAGAGGCCACCGCATGTACCGTCCGCAGGCACTGCTCGTGATGGGGCCCGAACCGTTCCGGCTCCAATTCGGGCCCCGGGAGCTGCAACGGCTGCGGACCCTCGCCGACCTCGGCGATCCGATCTGGACCGACGACCTCGACGCCCCGCACGTCCGCGCCCGGCTGGCCGAGACCGAGGTGCTGCTGACCTCGTGGGGCGCTCCCCGGCTCACCGCCGAGCGGCTGGCCGCCGCACCCCGGCTGCGGGCCGTGCTGCACTGCGCCGGCAGCGTGCGCAACCTCGTCTCCGACGAGATCTGGCGGCGCGGCATCCTGGTCACCAGCGCCGCCGAGGCCAACGCCACCCCGGTCGCCGAGTACACCCTCGCCGCGATCGTGTTCGCGGGCAAGAAGGCCCACGTGCTGGCCGCCGAGTCCCGGCTGCGCCCGGCCGACTGGGACGCCGTGCACCACCGCGAGGACCTGTCCAACTACGGCCGCACCATCGGCATCGTCGGCTTCTCCCGCATCGGCCGCCGCGTCCTGGAACGGCTGCGGACCCTCGACACCGCCCACGTGCTCGTCACCGACCCGTACGCCGACCCGGCCGCCGTCGCCGCCGCCGGCGGCCGCCTCGTCGAACTCGACGAGCTGCTGGCCACGTCCGACATCGTCTCCCTGCACCTGCCCGAGCTGCCGCAGACCCGGCACGCCATCGGGGCCCGGGAGCTGGCCCTGCTGCCCGACGGCGCGACCGTCATCAACACCGCCCGCGGCGCCGTGCTCGACACCGCCGCGCTGGAGCGTGAATGCGCCACCGGCCGGCTCAACGCCATCCTCGACGTCACCGACCCCGAGCCGCTGCCCGCCGGATCCCTGCTGGCCCAGCTGCCCAACGTCATGATCACCCCGCACATCGCCGGGTCGCTCGGCTCGGAGACCCGCCGCCTGAGCGCCCAGGCCCTCGACGAACTCGAACACCTCGTCCACGGCCGCCCCCCGATCGACGCCGTCACCAGCGAAGCGATGGAGGTCATCGCATGAGCGAGCAGATCTCGCCGTACACGGGTTGGACCCGCGCCGAATGGGCCGGGCTGGCCGACCACCTGCTCGACTCCGCCTGGCGGCACGCCTCGCCGACCGGGGCGCGGATCACCCCGCCCGGCGCGCCCGGCGGCTACGGCACCGCCGTCGACGGGCTGGAAGGCTTCGCCCGCACGTTCCTGCTCGCCGGGTTCCGGATCGCCGGCGAGCACGGCCGCGACCCGGGCAACCTGCTGGAACGCTACGCGCAGGGCATCGCCGCGGGCACCGACCCGCACTCGCCCGAACGCTGGGTGACGCCCCGCGAGCACGGCCAGGCCAAGGTGGAGGCGGCGTCGATCGCGCTGATCCTCGACCTGACCCGGCCGTGGCTGTGGGACAACCTCGACGCCGGCGTGCAGGCACGCGTCGTGGACTACCTCGCCCAGGTCGTCGGCGACCACACCTACCCGCAGACGAACTGGGTCTGGTTCCGCATCGTCGTCGAGCAGTTCCTCGCCTCCGTCGGCGGACCCTGGTCACCCGACGACATCGAAGCCGACCTGGCCCGGCACGAGTCGTTCGCCCGCGACGGCGGCTGGTACTGCGACGGACCCGAACGCAGCTACGACCACTACGCGGGCTGGGCGCTGCACCTGTACCCGATCATGTGGAGCCGGATGGCCGGCGCGCAGGAGCGGGCCGCGCCGCTGCTGCCCGAGTACACCCGGCGCCTGGACCGCTACCTGCTCGACGCGGTGCGCCTGGTCGGCGCGGACGGCTCGCCGCTGATCCAGGGCCGCAGCCTGGCCTACCGCTTCGCGGCCGCCGCCCCGTTCTGGGCCGGGGCCGTCGCGGGCAGCGACGCGCTCGCGCCCGGACTGCTGCGCCGGGCCGCGTCCGGGATCGTCAAGCACTTCGCCGACCGCGGCGCACCCGACGAGGACGGGCTGCTCACCCTCGGCTGGTTCCATCCGTGGCGGCGCATCGCCCAGCGCTACTCCGGCCCCGGCTCGCCGTACTGGGCGTCCAAGGGCCTGCTCGGCCTCGCCCTGCCCGCCGAGCATCCGGTGTGGACGGCCGTCGAGCAGCCGCTGCCCGTCGAGCAGGCCGACCAGCTCGCCGTCATCACCGCCCCCGGCTGGGCGCTGTCGGCCACGGCGGCCGACGGGGTGGTACGCGTCTACAACCACGGCACCGACCACGCCCGCCGCGGCGACCGCAGCACCGACTCGCCGCTGTACGCCCGGCTCGGCTACTCGACCGCGACCGCGCCCGCGATGGACGACGACGGCTGGGACTCCCCGCTGGACCAGTCCGTGGTGCTGCTGGACACGCACGGCGAGGCGACCCACCGCAGCGGCTTCACCACCTTGGACGTACGGGCGGAAGGCGACGCCGCCGTGCTGGCCTCACGCGCCCGCTGCCACTGGGTCAAGCCGGACCGCGACGCCCCGGACCACGGCTCCGGCTATCCGGGCGACGCCCTCGACGCGGCGACCGTCACGACCGTGTCCGTGGTGCGCGGCGCGTGGGAGGTGCGGCTGATCCACGTCGACCCGGCCGGTGCACCAGGTTGGGAGCAGGTCACGGCGCTGCGGGTCGGCGGCTGGCCGGTTCCGGCGGCAGCCGCCGATGACCGGTCGATCCCTGTCGTCGCCCGGCCGCGCCCGGCCGCAGGCGCACTCGCCGTGTCGACGGACCTGGCGGAGGGACCCGCATCCGACGGGACAGCCGCGCCCCGACCCGTTTCCGGCGGACCGGCCGGGCCCCTCGTCGACGGATCGGCCCGGCCCGTCGCCGAAGCGGTCGGCACGACGCTCACCTCGACCGCGGTCGGCCTGCACGGCCTCGACGTCGCGGGCGTGCACACCGTGCACGACGCCACCCCCATCGCCGAGCACACCGCCATTCCCTGGCTGCAGACCAGACCGGGGCGGGCGGCCTGGCACGTCGCGGCGTTCGCGCTCAACGGCGGCGGCCGGTGGCCGCTGGCACAGATCTCGGGGCCCGAGGACGCGCCGGTCGTCCGGGTCACCTGGCCCGACCAGGCCACCACGACGGCGGCGTTGCCGCTGACCGGCCCGCACCACCACGCACAGAACAGATCCTCCGCCGCGTGAGCGGCCGTCCTTGAAGGAAGGAACGTTCGTGAAAAGAAGGAAGATGCTGGCAGCGGTCGGCCTCGCGATGGCAGTCGCGCTGCCGCTGGCCGCGTGCGGCTCCGGCGGCGACGAAGCCGAGAGCGGCCCCGTAGAGCTCACCGTCGCGGTGTGGAGCCTCGCCTCCACACCCGAGTTCCAGACCCTGTTCGACGCTTTCCACCAGGCGAACCCCGACATCACGATCAAGCCGGTCGACATCCTCGCCGCCGACTACCCGACCAAGGTCACCACGATGCTCGCCGGCGGCGACACCACCGACGTCATCACCATGAAGACCCTGGCCGACTACGTGCGCTTCGCCGGGCGCGGCCAGCTCAAGGACGTCAGCTCGCTGGCCACGTCGGCCGACGCCGGCAAGCTCGCCGGGCTGGACCAGTACAAGCAGGACGGCGACAAGTACTACGCGCTGCCGTACCGGCAGGACTTCTGGGTCCTGTACTACAACAAGAAGATGTTCGACGCCGCCGGGCAGCCGTACCCGACGAACCTGACCTGGGACCAGTACGTCGAGCTGGCCAAGAAGCTGACCTCGGGCACCGGCGAGAAGAAGGTCTACGGCGCCTACCAGCACACCTGGCGCTCGATCGTGCAGGCCATCTCCGCCGCGCAGACCGGCGGCGACCAGCTCAGCGGCGACTACAAGTTCCTCGCCGACCAGTACAGGACCGCGCTGGCGCTGCAGGAGGCCGGGGCCACGCTCGACTTCGGCACCGCGGTCACCCAGAAGACCGGGTACGCCTCGATGTTCGAGTCCGGCAAGACCGCGATGCTGCCGATGGGCACCTGGTACATCGCGAAGATCCTGTCGGAGAAGAAGAAGGGCAGCACCGACGCGGACTGGGCCATCGCGCCCCTGCCGCAGCGCACCGGCGCGAGCGGGATCACCACGTTCGGCGCGCCGACGGCGTTCGCGGTGAACAAGAAGGCCAAGCACGCCGCGGCGGCGGAGAAGTTCGTCCAGTTCGCGGCCTCGGCCGCGGGCGCCAAGGCGATCGCCGGGATCGGCGTGGTCCCGGCATACTCCAGCGACGAGATCCGCCAGCAGTACTTCGCGCTGCCCGGCATGCCGACCGACGACCTGTCGAAGAAGGCTTTCACCCCCGACAAGATCAACCCGGAGATGCCGGTCAGCGACAAGACCGCCAAGGTCGACACGATCCTCAACGAGGAACACCAGCTGATCATGACCAAGCAGAAGTCGATCGACGACGCGATCAAGGAGATGGAGACCCGCGTCAAGAACGAGGTCAACTGACGTAGCAACGCGGGGACGGCCGCCCGGGCCGTCCCCGCCCGGGAGGACGAGATGGCAGACCTGCTCACCGCGACGCCGGCGACCGCGAGCGCCGCGCCCCCGCCGCGGGCCCGCGACAGGCGGCGCGCCCGGCGCAACACGCTCATCGGCTGGAGCTTCATCCTGCCGAACTTCCTCGGCTTCGCCGTGCTCACCCTCGTGCCGGTGCTCGCGGCGTTCGCGCTGTCGTTCATGGAGTGGGACTCCTACAACCCGCCCGAGTGGGTCGGCCTGGACAACTTCGAACGGCTGCTCAACGACGAATCCACCAAGATCGCACTGCGCAACACGGCCTACTACGCCCTGGGCCACGTGCCGCTGACCATGCTCGCCGCGCTCGGCCTGGCCCTGCTGCTCAACCGGAAGATCGCCGGGGTCGGGTTCTTCCGCGCCGCGGCGTTCTTCCCCTACATCACCTCGATGGTCGCCGTCGCCATCGTCTGGAACATGCTGTTCAACCCGGAGTTCGGGCCGGTCAACCAGTTCCTGCAGTTCCTCGGCGTGGACAGCCCGCCCGGCTGGACCACCAGCACCACCTGGGCCATGCCCGCGGTCATCCTCACCAGTGTCTGGCGCGACATGGGCTACTACATGGTGCTGTTCCTGGCCGGCCTGCAGGCGATCCCCGTCGAGCAGTACGAGGCCGCCAAGGTCGACGGCGCGAGCACCTGGCAGCGCTTCCGCGCCGTCACCCTGCCCGGCCTGCGGCCGGTCACCTTCCTCGTGCTCGTCCTGCTGACCGTGCAGAGCTTCAAGGTCTTCGACCTCATCGTCGTCATGACCGACGGCGGCCCCGGCCGGGCCACCCTGGTGCTGTCGCAGCAGATCTACCGCCGCGGCATCGTCGAGGGCGAGTTCGGCTACGCCTCGGCCATCTCATTCGTGCTGTTCCTGCTCGTGCTGGTCTTCACCCTCGTCCAGTTCTGGATCAACAACCGCCGGGAGCGCCGATGACCACCGCCGACACGGCCGCGGCCCCGCGCGCACGCGGCCCGCTGGCCCTCGCCCGCCGGGCCGTCCTCTACGCGGTGCTGGCCCTGGCCGCGCTGGCGATCCTGGTCCCGTTCCTGTGGATGGTCAGCGCCTCGCTCAAACGCAACAACGACGTGTTCACCATCCCGATCCAGTGGATCCCGCAGGACTTCCAGTGGGGCAACTTCACCGAGATCTGGACCCGGGTGCCGCTGGACACCTACCTCGGCAACACCGTGTTCCTCAGCCTGGTCATCACGTTCCTGCAGGTGCTGACCGGTAGCTTCGCCGCGTACGGGTTCGCCAAAGTGCGCTTCCGCGGCCGGGACACGCTGTTCATGCTGTACATCGCGACCATCGCCGTGCCGTGGCAGGCGTACATGATCCCGCAGTACATCATGATGCAGAAGGCCGAGCTGACCGACACGTTCCTGTCGCTGATCCTGATCCAGGCGTTCGGCGCGTTCGGCGTCTTCCTGATGCGCCAGTACTACCTCACCATCCCGGACGAGCTGTGCGAGGCGGCCCGCGTCGACGGCCTGTCCGAGTACGGCATCTGGGCCCGGATCATGCTGCCGCTGTCCAAGCCGGCGCTGGCCAGCCTGGCCCTGCTCACCTTCGTCAACACATGGAACGACTACATGGGCCCGTTCATCTACCTGACCAGCAACGACCTGTGGACGATCCAGCTCGGCCTGCGCTCGTTCGTCGGCCAGTACGACGCCGACTACGCGATGATGATGACGGGTTCAGTGCTCTCCGTCCTACCCATCATGATCATATTCCTGCTCGGCCAGCGCCACTTCATCCAGGGCATCGCCTCCTCCGGCATGAAGGGCTGACCGCCATGCGCCTGCTCGCCCGCCTGCCCTACGACACCGTCTTCAACACGGTGTACGCCGCCCTCAAAATCAACCTCTGCCTCGTCGCCGCGTGCCTGCCCCTGCTCGCGACCCTGGCGCTGAGCGGCAGCAGCCCGCTACAGTCCTGGCCGTTCTACACCGCACTGTCCGCCCTCTGCGGCCCGGCCGCCGCCGCCGCGTTCGCCGCCTTCCGGGCCCTGTCCGACGGCGAACACCACGTCGCCCGCACCTTCTGGACGACCTACCGCACGGCGTTCAGCCGCTCCCTGGCCGTCGCCGCCGCCGCGGCCGCCGCCGTGATCGTGCTCGCCGCCGACTTCCAACTCGCCCTCGGCAGCCCCTTCGGCGCGGTGACCCCACTGCTCGCCCTGCTCATCGCCCTGGTCGCCGCCACCACCACCGCACTACTGGCCGCCGAAGCCAAACCGACCTGGAAAACAACGCTGGCCTGCGCCTACCTGTCGATCCGCTACTGGTACCTCAGCCTGGCCAACCTCGCCATCCTCGGCATCCTGGCCGCCGCGATCGTCGCCAAACCCGCGATCGGCCTGTTCCTCCTCCCCGCCCCCGCCCTCTACGCCGTCTGGGCCAACACCCGCCACCTCACCGCCACCCTCCACTAGTGCAAGGAAGGGCACCTTCACATCGCTATGCGTTGTAGAAGGTGCCCTTACCAACACCCCGCCTGTCGCCGGCACCCGCCTCCACCGAAGATCGCGACGATCTTGCGCGAACTGTTGCCGTTTTGCCCGTTAGGAGTGTGTCGTGCCCACAGGGCGCGCAAGATCGTCGCGATCTTGAGGGTTGGTTCGGCGCGGGGGGGCGAGGGGGGCGGGTCAGGTTTCCGGGCTTGAGCGCAGGTGGGCGAGGACGGCCAGGACGCGGCGGTTCGTGTCGTCGTCGGGTGGGAGGCCGAGCTTGGCGAGGATGTTGCCGACGTGTTTGCCGACGGCGGCCTCGGTTACCGTCAGGCGACGGGCGATCGCGGCGTTGGAGTGACCCTCGGCGACCAGTGCCAGCACCTCGCGTTCGCGGGCGGACAGCTCGGCGACCGGGTCGCGGCGGTGGGCCAGCAGCCGCCGCACCACGTCGGGGTCGATGACGGTGCCGCCGCCGAGCACCGCGCGCAGCGCGCCGATGAAGTCGGCGATGTCGACGACACGGTCCTTGAGCAGGTAGCCGACCCGCTGCCCGTCGCCGCTGTCGAGCAGCCGGGACGCGTACTCGGCCTGCACGTACTGGCTGAGCACCACGACCGCGCGGCCCGGGTCCGCGGCCCGCAGCGCCAGTGCGGCGCGCAGCCCCTCGTCGGTGAAGCCGGGCGGCATGCGGATGTCGGTGATCACGAGATCGGGGTCCTCGGCGGCCACGGCGGCCAGCAGCGCGTCGGCGTCGCCGACCGCGGCCACCACCGTGAACCCGAAGCGCTCCAGCACCCCGGCCAGGCCCTCCCGCAGCAGCACCCCGTCCTCGGCCAGCACGACCCTGGTCACGGCAGGCACGGCAGCTCCACGCGTACGAGCGTAGGGCCTCCGGCCGGGCTGGACAGCAGCAGCCGCCCGCCGACGGCCGCGACCCGGTCGGCCAGACCCGTCAAGCCGGTGCCACGAGCCGGGTCCGCGCCGCCCGCGCCCTCGTCGCGCACCTCCAGGACCAGGGCGTCGCCGTGCCGGGCCAGCCGGATCGCCGCCGTGGTGGCGCGAGCGTGCTTGGCCACGTTGCCCAGGGCCTCGGAGGCGGCGAAGTACGCGGTGTTCTCCACCCGTGCCGGGTAACGGTCGGCCACCTCGGGTTCGACGGTGACCGTGACGTCGAGCGGGCTGCGGTCGGCCAGGTCGCGCAGCGCGGCGGGCAGGCCGAGGTCGGCGAGTGTTTGGGGGCTGATGCCGTGCACGAGGTCGCGCATCAGCACCATCAGGTCCTTGGCCTCGGCGTGCGCCCGGTCCAGCGCCTGCGCGGCGGGGGTGTCGTCGGACAGGTCCAGCCGGGCGACGCCGAGTTGCAGGGTGAGGCTGGTGAGCCGGTGCTGGGCGACGTCGTGCAGGTCGCGCTCGATGCGGCGGCGTTCGGCGTCGAACGCGTCGACCAGCCGGGTCCGCGACCGGGCCACCTCCCGCAGCTCGGCCTGCCCGCCGCCGCCGAGCAGCGCCCTGGCCGTGGCCGCGTGGCCGGCCGCGACCAGCCCGGTCAGGTACGCCAGCACCGGGAGCAAGGCCAGGCCGAGCAGCGCGATCGGGATCGCCTGCGCCGGGCTGGACGCCTCCCACGGGCCCAGCGTGATCGCACTGCGCACGTCGTACCCACCCATGGCGTTGCGGGGCACCAGCAGCGGGCTGAGGATCAGGGTGCCGATGACGAACGCGGCGAAGGCCAGGGTGGCGTAGACGAGCGGGGCGACCGTCGCCAGCAGTATCAGGAACAGCAGCTCACGCCAGGCGGCGGGCTCGGCGTAGCGGGAGCCGAACCACGACGCGGCCCCGCCGGACCGGGGCGCGGGCTCGACCGGGCGCGGATCGACGAGGCCGAGGCGGCGGCGCTCCAGCGCGGCGAACGGGGCCGCCAGCAGCGTGCCGAACATGCCGAGCCCGGCTATGCCGAGCCCCGACACCGCCACCAGCGGCACGGTGTGCAACCCGCCCTTGGCGAACTGCACCAGCGTGCCGGCCCAGGGCAGCGTGATCGGCGACAGCAGCAGCGTGGCGACGCCGATGACGGGCAGCGCGGTCAGGACGTACACCAGGCCGCGCCACGGCCACTCCGAGAACAGGTAGCGGCGGAAGGTGAGCGCAGCGAAGAGGTTACGTGGCAGGTCAGAGGGCATGTGGACACGCTAGCCAGCGCGAGCGGCCCGGCCCAGCCGCCCAGCGGGCCGATCCGAGGTAGTGCCAGGCATACCCGACGCGCCGGAACGCCGCCCGGCACCGGTGGCGTGAACGGGCGAGTCACATCTGCGCCACGGGCGACGTATCCCGCCCGGCCTGCGCCGTTGCGACGATCTTCGAACGTTCACCCCCGCACGAACGGAGTCCGCCTCGTGGCAGTACTTCCCTCACCGAGACGCCGCGCCCCCGCGCATGCCCTGCTGGCGATCACGCTGGCTCTGGGCACGATCTCGGTCACCTCCCCAGGCAGCGCCGTCGCCGCCGTACCCACCGGGAAACTCCCGGCCGCACCCGGCGGTCCGCGCACCGTCACGCTGATCACCGGCGACCGGGTCACCGTCACCGCGCTGCCCGGCGGCCGCACCACCACCAGCGTCCGCAGCGCGCACGGCGGCCCGGTCGGCGCGCACGTGCTGACCTACGGCGCCGACACCTACGTGTACCCCGACGCGGCCGCGCCGTACGTCGCCGCGGGGCTGCTCGACGAGCGCCTGTTCAATGTCACCGACCTGATCGCCGACGGCTACGACGACGCGCGCCGCCCGCGGCTGCCGCTGATCGTGCAGTACACCGACGTCACCGCCGCCCGCCGTGCGCCCCTGCCCGGCTCGGTGCAGGTACGCGGCCTGGACAGCGTGCACGGCGCGGCCGTCGAGCAGCAGCGCGGCGACGCCGACCGGTTCTGGGCGGCACTGACCGCCCCGGCCGCCAAGCGCGCCGACGACCGGCCCGCACTCGCCGGCGGGGTCACCAAGGTGTGGCTGGACGGCAAGGTCCGCGCCGCGCTCGCCGACACGACCGCGCAGATCGGCGCGCCGCAGGTCTGGGCGACCGGCAACACCGGCTCGGGCGTCGCCGTCGCGGTGCTCGACACCGGTGTGGACCTCACCCACCCGGACCTGGCCGGGCAGATCGCGCAGACGGCCAGCTTCGTACCGGGACAGGAGGTGACCGACAAGCACGGCCACGGCACCCACGTCGCGTCGACGATCGCGGGCACCGGAGCCGCCTCGGACGGCCGCGAGCGCGGCGTCGCCCCCGGCGTACGCCTGCACGTCGGCAAGGTCCTCAACGACCTCGGCGAGGGCCAGGACTCCTGGATCATCGCCGGGATGGAGTGGGCCGCCCGCCAGCAGGGCGCGAAGGTCGTCAGCATGAGCCTGGGCGGCGCGCCCACCGACGGCACCGACCCGCTGAGCAGCGCCGTGAACGAGCTCAGCGCGCAGACCGGCGCGCTGTTCGCCATCGCGGCCGGCAACTCCGGCCCGGACATGCAGAGCGTCGGCGCGCCCGGCGCGGCCGACGCCGCGCTCACCGTCGGCGCGGTCGACGGCCTCGACCGGGTCGCGTTCTTCTCCAGCCGCGGCCCGCGCCGCGGCGACAACGGACTCAAGCCCGACATCACCGCCCCGGGCGTGGACGTGTACGCGGCCCGCTCGCAGCAGTCGAGCGAGGGCGAGGGCATGTACACCACGATGAGTGGCACGTCGATGGCGACGCCGCACGTCGCGGGCGTGGCGGCGCTGCTGGCCGCCGCGCACCCGGACTGGACCGGGCAGCGGCTCAAGGACGTGCTGATGAGCACGAGCCGCACCAGCGAGCGCATCGACCCGTACGTCGACGGGATCGGCCGCGTCGACGCCGTCGCGGCCACCACGGCGACGGTGTTCGCGACCGGCACCGACTTCACCGACCTGGCCTGGCCGTACCAGCCGGGACAGCGCGTCGACCGGAAGGTCGTCTACACCAACACCGGCGACGCGCCGGTGGACCTGGACCTGGCGGTCCGTGCACCGACCGCCCCGGCGGGCCTGTTCAGCCTCGACGCCGAGCAGATCACCGTGCCCGCGCACGGCACCGCCAAGGCGACCGTCCACATCGCCCTCGACCGCGCCGAGGACGACACCTACGCCCACGTCGCGGTCGACGCGACCGGCCCCGGCGGGCAGCGGCTGCGCACCCTGGTCGGGCTGAACAAGGAGGGCGAGCGAGCCGACCTGACCTTCCAGACCCGGGACCGCGCCGGGCGCGGCCTGGCCGGGCTGATCCTGCTCAAGGAGGTCACCCGGGACACCGCGCCGCGGCTGTACGCCGTGGACGGCACCGGCCGCCTGTCGGTGAGCCTGCCGCCGGGCACCTACAGCGCCATCATGCAGGCCGACCTGCCCGGCGTGTCCGGCCCGCACTCACTGGGCCTGGGCGTGCTGATCGCACCGGAGATCGTGCTGGCCGGCGACCGCACCGTCGTGCTCGACGCCCGGCAGCTGCGGCAGGTCACCGCCACGGCGAAGCAGCCGACCGCACGCGCCGAGGTCCGCGTCGACTACGGCCGCACCTACCCCGACCGGGCGCCGTTCTTCGACAACTACCTGGTCCCCAACCGCTTCCACAGCCTCTGGGCCACCCCGACCGGCCGTCCCGTCAAGCAGGGCGTGTTCAGCCTCGGGTTCCGGTGGAGCCTGGTCGAGCCGCCGCTGACCATCGGCGGGTACGGTCGCCGCTACGACGACCTGCTCATGCAGACCGCCTCGCGCAGCCTGCCCGACGGCCGCGAGCAGCTCGACCTGGCCTTCGCGGGCCGGGGCACCCCGGCCGAGCTGGACCGGGCCCGGGTCCGCGGGAAGATCGCCGTGGTGCGGCACGAGACCGGCGGGGACGTCGTCGCGCAGGCCGACGCGGCGGCCGCCGCCGGGGCGAAGATGCTGCTGCTCGTCAACGACGGCGACGGCCGCCTCGACGCCTGGTACGAGCTGCCCGAGCCGAACCCGGCGCTGCCGGTCGCGTCCCTCGGCCGGGACCAGGGCGAGCAGCTGATCGCCGAGCTCGCGGCGGGCCGGCGGCGCTACGGCGTCGAGTCGCACCCGCTGCCGTCCTACGTGTACGACCTGGTCCACCGCTATCGCGGCGCGGTCCCGAAGGACCTGTCCTACCGCCCCGGGCCGGGTGACCTGGCCCGCGTCGACGTCGCCTTCCGCAACCCGGTGCCCGGTGTGGGGACGGGGCTGCGCTACGACGTGTCCCCGGACCAGCCGGGTTCGGCGCTCGGCGGCGGCATCCTGCCGGTGCCCGCGCAGGGGACCCGCACCGACTGGGTGTCGGCCGACCACGGCAACCAGTGGTTCGAGCAGGCCACCGTACAGCCGCTGACCTACTCCTCGGACCTGCTCGGCTACCGGCCGGGCAGCCGTACACAGGTGCGCTGGTTCGCGCCGATCGGCCGGCCCAGCATGCTGCAGGACAGCCTCGTGTCCGGCCGCCCGACGATGCTCGGCAACGACCTGATGGTCTGGGCGCTGCCGAACTGGGGCGACTCCGACCCGCACCACCAGGCACTGGTCTGGGAGGGCGAGATCGCGCAGAAGACCAGCCTGTACCAGGGTGACGAGCTGATCGCCGAGAACCCGGGCAGCAGCATGTACGGCACGCTCACGCCGGGCCCGCGGCCGGTGCGGCTGATCACCGAGACCAGCCAGTCGGTGGTGTCGCCGTACTCGACGAGCACCCGCACCGAGTGGACGTTCCCGTTCACCGGGGCCGCCCCGGACGAGATCCGGCGGCTGCCGCTGATGGGCGTGCACTACACGGTCGACACCGACCTCGCCGGCCGGGCCGACCGCCGCGCCCGGCTGGCCGTGACCGCCCAGCAGTTCGAGGGCGTCCACCAGGGCGGGACCGTCCGCGAGGTCGGGCTGGAGGTGTCGTACGACGACGGCCGCACCTGGCAGCGCGCGACGCTCGACCGGCGTGACGGCTCCTGGCAGACGACCCTGCACGCGCCGGGGTGGGCGAAGTTCGCCTCGGTGCGCGTCAGCGCCGCCGACTCCGCGGGCAACACGGTCACCCAGACCGTCGTGCGGGCGTTCGGCCTGCGTTAGGACCCGGATCTGGGAGAGCCGAGGGGGTTCGGCTCTCCCGGATCCGCTGCCGGTCAGACCCGCGTGATGCGGATCGCGTCGGCGATGACCAGGCCCGTGCCGTTGGTCCAGCGGCTGACGGCCACCTTGTTCTCGTCGCCCGCGGTCAGCGTGAAGGTCCCCAGCGTGCGCCATGATCCGCCGTTGAACCGCTGATCGACGTTGACCGTCTGGTTGCCGCTCGCGGTGACGATCACATACGGCGCCTTCGTGCTGTACCCCGACAGCGACGGCCACCACGCGTCGACCCGGTACGTGCCCGTCTCCGGGATCGCGAACCGGTACCAGGCCGCGTCGCTGGCCGACACCGGCTCGGCGAACCGGTAGTCGGCGCCGTAGCGCTGCACCGAGTACGACGACACGCCCCAGTTCGCGCTCGCCGTGAAGCGCCCCTCGGTGGTGTTGTCGACGATCGCCGACCAGGCCGTGGACGGGTTGTCCGGATCACCCGACGGCGGCGTCAGCGCCGTGCCCAGCGCGACCGGCCGGCCGAAGTTCGGGGTGCCGTCGCCGTTCCAGCTGATCTTCTGCGCACGCGTGGTACGGCCCGCGTACGTGTACGCCGACGTGGTCTTGCCGTGGTAGACGATCCAGTCCTCGGTCCCGTCCGGTGACTTGAAGAACCCGTTGTGTCCCGGCCCGTACACGCCCGCGGCGTCGTTGCGCCAGAACACCGGCCCCGCGTGCTGCACCCAGTTGCCCGCCACCATCGGGTCCGCCCCGTCGGCGATCGACTTCATCCACAGCTGGTAGTCCGGCTTGCCGGTGTCGCAGGTGGAGTACACGAGGAACAGCCGCCCGCTGCCGCGCAGCCCGACCGCGCCCTCGCGCACCTCGGTGCAGCCGCCGCTGGCCGGCAGCGCCATCCGCGAACCGGTCGTCGACCAGGGCGTGTCCATGCGCTGCAGGTAGATCTGCGCCGGGCCGCCCATGCCGCGGCCGGGACCGCTCCACGCGAAGTACATCTGCCCGTTGTGCACGAACGGCTCACCGTCGATCGCGTACTCACCGTGGTCGGCGATGCGGGCCTTGAAGTGGTACGGCCCGAGCGGGTCGTCGCCGTCGGACTCGATCACGTACGTGCGGTGGTTGGCGTCGATGCCGTTGCTGGCCGTGTAGTAGACGTACCAGCGCTGCCCGAACCGGTACAGCCCCGGGGCCCACATCTGCTGGTTGCGGCTGGGATCGCTGTCGCGCCACACCGTGTGCTCACCGGCCGTGGCGAGCCCTTTCAGCGTCGGCGACTTCCAGATCCCGATCCGGTCGCCGAGCGTGGTGGCCAGGTAGTAGTTGCCGTTGACGTAGGTCAGCGTCGGGTCCGCGCTGCCGTTGAGCGGGTTGGTGAACGTGCCCGCCGCCAGCGCGGGCGCGGCGGGTATGAGCAGCACGAGCGTCGTGAGCAGCACAACCAGGCGTCGCATCGGATCAACTCCCGTCTCGGGATGGTGGAGCGCGGTCGCGACAGAGCATGCGACCCGCGCATCGAGCGGTGCCACTCGCTTCGGGCAGAGCCGAAGGGTGCCCGGCAGATCGCCGCATGGACATCACTGATTGCCCGTATTGCCGGTCTGGCGGTAGAGTCCGCGCAGCGGAGGCCCGACCATGCTGCGTATCCACTTCACCGCCGCAGACCTGGGCTCGCTGCGGCTGGCCGCAGGCGCCGATCCACTGTGGGAATCCCTGCTCAGCCAGCACGCGCTGACCAGCGGGCACGCGCCGCCGGCCCTCGGCTCGTGGCGGCGGCGGGCGATAACCCGTCTGACCCCCGAGATGCGGGCGCTGCTGAGCCTGGCCCCGCCCACGGGCTACTCGCCCGACTTCCTGACCCCGACCCGCGGCCTGCCCGACGCCGACGAGGGCCTCGCCGCGGGCCTGGCCGAGGTGCGGGCGACACCCGTCGACCACCTGCGCGCCGACCTGCGCCGGGTGCTGCCGCGGCACTGCCCGCGCGAGCGGGCCGAACGGCTGGCCGACGGCGACCGCGCCGAGGTGACCGCGCTGGTGTCGGCGATGCGCGCCTACTTCGAGGCGGTGCTCGCCGGCCACTGGGAGCTGATCTCCGGGCAGGTCGCCGGCGCCCGCGCCCGCGGGGCCCGGTTCCTGGTCGACGGGGGCGTCGACCGGCTGCTGAGCACGCTGCATCCGACGATCCGGTGGGACTCGCCGACCCTGCACGTCGCCTACCCGAACGACCGCGACATCCACCTGGCCGGGCGAGGGCTGGTGCTGCTGCCCTCGTTCTTCTGCCGGGGCACGCCCGTGACGCTGCGGGCCGCCGACCGGCCGCCGGTGCTGGTGTACCCGATCGACCACGACCCCGACTGGGACGCCGAACGCGCGCCGCCGCCGGACGGCGAGCTGGTCGCGCTGCTGGGCCACACCCGCGCCGCGGTGCTGCGGGCGGCGCAGCTGCACCCGCAGGGCTGCACCACCACCGAACTCGCCCGCCGGGTCCGCATCTCGCTGTCCAGCGCCAGCGAGCACGCCACGACACTGCGCCGGGCGGGTCTGCTGCGAACCCGCCCGTACGGCAGGAACATGCTGCACATCGTGACCCCGCTGGGCAGCGCCCTGCTCACCGGCCGCCCCCGATGAAAGGAAGGGCACCTGCACATCGCTATGCGTTGTGGAAGGTGCCCTTCCTAACCTCAATTGGCCGCTGCCTGCGGGAACGACCGCCGCCGCAACGGTGAGGATCAGCGGCCGCGCTGCCACCAGCGGCGTTTCGCCGGCGCGACGGGTTCGTCCTCGTCGTCCTGCTCGGCGCGGTCCAGCACCGCCTGCGCCACGGTCCGGTCCACGGACTGGCAGCCCGGCGTGACCAGCATCAGTTTCGCCAGGGACTCCTCGATGGTGACCGCGCGGCGGGCCGCGACGGCCGCGTCGAGCCGGGCCCGGACCAGCGTCCGCACCTCCTCGCGCAGCTCCGGCGTCCGGTACGCGGCGGTGACGAGCGCGAACAGGGCGGCGTCGCTGACCCAGTCCTCGACCCCGAACGCGAGGTCGACCAGCACCTGGCGGCGGGTCGACGTCGGCCACGGCTCGCCGGCGGCGTGGTGCAGGATGCCCAGGCACACCCACGGCTGCATGAGCCGGTACCAGTACGTCGGTGTCGACTTGGCCAGGTGCTGCCAGCGCCCCGTGTCCGGCGGCCCCGGCAGGTGCGCGAGCAGCCCGAGCAGGTCGTCCAGCGGCAGCTCGCCGAGCGGCGCGGCCTTGGTGTATCCCGACAGCGGCGACTGCCACGGCTCGCCCGCGACCTCGTGCAGCAGCGCGACCGCGGCGGGCGACGGCACCGCGACGGCGGGCAGCGGCTCGTCGCCGTCGTAGCGCCAGACCGCGTACCGGCCGGGCCGCAGGGGCACCCGGATGTCGGGGTGGGGGAAGCCGGCGACCGCGATGTCGAGCGGGCCGGTGACCCGGCGGCACGCGGTCACGGCGCTGGCGGCTTCGCCGGCCGACAGGCCGAGGCCGGTGAGGACGAGCTCCTCGCCCTGTGCCCGGCGGCTGCCGACCTCGTTGGCGATGTTGGTGATCGCCTCGCTGGGCATCGGCACCCAGTTGAGCCAGTGCCGCTTCGCGCCGGCCATGGCGAACAGGATGTCCGTCATCCCGCACGGGTGCGGATCGTCGTGCACCGCGACCAGGTCCGCCACGTCGCCGCCGGCGCGGAACCGCACCGCGTGCCGGGCGGCGTCGCGGTGCGGAAACGAGGGGTCGTCTGCCATCTGCCGCAGGTCGGCGTCAACGTCCTCCGAGAACATGGCGCGGAGCGTAGCAATCTTGACCGACACCCGCGGTCCCCGCAGGACCGGCTTCGGGGCCTCACTCGACGGCCACCACCACCTTGCCGCGGGCGCGCCCCGTCTCGACGTGACGGATCGCCTCGGGCAGCTGCGCGAACGGGAACCGCCGCTCCACGACCGGCGTCACTTCGCCGGAGTCGAACAGCGGGGTCAGTTCGACCAGGTCGCGGGCGCTGGCCGGGGCGGCCGGGGTGTCGGTGATGACCACGGGCTGGGAGGCGAGCTTGCCCATCAGGGTGGCGGCGATCATGTGGTCGACCGGCCTGGCCCACCGTCCCGCGTTGCCGCCGACGACGACGTAGGTGCCGGACGGGCGCAGTACGCGCCGCGCGGCCCAGACCGACGGGCTGCTGGCGATGTCGATGAGCGCGTCGTGGTCGCGGACGAGCCGGGTGAAGTCCTGGGTGGTGTAGTCGATGACCTGCGTGGCGCCGATGGACCGGACGAGTTCGGCGTTGCGCGCGCTGCACACCCCGGTCACCTGCGCGCCCGCCGCGCGGGCGAGCTGCACCGCGTACGTCCCGACGCCGCCGGAGGCCCCGTTGACGACGACGCGCTGTCCCGGCTGGACCTTGGCGTTGTCGCGGATCGCGACGAGCGCGGTCAGCGCGGCCATCGGCACCGTGGCGGCCTGCTCGAAGGACAGGCTGCGCGGCTTGAGCGCCAGGTGGTCCTCGGGGATGCAGGTGTACTGCGCGAAGCCGCCGTGGGTGACGAGCGCGTAGACCTCGTCGCCGGGGCGGAAGCGGGTGACCCCGGGGCCGACCGCGGCGACCTCGCCGGCCACGTCGCAGCCCAGGATGGGGTGGGTCGGGCGGCGTTTGCCGAAGCCGCCGCCCATGAACCGGGCGACGACGGGCTCGCCGCGCAGGTGGTGCCAGTCGTACGGGTTGATCGAGGTGGCGCGGACCCGGACGAGCACCTCGCCGGGCCCGGGCGTGGGCTCGTCGACGTCGGTGAGGTGCAGATTCTCGGGCGGCCCGTAGGAGTGGAGCATGTACGCCTTCATCGAGGTCTCCTGACCTTACGTTGTAAGTCTTACGTTGTAAGGTAGACTTACGCCGTAAGGCAGTCAAGGAGGGAAATCCCTTAAGTGGAGGGTCAGCGGCGGCGGTCGAGGCCGTCGAGGATCAGGTCCAGTCCGAACTCGAACTCCGCCTGCTCGTCGCACCAGCCCAGCGTCGCATCAGGATCGACGTGCATGACCTCGCTCAGCATGCCGACCAGGTGGGGCAGCCGCGCCGCCATGGCCGCCATGACCGGATCCGGCTCGCCGGTGGTCGGCCCGTCACCCGGGCTGAACAGCTCCTGGCTGAAGCCCAGCGCCCGGCTGCCGAGCGCGTGCATCGCCCGGTGGGCCAGGTCGTTGGAGAACCCGCCGTCGCGCATGATGCCGACCAGGCCGTCGTAGTACAGCAGCACCGCGGGGCTGGTCGTGGTCCGCGACTCGAACACCGCGGGCGCCCACCGGTGCCGCAGCAGCAGCCGCCGGGCCGTCAGGATGCGCTCGCGGGCCGCGCCCTGCCAGGCCGCGCCGCGGGTCGGCAGCGTGATCCGGCCGACGGCCTCGTTGATCTCGGTCGCGATGACGTCGACGACGCCGTCCAGGACCTGCTCCTTGTTGGCCACGTGGTGGTAGAGCGACATCGCCTCGGCCCCGAGGCTCTCGGCCAGCCGGCGCATCGTCACCGCGGCGATACCGCCCTCGTCGGCGATCTCGATCGCCGCCCGCAGCACGCGGTCCCGGCTCAACGCGGGCCGTGACTCGGTGCGCCTGGTTCGGGTAGCCAACGACATCAGCCCTTCACTCGCAGCTCATCGTACAGCCAAGGTGATGAGCGCCCGACCACGCGAAGCGCTGACAATGATCGTCGCGGCCGGCCTGTAATTCCTGGCGCGCGGCTCGACAAGTACCCGTCGACAGCGCGACTCACGGAGGTGCCATGCGAGAACGGCAAGAACGGCTGACGGAACTGTTCCGCAGACATGCCGACGACATCCACGCGTACGCGACGTGGCGGGTCGGCCGCCAGGACGCCCCGGACGTGGTCGGCGAGGTGTTCCTGGCCGCCTGGCGGTCCCTGGACCGGATCCGCGCCGGCGAGGAACGCGGCTGGCTGTTCGGCGCGGCCCGCAACATCGTGCTGGCCCGCCACCGGCACGGGGCCGCCTCGGCCGCCCTGGGACAGCGCCTGGTCACCCTGGCCGTCGAGGAGTCTGAACGGGACGGACTCGCCGACGACGTCGCCCGCCGCGACCACGTATGCCGGGCTCTGGACGCGCTCGGCGAGCGCGACCGCGAAGTCCTGATCACCGCGAACTGGTTCGACCTGACCCCCGCCGAGGCCGCCCGGGTCCTCGACATCTCCCGCCCGGCCTACCTGGTCCGGCTGCACCGCGCCCGCAACCGCTTCCGCTCGGCATACCAGCAGGTCGCCGGAGCCGAAGACCACCCGTCGGCAGTCCGCAATCCGTTGGCAGTGTGAGGAGCGCCATGAACATCGACGAACTGGTACGCGCCACCCGCCCGCGCACCTCGGCCGGCTGGGCGGGCAGCGCCGAGGGACGGCGGGTCCTCGACGGCGTCGCAGCGGCCCCGGCCGACCGAGCCGCACGGGTCAAGACCGGCCGGACACGGCGGCCCGCGCTGCGGATCGCCCTGGCCGCAGGGCTGCCGGCGGCCGCCCTGACCGCGGCGGTCGCGGTCTTCCTGGCCGGCGGCACCGGCACCGGCACGACACCGCCCCGGGCCGAGGGCACACCATCGCTCGGAGTCGACGTCACGACAGCGGCCTCCGCGGCTCCGGCACCGCGGACGGCCCGGCAGTTCTTCCTGGTCGCCGCCGAACGCATCGAGGCGGGCACCGCGACCAGCGGCCGCTACTGGGTGCTGGCCAAAGAGAACGCCCAACCGCTGCGCGTCGGCCCGGCGACCCGGCCGTATCACATCCGGTACGGGATGGAGAGAGCCTACTGGGACAACATGAGCACCGCGTACGCCGGCGCGGCCCGCAAACGCTTCGCCGGAGCCGCCCCGATCACCGCCGAGGACGTCGCGGCCTGGCAGGCGGACGGCTCCCCGACGCGGTGGGTCGTGATCGAAGGCAAGCTCGTCCTCACGCCCGATCCCGGGCCGTGGCGGCCCATGCCCGGCCGCCCCGCGCCCCGAGGTTCCGAGAAGCAGACCCACGCCCTGCCCACCTACGAACTGGCCGGCGGCCAGGTCACCCTCGCCCAGCTGAACGCCCTGCCCGCCGAACCACAGGCGCTACGGCGCACGCTGTCCGGAATGCTCGGCCGCAGCGAGGTGCAGATCGCCACCGACCACGCCCTCTTCGTGGCGGCGCAGCAGCTCGTCTCCGACCTGCCCGTGTCCCCGCGGGTACGGGCGGCGGCCTACCGGGTGCTCGCCGAGGTCAAGGGCGCCACGGTGCTCGGCACCGTCCAGGACCAGCACGGGCGCACCGGCACCGCGGTCGGCTTCGTCCGCAAGGACGACGGGGGCAGGTGGTACCAGACCCGCCTGATCGTCGACCTGACCACCGGCAAGGCGCTCGCCGAGGAGATCTGGGACCTCGGCGCGGGCCGCAGACCGGCCGCCACCGGCACCCTGCGCAGCAGCGACCTCGTGGTGCGTGCCGAGTTCACCGACGAGGACCCGCCCGCGGTGAACTGACGGCGACGCGGCGGGCAGCTGCTGCTCGATGATCGCCGTTTCGGGTCGGGAACTGTGGCCAGACCGCAGGCCCTGACCTGAAACGGCGATCACCCGCCGTTCGCCGGCCGGTGCGCCTGCGCCGGGTCAGTGGCCGTCCTCAAGGGTGATCTCGGCGCCGGCCAGGACGCGGCCGTTGACCTGGATGTCGATGCGGTGCGGGCCCGGGTACAGCTGTCGCACGCTGACGTGCTGGAAGGTGTGGCGGCGGGTGACCTGGCGGGGGAGGCCGGGTTCGATGTCGGCCGTGGTCAGCTTGAACACCTTCGGGGCGCGGGGGCCGCGCGCGCCCGCGTGGTGCACGACGTAGTCGACGGCGGCCCGTACGCCGGTGTCGGCGGTGAGGGTGAACGCGATGGTGACCTGCCCGCCGATCGGCAGCGTGGTGGGCGTGACGGTCAGGCCGGTGACGGTGACGTCCGCGCCGTGGTCGAAGCCGAGCAGCCCCAGCGCCTCGGGATGACCCTGCTTGACCAGCGAGCGCAGCGCGTGGCGGATCACCCAGGCGGTGCCGTCGCCGCCGCTCGCGGCCCAGCGCCGGGCCGTGGCCAGGGCGACGTCGGGGTGGTCCTTGGTGATGTCGTTGAGGTGGTTGGCGACCGAGCGCCGCACGTACAGCTCGGGGTCGTCGTGCAGCCGGTCGAGCACCGGGAGGGTGACCTGCGGGTCGGCCAGCATCGTCACCCGGGACGCCCACGGCAGCCGGGGCCGGGAGCCTTCGGAGGCGAGCCGGCGCAGGTGCTGGTCGGGGTCGGTGGCCCAGGTGTGCAGCTGGGCGAGGGTGCGTTCGGGGTGCGCGGCCAGGTAGGGGCGGATCGCGAACTCGGCGGTGGCGTGCGGGGTCAGCGCGGCGAGGGCGGCCAGGGCGTCGTCGGGGTGGGCCAGGCCGTGCGCGGCGACGTAGTCGGTGGCGGGCCAGCCGCTCCACATGTCCAGCGGGCTCGCCGCGACGGCTTCACGCAGCACGCGTGCGGCGTGCGGGAACGGCTCGGGCAGGAACCGGGCGAGCTGCGCGGACACGGCCGACACGCGCTGCTTGAGCGCGAGCGGTTCCAGCCCTCGGCCGGCGGCGGCCCGGAAGTCCGCGGCGGGGAACGCGGGGTGCACCCGGGCGAGGGCCGCGGCCAGCCGCGTGATGCTGGCGTCGTCGATGTGGTCCTTGAGATCGGCCATGACGGTTGCGCTTCCCCTCCGTGCCCGTTCGCTCCGGCGCGCTGGTCGAGCCGGTGTGATCAGTAGACATGACCCCTCTGACATGCCCGGATACGGCGATGTGGGCAGCGGGCCGCCAGCGACCGGTCCTGTTCGTCGGTTGCGGCCTGTTCGGTTGATTTGTGCCGATACGATCCGGGGATGACCAGGTCGAGGGCGGGGGACTTCCGCCGTGCCGCAGTCGCCGGAGCCGCCGCCGTGCTGCTCCTGCTGGGCGGGTGCACGGTTCCCGTGGACACGTCGGCGGCGGCGCTGGCGCCGTCGGCCCCGACGCCGCAGGAGCAGGGCATCGCCGACATCGTGCGCAAGGCGATGGCGGACCAGTCGCTGCGGGCCGTCATCGTCAAGGTGACCAGAGGCGACCAGGTCGTGACGTCCCAGGCGTTCGGCGAGTCCCTCGACGGGGTGCCCGCCACCACGGACATGCGCTTCCGCAACGGCGCGGTCGTCTTCGCGTACCTCGGCACGCTGCTGCTGCTGTTCGTGGAGGAGGGCAAGGCCGGCCTCGACGACACCATCGACCGGTGGATGCCGGAGCTGCCCGAGTCCGGCAAGGTCACCCTGAAGATGCTGACGAACCAGACCACGGGTTACCCGGACTTCGAGACCGACCCGGGCTGGAACGCGGCCTTCAACGCCGACCCGTTCCAGTCGTGGACGTTCGAGCGGCGGCTCAAGTACGCGTTCTCCCGGCCGATCCAGTTCCCGCCGGGCACGAACTGGAGCTACGCGCACACCAACTTCATGATCCTCGGTGAGATCCTGGCGAAGATCGGCGGCAGGCCGCTCGACGTGCTGCTGCGCGAGAAGGTCATGGAGCCGATGGGGCTGCGGAGCACCGTCGGCAGCCAGACCGGGGCCGTGCCCGAGCCGGCGCTGCATTCGTACAGCTCGGAACGGCGTGTGGCGCTGGGCGTCCCGCCGAAGACGGCGTTCTACGAGGAGGCGACGTACTGGAACTCCGACTGGGGCACCCCGGTCGGCGCGAACCAGACGTCGACCATCGACGACATGGCGACCACCGCGATCGCGGTCGGCACGGGCAAGCTGCTGTCGGAGTCGAGCTACCGGGCGATGACCGAGCCGAACCTGCTGGGCTTCGGGCACGCGCAGGCCAACTGCGCGCCCTCGTGCTTCAAGCAGATCGTCGGGTACAACTACGGCCTGGGCGTGGTCCGCTCCGGCGACTGGATCCTGCAGGACCCGCTGGTCGGCGGGTACAGCGCGACGGAGGCGTTCCTGCCCCAGGAGAAGGTCGGCATCTCGGTGGCCACCACGTTCCTGCCCGGCGCGTTCGACTGCAAGGGCGTCTACCCGAACTCCAGCGACACCGTGTTCCGGCTGATCGGCGCGTACGTGGCCCCGGACCACGCCCCGCCGATGCCGCCGCCGTACAAGAAGGCCTGCTGAGGCGGCTCAGAACAGGGTCAGCGGCTCGACCGGCTCGGGCTCGGGCAGCGGACGCAGTTCCGGCACCCTGGCCCGCACCTCGTCGTGGAAGCGGCGGCACAGCTCGGGCACGTCGGCGTTGTCGGGGGTGTGGATGAACACGGTCGGCGAGCGCCCCTCGCGCAGCCAGCCGGTGACCGTCTCGACCCACGGCTGCCAGCCCTCGACGGTCGCGGCGGTGTCGTCGCGGCCCAGGTAGCGGATGATCGGCTGATCGGTGAGCGCGCGCGAGCGGTACGGCATGCGGGGCTTCCTGGTCCACGTTTCGCGCTCGGCGTCGCTGGTCGGCGGGGACCGGAAGAGCACGCGGGTGTCGAACGGCACCCATTCGGCGTTCGCCGCGGTGAGCACGTCCTCGAGCAGCCGCGCCGAGCGCTGCTCGTCGAAGAACGCGCGGTGGCGGACCTCGACGGCGTACCGGTGCCCGGCGGGCAGGCCGCGCAGGAAGGCGGCCAGCACGGGCACGTCCGAGGGGCCGAACGAGCTCGGCAGCTGCAGCCAGACGGCGTGGTTACGGGGGCCGAGCGGTTCGACGGCGTCCAGGAAGGCGCGCAACTCGGCGTCGGCGCCGATGAGGCGGCGTTCGTGGGTGATCAGTTTGGGCAGCTTGGCCACGAACCGGAAGTCCGGGTCGGTCTGCTGCGCCCAGGTGGCCACGGTGGCCCGTGCCGGGGTGGCGTAGAAGGTGGTGTTGCCTTCGACCGCGTTGCACCAGCCGGCGTACGCCCGCAGCCGCTCCTCGGCCGTGGCCGGATGCGGCAGGAAGCGCCCCTGCCAGGCCTTGAGGCTCCACATCGCGCAGCCCACGTGCAGGGCAGGGGCGCCCGTGCCGTTCACTTGTCGTCCGGGGTGGCCGGCGCGGCCTGGGGCAGACGGGCCTTGCCGCGCCGGGCGGCCGGTGCCGACGGCGGCGGCACGACGGGCCCGATGTCGCCGTCCGGGGCCTCGTCGAGATCGACGACGACGGGGGCGTGGTCGCTGGGGCCGGTGCCTTTGCGGGCGTGCCGGTCGACCCAGGCGGCCTTGACCCGTTCGGCGACCGGTGTGCCGGCCAGCACCAGGTCGATGCGCATGCCGAGGTCCTGGTGGAACATGCCGGCGCGGTAGTCCCAGTAGGAGAAGACGCGCTTGTCGGGCCAGTGGTCGCGTACGACGTCGTGCAGCCCGGCCGCCTGGAGTTCGGCCAGGGCTGCCCGTTCCGGGGCCGTGACGTGGGTCTGGCCGACGAACGCTTCGGGGTCGAACACGTCGGCGTCGGCCGGGGCGATGTTGATGTCGCCGGCCACGATCACGGCGTCGGGTCCGGTGGCGACGAGGTCGCGCAGGGCCTTGAGCCAGGTGAGTTTGTACTGGTAGTGGTCGGAGTCGGGGGTGCGGCCGTTGGGCACGTACACCGAGTGCACGCGGATCCCGCCGCAGGTCGCCGACACGGCCCGCGCCTCGGGATGGGGGAAGCCGGGGCCGCCGGGGATGCCCGTCACGACGTCGTCGAGCCCGACCCGGGACAGGATCGCCACGCCGTTCCAGCGCGCCTCGCCGTGCGCGGCGTACTCGTAGCCGCGGTCGGCCAGCTCCTTGCTCAGCAGCTCGGCGAAGGCGGCGTCGGCGAGCTTGGTCTCCTGCAGGCAGAGCACGTCGGGTCGCCGCTGGTCCAGCCAGGGCAGCAGCCGGGGCAGCCGCTGCTTCACCGAGTTCACGTTCCAGGTCGTCACCCGCATCTGATCCACGATATACGCCGTGGCGGCGGCCGGGCCGGTCGTGCCGGCACACGCGGACGCGGCGGGGACCAGCCCCGCCGCGTCCGCTCAGTGGTGATCAGCAGGCGTTGGTGCGGAAGTCCGAGATCGCCGTGCCGCTGTAGCCGCAGGTGAACGGCGTGAAGCGGGAGTCCTGGTTGAGCCAGCGCTTGAACCAGGAGACCAGCGCCCGCGAGGTGGTCGCGTTGGTGGTCTGCGGGAAGAAGTGGCTGGCGCCGTTCAGTTCGACATAGCTCTTCTGTCCGCCGAGGGAGTTGTAGAACGGGATCGAGTGCGAGCTGACACCGGCGACCGAGTCGTTCTCGCCGCCGATGATCTGCACGGGCTCGGTGACGTTGTTCCAGGTCTTGTCGGAGTTCCACGGCGCGAGCGGCACGCCGGCCTTGACGTTGCCGGTGGTGTCGGCCGCGAGGGCCTCCAGGGTGCCGCCGCCGCCCATGGAGTGGCCGGCCACGCCGCGGCGGCTGCCGTCGGCGCGGGAGGTGATGGCGCTCGGGGCCGAGTTCACGGCCCAGTTCAGCGCGGCGAGCAGTTGGCTGCCGCGGCTGGCGGGCTGGTCGTAGACGCTGTTGGTCTCGATGCCGACCACGACGAAGCCCCAGGAGGCCAGGCGCGGCCCGATCCAGCTGATGCTGGACCAGCGGGCGGTGAAGCCCGGGGACACGGCGACGACCGGGTAGCGGCCGGCGGTGCTCGGGTAGTACGCCACGCCGCCGCCGAAGCCGCTGACGAGGCTGGAGATGTTGTAGGTCGACACGGAGAAGCTGCCGTTGCCGGTGATGTTCGACGAGGTCGGCGCCTGGCCGATCTCGTCGGCGTACGCCGGTGCGGCGGCGCCGAGCGCGGTTCCGCCGGCGAGAGCGGTGGCGACGAAGGCGGTGGCGATCAGGCGGGTGAGCCGCCGGCGGGGGGACGAGACGGATTGCTGCACTGTTCCACTCCTGACGGTGAGGAACCAGCTCCCCAGCAGCGGTGCTGCGGGGGACGGGAAGCTGGTCGATCGAGCAGTGGAGTCAGTTTCATCGATGTTAACGGGACCGGCATCGGCAGAATCACCGGTCGAACCGGTGGCATCCCGGCGTTGGTGCCAATCCGGGCGATGGGCGGAATCACCGGCCGGGCGGCGGCGGGGCGGTGCTGCTGCGCACCTGCAGGCGGGTGGGGACCAGCGCGGTGCCGGGCCCGGTCTCGCCGCTGTCGATCTGGCGCAGGATGCCCTCCACGCACCGGCGGCCGACCTCGGCGAAGTCCTGGTGCACCGTGGTCAGCGGCGGGATGAAGGAGGTGGCGTCGGGGATGTCGTCGAAGCCGACGACGCTGACGTCGGCGGGCACGGCGCGGCCGCGCTCGTGCATGGCGCGCAGCACGCCGAGGGCCATCTGGTCGTTGGCCGCGAAGACGGCGGTGCAGCCGGGTTCGTCGGCCAGGGCGAGCCCGGCCCGGTAGCCGGATTCGGCCGACCAGTCGCCGCGCAGCGGCGGCGGGATCTCGCGCCCGGCGGCGGTGAGGGTGTCGCGCCAGGCCTGGGTGCGCCGCTCGCCGGCGAAGGACTCCTCGGGGCCGGTGACGTGCCACACCGTGCGGTGGCCCAGTTCCAGCAGGTGCTCGACGGCCTGGCGGGCGCCGTCGGCCTGGTCGGTGTCGACGACGGCATACCGGTCGCCGGCGTCGGAGTCGACGACGACCACCTGCACGTTCGGCGGTAGGGTCACCGTCGCCGCGTCGAGCAGGTGCACCTCCATGATCACGATCACGCCGTCGACGGCGAGCTCGCCGAGCCGGGTGAACGCGCCGAGCACGCTGTCCTGGGTGGGCACGGCGACGGGGATGAGCGTGATGGCGTATCCCTGCAGCGCCGCGTGGGTGGCGATGGCCTCCAGGGTGCGGCTGTTGCCGGTGCTGGACAGGGTGAACAGGATCACGCCGATGGTGCGGAACTGGCCGCTCTTGAGCGCGCGGGCGGCGCTGTTGGGGCGGTAGTGCAGCTCCTTCATCGCGGCGAGGACCTGCTGGCGGGTGCTGCCGACGACGCTGGGGTGGCCGTTGGCCACGCGGGAGACGGTCTGCGAGGAGACGCCGGCGAGCTTGGCCACGTCGGCCATCGACACCCGGGTCGCCTTGGGGCGGCTCATCTCCCGTGCTCCCTTCGCGCGGCTCCGCCGGGGCGGTCGAGTGCTCCGGGTAACGAATCCGAAACCGCTTCTTGACGGCCGTTGGCCTCGGTGACACTATCACCGAGCTGATGTTTACGTAAACATTACGCAGCGTGACGAAATCACTCCTATTCGTGTAGATGTGGTGTGATTCGGCAGCGGCGCTATGTTTGCGTAAACATCTGGCCTGACCAGCCACTCTTGAGGATCTGCCGGAAGGAGGAGACATGACGGTGCTTGCCCCGCCGACCATCTCGCGCACCGGCCAAGCCGCCCCCAGACCACCGCGCCGCCGCCGGTCCTGGACGGGATGGGCGTTCGTCGGCCCGTTCATGGCCGTGTTCGCGTTCGTCTTCGTCGCGCCCATCGCCTACGCGCTCTACCTCAGCGTGTTCCGCACCCGGCTGATCGGCGGGACCAGCTTCGTCGGCCTGGAGAACTACCAGCAGGCCTTCACCGACCCGCAGTTCTGGTCGGCGACCTGGCGGGTGACCCTGTTCCTGCTCGTCCAGGTGCCGATCATGCTGTTCCTGGCGCTGCTGGTCGCCCTGGCCATCGACAGCGGCCGGCTCTACGGCAAGGCGTTCTTCCGCGTCGCGGTGTTCATGCCGTACGCCGTGCCCGCCGTGGTGGCGACGCTGATGTGGGGCTTCATGTACGGCTCCCGGTTCGGCCTGATCGGCAACATCAACGACGCGCTCGGCGTGATGCTGCCCGACCCGCTCTCCCCGGACCTGGTGCTCGCCTCCATCGGCAACATCGTCACCTGGGAGTTCGTCGGCTACAACATGCTGATCTTCTACAGCGCGCTGCAGGTCGTGCCGAAGTCGCTGTACGAGGCCGCCGAACTCGACGGCGCGAGCCAGCTCCAGGTCATCCGGTCGATCAAGATCCCGGCGATCAAGGGTGCGCTGCTCATCGCCACCATCTTCTCGATCATCGGCAGCTTCCAGCTCTTCAACGAGCCCAGCATCCTGCAGAGCCTCGCGCCCAACGCGATCACCACGTACTTCACCCCGAACATGTACGCGTACTCGCTGTCGTTCTCCGGCCAGCAGTACAACTACTCCGCGACCGTCGCGATCGTCATGGGCGTGCTCACCATGATCGTCGCCTACGCCGTCCAGCTGCGTGGCACGCGGAAGGACAGGTAGCCATGACGACGCAGACCACCCCCGTCACCGCCGCCGCGCCGACGGCACCCGCCCGCGGCCGCGTACGCCGCAAGGAACAGCGGCGCAGCCCGCTGCTGACCGCGCTCACCGCCATCATGCTGATCTACAGCCTGGTGCCGCTGGTGTGGCTGCTCATCAACGCCAGCAAGACGCAGGAGGGCCTGTTCAGCTCGTTCGGGCTGTGGTTCGACGACGACTTCGCCCTGTTCGACAACATCCGCGCCACGCTCGCCTACGACGACGGCGTCTTCGTCCGGTGGCTGCTCAACACCCTGCTCTACGTGGTGCTGGGGGCGGGCGGCGCGACCGCGCTGGCGACGCTGGGCGGATACGCCCTGGCGAAGTTCGACTTCCCCGGCAAGCGCGGCGTGTTCGCCGTCGTCATCGGCGCGGTCGCCGTGCCCGGCACCGCCCTGGCCGTGCCCACGTTCCTCATGTTCTCCAAACTCGGGCTGACCAACACCCCCTGGGCGGTGATCATCCCGTCGCTGATCTCGCCGTTCGGCCTCTACCTGATGTGGACCTTCGCGGCCAGCGCCATCCCCGGCGAGCTGCTGGAGGCCGCGCGCGTGGACGGCGCGGGCGAGCTGCGCACCTTCATCCGCATCTGCATGCCGCTGCTCGCCCCCGGCATCGTCACGGTGGCGCTGTTCACCATGGTCGCGACCTGGAACAACTACTTCCTGCCGCTGATCATGCTCAAGGACCCGGACTGGTACCCGCTGACCCTGGGCCTCAACGCCTGGAACGACCAGGCCGCCACCGCCGGCGGGCAGGCCATCTTCCACCTGGTCATCACCGGCTCGCTGCTGACCATCCTGCCGCTGCTGGCCGCCTTCCTGTTCCTGCAGCGCTACTGGCAGTCCGGCCTCGCCGCCGGCGGCGTCAAGGACTGACCCACCGACCTCACCGCTCACGAAATGCGCCACACCCCGTTTGAGAGGACACCGATGTTCACCAACCGACGCGCGTTCCTGCGCACCGCGGCGCTCGCCACCGCCGCGATCACGACCGCGGCGCTCGCGGCCTGCGGCTCCGACGACGGCGGCGACACGACCACCCCGGTCACCGCCGACCAGGTACAGGCCGCGCTCGACAAGGGCGGCTCGATCACCGTCTGGGCCTGGGAGCCGACCCTCAAGCAGGTCGTCACCTCGTTCGAGGCCAAGTACCCCAAGGTCAAGGTCAACCTGGTCAACGCGGGCACCGGCAACGACCAGTACACCGCGCTGCAGAACGCGATCGCGGCCGGCTCCGGCGTGCCGGACGTCGCGCAGGTCGAGTACTACGCGCTGCCCCAGTTCGCCCTGGGCAAGTCGCTGACCGACCTGGCCGCGTTCGGCGCGGGCGAGCTCGACGGCACCTTCACCCCCGGCCCGTGGTCGTCGGTCAAGACCGGCGGCGGCACGTTCGGCCTGCCGATGGACTCCGGCCCGATGGCGCTGTTCTACAACAAGGAGGTCTTCGACAAGCACCAGATCGCGGTGCCGACCACCTGGGACGAGTACGCCGCGGCCGCCAAGAAGCTGCACGCCGCCGACCCGAAGGCCTACATCACCAACGACACCGGCGACGCCGGCTTCACCACCAGCCTGATCTGGCAGGCCGGCGGCAAGCCGTTCGCCGTCGACGGCACCAACGTGAAGATCAACCTCGCCGACGAGGGCTCCGCCAAGTTCGCCGGCACCTGGCAGAAGCTCATCAGCGACAAGCTGCTCGCCCCGGTCGGCTCGTGGAGCGACGGCTGGTACAAGGGCCTCGGCGACGGCAGCATCGCCACCCTGGTCATCGGCGCGTGGATGCCCGCCAACCTGGAGTCCGGCGTGCCCGGAGCGAAGGGCAAGTGGCGCGTCGCGCCCATGCCGCAGTGGACCGCCGGCGCCAACGCCGCGGCCGAGAACGGCGGCAGCTCGCTGGCCATCCCGAAGGCCGGCGCGAACAACGCCCTCGGCTACGCGTTCCTCAAGTACGCCACCGCCGGCGAGGGCGTGAAGATCCGCGTCGACAACGGGGCGTTCCCGGCCACCACCGCCGAGCTCAAGTCCGCCGAGTTCCTCGGCAAGGAGTTCCCGTACTTCGGCGGGCAGAAGGCCAACGAGGTGTTCGCGAAGTCGGCCGCCGACGTCGTGCCCGGCTGGTCGTACCTGCCCTTCCAGGTGTACGCCAACAGCATCTTCAACGACACCGTCGGACAGGCGTACGTGACGGACAAGCCGCTGACCGACGGCCTCAAGGCCTGGCAGGAGGCGTCCGCGAAGTACGGCAAGGACCAGGGCTTCACGGTCGGCTGACCGCAGCCCCGCGTCGCGGGCGGACCACGAATCCGTCCGCTACGTACCCCGCGCCGCGGGCGGAACACCCCGACCGTCCGCGGCGCGGCCCTGGCCCTACCGCACAACCCCTTGCAAGGAGCTCCCCGTGACCCACCCCGCCCGCCCGCAGTGGCTGCGCCGGCCCGACAACGTGGCGCCCGGCCTGGCCTACGGCGCCGACTACAACCCCGAGCAGTGGCCCCGCGAGGTGTGGCGCGACGACGTACGCCTCATGCGCGAGGCCGGCGTCAACATCGTCTCGCTCGGCATCTTCTCCTGGGCGAAGCTGCAGCCCGCCGAGAACGCCTGGCGCTTCGACTGGCTCGACGAGGTCATGGGCCTGCTCTACGACAACGGCATCGCCGTGGACCTGGCCACCGCCACCGCCTCCCCGCCGCCGTGGCTGACCGCCAAGCACCCCGAGATCCTGCCGGTCAACGCCCGCGGCGAGACGATCTGGCCGGGCGGCCGCCAGCACTGGCGGCCCACCTCGCCGGTCTTCCGCGAGCACGCCCTGGCCCTGGTCGAGAAGATGGCCGCCCGCTACGCCGGGCACCCGGCGCTCACCGCCTGGCACGTGTCCAACGAGCTGGGCTGCCACAACGTCTACGACTACTCCGACGACGCGGCCCGCGCCTTCCGCGACTGGCTCCAGGCGCGATACACCACGCTGGACGCGCTCAACCACGCCTGGGGCACCGCGTTCTGGTCGCAGGAGTACAGCGACTGGGCGCAGATCCTGCCGCCGCGCCTGGCCGCCACCCACCCCAACCCGACCCAGCAGCTGGACTTCAAGCGTTTCTCCTCCGACGCGCTGCGGCGATACCTGCGGGCCGAACGCGACATCCTGCACCGGCACACCCCGGACGTGCCCGTCACCACCAACTTCATGGTCATGGGCGGCACCAAGGGCATGGACTACGCCGCCTGGGCGGCCGACGTCGACTTCGTGTCCAACGACCACTACGTCGAGCCCGGCCCGCAGGCGTTCGACGAGCTGTCCTTCTCGGCCAACCTGACCGGCAACATCGCCGGCGGGCGGCCGTGGTTCCTCAT
Organism: Catellatospora coxensis; assembly: GCF_016862635.1. GTDB lineage: Bacteria > Actinomycetota > Actinomycetes > Mycobacteriales > Micromonosporaceae > Catellatospora > Catellatospora coxensis. The sequence continues at coordinate 29,541 of NZ_BONI01000002.1, read as the reverse complement.
GGAGCACTCCACCAGCGCCGTCAACTGGCAGCCGGTCAACGTCGCCAAGAAGGCCGGTGAGCTGGCCCGCGACTCGCTGACGCACGTCGCGCACGGCGCCGACGCGGTGTGCTTCTTCCAGTGGCGGCAGTCCGCGGCGGGCGCGGAGAAGTACCACTCGGCGATGGTCCCGCACGCCGGCGCCGACAGCGACGTGTTCCGGTCCGCCGCCGCCCTCGGCGCGACCCTGCGCGACCTCGCCCCCGTCGCCGGCGCGAGCCGCGAGCAGGCCCCCGCCGCGATCCTCTTCCACTGGGAGTCGTGGTGGGCCGCCGAGGCCGACTCGCACCCCACCGACCGCCTGCGCTACCGGCAGGAGGCCCTGGACTGGTACACCGCGTGCCTGAACCTCGGCATCCGCGCCGACGTCGTGCCGCTGGGCACGCCGCTCGACGGCTACTCCCTGGTCGTCGCGCCGATGCTGCACATGGTCACCGAGGCGGTCGCCAAGGACCTGCGGGGGTACGCCGAAGCCGGCGGTCACCTGGTCACGACGTACTTCTCCGGCATCGTCGACGAGCACGACCACGTCTGGCTCGGCGGCCACCCGGGCGCGCTGCGCGACCTGCTCGGCGTACGCGTCGAGGAGTTCGCGCCCCTGCTGGACCACGAGACCGTGACGCTGGACGACGGCCTGTCCGCGACCCTGTGGACCGAACGCGTCCAGGTCACCGGCCCGGACGTCGCCGTGCTGTCGTGCTACACGACCGGCGAGCACGCCGGCCACCCGGCCGTCACCCGCCGCACCGTCGGCGAAGGCTCGGCGGCGTACGTGTCGACCCGCCTGGGGTCTCGGGGTCTCACGGCAGTCCTGGACGGGCTGGCCAGGGCCGCGGGCGTGACGAGTGAGCTGCCCCTGGAGTCGCGCGGAGACGTCGAGCTGACCGTGCGCCGCCGTGGTGCGGAGCGCTTCGCGTTCCTCGTCAACCGCACCGACCGCCCCCTCACGGTTTCCGACCTGCCCGGCGAACCGCTCCTGGGAGCGCGGAGCACGCAGGGCGAGCTGCCGCTACCAGCGCGGGGTGTGCGCGTGGTGCGGCTGGCCTGAGCGTCGACCGGGGACGGGCCGGAACCGCGTGCCAGCGGTCCCGGCCCGTCCCCGGCGGTGCTCAATGGCGGTACTCGTGATGGCGCCACAGCATGGCGGCGAGCATCGCGGGCAGCATCAGCAGGTGGCCGCCCATCATCAGCGCCTCACCGGAGACGGCTCCGAACCAGTAGGGCACCAGCAGGACCAGGAACGGCACGTACATCGCGGCGGACATCTCGGCGATGGGCGCCCAGCCGTGCCGCCGGAACCGCATCCACAGCGCCATGCCGATCGTCATGTTCGTCGCCATGACCAGCACGCTCGCGACGGTCAGGTCGGCCAGGCCGGGCCACGCCAGCGACCACAGCGGGCCCAGCGCGACCATCCCGACGACCATGGCCACGACCATCTCGACGAAGTGCAGGGCGAAGCGCAGGTTCTTGCGGGCGGCCGAGCGCGGGGGCTGTTCGGCGGGGGCGGTCGAACCGGTCGAGGTTGTCATGACAGCCATCCTGGACCGGCCGCGTCGTGCGCACAGGTGCCGGAAGTCACGGTCTGGGTCATGGGACGGACCGGACCCTGTTGATCGTGGCGGCTACGCTGCCGCCCGTGTCGCTGGGACAAGACAATGTGCCCCTCCCGACCGCCCTGCGGCGGCTGTGGTGGCGGCTGCTCAACAGTTCGTGGCTGGTGCTGCCCTTCGTCGGCCTGGCCGGACCGGCCTTCCTGCTGATCGGGCTGCTGGCCCGCCGCGCCTGGTGGTGGGCGCCCGGCATCGTCTACACCGCTGTCGTCGGCACGGGCGCGGCGCTGATCGCCGCGGCGGACACCCCTGGCTGGGCGCCGTCGATGGTCGCCGCCACCTGGCTGGTCAGCCTCCTGCACGCCGGGTTCGTCAACCTGTCGTGGCTCGAATGGCGTGCCGGCGACGCCGACTGGCGCACCAAGGGCTGACCGCCGCCGGCCGCGACGGTGGCCGGCTCGGGTCACAGCAGGCCGAGCGAGCGGGCCCGCAGTGCCGCCTGGGTGCGGTCGCGGGCGTCGAGTTTGACCAGCACGCCGCTGACGTGGTTCTTCACCGTGCCCTCGGCCAGGAACAGCGCGGCCGCGATCTCCCGATTGGACCGGCCGTCGGCGAGCAGGCGCAGCACGTCCAGTTCCCGTTCGGACAGCGGCACCACCAGCGGCTGCGGCCGGGCCGCCGGCTCCTCGGCGGGCAGCCGGGCGAACCGGGCCACCACCTTCGCGGCCACCGACGGCTGCAGCACCGCCTCGTCGCGGGCGGCGGCGAGGACCGCCTCCACCAGCCGCGCCGACGACACGTCCTTGAGCAGGTAACCCAGCGCCCCGGCGCGCAGCGCCGCGAACACGTCCTCGTCGTCGTCGAACGTCGTCAGCACGATGACCCGTACGCCCGGGTGCTCGACCCGCATCCGCCGGGTGGCCGCGACCCCGTCCAGGACCGGCATGCGCAGATCCATCAGCACCACGTCGGGCCGCAGCTCGGCGGCGCGGTCCAGGGCCTGCGCGCCGTCGCCGGCCTCGCCGACCACCACGATGTCGTCGCGCACGCCGAGCAGCACGGCCAAGGCCTCGCGGAACAGCGACTGGTCGTCGGCGAGCAGCACCCGCACCGGCGCGCCGCTCACCCGGGCACCTCGACGCTCAGCGTCGCGCCCTCGCCGGGCGTGGACTCGATGCTCATCCGGCCGCCCGCGTGCGCGGCCCGTTCGCGTACCCCGAGCAGGCCGTAGCCGGGCAGCTCGGCCGGGTCGGCGGCCAGGCCGCCGCCGTCGTCGCGGACCTCCAGCCGCACGGCGGCCGGGCGGGTGTAGTCGAGGACCAGCGCGGCCCGGGTCGCCCCGGCGTGCTTGCGCACGTTGGTCAGGCCCTCCTGCGCGGCCCGGTAGAGCGACTCCTGGGCGGCGGCCAGCAGCGGCCGGGCCTGGCCCGCGATGTCCAGGCTGGTCGGCACCCCCGACGCCGAGGACTGCTCGACCAGTTCACGCAGCGCGTCGGCCAGCGGCGCGCGGGGCCGCGGCTCACGCATCGCGCCCACCGAGCGGCGCACCTCCGCCAGCGCCTCCTCCGCTTGGACCTGAGCCTTGGCCAGCACCGCGTCGGCCCGGTCCGGGTCCGTGCCCAGCACCGCCCGCGCGGCCTTCACCTGCATCTGCACCACGGTGAGCGAGTGGCCGAGCCCGTCGTGGATGTCGCGGGCGACCCGGTTGCGCTCCTGCGCCACGGCCAGCTGCTCGACCCGCAGCGCGTACTCGCGCAACTGCTCGTGGGCCAGGGTCAGCTCCTGGCGGGCCTGCCGCTCGCGGGTGATCAGACCGGTGAGCACGGCGGCGAACGCTGCCGCGGCCAGCATGCCCAGCGCTTCCCGGAGCCCCGCCCGCCACTCCATGCCCGTGTGCGCGAACGGGACCAGGGCGACGATCACCAGCGCGCCGCGCGGCGGCAGCAGCAGCACACTCTGGCTCACCAGGACCAGCAGCAGCAGGATCGCACCCACCATCGCACCCGAGGTCACGAAGACGGCGTACCCGAGCAGCAGCTGCGCCGCGACGAACGCGATCCGCGGGCCGCGCCGCGACCCTCGGCGCACCCGGCTGAAACCGGCCGTGGCCGTCGCCGTGTACACCACGCCCAGCACCACCGCCGCGACCGGATCGTGCGGCATACCGGGCGGCGGCTGCGCCACGGCGACCCCGGCGACCAGCGTCAGATACGCGGCCACGGTCAGCGCGTGCAGAGCCCGATACACGCCTCCACTGTGGCCCGTCGACCGCCACCGGTCAACGAGCTAGCCCTGCGCGGGCGACTGCGTCCACGACGCCAGCAGTTGGGCGACCTCGGTGGTGCGCAGGTGGTCGTCGGTCTGCACCGCGCGCATGTCGGCCAGCACCGCGGTCAGCTCGCCGACCGCGCCCGTCACGTCGCCGCCGCGGTGGCGCAGCTGCGCGTGCAGCTGCCGGGTCCGCAGGGCGCGCGGGTGGGTGGGCCCGAACACCTGCTCGACGACCGCCTGCAGCTCGGCCAGCGCCGCCATGCCCGCGGCCGGGTCGTCGGCCAGGCCGGTCCAGTAGGCCAGGTTGGTGCGGAACGTCAGCGTCGTCGGGTGCCGCGGTCCCAGCGCCCGCTCGGCGTCCTGGGTGGCCACCCCGAACTCCTCGACCGCCGCCGCCGGCTGCCCGGCCAGACCGCGCCAGTAGGCCAGGTTGTGCCGGGCCGTCAGCGTGTCGTGGTGCAGCGGCCCGTGCACGGCGACGAGCCCTTCCACCGCCCGCTGGTACGTCCGTACGGCCAGCTCCGCGTCCCCGGCCTCGCCGATCCACCGGCCCAGGTCCGACAGGGTGCTGACGGTGTCCGGGTGCGCCGGGCCGCGCCGCCGCGCCAGCTCGTCGGCCAGCGCACGGAACCCGTCCCGCGCCAGGGCCGGGTCGCCCGACATCCCGTGGCACAGCGCGACGTACCGCCGCGCCGACAGGGTCAGCGGGTGGTCGTCCCCGAGGACGGCCGTGGCCTGCGCGAGCAGCGGCACCATGTCGGCCAGCGTCGTGGCGGGCGCGCCGAGCTCGAACGGCTGGAGCCCTTCGTGCAGCCGGATCCACAGCGTGTCCGGGTCGTCGGCGCCCAGCAGCCGCTCGGCCTCGCCCCGCAGCCGGGTCAGCTCCGTGTGCGCCGCGGCGGGGTCGCCGAGCTCGCCGACGGCCTGGGCACGCTGCGCCGCCAGGAAGATCACGTCGCGGTGCCCGTCGCCGAGCCGCGCGCGAGCCTGCTGGAGCAGGCCCTCCACGTCGTCGCGGGCCGCGGCGGTGCGGCCCACCGCCATCAGGTGCTCGCCGAGCCGCCGCAGCACCGGGTGCATGCCGCCGTGCCACAGCTGCTCACCGGCCGCCCGGCGCAGCGCCAGCAGGCTGTCGTACAGGGCGGCCACCGGCAGGCCGGTATCCGGGGCCGCCCACGCCTCGTCCAGCGCGTCCGCGGCGGCGCGGGCCAGTCCGGGCAGTTCGGCGTCCGGGACGGACTCCCGCACCGCACGCTGCACCAGCGCGTGCATCGCCACCGTCGCCGTGTCGTGGGTGAGCAGGCTCAGCCGGTGCAGCGCCCGCAGCGCCGCCAGCGCCTCGCGCCGGTCCGCGCCGATCCTGGCCCGGGCCGCGCCCGTCAGCAGCAGCTCCTGCGGCACCCCCTCCGGGGCCAGCAGCGACACCAGCTCCAGCAGCCGCTGCGCCGTGCCCGGCTTGGCCAGCGCGGCGGCCCGCTGCGCCGCCAGCTGCCAGGTGCTGGCCACCGTGCGGTCGTGGCCGTCGGCGGGGGAGGACGGCGGGAACAGGTCGGCCAGCCGCTCGCGCTCGTCGTCGAGCAGCCGCCGGTATGCCGCCACACCCGTGCCGGTGTCGATGAGGAACGCCGCGGCCTGCGACAGCGCCAGCGGGAAGTGCCCCAGCGCCGCCGCCAGCCCGGCCAGCTCTCCGTCCGGCGGCGGCGCGCCGTGCCCCGCCGCCGGATCCAGCGACAGCCGGTTGCGCAGGTAGTCCACCGATTCCGGGCCGGTGAACATGCCCACCCGCACGACCCGGGCCGCCGGCCGCAGCACCATCGCGTCGCGGCGGCGGGTCGTCACGATGCTGCGCCCGTGCTCGCCGATCGGCCACAGCCCGTCCAGGTCGGCCGGGTCGTCGGCGTCGTCGAGCACGACCAGCCACGGCTGCGGCGTCGTGCGCAGCCACGCCACCAGCAGGTCGGCCTGCGTCTCCTCGTCGTGGCCGTAGCCGTCCGGGTGCGCCGCGCGCCCGGCGGCGGCGGGCCGGTCCAGGGCACCGCCGGAGACGGCACGCCAGACCCGGGCATAGCCGGCCAGCAGCGACTGCCGCGACGACGCCGACACCCAGGCGAACAGGCCCCCGCTGCCGCGCGCCCGGTGGAACGCCGCCGCCGCGAGCTGCGACTTGCCTGACCCGCCCGGCCCGGTCAGCAGCACCTGGCGGACCGCGTCGTCGCGCAGCGCGCCGTCGATGGCCGCGGCCAGCTCCGGGCGCTCGCGCAGCGAGGCGGCGTCGCTGGGCGGGCGGCCGACGACCAGCTCCGCCACGGGCTCGGCGGCCGGTGCGGTGCGCGCCGGAGCGCGCTGCTGCTCGTGCGCGGCCCGCCACAGCTGCCGCCAGCGCTGCAGCGACTGGCCCGTCGCCGAGCCGCCCGCGGCCGTCTCCACGGCCTGCACGAGCGCGTGCACCTGCTCGAAGTCGCGGGGCACCGACCGGCCGTTGATCCACTCGCCGATCCGGCGGGCGTTGACGGCGATCCGCCGCCCCGACGGCAGCGCGATCCCGCTCGCCCGGCGGGCCAGCACCTCATCGGACACGTCGGGCAGGCGGCGGCGCAGCTGCGCCAGCGCGGCCGTGAACGCGATCCGGGGCACGGAGTCCTGATCGTGCGAACGCTCCGCCATCGTGGCCCGCGACCCCCTCCCCGGTCCGTCGACGATCTGATTCTAGGATGCGCCGATGTGGACGGTCGGCCCGCGCCGGTCACCGGACCGGCCCGCACCGGGGAGCGGGCGCAGCCGTTGCCTACCTGCGCTGAGCTGGCCGTACGGCGGTGCGGTGAGCGAGCTGTCCGGCAGGGCGGCGGTGGCGTGCGGCTAGCGTCGGCGCGCCGGGCGTGTCCCGCCGCGGCGCACGCCAGGCACGCCCACGAGTGGAAGGCATCGGTGACCATGCGCAAGCTGAGTCCGCAGGACCTCGACCGGCTGGTCCGTTCCCACCGCAACCTGAAGATCTCGGTCTGGGTCTTCTGCTTCGCCATGATCGGGGTACTGGCCCTGCTCATCGCCAACAATCTGATGATCTCGCCGGCATGCGGCACGGCGGTCGGTGTCGGCATCGGCGCGCTGCTGCTCATCCCGCAGAAGCAGTTGCTGGCCGAACTCGGTCTCAGCCGGCAGGAGGCCAAGCAGATCCTGCGCGACGAGCGCAAGCGGCGAAAGAGCGCCGCCGCCTGAACCCGGGGGACGGGACGGGCCCTCGGGGCGGCGAGGGCCCGTGCCCCGGCGCGGCTGTCCGGCGGCGCCGCATCACGGCAGTTGCAGGCTCACGATGCCGAGTTCGGTGCCGACGACCAGGTGGGACGCGTCGCGTACGGCGACGCAGTGCACCGTCGCGTTGAGCCGGATCCGGGTGCCGCCGAGCGGCCGGTCACCGGTCTCGCCCGGTGCGGGCCGCACCCACAGCGTCTGGTCGGCTCCGCCGCTGACCACCACCGTACGGTCACCGCGCCGGTCGATCGCGGCCGCGTGCACCCAGCCCTCGTGGCCGGTGAACGTCGGGCCGACCGGCTCGCCCGTGGTCGCGTCCCAGGTCCGCACGGTGCCGTCCCGTCCCGCCGACACCACCAGCAGCCGGTCCCCGGACTCGCCCACCGCGACGGCGTTGACGTCGGCGGCGTGCCCCGTGAACGGCTCCCCGACCGGCTCCCCGGTGCGGGCGTCCCACAGCCGTACGACGTGGTCGTAGCCGCCCGACACCACGATCGGGCGGCCGCGCAGCGACGCGAAGGCGACCGCGCTGACGTAGCCGTGGTGGGCGTCGACGGGCGGGCAGCGCAGCTTGCCGGTGGCCGCGTCCCAGATCTGCACCTTGTGGTCGTTGCTGCCGGACACGATCACCGGATGCCCGTCCAGCCGCCCGAACACGACCGCGTTCACCGAGCTGCGGTGGCCCGTGAACGGCTCGCCGACGGGGCGGCCGGTGCCGGCGTCCCAGATCCGCACGGTGCGGTCGTCGCTGGCGGAGACGACCACGGTCCGGCCGTTGACCTGCCCGAACGCGACCGAGCGCACGCCGTCGGTGTGGCCGGTGAGCGGGGCGGCCAGCGGCCGGCCGGAGGCCGCGTCCCACAGCCGCACCGTGTGGTCAGTGCTGCCCGACGCGACGACCAGGGCCCGGTCGAGGCGGCCGAACGCGATCGCGGTGACCGGGCTCAGGTGCCCGGCGAACGGGGCCGCGACGACCTGCCCGGTGGCCGCGTCCCAGGCGCGCAGCGCGCGGTCCGCGCCGCCCGCGACGACGATCGGCTGGCGGCCGAGCCGCCCGAACGCCACCGAACGCACCCCGCCGGGCGTCGCGTACAGCGCGCTGACCGCCTCCCCGGTGACCGCGTCGCTGACCCGCACCTGCGCGCCCGCGCCCCCGGCGACGACGATCGGCTGCCGGCCGAGCTGCCCGAACGCCACCGACCGGATCGCCCCGGCCCCCGTGACGGGTTCGCCGACCGGCTCGCCGGAGTCGGCGTACCACACGCGCACCGTCTCGTCGTCGCTGCCGGAGGCCACCGCGGGCAGCCCGTCGACGGTCCCGAACGCCACCGCGGTGACCGCGCCGGTGTGGCCGGTGATCGGCTCACCGACCGGCTGGCCGGACGCGGCGTCCCACAGCCGCACCGTGTGGTCGTCGCCGCCGGAGGCGACGACGGCCGCCCCGTCGAGTTCGCCGAAGGCCACCGCGTTCACCGCCCCCGTGTGCCCGGTCAGCGGCGGTCCCGCCGCCCGCCCGGACGCGGCGTCCCACAGCCGTACCGTCTCGTCCGGGCCTGCGGCGGCCACCACGGCCCGGCCGTCGACGCTGCCCAGGGCCACCGAGCGGACCGGGCCGGCGCCGGTGATCGGATCGCCGGCCGCCCGCCTGGACACGGCGTGCCACACGCGCACCGTCTCGTCGTCGCCCGAGGCGACCGCGGGCTGCCCGCCGACGGTCCCGTACGCCACCGCGGTGACCGCGCCGGTGTGGCCGGTGATCGGCTCGCCGACCGGCTGGCCGGACGCGGCGTCCCACAGCCGCACCGCGCGGTCGCCGCCGCCGGAGACGACGACCGGCTGCCCGGCCAGGTCACCGAACGCCACCGCGTCGACCGTGCCGGTGTGGCCGGTGAAGGGCTCGCCGACCGGCTCGCCGGACACCGCGTCCCACAGGCGCACCGTCTCGTCCTCGCTGCCCGAAACGATCACGGGCCGGCCGTCGCGGACGCCGAACGCCACCGACGACACCCAGTCGGTGTGGCCGGTGAGCCGGACCCCGATCTGGCGTCCGGTGACCACGTCGGACACCTGCACGGTCTGGTCGCTGCTGCCGGACACGACGACCGGCTGGGAGCCGCGGCGGCCGAACGCGACGGCGTTGACGTGGTCGGTGTGCCCGGTGTAGACGTCCGCGACGAGCCGTCCGGTCTCGGCCGACCACACCTGCACCGTCCGGTCCTCACCGCCGGAGATCACGATCGTGTCGTCGCCGAGCCGTCCGAACGCGACGGCCTTCACCCGGCCGGTGTGGCCGCCGTACGGCACGTCGAACAGGCTGCCGGTGCTCGCCTCCCACAGCCGCACCAGGCCGTCGGCGCCGGCCGTCGCCACGACGCCCTGCCCGCGCACGTCCCCGACCGCCACGGCGTAGACCCCGCCGGCGTGCCCGGCCAGCGGCCCGGCGACGACCTGTCCGGTGGCCGCGTCCCACACCATGACACCGTCGTCCTCGCCCCCGGACACGACGACGGCGCGGCCGTCGAGCCGTCCGAACGCGACCGTGCGCACCGGCCCGCGGTGGCGGTTGGGCCGTCCGGGCAGGGGGCGGCCCGTCGTCGCGTCCCAGCGCCGCACGGTGCCGTCCCGGCCACCGGACACCACGACCGTCTGATCGTCGACCTGTCCGAACACGACCGAGGTGACCCAGTCGGTGTGGCCGGCCAGCGGCTCGCCGAGCGGCCGCCCCGTCGCGGCGTTCCACAGCCGAAGCCTGCGGTCGCCGCTGGCCGACGCGACGACCGCCCGGCCGGCGACCTCGCCGAGCGCGACGGCGGTGACCGGGCCGCGGTGCCAGGTCAGCGTCTGGTGCGGCGGGTGCATACGCCAGGACGCCCAGTGCGCGGTCCAGGGCAGCGGCAGGCCGCTGGCGGTGATGTCGTCGGCCAGGTGCGGGGCTCGCGCGCACCGGGCGGCGAGCTGCAGGTAGGCGGCCCGCTCGGCCGGGTGGGCCTGCATGCGGCCGATCGCGCGCCGGTACGCGTCCGCGGTCGCCCACGCCTGCGGGGTGCGGACCCGGTGCAGCGCGGTCAGCAGCGGCTCGGCCGGGGTGTCGGTGAGCAGCCGGGGCTCGGCCAGCAGCATGTCGAGGCAGTCGGCCTGCACGGCGTGGCCGGTGATGGCGGCCGCGGTGTACGGATGGGCCATCGCCCAGTCCCGGGTGCCGTCGAGCCGCCGCGGCACCCGGTCGACGAGCATGTCGAAGATCGCCCGGTGGTCGGCCCGGGTGATCGCCGCGGCGTCGGCCCTGGCGTCGCCGTCGTCGGGCAGGTCGTGGGGGACCGCGCCGTGGCCGGCCCGGCGCTCGGCGAGCAGGTGCTCGGCCAGCGCCGCGTGGTAGAGGCGGTACACGGAGCTGTTGGCCAGGCGCGACTCGATGATGTAGTAGCCGGCGTTCTCGACCAGCCAGTCCAGGTCGCGGTTGCCGCACGGGCGGCCGGTCAGCCGGGTCACCAGGCGCGGCCACAGATCCTCCCACGGCAGCCCGGACGCCTGCGCGTAGGCCAGCGGCAGCAGCAGGTCCCGGGCTCGGGCCGCGTCCGCGCCCAGCCGTTCGTCGAGGTCGCGGCTCATCGCTCCGGCGGCCTCCCGCGGCAGCGAGGCCCGCCAGACCGGGTCGTACGGGTCGGCCACCGGCTCGTCCTGCAGGGCGAGGCTGCGGGCGGTGATCAGGGCGACGAGGAACGAGTCACCGGCGGCTGCGGCGACGGCGTCGACGACCGCGGCCAGGTACTCGGGCCGCTGCCTGCGGTAGGGCGACGTCTCGACCAGCTCGATCAGGCACGAGCGCACGTACGCGTGCAGGCTGGGCTGGTCGGCGTAGCGGGCCCGGTCGAGGTTGACGACTTCGACCGGCTTGCCGAGCGGGCCGATCAGGTGCCGGCGGGTGCCGATCAGCAGCCGCAGCGGCGTGCGGTGCGCGGCGCGTACCAGCGGGGCCAGCACCTGCTTGACCATCGCGAGGCCGGTGACCGTGGTGTCGCCGGCCTCGCCGGCCGCCTCGTCGACGCCGTCGATGACGACCGTGACCGGCGCGGTCCGGCTGCGCAGCTGCGCGACGAGCTTGCCCGGCGAGTCGATCGCGGCGATGTCGTCGACGCCGCAGGCCTCGGCCAGCCCGGCGAGCAGCGCCACCGGGGTCAGGCCGCGGGCGTGGATGAACCGGCTGATCGACTCCCGCGGCGGGATGGTGTCCGGGGGCAGCAGGTGCACGTCGGGCACGCGGGCGCTGCGGCCCGGGTCGGCCAGCGTGTCCAGCCGGGCCAGCAGCGCGGACTTGCCCGAACCCGGATCGCCGGTGATCACCAGGGTCGGTGGCGGCGGGTGCCCCGCGGCTTCGGCCAGCCAGGCCGAGGCGCGGCGCAGGGCGGCGTGCCGCCCGGTGAACAGCCACAGGTCGTCGCGCTCGGACGCCGGGTCGAGGCCCTGCCCGATGCGCTCGCTGCGCTCCCGTTCGGCCCGCCGCGCGTCCTGCTGCAGCCGCAGGTCCCGGGTGCGCACGTCGAGGTCGGCGTACCACTGGCTGTACAGCCGGTTCGGGAAGAACTCCCCGGCCCGCTCGCCGAAGTAGAGCAGGCGGGCGTGCTGGCTGACGGCCGCGCCCGCCGCGGCCTCGGCCATCTCCGCGTTCACCTGCGTGATCAGCGGCTCCAGCGGCAGGAACGGCACCTCGTGGCCGGCGATCGCCCGTTCCTGCACGGCGCGCGCCAGCGCCTGGGTGAACGTGCCGACCCCGGCCTGCTGGTAGTCGCGGGCCGCCACGATCACCGCGACGGCGGGCCCGCTGGCCGTGCGGCGCAGCCGGTCGACGAAGCCCACCGCCCCGGCGGCCAGTGTGCCACCGGCCGCGCCCGCGTAGCAGGTGTCCAGCACGAACAGCAGCCGCTGGCCGACCATCTCGCCGGGCGCGTAGCTGTCGAGCAGGCGTCCGGTCAGGTCCCCGGCGTGCAGGAAGCTGTACGAGCGGTCGGCCGTCGCGTCGGCCATCGGCAGCAGCAGCTCCGTCCCGGACCCGGCCACCTCGCCGTGCCCCGTGTAGTACACCGCGATCATGTCGTCGGGCAGGCGCTCGGGACTGCGCAGGAAGGCGCGCAGCCGGCCGGTGAACGCGACCGCGCTCAGGTCCGTGCCGAAGTCCGGCACCACCTCGTAGCCCAGGCCGGTGAACAGCTCGGTGGCCCGGCGCAGCTCGTCGACGAGTTCGGGCAGGTCCACCAGCTCGGTCGCCGGGGCGTACACGGTCGTCGCCGCGCCGATGAAGTACCGCCGCGCCACCGGACCGCCCTCCTGCCCGGTCACGAGCGGCCGGCGAGCAGTCCCGCGGCCACGGCCGCGCCGGTCTCCCGATCGGACAGATACCGCTCGACCTGGTGCGCGCCCAGCCCGTTGCTGATCTCCACATCGCGCACCCGCTCGCCGTACACGGTGCGCAGCAGCGGCTGCAGCGCCACGAAGTCGCCCGCGTCGGTGATGTTCACCCAGCGCTCGACCCCCGGCCAGGCGCCGGTCGACGGGTCGAGCCGGTGCGTGACCAGGTGCGGCACCCCCAGCGGCGAACCCAGCGTCACCAGGTCGGTGACCGGCCACCCCGGACGGGCGCACAGCGCCTCGTACGCCACGACCGAGCCCAGCGAGTGGGCCACCACCACCCGGGTGTCGTCGCCGATCGCGGCGGCGAACCGGTCCCGGGCGGCGGCGCGCACCGCCGGGTCGGTGAAATAGGACGTGACCTGCTTGAGCCACCACACGAGCAGGCGCTCCGACACCTGGGTCAGGAAGCGCGCGCCGGCCAGCGCCAGCAGCGCCTTGCGGGCCGACGCGCGCGGTCCCAGGGTCCGCGCGTCCGGTGCGACCACCGCGGGGTCGATCCGCGCCGCCGCCGCCCACCACTGCAGCAGCAGCTCGGTTTCGGGCCCCTCCTCGACGTCGTCGGCCGTCAGCGGGGGAATGTCACCGCTGAGCCGCTTGCCGGGCGGGCGGAACACGTCGCCGTAGAACACACAGGCCACTTCGGAGGCGGTGAGCCCCACGGCGGGGGCCAGGCCGGCCTGGGCGGCGTTGTCCAGCCCGCCCAGCAGCGCGGGGATCCAGCCGTCGGCCAGCTGCGGCCGGCTGGCGTACGTGTTGTGAATGCCGTGCACCGCTACCACCCGCGCCATCCGCCAAACCTATCGACCTCGCGCCACCCCGCCCGCCGCCGCCGACTGTCGGGAATGTGACGCTGTCAAGGCGATTCACCCGCTCGCGGGGTGTGCGCGACGATGGCGCGTGTCGATGGCGCCGGTGGGTCATCCGTCGATATGCTCGCCGGGGGCCCGCATGGCGTCTCCGTGTTCCGCCAACAGTCGTTCCGCCACCGTCAACCCTCGGCTGGCCGTCATCCGCGCGGAGCCGCCACGTGCAGATCAGCAGACCCAGTTTGGACGCGGTCCCGCTGGGACCTTTCCGTGACCTGATAGACGCGCTGCATGAGCTGTACGTGAGCGCCGGCTGCCCGTCGGGCCGCACGGTCAGCACCAGCATCAACCGCGACCGTTCCCTGGAGTACGTCTCGCACGAGACCTACCGCGCGGCGCTGCGTGGCGCATATCTGCTCTCGTGGCCGAAGTATCAGTCGATTATCGTCGATCTCAACAAGCGCACGCTCGCCCGGCGGAACGAGGCCGAACTGGTCGGCAGGTTCCACGCACTCTGGGCGCGCGCGCAGGAGGACGGCCAGCGGCCGACGCGGACGGGGGAGACGACGGTGCCGAGATCACCCGCCGGGCGCGGCATTCCACCGCAGCCCCCACGACCCGATGCGGTCATCTCGTGGCCGGTGCAGCAACTGCCGATCCGCAACTCCTCGTTCACCGGCCGCCGGGCGGCGCTGGCCCGCATCCGCACCGCGTTCGAGCAGCATGAGCACACGACGGTCGTGCTGCACGGCGTCGGCGGGGCCGGCAAGACCGAACTCGCCACCGAGTACGCGCACCGCTACGGCGAGAGCTACCCGATCGTCTGGTGGGTGCGCTGCACCGACGTCGACCAGGCCCGCGCCGGCATGGCCGAGCTCGCGGCGCGGCTGGGCCTGGGCAACGGATCCCCGGGCGACCGCTCGCTGGTGGACCTGCGCCGCTACCTCGGCGCGCCCGAGGTGCCGCACCTGCTGATCTTCGACGACGTCAACGGCGAGCAGGAGCGGGAGATCCGTGACCTGCTGCCGATCGGCGGCGGGCACGCCATACTGACCACCACCGACCGCGAGCTGCCGTACGACGCCACGATGGTCGAGGTCGAGGTGCTCGAATTCGCGCCGGACGAGGCCAGCGAGTTCCTCTCCCGGCAGCGTCCCGGCATCACCGACGCGCAGCTGGCCGACTTCATCGAGCTGGTGGGCCGGCTGCCGCAGGCCCTGAACATCGCCGCCCGGATCGACCCGGCCGCGCTGCATGACCAGTACACGCCGTCGGATCCGGTGGTCAGACCGCTGGCCGCCGCACGGGCCGGACTGAGCGCCGAGCACCGGGACCTGTGCGACCTGTTCGCCTGGTTCGGACCGGCGCCGGTGCCGATCGCCCTGCTGCAACGTGCCGGAACCACTCTCGGCTCGCCGCTGGGCACGACCCTGCGCAACCGCGTCGAGCTGCGCCGGGCGCTGCGGGCACTGGCCAACTACGGCCTCATCCGGCTGGGCGAGCACCAGGTCGAGATGACGCACCTGGCCCGGCAGGCGCTGCGGTCGACGCTGCCCGCCGACGTCGACGCGCGGGCCCGCCATCACGTCCACGAGATCCTGGCCCGAGCAGCGCTGGGCGCACCCGGGGTAGCCGCGGCGGGGGAGTACCGCGAGATCGGCCGGCACCTGCAGCCGTCCCGGCTGGTCGAGTCGCGCAACCCCGACGCGCAGCGCTTGATCGCCGACCAGGTGCGGTTCCGGGTCCTCGACGGCGACCTGGCCAAGGCCGCGGACCTGGCGGGCCAGGCCGTGGCCGTCTGGCAGCAGCCCGACTTCCTCGGCCCGGACCACGAACTGGTCCTGCAGGTGCAGGTGGAGCTGGCCGGCGCGTGGCGCGGGCTGGGGGAGTACGCGCGGGCCCGGGAGCTGGCCGTGGACGTGGTGCGGCGGCTGCAGGCGAGCCCGGCGCACGGCGCCGATCACGAACTGACCTTGGCCGCGGTGGCGGGCACGGCCACCGACCTGCTGGTGGCGGGCGACTACGCGCAGGCCGTCGCCGCCGGCCGGGAGAACCACGACCGGTCCCTGCGCGCGCTGGGCGCGGGGCACGCGCGCACCGCGGACTGCCGGCGGCGGCTGTCGGCGAGCCTGCGGCATGCGGGCGCGTACGCCGAAGCCGCCTTCCTGGACCTGCCCGACTTCGAGCGGCTGGAGCCCGCCGACACCGCCGCCACGGTCCGGGCCGCGTTCGCGCTGGCCGAGGACCAGTCCGGGCTGGGCCACTACGACCGGGCGCTGGAGATGCTGGACCGCTACCTGCCCCTGGGCAGCCGGCTGCTCGGCGACGGCGACCTGGGCATGCTGGCCGCCCGCCGCACCGCCGCGGTGGCCCGGCGACGTCTGGGCTGGCCGCAGGCGCTCGACGAGCTGGCCGAGCTGTACCTGCGCTGCCAGGAGATGCTGGACCGCTCCGACGCGCACCTGCTCAGCGTGACGGTCAGCTACGCCAACGCGCTGCGCGACGCGGGGGTCACCTCGCGGGCCGAGCGGCTGGTCACCGACGCCGTCGACGGCTACCGGCGCAGGCTGTCCGACGGGCACCCGCTGACGGCGGTGGCCCGGGTGAACCTGGCCGCGGTGCAGCGTGCCCGCGGGTTGTGGGCGGCCGCCCGCGAGACCGGCCGGCTGGCCGCCGCGCAGCTGGAGAAGCTGCTCGGGGAGAGTCACCCGTACGCGATCGCGGCCGCGGTCAACCATGCGACAGACCTGTCGCTGACCGGTGACCGGGCGGGCGCGGTGAAGGCGTCGCGGGCCGCGTACGAGATCGCCGTCGCCGTGCGCGGGGCCGAGCACCCGGAGACCCTGGCCGCCGGCACGAACCTGGCCCTGGACCTGATCGCCGTCGGCAAACCGGACGACGGCCTGCGCGAACGGATGCTCGTCGGCTGGCAGGACCTGCTGGGCGAGCACGAGTTCGTCGCCCGCTGGGCGCGCGGCTCCCGGGTCGAGTGTGACCTGGACCCGCTGCCGATCTGACCGTCGGCCGAGCACAGCATTCCGCCGCCTCCGGCGCAAGGGGAAGATCGACAGACTTTGCCAAACCGGTACCGCCAAACTTTGCCAAACAGGGTGGCAAAAACGTGCCGAGACCTGCCCCTGAGCCCTATCTTGAGTCGTCCGGGCACATAGTCCGGCGCCGAAGACGTCATCCGGCGAGGGTCGCCGTATGGCATACCCGATGGGGAGCAAATGGTGAAGGCTGAAATCACGATGGAGCCTCCGGCCGCAGCATGGTCGCCACTGGTTGATCTGTCCGATCGTCCCCTGCTCGATGCGATCCAAGCCGGCGACGACGCCCTCGCCAGGGCGGCCCGCCGAGTGATCCGTGCGCTCGACGACCCGGACGGCATCATCTCAGCCTTCCAGTCGTTCACCTCGTGACCGTGCTGTCGGCCGGCGACGCCAGGACGTCGCTGCGGCAGGCACAGCGAGCGGCAGCACCGTGGCCGTACGCCGAGCTCGATCCGGAGCGGCTGCGCGCCGCCGGCTGGCGGCCCACACCGATCCGCGACCTCATCCTCAAGGTTCACCAGCGCTGCAACCTCGCCTGCGACTACTGCTACGTCTACGAGTCGACCGACCAGAGCTGGCGGGACCGCCCGGCGGTCATGGCCGACGAGATCTGGCAGGCCGCGGTCGACAACCTCGCCCGGCACGCCGCCGCCCACGGGCTGCGCCGTGTGCAGGTGATCCTGCACGGGGGCGAGCCGCTGCTGTTCCGGCTCGACCGCATCGAACGCCTCGTCGGCTTCCTGCACGCCCGCATGCCGCGGTCCACCCGGGTGCGGGTGGGTATGCAGACCAACGGCGTGCTGCTGACCAGGACCACCGTCACCCGGCTGGTGGAGCTGGGGATCAGCGTGGGGGTCAGCGTCGACGGCGCGCAGCCCGATCACGACCGGCACCGGCGCACCCATTCGGGGCGGGGCAGCTTCACCGCCGTCGCCCGCGCCCTGGACCTGCTGCGCGAGCCCGCGAACCGGCCGGCGTACGCCGGGATCCTGACCACCGTCGCGCCCGAGACCGACCCGGTGGCCACCTTCGAGGCGCTGTCCGCGTTCGACCCACCGATGATCGACTTCCTGCTGCCGCACGCCAACTGGGGCGAGCCGCCGCCCGCCGCCCGGCCCGGGGCGACGCCGTACGCCGACTGGCTGATCACGGTGTTCGAACGCTGGTACGGCCGGGACTCACCGATCCGGATCCGGCTGTTCGACGACATCCTGGCCCTGCTGCTGGGCGGCGCGAGCGGCTCCGAGCAGGTCGGGCTGAGCCCCGCCGGCATGCTCGTGGTGGAGTCCGACGGCGCGCTGGAGCAGGTCGACGCGCTCAAGTCCGCCTACCCGGGCGCCGCGGCCACCGGCCTCGACGTGCGCCACGACGAACTCGACCGGGTCTTCGACGACGCCGGGATCGCCGCCCGCCAGCTCGGGGCGCAGGCCCTGTCGAGCACCTGCCGCGCCTGCCCGGTGCGCCCGGTGTGCGGCGGCGGCCACTACGCCCACCGCTACCGGCCCGGCGCCGGCTTCCTCAACCCGTCGGTGTACTGCGACGACATGCGCCGCCTCATCGACCACGTGTCCGCGCGCGTCGCGGCGGACCTGAACCGTGCCGCTCAACCGGAGACGTGATGACTGCCTTCCACGAGTTCGATCCCGACCAGTTCGCCGCGCTGGCCCGCGGTGACGGCGGCCCGGCGGCCATCGACGCGCTGCGGACCGCGCAGCTCAGCCGCCACCTGCTGCTCATCGGGCACCTGCTGCGCAACTGGCCGGGCAGCGCGGCCGAACGCGACGCCGTCGCCGACACTCTCGAACGGGCCCGCCGCGCCGCGCCGGGCCGGTTCGCCCGGGTGCTCGGCGCGCCGCTGGTCGGCTCGTGGACCGGCATCACCGTGCGGGCCACCGAGCGCGGTGTCGCGGCCGCCTCCGACTTCGGGCAGCTCTGCGGCATCGCCGCCGTCGCCGCCGCGGCCGCGGGCGTGCCCGCCGACCTGCCCGTGCCGGTCCGCGACGGCGTGGTCTCCGTGCCCGGCGTCGGCGCGCTGACGGTCGGCGACGTCACGGACGCGCGGCTGGTCGCCGACGGCGGCCGGCTGTCCGTGGCGGCCGGCGGCCGGGTCGTGGCGCTGCACGAGGAGCCGCTGCCCAGCGGGGACGCGTCGTCCGCATCGCCGGTGCCGGCGCAGGGCGCAGCCGTCGCGGACGTGCCCGGGTGGCTGCCCGTCCACCGGCTCTCGGCGCCCGGCGCGCCCGGAGTCGCGCTCGACGACGTCGACCCGTACCGGCACGGCCACCACGCGCCGCCCGCCAACCGGCTCGACGACGCCGAGGTCGCCCACTGGCAGACCGTGTTCGCGCAGGCCTGGGGGATGCTGGAGCGCCGGATGCCCGGCCGCGCCGCGGAACTGGCCGCCGGGCTGCAGGTGCTGGTGCCGCTGGCGCAGACCGACCCGCACTCGGCGCGCAGCGCCACGATCAAGTACGCGTTCGGCGCGTTCGGGCTGACCCGCCCGTCGTCGGCGGCCGACCTGGTCGTCACGATGGTGCACGAGTTCCAGCACTCGAAGCTCAGCGGCATGCTCGACCTCACCCCGATGAGCGACCCCGCCGACACCCGGCGCTTCTTCGCCCCGTGGCGCACCGACCCGCGGCCGCTGGCCGGGCTGCTGCAGGGCGTGTACGCGTTCGTCGGGGTCGCCGACTCCTGGCGGGCGCTGATCGCCGAGGACGGCCTCGCCGACCTGGCCGGTGCCCGGTTCGCCGAGGCGCGCCTGCAGGTCGAGCGCGGCCTGGGCGCGGTGGAGGCGTCCGGCGCGCTCACCGGCACCGGGCTGCGGCTGGTCGCCGGGCTGCGGGAACGCACCGACGAGCTGCTGGCCGAACCGCTGGACGCGGCCGTGGTCGCGGCGGCCGAGGAGGCGCTGAGCGAGTCGCACCGCCTGTGGCTCGACCGCAACAGGCAGCTCGTGGCGGGCTGACCCGAGACGCCGGTGGCCCGCAGCCGATGTTCCGGCAGCGGGCCACGGGGCCACGGGATCAGGTCGGGGGCGGCTCGATGTCGCCCTCGGTGCGCTCGTCCCGCTCGATCGCCTCCACCTCCGGGTGGGTCGCGCCGAGCGCCTCACGCAGCGCCTGCAGCGAGGTGCGCCGCAACTTGTCGGCCTCCGCGGTGCGGCCCACGGCGCGCAGGTCGTGGGCGTAGTTGATGCCGCGCATCAGCAGGTAGGGGTGCTCGCCGCCGCCGCGGGCCTCGTGGCCGCCGCCGGACCCCTGGCTCACCTCGTACATCTTCTCGGACAGCGCGCACGCCCCGGCATGCTCACCGGCCAGCGCCAGATCGCTGGCCAGCGACGCGCCCGCGCACAGCGTGTACGGATGCCGGTCGCCGAGCACCTCGCCGAAACCGGCATAGCAGACCTCGCTGAGGGCGCGCGCCTGATCCAGGTCACCCATGGCGCGCGCCAGGATGGCCTGGTTGACCTTCGCGGCCAGGGTCAGCGGGTGCTTCACGCCGAAATACTCGTCGTAGCGCGGCATCGTCTCGTCGAACAGCTGCGCCGCCTCGTACGTGCCGCCGACCTGGCGCAGCACGTTGGCGTAGCTGACCGCGGCGGCGTTGGTGAACTCGTGGGTGTCGCCGAGCCGGGACAGGGTCCGCTCGAAGTGCTCCCGCAGGATCCACCGGGCGTCGTCGAGGTAACCCAGCTTGCGCAGCAGGATCGCGTAGGTGCGCTCGGCCAGCAGCACCTGGCTGCTGCCCGCGCCCAGCGCCTCGGCCAGCGGCTCGCGCCACTGCTGGATCCAGTCCAGACCGGCCCGGTAGGCGCCCATGCCGTAGTAGTTGCGAGCCTGGTTGATGTACGCCGCCAGGGCCCGGGGGTCGGAGCCGCCGACGTCCTCCCAGTGGTTGGCGATGTCGCGGTCCTGCTCGAACGCCTTCGGGAAGTCGCCGATCATCCGCAGGTCGACGGCGAGGTTGGCCTGCGCGCGCAGGGTGTAGGCCTCGGTCGCGTTGAACACCCGCCGGTGGCGCTCCAGCGACGCGGTGTCGAAACTCAGGGCGTCGCCGTACTGCCCCGAGATGCGCATGTCGTGGCCGACCTGGTTGGCGTGGATGAGGGTGAACTCGTGCAGCTCACCGAGCCGGGGGCTGGCGCACATCCGGTCGTAGGTGTCGCGGGCCAGCTCGGCGGCCTCGGTGGCCTTGCCGAGCACGCGCAGCGCGTTGGCCATCATGCTGCGCGCCCGCAGCGTCGCCAGGCCGTTCGGGCCCCGCTCCGGGTCGTCGGTGGGCTTGGCCCACTCCTGGGCGGCCTCGGTGGCCAGCCGCAGGCTGTTCTCGTAGTCGCCGATCATGTACAGCGAACGGGTGTGGTCCAGGACGGTCTTGAGGACCGCCTCCTCGTCGCCGTAGATCATCTGCGCGCGGTCGAGGTGCGGACCCAGCTCCGCCTGCACGTCCAGGCCGCCGAGCTCGTCGGGGTCGCCGGGGTTGGCCTCGGCGAGCAGCCGCTGGGTGTTGCGCAGCGTCGTCCTGGCCAGGTCGGGCGGCAGGATGTCCCGGAGGATGTCCTGGACCAGCCGGTGCACCTGGATGCGCTGCGCCGGGTCCACCTTGGCCAGACCGCGGTTGTTGAGGTCGCGCACGACGCGGCTGAGCTTCACCGGGTCGTTGAGGGTGCTGCGCAGCGGCTCGGTGACGTCGGCGGAGCGGCCCCGGCTGAGCAGGTTCAGCGACACCGGCTCACCCGACAGGAACGACAGCAGCTCGAACAGCTGCGCGCTGGCCGGCGCGGTGGCCCGCAGCGTCTCGCTGGCCAGGGTGACGAACGCGGTCACGGTGACCGGGTAGCCGTACGGCTTGGACTCCGACAGCAGGTCCGTGCGGCTGTGGCTGTCCAGCAGCTCGATGTACTCGCTGACCGGCATCGCGGTCGAGCGGCACCACAGCGCGGCCTGCTCCAGCGCCAGCGGGAGGTCGCCGAGCTTCTCGGCCAGCTCGTTCGCCTCGCCGGGCCGCATGTGCAGGCCGCGGCCCTCGAGCATCTGGATGCTCTCCTCGCGGGGGAACACGTTGACCTCGATGGGCCGGCCGACCGAGCCCCACTCCGGGTTGCGGGTCGTCACGATCACGTGGCCGCCGGTCGCCGGCAGCAGCGGCTTGAGCGCGTCGGGGTCGTCGGCGTTGTCGTAGACGAGCAGCCACGGCACGCGCAGGCCGGCGAGCGCGTCGAGCACGGTGCGCGCGGTCTGCTGCCGGTCCTCGGTCACGGTCAGCCGCAGCGTCTCGGCGAGCTGGGTCAGCGCCCCGAGCACGGTCGCGGTGCGCTCGGCCGGGATCCACCACACCACCTCGTAGTCGTCGAGGTGGCGGTAGAGGTATTCCACGACGAGCTGGGTCTTGCCGACCCCGCCGAGGCCGTGGATGGTCGGCGGCAGCACGGCCGCCTGCGCGCCGCTGCTGAGCACCTCGGACAGCTGGTCCAGCAGCTCGCTGCGACCGGTGAAGTTACGGTTGCGGATCGGCACCCCGCCGCCGACCACGCGCGTCTCGGACCGGCGCGAGCTGGGCGTGCGCGGGGACGGGGGAGTGAACGCCGGGGCCGCGGTGGCGGGCAGCGGGCCCGCCCCGCCGCGCAGCAGCACCAGCGCCGCGAGGTCCACGCCGAGACCGCCGGCGACGGTGTCCACCCAGGTCCGCAGTCCGTCCGCGATCGGACCGGTGAGCAGCTCCGACAGGCGGCTGGCGAAGGCCAGCACCTGCGGCACGCCGTCGTCCGGGATCGGCAGACCCTCCATGATCTTGATCGCGCCGGCAGTGTCGCGCCAGGTGCGCATCGAGTACAGCTGCTCGGCGCCGCCGAGCCCGTCGACGGCCTCGGCGACCTGGCTCGCGGCCAGGTTCGACAGCAGGCTGCGCAGGTGGTCACGGTCCGGTCCGGACAGCAGGCCGGGGCTCAGCTCGGCGACCGCCGCGTGGATGGCCGAGGTGTCGCCCACATGCTGCTCGGCCACGATCGCGGCGAGCACCCGCAGCCCGCCGGAGCAGGCCGCGGATGTGTTGACCAGGCTGGACATCTCGTGGCGCACGTCGTCGAAACGCTTGACCCGCAACGTCCGCCGCAGCACCAGGCGCATCTGCTCGATGAGCTGGTCACGGACGGCCGGATCGGCGAGTTCGGGTACGCGTACGAGCATCTCCACGAGGTTTTCGAGCGTGCCTCGGGTTCCCACCGTTTCGGCCATTGGCACTCATTTCAGCTGTGAACCGACACCCTCTGCGGATCCTATCCGACCTGACCCGCCCCGCAAAACATCGGAACCGGTGAATTGCCGACTGTCGAGCGGGTCGCGACAAGGAGCCGAAAAGGCGGCGCGGGGTGCTTTAATCGATACATATAACACGCAAGGAGGGCCGTCCGTGCAGAACGGCGCCGAGGCGCGACAGGGTGAGATCGTCACGTTCTACTCCTTCAAGGGCGGCACCGGGCGCACCATGGCGGTGGCCAATGTGGCCTGGATCCTGGGCGCCGCCGGAAAGCGCGTGCTCGCCGCCGACTGGGACCTCGAATCCCCGGGCCTGCACCGCTTCTTCCACCCGTTCCTCGACGTGAGCAGGCTGTCCGCGCTCGGCGGGGTCATCGACCTGATCCGCGAGTTCGACCACGCCACCACCGCCGACGAACCCCGCGAGCCGTCCTGGTACGCCCACTACGCCCAGGTGCAGCGCTATGCGACACCCCTGCGCTGGTCCTTTCCCGGCGGCGGCAGTGTGCACTTCCTGTCGGCAGGCCGACAGAACCGCGACTACGCCACCCAGCTCGGCGACCTCGACTGGGACGACTTTTACGAACGCCGCCACGGCGGCCGGTTCTTCGACGCGCTGCGCGAGGACATGCGCCGCCACTACGACTACGTCCTGGTCGACAGCCGCACCGGCCTGACCGAACTCGCCGACATCTGCACCGCCCACCTGCCCGACACCCTGGTCAGCTGCTTCACCTTCGCCGAGCAGGCGATCAACGGCGCGGCCGTGCTGGCCCGGGAGATCTCCACCCGCTACCGCAACCGGTCCATCCGCATCCTGCCCGTCCCGATGCACGTCGACACGACCCAGCCCGCCCAGGCCCAGGCCGGGCGGACCGTCGCCATGCGCCGCATGGCCGGGCTGCCCGCGAACATGACCGAGGCCCAGCGCCGCCGCTACTGGGCCGCCGTCGAGGTGCCCTACCAGCCCGCGTACGCGTTCGAGGAGATCCTCGCCGCCGTCGCCGACCCGCCCGGCCTGCCCGGCACGCTGCTCGCCGCATACTCCGAGCTGGTCGCGCACATCACCCACGGCGCGGTCACCGGCGCCCCGGTCATGGACGAGGGCCTGCGCCGGCGCACCGCCGCGCGCTTCGTGCGCACCCCCGACCCCGCCGTCACCGAGGTGATCCTGCACCACGACGCCACCGACGCGGTCTGGGCCGAATGGGTCACCTCGCTCTGCCACGCCGCCGGGCTCACCGTCGCGGATCCGACACCCGGCAACACGCCGGCCCGCGGCCACGGACGGCGGCTGACGATCATCTCGGCCGCCAACGCCGCCGCCCTGGCCCGCCTCACCCGCGACGAGCGCGCCCCCGCCGCCAACCCGCCGCTGGCCGTGTACGTCGCCGACGTCGCCGCCGTGCCCGCCTTCGACGCCGCCCACAGCGTGCGCCTGTCCGGCGACGACGTCCTCGCCGCCAGCACCGGCCTGCTCACCCTGCTCGGCCACGCCGCGACCGCCCTGGACGCGTCACATCCGCCGGTGCGCTTCCCCGGCCTGCCGCCCATGATGTTCCACATGCCACCCCGCGACCCGGGATTCACCGGGCGCGACGACGACCTGGGCCTGCTGCGCGCCCGGCTGCGCGACCACGACGACGCGACCCTGCTGCCCGCCGGCGCGCGGGTGGCCGTGCAGGGCATGGGCGGCATCGGCAAGACCCAGCTGGCCGTCGAGTACGCCCACCGCTACGCCGGCGCGTACGACCTCGTCTGGTGGATCGACGCCACCGCCGACGTCACCGCCCAGCTCGCCGCGCTCGCCCCGCACCTGGCCGTCGCGGCGCGCCCCACCCCTGCCGGCACCGCCCGCGCCGCGCTGGCCGCACTCGAACGCGGTCGCATGTACCGCCACTGGCTCATCGTCATCGACGGCGCCGACGACATCGACGCGGTCGTCGGCCTGCTGCCCCGCGGGTCCGGGCACGTCGTGGTGACCTCCCGGAACCCCGGCTGGGCCGAACACGCCGACCTGCTCGAAGTCGGCCTGTTCGACCGGGTGGAGAGCATCGCCCACCTGCGCCACCGGCTGCCCACCATCCGCGACTCCGAAGCCGTGCAGCTGGCCGCCTCCGTCGCCGACCTGCCGATCGCCGTCGCCGCGGCCGGCAGCTGGCTGGCCGACACCGGCCGCCCCCCGGCCGACCTGCTCGTCGAACCCGGCCGCCTCGAACCCGACCTGCGGCTCACCTGGGACGCTTCGCTGCGCAGGCTGGGCGAGGAGACCCCGGCGGCATACCGCCTGATCGAGATCTGCGCGCTGCTCGCCCCGGAGATACCCCTGCACATCGTGTACAGCGACGCGCTCGCCGCGACCCTCGCCGAGGTCGACCCGGCCCTCACCGACCGGTGGAAACGCGGCAAGCTCCTGCAGACCGTCAACCGGCTCGCCCTGGTCCGCCTCGACGTACGCGGCCAGGACGCCGGCGGCGCGCGCGTGCTGATCCACCCCGTCCTGCAACGGGTGATCAGGTCCCGGATGGCCGACGCCGACCTGTCCGCCAACCGGCACCGCGCCCACCTGGTGCTCGCCGCGACGCGGCCCCGCGCCGACGTCGACGACCCCCGTTCCTGGGCCGCGTACGGCGCGCTGTGGCCGCACCTGGACGCCTCGGGCGCGGCCGAGTGCGGCGACGCCGCCGTCCGGCAGCTGCTCCTGCACCGGCTGCGCTACCTGCAGCTGCACGGCGACACCGGCGAGAGCCGCACCCTGGGCCGCCACCTCGACGAGCTGTGGACCCGGGCGCTGGACCGCACCGCCGACCCGGACTCGCACGCCGAACTGCACCGCCAGCTCGGGCACCTGCGCGAGCACACCGCGACCCTGCACCACGACCCGTTCCCCGGCTGACCGGTCAGGGCCCGGCCGTCACCCAGGCCAGCGCCTGCGGCAGGATCTCGACCGAGCCGAAGTGCGCCGTGTCCGCCTGGACCTGCACGTACGCGTGCGCGATCCGCCTGGCGAGCCACTCGGTGTGCCCGACCGGCGAGAACGCGTCGTCGGCGCCGTGCCACAGCAGCACCTCGCCCGTCACGTCGGACAGCTGGAACCCCCACTCGCGACGGAACGCCAGCGCGTCGTCGACCCAGCCGTGGCCGCCGAAGCGCGTCGCCTCGGCGTAGTTGTCCGTGATCAGCCGCCGGATCGCGGTGTCGTCGATGACCCGCAGGTCGGAGTGGGTCAGCTCGCCGCGCAGGGCTGCCATCAGGCTCTCCGGGTCGCGGCGGGCGCGGTCGGCGCGGGCCAGCAGCCGCTCGGTGAACAGGGCCACGTCCCGGTCGGCCATGTCGTAGTCGTTGGTGTTGGACTGGGCCATGCCGTCGAACCAGGCCAGTCCGGGCGCGTCCGGCGGCGCGATGCCCACCAGCGCCGCGGCCCGGGTCACCCGGTCGGCCAGCAGTGCCGCGCAGGCCAGCGCGTGCGGGCCGCCGCCGGAGCGGCCGATGACCCCGAAGCGGTCCAGCTCCAGCGTGTCGGCGATGGCCGCCACGTCGGCCGCGGCGTCGGCGACCTGGCGGCCCGGGACCCGGGTCGAGCCGCCGTAGCCGGGGCGGTCGTAGGAGACG
Organism: Catellatospora coxensis; assembly: GCF_016862635.1. Taxonomy (GTDB): domain Bacteria; phylum Actinomycetota; class Actinomycetes; order Mycobacteriales; family Micromonosporaceae; genus Catellatospora; species Catellatospora coxensis. Next base: position 3,295 of record NZ_BONI01000002.1, on the reverse strand, counting down.
AGCCGCACACCCATCCGGTAGAGCACGATGCTGCGCGGGCGCGGTCCGCTGCGGCTGCCGGGCGTGCCGTGCATGAGGAACACGGGGCGCCCGTCCGGCGCGCCGGAGACCTCGACCGACAGCACGCCGCCCCGCGGCGACGGCACCAGCCGCGAAGGCGATCGGCGCGGATTGGGCATGGCGACCTCCCCGCGTCGAGGGTACGACATCGAGGTTTCGACATGGTGACATAGATCGATCAAAGCGGCGGGGACGCCCCGGTCAGCGGCCCGTCTCGGGCAGCGTGAACCGCCAGCCCCGGGCCTTCAGGATCGGGATGACCCGGTCGACGGCGTCGACGGTCTGGCTGCGGTCGCCGCCGCCGTCGTGCAGGAGCACGACCGCCCCGGGCGTGACGCCCGCCGCCAGGCGGCGCACCAGCTCGTCGGCGCCGGGGGTCTCCCAGTCGGCGACGGCCAGCCGCCAGCCCAGCGGCCGCATGCCCAGCGCCGCGGCCACGGCCGGGCTCTGTCCCCAGGCGCCGTACGGCGCGCGGAAGTACGGGATGCGGGCGTGCGGCAGGGCCCGGCGGATGGCGGCGTCGGTCTCGCGCAGGTCGGCGGCGATCCGCTCCGGCGTCCAGGTGCTCATGTCGTCGTGGTGCATGCTGTGGTTGCACAGGGTGTGCCCGTCGGCGACGATCCTGCGCACCGTCTCGGGATGCCGCTCGACCTGGTCGCCCTGCAGGCAGAACACGGCCCTGACGTCGTGCCCGCGCAGCACGTCGAGCAGGCGATGGGTGTCGGCGGGGTTGGGGCCGTCGTCGAAGGTGAGGCTGACGACGTCACCGTCGCCGCGTGCGGCCTCGATGAGGAGCGGAAACTGTTCTGTAATCACGTAGAAACGTTTCTCCTGGTTGCGGATCTCATTGTCCGCAGGCTGTTCCCGCACCGTCAATGACTTTCGGAGAACTCTCGCGGCCCGCGGCGGCGTGGCGGCTCCGATACTTTCCGAAAGTCATTGACGTCGGTCGGTGTCAGCCAAAATACTGCGGATGCTGTGGCCAGGGTGTCGGCCGTTCGCCGCTGTCCCGGCGCGTTGGAGGAGGCGCTGTGACCGGCGGTGGCGACCGCACGGGGTTGCGCCGGGGTGTCTCCCGACGCGCCCGGGGCGGCAGGCCGGCGGCGTGGCCGCGGACCGGGCCGTTCCGAGGGGCCCGGTGACGCCGGGCGGCGCGAGGACACGACGGCGGCGGGCGGTGTAGGGCCGCCCGCCTGCGTCGCGCCGCCCGGCCCCAGCATCACGGCGTGGCAGGGCCCGGCCGGCCTGGAGACCAGACCGGCCGGGCCCTCTGCGGCGACGCTGCTACTTACGCGGCTTCTGCGGGATGCGCGGGAGCACGTACGGCGGACCCGTGTAGATCAGGTCGCCCTTCATCAGGTTGTACGCCCGCTTGGGCTGGTAGTTCTCGTCGTAGATGTTGGCCATGCCCTCGGTGCCGAACCAGTTCGGCACCCAGGAGTGCTTGTCGGTGAAACCCCAGACGGTGAACGACAGGCAGTGCCGGTCGGCCAGGCAGGCCTGCAGCAGCACGCTGTAGTTCGCCGCCGACGCCTGCAGCCGCGGGTTGATCTCGTTGGAATCGCCGTTCTGCACCGCTTCGGTCATCTGGCTGCGCACGTCCACCTCGGTGAACGCCGTCGCCAGCCCGAGCCCGGCGAACTTCTTCAGCGCCGCCGCGACCTGCAGCGTGTCGTAGTTGCCGTACTGCGTGCCCAGGTGGCCCTGGCTGCCCACGCCGTCGATCGGCACGCGCTGGGCCAGCAGGTTCTTGGCCATGTCGTACACGAACTGGGTCTTGTCGTTGGCCGGGTCACCGGAGCCGAACGCCTCGATGTTGTAGTCGTTGTAGAACAGCAGCGCCTTCGGATCGGCGGCCCGCGCCCAGCGGAACGCGTCGGCGATGTAGTCCGGCCCCAGGTGCTGCGCCCAGAACCCCTTGTAGTGCAGGGTCGACGGGTTGTCCCACGGGTCGCTGACCGCCTCGTTGACCACGTCCCACTGCCAGATCTTGCCCTTGAAGTGTGTCACCACGTCGGTGATGTGGTTGCGCAGGATCTCGCGCAGCTCCTCGGTGCTGATCGAGCCGTCGTTCACGCCGCTGGTGAGCCACGCGGGCAGCTGGTTGTGCCACACCAGCACGTGCCCGCGCACCCGCTGGTTGTTCTGCTTGGCGAAGGCGATCAGCTCATCGGCCGGTCCCCAGTTGTAGGCGCCGCGGGTGGGCTCGAGGCTCTCCCACTTCATCTCGTTCTCCGCGGTCACCGTGGAGAACTCCGACGCGGCCAGTTCGCGGTAGCGCGGGTCGGCCGCGTCGTTGAGGGCTGCCATGGAGATCGCGGTCCCCATGTACAGGTCGTGGCGCAGGCCGAGGTTGCGCAGGCTCTGGTCGGCCGGGTTGTACGGATGACCGGCCGAGGCCGGCAGCGTGTTGAGCGCCCCGACGGTCGCGATGGCGACGGCGCCGGTGGCGATCCACCGTTTGATTCTCATAAGCGTTCCTTCCGTGGTGAGCGGTCGACGGGGTCGACGAAGAGGCACGGGAGTTTGCGTGATGCGGATGACGCGTGAGTGGCGAATGCAGCCGCGGGCGGAGACCCTCCCCGCGCGAGGCGCGGTAGTTGCGGCTCAAGTTCCGTTACTACGCCGAAACATTACGATGGGCTTTGTGGACCGTCAACCGTCGGAACTTCCGGAAATACCTTGGTACAGCGTTGAATCTGTGCAGCTCAGCCCCGAAAGTTTCGGTTGGGGACATGTGCGCAGGTCGCTGTCTCGCCAGGCGCGATCGGGGCCCGGCCCCCATGCGGCCGGGTCCCGATCGGCAAGACGTCAGTGTTCGAGGTAGGTGGCGTGGTCGTAGTCGGCGTGCACGCCGTCGTTGCCGAGGTCCTGCACCCAGAGGCCGAGAAACGCGCCGGTGAAACCCCACGCGGCGGGCTCACCGTCGATGATCAGCGCGGCGTGCTCGTCGGACAGGATCGTCGCGTCCAGTTCGACGGGCAGCTGGCGCCAGCCGTCGCCGAGGTCGTAGGAGAACAGCACCGCGGGGCCGTCGAACTCCGCGCGTAGACCGACCCGGCCGGCCGCGCTGGCGTCCACGGTCAGCTCCGGGTACACCGTGCGCCGGCCGCTGTCGGAACTGAGCAGCTCCAGCACCGCCCGGCCGTCGTCGGCCCGGGTCAGGTAGAGGTAGTGCCAGTTCAGGGTGTTGTAGTAGGCGGTGATCCCGGCGAGGTGGCGGTGGTCGGCGGGG
>NZ_BONI01000001.1 GCF_016862635.1 Catellatospora coxensis | reverse complement strand
CGGGAATCTCCTCTTGCTCGGCGGTCGCGGACACGTCGGCGTCGTCGTAGACGCGTTCGCGCTCGCGTTCCTCCTCGGCCTTCTCGTACGCGGTGACCAGGTCGGCGTACCCGCTCACCGTCGCCAGCAGCTGCTCGTGCGTGCCGTGCGCGACCACGCGGCCGGACTCGATGTAGACGACCTCGTCGGCCAGCGCGATGGTGGCCCGCCGGTATGCGACGACCAGGATCGTCGTGCTCTGACCGGATGCGCGCAGCGAGGCGAGGATGCGCGCCTCCACCCGCGGGTCGACGGCGCTGGTCGCGTCGTCGAGCACGAGCAGCCGCGGCCGCCCGGCCAGCGCCCGGGCCAGGGTGAGCCGCTGGCGCTGCCCGCCGGACAGCGAGGTGCCGCGCTCACCGAGCCGGGTGTCCAGGTCCTCGGGCAGCCGCGCGACGAACGTGTCGGCCTGCGCGGTGGCCAGCGCGTCGCGTACCCGCTCGTCGTCGATGCCGGGCCGGTCCAGCGCGACGTTGCCGCGCACCGTGTCGTCGAAGACGAACGCGATCTGCGGCACCAGCGCGACGGTCGAGGCCAGCGAAGCCGCGGTCAGCCCGCGCACGTCGGCCCCGTCGAGGGCGATCGTGCCCTGATCGGGGTCGAGCAGGCGGGCGGCCAGGGTCGCGATGGTCGACTTGCCGGAGCCGGTCGGGCCGACCAGCGCGACGGTGCGCCCGGCGGGCAGGGTGAAGGTCACGTCGTGCAGCACCGGCTGCGCCGGCTCGTACGCGAAGTCCACGTTGCGGAAGCTCAGCTCGGCCGCGCCGGACCCGGGCAGGGCCTGCGCGCCGTACGGCATCTGCCCCGTCGACTGCAGCACGTGCTCGACCCGGTCCCAGCCCGCGACCGAGCGCGGCAGGTCGCCGAGCACCCAGCCGATGGCCCGCACCGGGAACGCCAGCACGGTGAACAGGAAGGTCACCTGCACCAGCTGGTTGAGCTCGATCGCGCCCTGGTCCAGCCGCCACGCGCCGACCAGCAGCGCCAGCAGCGTGCCGAGGAACGGCAGCGACTCCATCAGCGGGTCGAACAGGCCGCGCAACCGCCCGACGCTGATCAGCGCGTCGCGCAGCTCGCCGGCCCGCCCGGCGAACCGGCGGGTCTCCAGATCCTCGCGGCCCATCGTCTTGACCACGAGCGCGCCGTCGAAGCTCTCGTGCGCGATCGCGGCGACCTCGGCCCGCAGGTGCTGGGCGCGGGCCTGGCGCGGGGCCATCCGGCGGGAGAAGACCACGTTCATCACGAACAGCACCGGGAAGACGACGAGCCCGACCAGAGCCAGCGCCCAGTCGGTGGTGAACAGCACGACGACCGCGACGATCAGCATGAACATGGTGCCGACCGCGAACGGCAGCGGCGCGACCGGGAACCAGGCGGCCTCGACGTCGGAGTTGGCGTTGGACAGCAGCGTGCCGGTGGCGTGCCGCTGGTGCCAGGAGACCGGCAGCTGCAGATACCGGCGCGTCACCTCGTGGCGGTACTTGGCCTGCAGGGCGAACTGCATGAAGCCCGCGCCGAGCCGCCGGCCGAAGATGGCCGCGACCCGGCCCAGGCCCATCGCGATCAGCACCGCCGCGCCGAGCACCAGCACGCCGACGGTGACGTCGCCGCCGGTGGTGGCGGGCACCACCAGGTCCTCGACCAGCCAGCCGATCACCTTCGCCTGCCCGATGACCAGCGCGCCGAACAGGCAGCTGCCGAGCACCGCGATGGTGAACCGGCGCGGCTCGTCCCGGATCCCGCGCCACATCACCCGCGCGCCGCGGGCGAGCACGTCGCGCCCCGTGATCTCCGGTTTGGCCGGCTCGTCGCCGGCGGTCTGCCCTGCCACTCGTTTGTCCCCGTCGTCAGATCGGTAAGTAATTAGCTTGGCTTCCTATCCTTACCGAAGCCGCTCTCGCAGGCGAGCGGGTATGACCTGTGCCGGGCGTCACACCGCCTCCAGGGTACGTAGGATCGCCGACATGACCCGGTACGCCTTCGCTGAAAGGCTAGCTCTGGCCGACCTGATGGCGGAGGTCGGACCAGACGCCCCCACCCTCTGCGGGCACTGGACCGTCCGCGATCTGCTCGCGCACCTGCTGCTGCGGGAACGTCGCTTCGACGCGGCCCCGGGCATCCTGATCAAGCGGCTGGCCGGCCGCACCGCGGCGGTGCAGCAGCGCATCGCCGCCCGTGACTTCGGCACCCTGCTCGCCGAGCTGCGGCGCCCGCCGCGGTGGAGCCCGGCCGGGTTCGGGCCGCTGGACGAGCTGATCAACCTGACCGAGATGTTCGTGCACCACGAGGACGTGCGGCGGGCGGCCGGCGGCTGGACGCCCCGCAAGCTGGAGCCCGGACTGTCCGAGGCGCTGTGGGGGCAGGTGCGCCGGCGCGCGCCGCTGCTGCTGCGCCGCTACCCGGTGCAGGTGCGGGTGATCTCGCCCGGCCACGGCACGGTGACCACCGGGCGGGCCGGCACCCAGCCGCTCAACCTCACCGGCACGCCGAGCGAGCTGCTGATGTTCCTGACCGGCCGGCAGGGCCACGCGCGGGCCAGCCTGGACGGCCCGCCCGAGCTGACGAGCCGGCTGCGCGGGGCGCGGCTGGGCATCTGAAACCAGCCCCGACGGCCCCGGTGACCTCCAGAAAAGATCTTCCCGAGGGGTTCCCCAACCCCCTGCGCAGCATTACCCTTCGGTAACACCAAGTTAACGTGTCCCCCGTCACTCTTGCCTACCAGAGGCGGCCCCGACTCATGACCATTGACGTGCCCTACCGGTCTATTCCGGACATGTTCCTGCAGCGAGTGGCGGCGTCCCCCGACGCCCGCGCCTTCGGCGGCCCGGACGCGGACAACGCGCCGGTCTGGTACACCTGGGCCCAGATCGCGGAGCGCGCCAAGGCGATCGCCGCGGGTCTGACCACGCTCGGCGTCGGCAAGGAGGACCGCGTCGCGATCCTCGCCAACACCCGGCTCGACTGGATCGTCGCCGACCTCGGCGTGATGTGCTCCAGCGCCGCGACGACCACGGTGTACCCGACCACCGAGCCGGAGGAGGCCTGCTTCATCGTCGCCGACTCCGGGTCCAAGGTGCTGATCGCGGAGAACCCGGCCCAGGCGGCCAAGATGAGCCGCGCCGCGGTGCCCGCGCTCACCCACGTCGTGCTGATCGACGGCGAGGCCGACCCGGCCGCCGCGTTCCCCCAGCTGACGCTGGCCGACCTGGAGCGCCGCGGCGCGGAGGCGCTGGCCGCCAACCCGTCGCTGGTCGACGACCTGATCGCCGGGATCGGCCCGGACGACCTGGCCACCCTGATCTACACCTCGGGCACCACCGGCCGCCCCAAGGGCGTCGAGCTGCTGCACCGCGGCTGGACCTGGGAGGGCGTGGCGCAGTCCGACGTCGGCGTGCTGCTGCCCACCGACGTGCAGTTCCTCTGGCTGCCGCTGTCGCACTCGTTCGGCAAGACGCTGATCTGCGGCATCATCCACGTCGGCGTGCCGACGTACGTGGACGGCCGGGTCGACAAGATCGTCGACAACCTGGGCCTGGTCCAGCCGACGCTGATGTGCGGCGCGCCGCGCATCTTCGAGAAGGTGTACAACAAGGTCGTCACGGGGGCCACCGCGAACGGCGGCCTCAAGGCGAAGATCTTCGCCTGGGCGGTCAAGGTGGGCCGCGAGCGCGTCGCGCTCGAGCAGGCCGGCAAGCCGGTCCCCAGCGGCCTGATGCGCAAGTACGGCATCGCGCACAAGCTGGTCTTCAGCAAGCTGCACGCGCGCCTGGGCGGCAACATCCGCTACATGGTGTCCGGCTCGGCGGCGCTGTCGGTGCCGATCGCCGAGTTCTTCGCGGCGGCGGGCCTGCCCATCAGCGAGGGCTACGGCCTCACCGAGAACTGCGCGGGCGCGTTCGTGAACCGGCCCGGCGCGTTGAAGATCGGCACGGTCGGCCAGCCGCTCGGCGACCTCGAGATCCGGCTCGACGAGGACGGCGAGATCCTGCTGCGTGGCGCGCCGATCATGCGCGGCTACTACAACCTGCCTGCGGAGACCGCGGCCGTGTTCACCGAGGACGGCTTCTTCCGCACCGGCGACATCGGCGAGCTGGACGCCGACGGCTTCCTGAAGATCACGGACCGGAAGAAGGACCTGGTCAAGACGTCAGGCGGCAAGTACATCGCGCCGAGCCACATCGAGGGCCTGTTCAAGGCGCTGTGCCCGTACACCTCGCAGGTGCTCGTGATCGGCAACTCGCGCAACTACTGCTCGATGCTGGTCACCCTCGACCCCGAGGCGATCACCGGCTGGGCCGCCGGAACGCCGCTGGAGGGCAGCAGCTACGCGGAGATCGTGGGCTCGGACGAGGCGAAGGCCATGGTCGCGGGCCACATCGACGAGCTGAACGCGAAGCTCAACCGCTGGGAGACCATCAAGAAGTTCACCATCCTGCCGCGCGACCTGACCATCGAGCACGGGGAGATCACCCCCTCGATGAAGCTGAAGCGACGCACGGTGGAGACCAATTTCGCCTCGGATATCGAGAAGATGTACGAGGGTTCCCTCGTCGAAATCTGACCCGGCGAGGACTTTCTTTCCCACGCAGTGAGGTACGTAGGGGCGGCCACAAGCCGCCCCTACGTTTTTGTGCAGGTCAGCTGCCGTCGCGCAGGTCGGACAGGCGGGTGGGGGTCAGGCGGGCCTTGTCGAAGACGACGGTGCAGCCCGCGCCGACCGGGGATTGGGCCTCGACGCCGATCAGCGGCGGGCTCGCGTCGGGGCCGAGGCTGAAGTAGCGGACCAGCTGCCAGGACTCGCCGTCGGGGCTGCTGTGGAAGGCCCAGGCCGGGCCGAGGCGGCTGGCGCGCAGCCAGACCGTGTCCCCGGTGACCGGCCAGGCGTTGGCGTCATCGGAGTCGCCGCGGGTGATGACGGTGACGATCGTGTTCTCGCCGGCCGGGGAGCGCTCGAAGCACAGCTTGGCCCAGTGCCGCTCACCCGCCCAGACCAGCAGCACCCCGGCGTCGTACTTGTCGGCGAAGTCCACCCGGACCCGCAGCGCGAGCTGGAAGTCCACGTCGGGCGCGGGGGCGAGCGCGCGCGGCGCGTTGAGCACCGGGGCCGCGTCCGGGTCGCCCGGGTCGGCGAACATGTCGGTCTGCGGCCCCGCGGCCACCGACAGCACGCCGCCCGCCAGGTGCCAGGAGGCCGGTTCCGGTTGCCAGCGCAGGCTGAGCCCGCCGAGCTTCACGTCCATCGGCGCATTCTGCCACGGGATGAAGCCCGCCGGCTCAGGCGATGAGCGCAGGCTCGCTCCACTGTGGACGGCCGGTGCGGTCGAGGTCGTAGCGGGCCGCGGCGATGCGGCGCACTCCGTCGACCAGTTCGGGGACGGGCTGGGTGAAGGGCAGCCGGACGAAGCGCTCCAGGGTGCCGTCCACGCCGAACCGGGGGCCGGGCGCGAGGCGTACGCCCAACGGCTCGACCGCGCGCGCCAGCGCGCTGGAGACCGGCCCGTCCAGCTCGGCCCACAGCGTGACCCCGCCCGACGGCACGGTCACCCGCCAGCTGGGCAGGTGCTCGCGCACCGCGGCGACCAGCGCGTCGCGCTGCGCGGCCAGCTGCGCCCGGCGCTGCGGGATGACCTCGGCCGCGCGGGCCAGCAGGCGCACCGCGACGAGCTGGTCCAGCACCGGCCCGGCGGTGTCCACGCCGACCCGGACCGCGGCCAGCCGCTGCACGATCGGCGCGGAGGCCCGGATCCAGCCGACGCGCAGGCCGCCCCAGAACGGCTTGCTCATGCCGCCGATGGTGAGCACCCGGCCGTGCCGGTCGAAGGAGGCCACCGCGGGCGGCATCGGCTGGCCGTCCAGCGGGAGGTCCACGAAGGACTCGTCGATGACCAGGTCGGTGCCGGTGCGCTGGGCGGTGGCGACGAGCTGCTCGCGCAGCGCGGCGGGCATGACGTGGCCGGTCGGGTTGTGGAACTCCGGGATCAGGTACGCCAGGCTGGGCCGGGTCTGGCGCAGCGCGCCGAGCAGCAGTTCGGCGTCCCAGCCGCCCTCGTCCATGCCGTGCGTGCTGATCCGGGCCCGGCGGCCGGCGAACGCGGCCAGCGCGTTGGGGTAGGTCGGCGACTCGACCAGCACGGACGCGCCGACCGGCACCTGCAGCCGCAGGATCAGGTCGAGCGCGTGCAGCACCCCGTTCGTGATCATGATCTGCTCGGGGCTGGTCGGCAGGCCGCGCTCGGTGTACTGGTCGGCCACGGCCTCGCGCAGCTCGGTGATGCCGCTCGGGTGGTAGCCGGCCCCGCCCAGGTAGCGCGGCAGCTCCTCGACCGCCTCGCGGGCCGCCGCCATGAGCGGCTCCGGGGCGCCGAGCGCGGCGCAGCTCAGGTCGATCAGGTCGAGTTCGTCGTCGGCCATCCACAGGCCGCTGCCGGCGACCCGGTGCCCGCTGGGCAGGGTGGTCCAGCTGCCCGCGCCGCGCCGGCTCGTCAGGTGGCCCGATTCGCGCAGCTCGCGGTAGGCCGCGCTGACGGTGGTGCGGGAGATCTCCAGGGCTTCGGCGAGTTCGCGTTCGGCGGGCAGGCGTACGCCCAGCGCCAGGCGACCGTCGGCGAGCAGGCCGCGCACGGACGAGGCCAGGGCCGCGTAGTCGGGGCTGCGCCGCCGGGCGGGCAGCGCGTGCCAGCGCCCGAGCAGCCGGGCCAGCTGCACACCGCGTACCGAGACCGTCATCGCCACTCCCCACCGGTAAGGCCAGTCCCCCCGGATTGGCCCTTTCTGGCTTCTCGATTGGCCTCCAGACTGGCAGACATGACAGGCGCACGCAAGCCACTGCCCATGCCACCCTCCATCGCCCAGCGCCGGGCGACCGCCCCCGCCGCCACCAGCCGCCGCCCCGCTCCCATGCCCCTGCGCGAACGCCTCCCCCGCCGCCTGTTCCAGCTGCTCATCGGCCTGATCGGGTACGGCGTGAGCATCAGCCTGATGCTGCGCGCCCACCTCGGCAACCAGCCGTGGGACGTGCTCCACCAGGGCGTCGCCCTGCGCACCGGGCTCAGCGTCGGCACCGTACTGATCATCGTCGGCGCGGCCGTGCTGCTGTGCTGGATCCCGCTGCGCCAGCGCCCCGGCATCGGCACGATCGCCAACATCGTCGTCATCGGCCTGGTCGTGGACGTGGCCAACCAGGTGCTGCCCGAGCCGTCGCACGTGCTCGCCCGCTGGGCCTTCATGATCGGCGGCATCGTGCTGTGCGGCTTCGCCAGTGGCCTCTACATCGGAGCCAATCTGGGCCCCGGACCGCGCGACGGGCTGATGACCGGCCTGGCCGCCCGCACCTGGTCGCTGCGCGGCTGGCGCACCGTACTGGAGATCGGCGTGGTCGCCGTAGGCTTCCTGCTCGGCGGCAAGGCGGGACTCGGCACCGTCCTGTACGCCCTGGCCATCGGCCCGCTGGCACAGTTCTTCCTGCCGATGCTCACCGTCCACGGCCGCACCGCCGCCGCGACTCCGGCGACGCCCGCCGCGACCCAGGCCACCGCCCCGGCTGCGCCCGTCCCGGCCACCGAACCGGCACCCTGCTGACGCGACGCCCCCGGACCGAACGCCCCCCCCCCATGATCGTCGTGCCGGACCGCGACGGATGGAGTTGGCACAGCGTGGCGGGCGCGTCACACAGGGTAAATGCGGCGATATGGGTTTTATTGGTACGGACACCAGACCCTGCCCGCCGGAGGCAACTTCGTGTTCGTATCCATGAAACGGCTGGCCATCGCGTCGGCCGTGCTCCTGTCCGCCCTCGCCCAGGGCGTTCCCGCCGCTGCTGCGCCGGACGTGACCGTGCTGGCCACCGGGCTGAGCAACCCGCGGGGCCTCGCCTTCGACCGCGACGGCACCCTCTATGTCACCGAGGCCGGCCGGGGCGCCGACGGCGCCGCCAACCCGACCTGCCTGCCGCGCCCCCAGGGCATCGGCTGCCTGGGCGCCACCGGCGCGCTGGCCCGGCTCGACCGCGACGGCACGCTCACCCGCGTGCTGACCGGCCTGCCCTCACTGGCCGGCCCTGACGGCACGGAGGCGATCGGGCCCGACGACATCGCGTTCAATCGCCACCACCCCGCCCTGCTCACCGTCGGCCTCAGCGAGGCCCCGGCGGTCCGCGACGGGCTGCCCGAGCCGGGCGCCGAGATGGGCCGCCTGCTCACGGTGCGCCGGGACCCGTCCGGGAACTGGCAGTCGCCGCGCCTGACCACCCGGCGCCTCGCCGACATCGCCGCTCACGAGGCCGCGAACAACCCCGACGGCGGGGAGCTCGACTCCAACGCGCAGTCGGTCGCGTTCGGGCCGGGCGGGGCCGCGGTCGTCGACGCCGGCGCGAACTCGCTGCTGTTCGTCACGCCTGCGGGCCAGGTGAGCACGCTCGCGGTCTTCCCCGAGCGGCAGATGCCCGCGCCGCCGTCGTTCAACCTGCCCCCGGGCACCATGCTGCCGATGCAGTCGGTGCCGATGGGCGTGGTCTACCGTGACGGCGCGTACTACGTCGCCGAGCTGACCGGACGCCCGTTCACCCAGGGCTCGGCCCGCATCTTCAAGGTCGTGCCGGGCCAGGAGCCCGTCGTGTACGCCGAGGGCCTGACCACGGTCGTCGACATCGCGTTCGGGCCGGACGGCTCGCTGTACGCGCTGGAGTTCACGCACACCTCGATGTTCGGCCCGAGCCGCGGCGTCGGCGCCCTGATGCGCATCCGCGGCGAGGGCCAGACCCCGGAGCTGGTCCTCGACAAGGTCGACCACCCCGGCGGCATCGCCATCCGCAACCGCAGCGCCTACATCACCACCTGCTCGGTCTGCGCCGGCACGGGAAGCGTCGTCAAGCTCCGCCTCCCCGCCTGACCCGCACCACCCGACCGGGGCCTGCCGCACGCGGCGCGGCCCCGGTCACGCTTCTCATCGACGTTGGCCTATCACATCGAATTCGACCGAGCTCCAGTCGATGTGATAGGCCAACGTCTATTCGCGGGCACGGGGCACGGGGCGCGGGCGTCAGTGAGTGGCCTGGGCCGCGTCGGGGGTGACCTGGCGGGACTGGACCAGCCAGCCCTCGGGTTCCGCCGGCGCGGGGACCAGGACGTCCTCGCACAGGCAGTGGCGGTGCAGGCGGGGGGTGCCGTCGGCGGCGACCGCGATGACCATGCCGTAGCACTTCACGTGGGCGGTGCCGTCGGGGGCCGGGGTCACCCAGACCATGCCGTGCCAGTGGCGGTGGGTCTCGCCGTCGGCGGCCAGCCGGGCATGGGTCTGCTCGACGGCGGTGGCCAGGGCTTCTCGGCCGCGGACGGGGGCGTCTAGGCCGGGGGCGGTGAAGGTGCCGTCGGGAGCGAAGGTGTCGGCCCACTCGCGGGCTCGGCCGGAGTCGAGCAGGTGCATGTGGCGGGCGTAGAACTGCTGGACGGAGAGGTACAGCGCGGAGGTGTCGGTGATCTCGGGAAGGGCGGTGATCGCCATGGTCGGGCTCCTTCGGGTTGGTCGGGAAAGGTCGGCGGGTCAGAGGATGGCCACGGCGCGGGTCCAGCCGGCGCCGGCGCCCTTGATCTTGATGGGCAGGCAGGAGACGGTGAAGCCGTACGGCTGGGGCAGCGCGTCCAGGTTGGCCAGCCGCTCGATCTGGCAGAACTCGCGGTCGCGGCCGGTGAAGTGGGCCGGCCACAGCACGCTGCGGTCGCCGGTCTCGTTGAAGCGCTTGAGCATCGCGCCGAACGGGGCGTCCAGGCTGAACGCGTCCGTGCCGATGACCCGGATGCCCTTGTCCAGCAGGAAGTTCGTGGCACTGCCGTCCAGGCCGGTGAACTCGGTGAAGTAGCGCGGGGTGCCGGCCCAGGCCGACGCGCCCGTGTGCAGCAGCACGATGTCCAGCGGCTGGGGCTGGTAGCCGATGCGGGCCAGTTCCTTGTCGAGGAAGTCGGCGTCGACGGTCGGGCCGGTCGCCGAGCGCAGGTCCAGGCAGACCGCGGGGCGGTGGAACCAGTCCAGCGGCATCTCGTCGATGTGCCGGGGCACGCCGTAGCTGGCCTTGCTGCCGTAGTGGGACGGCGCGTCGATGTGCGTGCCGGTGTGCGTGGTGAGCTTGAGCGTGTCCACCGACAGCAGCTCGCCGTCGGGCAGCACGGACGGGTCGAAGTCGACGCCGAAGTGCAGCGCCATCTCCTCGGCCATGTGCACCGCGCCCTGCGCGGGCGTCATGACGTCGTGGATGACCGGCTCGGGTTCCCAGGCCGCGGCGTCCACGGCCGTGGACAGGTCGATGATGGGCATGAGCAGACTCCTTGCTGGAACGGACGGATCGGAGAAGGTCAGTTCGGTGTGGCGGGGCCGGTGGCGGTGGCGTACAGGTCGGTGCGCACCCGGCAGCGCGGGTTGCCGAAGGCGACCATCCGGGTGAGCCTGTGGCCGATCGGGGTGCGGTGCACGATCGAGGCCACCGCCTGCCGGCCCACCTCCAGCGCCCGGCTGCGGCTGCCGAGCATCCCCTTGGCCTGCAGGTGCTGGAACTTGAGCACCTTGCGGATGTCGGCGCCCCGGGCGGTGGTGTAACCCGCCAGCGCCGCCGCCTCCACGGGTCCCGGTTTGCGCAGCGCGGCGACCAGCGCCGGGTGGGCCAGCACCGCGTCCTGCAGGGCCAGGTTGAGGCCCTGCGCGCCGAGCGGGCTGTGCGTGTGCGCGGCGTCGCCGATGAGCAGCAGCCCGTCGCGCGCCCATTCCCGGGCGGTGCCCGCGAACACGTCGAGCAGGCTGAGGTCGGTCAGGCCGCGCACCTTCTCGTACACCCGCCCGGCGTACTCCGGCACGGCCTGGCACAGCTGGTCGCGGAACTCGGTGAACGGCCGCGCGGCGAACTGCCGGTAGCCGCCGTGCGGCAGCGCCCAGCCGAGCTGGATGCCCTCCGGGTAGCTGCTGTAGCTGAGCAGCATCCGGCCGCCGCCGCCGCGGATGGTCACGTCGCGCACCGCCTCGCCGGCCGCGGGCAGCTTGAACCACAGCAGGTCGAAGGTGAACACGTCGCGGCGGTCATACGGGATCCCGGACAGCTGCCGCGTCTTGGAGTAGCGCCCGTCCGCGCCGACGACGCAGCGGGACCGGACGGTGCGGTGCCCGCGCGGGCCGGAGACGACCGCGCCGCGCACCGCGCCGTCGTCGCGGACCAGGTCGGTGATCCGGGTCCCGGCGAGGTAGCGGAACGTCGGCTCCCGGCGGCAGGCCGCCAGCAGCTCCTCCAGGATGTACTGCTGGGGCACGCTGAGCATGTAGTTGTACGGCCCCGGCAGGTCCCGGTAGTCCACCCCGAGCACCGCCTTGCCCTTGTTGACCAGCTGGAAGCGGTCGTGCACGTGGCTGCCCCGGTTGCGGGCCGCGGCCAGCACCCCGAGTTCGGCCAGCACCGCCAGCCCGCCGGGCTGCAGGATCTCCCCGCGATAGGCCCGGTCGAAACTGGACGACTTCTCCACCACCGTGACGTCGACGCCGGACCGCGCCAGCAGCAGCGCGAGCGCCAGCCCGGCCGGTCCGCCGCCGATCACGCAGACATCGGTGAGGACGTCGCTGTCCCTGTCAGCCAATGGATGCCTCCTCGGTCAGACCTCGCGCACCGGTCAGGTTGATGCCGGCGACCAGCGAGGTGTCGTGCGTTCCCTCGATGAACTGCGGATGGTCGAGCACCGCGAGCAGGAAGTCGCGGTTGGTGGAAAGGCCCGGCCCGGCGGCGTGGAACTCGCCCAGCGCCCGCCGCATGCGCAGCAGCGCCTGCGGCCGGTCCGGCGCCCACACCACGAGCTTGGCCAGCAGCGGGTCGTACGCCGGGGACACCCGGCCGCCCTGGTAGGCGTCGGTGTCGACGCGCACGAACGGGCCCCCGGGCAGCGTCAGCTCGACCAGCCGCCCGGGTGCGGGCACGAAGTCGCGGGCCGGGTCCTCGGCGTTGATCCGGCACTCCATCGCCGCGCCGCGCGGGACCAGGTCCTCCTGGCGCAGGCTCAGCCGCTCCCCCGCCGCGATCAGCAGCTGCTCGCGGACCAGGTCGACGCCGTGGGTCAGCTCGGTGACCGGGTGCTCGACCTGGATCCGGCAGTTGACCTCCATGAAGTGGAAGCCGCCGTCGTGGTCGACGAGGAACTCGAAGGTGCCCGCCCCGACGTAGCCGGTGGCCAGCGCCCCGCGCAGGGCCGCCTCGCCCATCTGCCGGGCCAGGTCGGCGGGCAGGCCCGGGGCGGGCGTCTCCTCGATGATCTTCTGCCGCCGCCGCTGCGCCGAGCAGTCGCGCAGGCCCAGGTACACGCCGTCGCCGTACTGGTCGCAGAGGATCTGCACCTCGACGTGGCGCGCGGTGGGCAGGTAGCGCTCCAGGTAGAGCCGGTCGTCGCCGAACAGCGACTGCGCCGCCGACTTGACCTCCCGGAACTGCCGGACCAGGTCGGCCGGTTCGTGCACGACCTGCATGCCGCGCCCGCCGCCCCCGGCCACCGCCTTGACGATGACCGGGTAGCCGATCCCGGCGGCCACGTTGACCGCGAGATCCGGGCACTGCACGGGCCCGTCGCTGCCGGGCAGCATGGGCAGGCCCGCGGCGGCCATCGTGGCGCGGGCGGCGGCCTTGTCGCCCAGCCGCTCGATCACCGCCGCGGGCGGGCCCACGAAGGTGATGCCGTACGCCTCGCAGGCCTCCGCGAAGTCGGGCACCTCGGACAGGAAGCCGTATCCGGGGTGGACCGCGTCCGCGCCGGTGCGCCGGGCGGCCTCCAGGATCGCGGACATGTTCAGGTAGCTGGAGCGCGCCGGGCCGGGTCCGATGCAGACGGCCTCGTCCGCGAGGTCCACCACCGCGGCGTCGCGGTCCTCGGTGGAGTAGACGGCGACCACGCGCAGCCCCAGCTCACGGCAGGTACGGGCGACGCGCAGGGCGATCTCGCCCCGGTTCGCGATGAGCACGGTGGTGAACACGGCCGCCCCCTAGTGCCCGGTCGCCGGGGCGATGGTGAGCAGCCGGTCGCCGTACTCCACCGAGGTGCCGTCCGGGACGTGCACGGCGACGATCTTCCCGTCGCGTTCCGCCTCGACCGGGATCATCAGCTTCATCACCTCGATGATCGCCACCTGCTGGCCCCGCCGGACCTGGTCGCCCTCGGTGACGAACGGGGCCGTGCCCGGCTCCGCGGCCCGGTAGAACGTGCCCACGGTGCCGGCGCAGACGTCGACGAAGCCGTCGCCGGCGGGAGCCGCGGGAGCGGGCACGTGGCCCACCGCCGCCGCGGCGGCTGCCCCGGCCGGGGTGCCGTTGGCGGTCCCGGCGACGGCCTGGACGACCGCGGTGACCGGTGCCGTCTCGGCGGGCGGCGCGGGCTCGCCGGCCCATTCCAGCTCGACGAGCACGTCGCCGGCCCGGATGCGCAGCGCGCTGGGCTGGCGGTCCACGCCGGACAGCAGCTGCTGGGCGCTGCGGCGTACGTCGTCGAGGTCGTCGGCGACGGTGCGGCCCGAGTCGGGCAGCGGGCCGTGCAGGGGGCATGCGTCCGCGGTGTCCACCGGAACGGGTGGCACGCGCAGGTGTGGATCGAGCAGACCGGTCACCACGAACCTCCTTCGGTCGGGATCAGTACGGCCTCGTCGGGCCGGCGCGAGCTGCCGAACCGGCGGAAGCGGGCCCGCCGCTGCGCGACAAGGCGGCTCTGGTCGAGCCCCGCGAGGTCGGCCAGCTCGGCATGGACGGCGGCGCGCAGCGCGGCGGCCGCGGCGGCGTGGTCGGCTTCCGCGCCGCCCGGCGGTTCCGGGATCACCGCTTCCACCACGCCGAGTTCGAGCAGGGAGCGGGCGTCCACGCGCAGCGCCTGGGCGGCGGTGGGCGCCGCGGCGGCGTCGCGCCACAGGATCGCCGCGCAGCCCTCGGGGCTGATGACGGTGTAGACCGCGTTCTCCATGATCAGCACGCGGTCCGCGACGGCGATGCCGAGCGCGCCGCCGCTGCACCCCTCGCCGGTGATCACGGTTACCACCGGGACGGGCAGCGAGCCCATCAGGCGCAGGTTCTCCGCGATGGCGGTGGCCTGGCCCTGCTCCTCGGCGTCCACTCCCGGGTACGCCCCGGGCGTGTCCACCAGCGTGAGCACGGGCAGGCCCCACTTGGCGGCCAGCCGCAGCAGCCGGGCGGCCTTGCGGTAGCCCGCCGGCCCCGGCATGCCGTAGTTGCGGCGGTCCAGCTCGCGGGTCGTGTGGCCCTTCTCGTGGCCGATCACGACCAATGGTGTTCCGCCGAGCCGGCCGACCCCGCCGATGATCGCCGGGCAGTCGCCGCCCGCCCGGTCGCCGTGCAGCTCCTCGAAGTCGTCGAGGATCATGCTGAGGTAGTCCGAGGTGGTCGGGCGGGCCACGTTGCGCGCCCGGCGCACCGCCTCCCAGGCCCGCCGCTCGGGTAGCAGCCCCGGATCGCGGACCACGGTGTACGCGCCGCCCTCGACCGGGGCGGGCGGCACCGCGTCCCGGCGGGTGCCGATGGCCAGCAGCCGGCCGATGCGGTGGCGCAGCGCCGGGCGCGGGCAGATCAGGTCCAGGAAGCCGCGGTCCAGCAGGAACTCCGCGGTCTGGAAGCCGGCCGGCAGCTCCTGCTTGATGGTCTGGGCGATGACCCGGGGCCCGGCGAAGCCCAGCCGCGCGCCGGGTTCGGCGACCACGACGTCGCCGAGCATCGCGAACGAGGCGGCCACGCCGCCGTAGGTCGGGTCGGTGACCAGGCAGACCGTGGGCAGCCCCGCCTCGTCGAGCTGGTGCAGCGCCTGCGCGGTCTTGGCCATCTGCATCAGGCCGATGACGCCCTCCTGCATGCGCACCCCACCGGACGCGGTGACCAGCAGCAGCGGCAGCCGCTGGGCCAGCGCGGTCTCCGCCGCGCAGGTGATCAGCTCGCCGACCGCGCCGGACAGGCTGCCGCCCATGAAGCGGAAGTCCATCACCGCGGCGATCGCCGGGGTGCCGGCCATCCGCAGCCGGCAGCACACCACCGCCTCGACCAGCCCCGTCGACTGCCGCGCCTCGGCGATGCGCTGCGGGTACGGCTTGTCGTCGACGAAACGCAGCGGGTCGGCGGCGTCGGCGGCCAGGTCCAGCGGCTCGACCGAACCGGGATCGGCCAGCAGGGCCAGCCGGTCCCAGGCGCCCAGCGGGCGGCAGTGCCCGCACTGGGGGCAGATGCCGTTGCTGCGGGCCAGCCGCTTGCCGTACACGACGGCCTGGCAGCGCTTGCACGACACCCAGGACGCTTCCGGCCCGGCCGGACCGGGCAGCTCGCCCGGTCCGGCCGTCATTTCGCTCATGACAGAGCCCCGGTCCGGGTGGAGCTGACCAGGTCGATCAGCTGTCCGGGCGTGCTCACCGCCAGCACGGCGTCGTCGGGCAGGCGGATGTTGAGGTCGCGCTGCAGGCAGGCCGTGGTCTCCAGCAGCGCCAGGGAGTCATACCCCAGGTCGGCGAAGCTGGTGTCGGCGATGTCCCCGTCCAGGTCCACTCTCTCGTCCGCCCCTGCGACATCGCGCAGGATGCGCCGCACGTCCTCGATGGTGAAGTCGTTCATGACGCGCTCCCTTCCGTTTCGGCATGGGCACAGGGCTCAGCGGGTGGCGAGCGGGGCGTGCTCGTCGACCGCGTCGTACAGGTCGTGCTCCGGGACGGCCAGCCCGGCGAGTTTCATGACCTGCTCCCGGAAGCCCGGGGTCTGCACGGCCTTGGCGTGCGCGGCGGCGTCGGCCCACTGCACGGTCTCGATGAAGACCTCGGGCTGGCGGCGCGAGCGGTAGAACTGGCGGCCGATGAAGCCCGGCTGCGCGCTCATGTACGCCGAGATCTCTTCCAGCGCCTGCTCGAACCGGGCGACGTCGCCGTTGACGGTGATCTTGTTGATGAACGTGACCATGTGGTCGCTCCTTCGGGTGTGGGCGGCGCCCTGCCGCTCGTGTACTCGGGTGCGCACGTCCCGGCGGCGGGCCTTGCCGTTGGGCGAGCGCGGGATCTCCCGCACCAGCTCGATGCCGTGCAGGTGCTGGTATTCGGGCAGGCCGCCGTTCACGAACGCGACGATCTCGTCCGCGCCGACCTCTTCGTCGTCGGTGACGACCAGGGCGTACGCGACCGCGCCGCGGTACTCGTGCGGCATGTCGACGACCATGCAGTCGGTCACCGCCGGATGGCGCATGATCACCCGCTCCAGCTCCACGGGTGAGACCAGCCAGTTGTCGCACTTGAAGACGTCCTTGAGCCGGTCGACGAGGAACAGCGTGCCGTCGTCGTCGAGCCGTCCCACGTCGCCGGTGTCGAACCAGCCCTCGGCGTCGTACGGGCGCTGCACCCCGTCCGGGGTCAGGTAACCCGCCATCAACTGCGGCCCGCGCAACTGCACCTCGCCCGGGGTGCCGGTGGGCAGCGGCTGCCGGGTGTCCAGGTCGACGACCCGGCACTCGGTGCCGAGCACCGGCCGCCCCACCGAACCCGCCGACGGCCGGTCGATCCGGTCGCAGTGGGTCAGTGGCGAGGTCTCGGCCAGGCCGTACCCCTGGATGACCGGGACCCCCAGCCCGGCGCAGAGCCGGGCCGCGGCGGCCGGGGCCAGCGCGGACCCTCCGGAGAGGATGGCCCGCACCCCCGGCATGTGCCAGGTGGGCAGCCGTGGATCGGCCGCCATCCGGGCCAGCCGCACCGGCAGGCTGTAGAAGTGCGTCGCGCCGCTGCGGGCCGCCGTCGCGACGGCGGCCGTCGGGTCGGCGTCCGGGCACAGCACCTGGGTGGACGCCGCGCTCACCGCCGAGTTCAGGTGCATCGGGTGGTACGTCGGCAGGTGGTTGAGCGTGACCGTGTCCGGCCCGAGCCCGTGCACCGCCGCCACCTGGGCCGCGTTGTAGACCAGGTTGCGGTGGGTGAGCAGCACCGCCTTGGGCCGCCCGGTGGTGCCGCTGGTGAACTGCAGCACCGCCACCTGGTCCGGGTCGTCGACCGGCGACTCGAACCGGGCCGCCCGGCCCGCCGGGGCGCCCGCGGCCGGCACGCAGTGCTCGCCCGGACGGTCCAGGTAGAACACGTGCGCCAGGCGCGGCAGGTCGAGCCGGATGCGCTGCAGCTTGTCTGCCATGTCGGCGACGCCGACGAGCACCTGCACCCCGGCCGACTCCAGCGCGTACGCCAGCTCCTCCTCGCCCTGCAGCGGGTTGATCACGGCGCACACGTGGCCCGCCCGGATCGTGCCGTAGTAGGCCACCGCGAACGCCGGGTGCAGCGCCCCGGCCACGCCGACGACCGGGCCGGGCAGTCCTGGCCGCGGCGGCGTCGCGTCCCGCGGGAGCAGCGCGCTGAGCTTGGCGGCGAACCCGTCGGCGGCCGCGTCCAGCTCCGCGTACGTCATCGCCCGCGAGCCGGTCTGCACGGCGATGCGGTGCGGTGCGCTCGCCGCCGCCCGGCGCAGCAGCCCGTCGAGGGTGCCGCCCGAGCGGGCGAGCGCGTCGGCCAGCGCCCGCTCGGCGGCGACGAGGTCGGCGTCGGCGCTACTTGGCACTGGCCGGCTCCTCGGCGAACGCCTGCGCGTGGCGCAGCGTCTGCAGCGAGTTGGTGCTGAGCACCCGGCGCAGGTAGCGGCGCGCGTCGGCGACCGTGGTGTCCTCGCCGAGCAGGTTCAGCGCCGACGGCTTGATGGTGGCCGTGTGCCGGGCGTGCACGGTCACGCCCTCGGGCGTCTCGACGAAGTGCCAGTGCCCGGTGTGCGCGTCGAGCAGCTTCGGCAGTCCGATCTGCTTGTAGATGATTTTGTGCGGCAGGCAGACGCGCACCGAGCGGGTGGTGTGCGCGCGGCCCTCCGGGGTGACCGTGTCCATGTCGAAGAACTGCACGCCGGGCTGGTCCTCGGTCATCGACAGCGCCGTGACGTGCGGGACCCGCTCGGGCCACTTGTCGGCCGCGTACAGGAACTCGTAGACCTGCTGCGGCTGCCCGGCGATGAACAGCGGGTCCTCGAACGAGATGACCAGCTGCTCCAGCTCGTCCCAGCGCTCGGCCAGGCCCTTGACCCGGGACACGATCTCCTGCGCGCCTTCGAGCTGCGCGGCGGCGGCGTCCGCGCCCTCGGCGCCCGGCGCGGCGGTCACGGTGATCGTCAGCTCGGCCTCGCAGGCCTGCTCGCCCTGCGGCGCGAACGTCCACTCGGTGCGCACCG
Source organism: Catellatospora coxensis (assembly GCF_016862635.1). GTDB lineage: Bacteria > Actinomycetota > Actinomycetes > Mycobacteriales > Micromonosporaceae > Catellatospora > Catellatospora coxensis. Next base: position 311,067 of record NZ_BONI01000001.1, on the reverse strand, counting down.
ACACCAGCGGGGCGGCGCAGTCGCGCTGCTCGGTGACGACCCGCAGCCCGGCCTTGTCGATGGTGCGGGTGGTGCTCCACTGACGTACGCCCTCGCCCTCCAGGGCCCACCAGCGCACGTTCGCCCCGTCGGCGTCCGGCTCGGCGTGCACGCCGTCCGGGAAGAACTGCGGCCAGTGCCGCAGGTCGTTGATGAGCTCGAAGGCGACCGCGGCCGGCGCGGCGACCTCCGCGCGCTGGGTCTCGGTGTACACCTTGTTCTTGGACATCGGCGCTCCTCTACGGGCCGTGGTGGGGATTTCGGCCGCACGCGGTCATCCGCGGCGAACCGGTCTGCCAAGAACCGTCGCAGCCGGCCACTTGAGAACCGGTGGAAAGCGACTTGAATGCCCAGGTCAAGCCACCACGCCGCGATCACGGCGGGCGGATGCGGGCGGGCGGCGCACCGGCCGGAAAGATCACCCTCAGTTACGGCAAATGGGACAGATAGCCCCTCTCCAGCACTAATAGTGGTGGAGGCGGCATTCGCACATCGCGAGCGCGACGAGCCATTCGGGGGTGGACATGCAATGTCGAGTACTCGGCCCGCTGGACCTGCGCAGCGGCGGGATGTCGGGTGATCTGACCGCGCCCAAGCCGCGCAAGGTGCTGGCACTGCTGCTGATCCACGCCGACCGGGTGGTGCCGATCGACCTGCTCACCACCGAGCTGTGGGACGACGAGCCGCCCGCGAGCGCGCTCACCACGCTGCAGACCTACATCCTGCAGATCCGCCGGATGCTGGCCCGCACCTGCGCGATGGACCCGGCCCGGGTGGCCCGGGAGCTGCTGGTCACCCACGCCGACGGCTACCAGCTGCACCTGGACGGCTCGTCGCTGGACCTGCACGAGTACGAGCGCCTGGCCGACCAGGGCCGGCTCGCCCAGCTCTGCGGCGACCACGCGCACGCGTCCCGGCTGCTCGGCGCGGCCCTGGCCGTATGGCGCGGCTCGGCGCTGGTGGACGTGCGGCTCGGGCCCGTGCTGCGGGTCGAGGCGCTGCGCCTGGAGGAGGCCCGCCTGGCCACCTGGAAGCAGCGCATCGACGCCGACCTGGAGCTCGGCCGGCACCGGGAGATCCTGGGCGAGCTGGGCTGCCTGGCCGCCCGCCATCCGCTGCACGAGGACCTGCAGGCCCAGTACATGATCGCGCTGTACCGGGCGGGCCGGCGCACCGACGCCCTGGAGGCCTTCCGCAGGCTGCGCGGGGTGCTCATCGACGAGCTCGGCCTGGAGCCCTCCCGGCGCATCCAGCGCGTGCAGCACGCCATCCTCACCGCCGACCCGGTGCTGGACACGGCGTCCGCCCTGGACACCGCGTGGACCTGGGAGAGCGCCGGAGCCGAACTCGTCACGGCCGGCCGCGGCCTCGCCTGACCAGCCGATTTCTCAAGCCGGACTCAAGTCGGCGCGCGCGACGCTCGACGCAGGTCCACCGACCCCGCAGGAGGCGTCCATGCATCGACGTGTCGTGATCACCGGATTGGGCGTGGTGGCGCCGGGCGGCATCGGCGCCAAGGCGTTCTGGGAGCTGCTGACCTCAGGACGTACCGCGACCCGCACCATCAGCTTCTTCGACCCCTCGCCGTTCCGGTCCCAGGTCGCCGCCGAGTGCGACTTCGACCCGGCCGCGTACGGCCTCACCCCCGCGCAGACCCTGCGCATGGACCGCGCGGCCCAGTTCGCCGTGGTCGCCGCCGCCGAGGCCGTCTCCGACGCCGGCCTGGAGCTCGCCGAACTCGACCCGGGCCGGATCGGCACCGTGGTCGGCAGCGCGGTCGGCGCGACGATGAGCCTGGAGCGCGAGTACGTCATCGCCTCCGAGCGCGGCCGGCGCTGGCTGGTCGACAACGCCCGCACCTCGCCCCACCTGTACGACTACTACGTGCCCGGCTCGTTCGCCGCCGAGGTGGCCTGGTCGGTCGGGGCCGAGGGGCCGGCGGCCGTGGTGTCCACCGGTTGCACGTCCGGCTTGGACGCGGTCGCGTACGCCGCCGAGCTGATCCGCGAGGGCAGCGCCGACGTGGTGGTCGGCGGGGCCAGCGACGCGCCGATCTCCCCGATCACCGTGGCCTGCTTCGACGCCATCAAGGCGACCACGCCGCGCAACGACGATCCGGCGCACGCCTCCCGGCCGTTCGACAACAGCCGCAACGGGTTCGTGCTCGGCGAGGGCTCGGCCATGTTCGTGCTGGAGGACCTGGAGCGGGCCCGCCGCCGCGGCGCGCCGGTGTACGCCGAGATCGTCGGCTTCGCCTCGCGCTGCAACGCCTTCCACATGACCGGGCTGCGCCCCGACGGCCGGGAGATGGCCGAGGCGATCCGCAACGCCCTGGACACCGCGCGGATGGACCCGACCGCGATCGGCTACGTCAACGCGCACGGCTCGGGCACCAAGCAGAACGACCGGCACGAGACGGCGGCGGTGAAGCTGGCGCTGCGCGAGCACGCGTACGCCACCCCGATGAGCTCGATCAAGTCGATGGTCGGGCACTCGCTCGGCGCGATCGGCGCGATCGAGGTCGCCGCCTGCGCGCTGGCCATCACCAACGGCGTCGTGCCGCCCACGGCCAACCTGCACGAGCCCGACCCCGAATGCGACCTCGACTACGTGCCCCTGGAGGCCCGCGACCGCAGGCTCGACGCGGTGCTGTCGGTAGGCAGCGGCTTCGGCGGCTTCCAGAGCGCCATGCTGCTGGCCCGCCCGGAAGGAGACGCCCGATGAGCGAGCGCGGCGAGCGATTCATCGGCACTGGCCAGGCCGCCGACGAGCAAAGCGGGCAGAAGGCCAGCGAGGCTCCGGTGGTGACGGGAATCGGCGTGATCGCCGCGACCGGGTTGGACACCGAGACGTACTGGAAGGCCACCCTGGCGGGGCGCGGCGGCATCGGCCGCATCGCGCGCTTCGACCCGGCGCAGTACCCGTCCCGGCTGGCCGGGGAGATCCGCGACTACGACCCCGCCGACCACCTGCCGGACCGGCTGCTGGCGCAGACCGACCACGTCACCCGGTTCTCGCTGACCGCCGCCGCGACGGCGCTGGCCGACGCGGCAGTCGACCCGGCGTCGCTCGGCGAGTACGACATGAGCGTCGTGACCGCGAGTTCGGCGGGCGGCTTCGAGTTCGGGCAGAAGGAGCTGGAGAAGCTGTGGTCAAAGGGCGGTGACCACGTCAGCGCGTACCAGTCGTTCGCCTGGTTCTACGCGGTCAACACCGGGCAGATCTCCATCCGGCACGGCATGCGCGGCCCCAGCGGCGTCGTCGTCACCGACCAGGCCGGCGGGCTCGACGCGATCGGCCAGGCCCGCCGCCACCTGCGCGCGGGCACGGCGCTGGCGATCACCGGCGGCGTGGACGGCTCGCTGTGCCCGTGGGGCTGGATCGGGCAGCTCGCCACCGGGCAGATCAGCGAATCCGACGACCCGGCGCGGGCCTACCTGCCCTTCGACGCCGACGCGAACGGCTTCGTGCCGGGCGAGGGCGGGGCGATCCTCGTCGTCGAGCAGCGCGAAGCCGCCGAGCGCCGGGCCGCGCCCCGGGTGTACGGCGAGATCAGCGGCTACGCCGCCACCTTCGACCCGGCCCCCGGCTCCGCCCGCCCGCCCGGCCTGCGCCGCGCGATCGAGCTGGCGCTGGCCGACGCCGGTTGCGCCCCGTCCGACGTGGACGTGGTGTTCGCCGACGCGGCCGGGGTCCCCGCGCTGGACCTCGTCGAGGCGCAGGCGCTGACCGGGGCGTTCGGCGCGGGCCGGGTGCCGGTGACCGCGCCGAAGACGATGACCGGGCGGCTCGCGGCCGGGGCGGGCGGGCTCGACGTCGCCACGGCCCTGCTGGCCCTGCGCGACCAGGTCATCCCGCCGACCGTCAACGTCGGCACGCTCGCCGCCGGCTGCCGCGACCTGGACCTGGTCCTCGACGCCGCCCGCCCCGCACCGCTGCGCCGGGCACTGGTGCTGGCCCGCGGCATCGGCGGCTTCAACGCCGCCGTGGTGGTCACCGCCCCGTAGCGCCGCGACGAAGATCGCCGTTTCCGGTCAGAACCCGAGGTCCGACCTCACCTTCCGACCGGAGACGGCGATCTTCGCGTATGGAGCCTCCGGTGCGCCTGTTTGGGCTGGTGGATGTCGGTGGTTAGGGTGGCGGAGTTCCTGGCAAATCGGACAAATTGGGTTCCCAGTCCTGTGCCGGTCGCCAGGTCTCCCGACATCGCGACCGAAGGGCGACCGATGCCTTCCCGACGACAACTTCTCACCACCGGCGTGCTGTCCGGCGCGGCCATGCTGATACCGGCCCCGGCGAGCGCCGCTCGCGCCGCGGCCGCGGCAATGGCCGCAGGCAAGCTCGACGCTTCCAGGATCCACAAGTACAAGACGCGGCTGCCGATCCCGGCCGCCATGCCGGCGGTCTCCACCAAGGGCAAGGCCGACCGGTACGCCGTCGAGGTGCGCCAGTTCCGCCAGCAGATCCTGCCGCCGGGCATGCCGCAGACCACGGTGTGGGGCTACGGCTCCGCGGCCCACCCGAAGACGTTCGGCTACCCCGCGCGCACCATCGAGGCGCGCACCGACCGCCCGGTCGAGGTCACCTGGATCAACGGGCTGATCGACGCCAGGGGCCGGGCCCGGCCGCACCTGCTGCCCGTGGACCCGACCCTGCACTGGGCCAACCCGGCCGGCGGCGTCGCGCACCGGGACATGCCCGCCGACTTCGCCAAGACGCCGCCGCGCTACACGGGTCCGGTGCCGATCGTGACGCACGTGCACGGCGCGCACGCCGCGGAGGAGGCCGACGGCTACCCGACGGCCTGGTACCTGCCCGACGCCCCGATGCCGCGCGGCTTCGCCACCACCGGCTCGGACTACGCCGACATGCGGGAGAAGGCCGAGGGCTACGGCCCGCGCTGGAAGCCCGGCCAGGCCGTGTTCCGCTACGACAACGACCAGTCCCCGGGCACGCTGTGGTATCACGACCACGCCCTTGGCCTCACCCGGCTCAACGTGTACGCGGGCCCGGTCGGCTTCTACCTGATCCGCGGCGGCGAGCAGGACCTGCCCGAGGGCACCCTGCCCGGTCCCGCGCCCGGCCCCGACGACCCCGACGGCACCCACCACTACGAGATCCCGCTGGTCATCCAGGACCGCTCGTTCCGCACCGACGGATCGCTGTACTACCCGGACAGCCGCAGCCTGTTCCACGACGCGTTCGCGGGCCCGTACGTGCCGGCCAGCGACATCGCCCCGATCTGGAACCCGGCTTACCTCGGCGACGCGATCGTGGTCAACGGCCGCACCTGGCCGCAGCTGGCCGTCGAGCCGCGGCGCTACCGGTTCCGGCTGCTCAACGGCAGCAACTCGCGCTCGCTGATCCTGAAGATCGCGGCCAGTGCGACCGCGCCGCGCCCGGCTAGCGCGGCGGTGCCGTTCTGGCAGATCGGCTCCGACGGCGGCTGGCTGCGCGAGCCGGTGCGGCTGGAGCAGCTGCTGCTCGGGCCGGGCGAGCGCGCCGACGTGGTCGTCGACCTGACTGGGCTGGCCGAGGGCGCCGAACTCTTCGTGATCAACGAGGCGCCGGACGTGCCGTACGCGGCCGGGGTGCTCGGCACCGACTACCAGCCCGCGAACATCGCCACCACCGGCCAGGTGATGAAGCTGCTGGTGGTCCCGCTGCGGGGCACGGACACCAGCGTGCCGCCGGAGCACCTGACCCTGCCCGCCGCGCCGAAGCTGCCCGACTCGGCGGCGAGCTGGCGGGTGCTGCTCGACGAGCTGCCCTCGGCCGCGCTGACCGGCGTGAACCACCGCGTCGCCACGCTCGGCACCGTCGCGCCGGACCGCACCCAGACCCCGCTGCGCTGGCACGACGCGCCGACCGAGAAGCCGGTGCTGGGCCGCAGCGAGACCTGGGAGATCCTCAACTTCACCGACCACTCGCACACCGTGCACCTGCACCAGGTGCAGTTCGAGGTGGTCAGCCGGCAGCCCTTCGGCATCCCGCCGAAGCCGCGCCCGGCCGAGTCCTGGGAGTCCGGCCGCAAGGACACCGTGCTGGCCCACTCCGGCGAGGTGACCCGGGTCAAGGCCGTCTTCGACCGCCCCGGCCGCTACGTCTGGCACTGCCACATGCTCGAGCACGAGGACAACGAGATGATGCGCCCCATCCAGGTCGCCTAGTGCACAAAAGGAAGGGCACCTTCACATCGCTCCGCGATGTAGAAGGTGCCCTTCCCCACGCGCGGCACGCGCTGAGCGGCGCGTCTTCGACGCCGGACCGGGCCGGCGGTCAGAGCGGGGTCTTCGTCACCTTGCCGCCGTGGTCGACGTACCAGCGCTCGCTGGCCAGCGGCACCCCGCGCAGCCGGTCGACCAGCCAGTCCACGGCCAGCGTCGGCGCGAACGGGCCCAGGTTCGCCGCGGGCACGCCGCCGATCGAGTGCCGCGAGTCCTGGTACACCACCAGCTGCTTCGGCCCGGCGACGCTGCTCAGCAGCGCCTCGCTGCACTCCAGCGGGCTCAGCTCGTCGCGGTCCCCGGCCAGCACCAGGTACGGCATCTTCAGCAGCTCGGCGTGGCCCTCCCAGGTCAGCGTCCGGGCGAACGCGTCGAACGCGTCCTCGTCGGTGTGCCCCGACATGTACATGAAGCGCATCTTGTACGTCGGCCAGGCCTGCTCGAACGCCGCCGACCAGCCCGGCTGGTGGCAGGTGTTCATCACCGCGCACGCCTTGATCCGGGGCTCGTGCGCGGCCGCGATGGTCCCGGCGAACGAGCCGAAGCTGATGCCGCTGAGCACGATGCGCGACGCGTCGACCTCCTCGCGCTGGGACAGCCAGTCCACGCAGGCGGTGCCGGTACGCGCCCACGCGGGCACCGTCGTGTGGATGCCCATCATCGCGGCCTCGTACTGCCCCGGCCCCTCGATCGCCAGCACCGCGAAGCCGCGGGCCAGGAAACGGTCCCCGTGCAGCGCGACGGTGGCCTCCTTGAAGCTGTCCATGCCGGGCACCGCGATCACCACCGGCAGCCGGCCGCCGTGGTAGCCGGGCGGCAGGTGGAACCAGGCGGGCAGCGCCCCGCCCGCGAACGGGATGGTCACCGCCTCGATGCGGTGGTCGGCCAGCTCGGCGTAGTGCGCGAAGCAGGCCCGCTTGCGCCGGTGGTAGAAGCGGTTGACCTCGTCGTCGCTGTGGATCGGCCACTGCGCCGCGCCCCAGTGCACGGCCGCCATGAAGTAGTTGTCGCGGGCGGTGATCTGGTGCCCGTCGGCGGCGGCGGCCTCGGCGCGCGCCTCGCGGCGGCGGGCGACGGCCTCGAAGGTGGGCGCGAAGTCGGCGTACCGGCGCACCCGGGCGCGGATGGCGGCGAAGTCGGCCCCCGCCTCCACGCCGCAGGCGGCGTTCCAGTAGATGGAGCGGGGCTGGTCGAAGTCGACGCCGGTCTCGGCGATGGCCGCCTCCAGCCGGTCTCGTTCGGCCAGCCAGCGCCGGGTGGCGCGGACGGGCCGCTCGGCGCCCGGCGGCGCGGTGGCGGTCGTCCGTGTTTCCGCATGGGACTTGAGCTGATCCATGTCGATCTCCTTCGTCGCGCGACACCGTCGCCTGCCGGTGCAGACGGCACCGGCACACCGTCCCGGCGGCGCGTGAGCACGCCGCAGGGCTGCCCGACGATGTCCGCCGCGAGTTCAGGCAGCACCGTCCCCGTAAGCACCCTGGCACACCGCGAGCCCCGATGAGGCCGAATCAGTCCAGGTCAGACGTTCACCCGAGGGCGGGAAGCGGCGCGTAGGCGGTCGTGCAGCATCGCCGCCGCGACCACCGTGGCGAGCCAGCAGGTGCCCAGGGCGTAGCCGGCGAGCACGTCGGTGAGCCAGTGCACGCCGAGGTACAGCCGGGAGAAGCCGACCAGCAGCGCCACGGCCGTCACCGCCAGCCAGACCAGCGGCTTCGCCGCCCGCCCCACGCGCAGGCTGACCAGCAGTGCGAGCATGCCGTACGCGGCGGCGGCCTGCGCGCTGTGGCCGGACGGGAACGCGTACCCGGTGGCGGTGGTCAGCACCTCGCCGACGACGGGCCGCGGCCGCACGGTGAGCAGCTTGCCCGCGGTGACCAGCAGGGCGCTGCCCACCGACACCGCCAGCACCAGCGCCACGGTGCGCCGCCGGTCCCGCCACAGCGGCAGCAGCAGCGCCGCCAGCACGAGCAGCGGCACGGTCACCCAGCCGCTGCCCAGCCAGGTGACGACCTGCATGCAGCGGGTCAGCCAGGGCGTGCGGTGATCCGCCAGCCAACTCGCGACCGGCGGATCTCCGCTGCTCAGCTCCTCGTGCGCGACCACGTCGTCGGTGATGCCGGCGAGCACCCACAGGCCGACCAGCGTCGCGGCCGCCCCGAAGGCCAGCCAGCCCCGCACCCGGTGATCAGGCAAGACGCAACCTCACCCGGATCGTGCGCAGCCGCCCGCCCGGGGGCGTCCCGCGAGGGGCCGCCGAGCGCCGCGCCGCCTCCGGGCACGGGCCGCCGTGCGGCGGGGCCGCGCGGGCTGTCGCGCCGCCCGGTGTCCTCCTCGGCACGCCGCGCGGCCACCACCGGCCGGCCGGTGTCCGGCCCATGGCCATGGTGGGCGACGGCCCGGTGGGCGGCGTCGCGGCGGCGTGCCGCGGACCCGACGGTTCGGTGGGCGAGGTCGGGCCCGCGTCCAGGGCGTCGTCGCGGCGGCCCTTGCCGAACTTGAGGTACAGCGCGGGCAGCACGAACAGGTTCAGCAGGGTCGAGGTGACCAGGCCGCCGAGGATGACCACGGCCATCGGGTACTCGATCTCGTGGCCCGGCAGGTTGCCGAGCACCACCAGCGGCACCAGCGCCAGGGCGGTGGCCAGGGTGGTCATCAGGATCGGCGACAGCCGCTCGCGCGCGCCGCGCAGCACCAGCTCCAGCCCGAACGGCTCGCCTTCCTCGCGTTCCAGGTGCTGGAAGTGGTTGATCATCAGGATGCCGTTGCGGGCCGCGATGCCCAGCACCGTGAAGAAGCCCACCAGCGAGCCGAGCGAGATCACCCGGCCGGTCAGGAACGCCGCGAGCACGCCGCCGACCAGGGCCGCGGGCAGGGTGAGGAAGGACAGCGCGGCCAGCCGCCAGCTGCCGTACGACGCCTGGAGCAGGAAGAAGATGGCGACGCCCGCGAGCACGGCGTAGATCGCCAGTCGCCGGTCGGCGGCCTGGCGCTCGGCGTACTCGCCCAGGATCTGGGCGTAGTGGCCACGCGGGAAGTCGACCGTCTGCATCTTCTCTTCCAGCTCGCCCACGACCGAGCCCAGGTCGCGACCCTTCACATTGGCGTCGACATCGATCTTGCGCAGGGTGCCGTCGTGCTCGATCTGGTTCGGTGTCGACGCGATGCGCACGTCGGCCACCTCGCTCAGCGGCACCGTGCCGCCGGCGGGCACGTCGATCGGCAGCTGCCGGATCGCGGTGACGCTGGACCGCGTCTCCGGTGTGCTCCAGACCTGCACGTCGTAGGCCTTGCCGTCGCGGAAGACGTCGCCGACCTCCTCGCCCGCCATCAGCGTGGCCGCCGCGCGGCGCACGTCACCGGGCTTGATGCCGAGCTGCTGCGCTTTGGCGAGATCGACCTCGACCTCGATCTGCGGCACCTGCTTCTGCAGCGAGATGTGCTCGTCGACCACGCCGTCGATGCCGGACAGCACGTTGAGAACCTTGTCGGCCTGCTCCCGCATGACCTGGAGGTCCTCGCCGTAGATGCGCACCACGATCGCGTCGCCGGAACCGGTGAGCACCTCGCGGATCCGCTCCTTGAGGTAGGTCTGCACGTCGCGGACCAGGCCCGGGTAGCTGTTGACGACCGCTTCGATCTTCTTGTGGGTCTCGTCGTAGTCGGCGTCCGGGTCGATGCTGATCCAGTTCTCGCCGAAGTTGACCCCGACCACCTCGTCGGCGATGAGCGCCTGGCCGATGTGCGCGCCGAAGTTGCGTACCCCCGGAATGGCCATGAGGTCCTTGCTGGCCTGCTCGGTGATGCGCACCTCCTCCGGATGCGACGCCCCGGGTTCGGTGACCCAGTGCATCAGGAAGTCGCGCTCCTTGAACGAGGGCAGCAGCGCCTGGCCCAGGCCCGGCAGCACCGCGAGGCCGGCCAGGGTCATGACCGCGACCAGGGCGTACGCTCGCACCGGGCGCTTGGTGATGCGGCTCAGCGCCGACTGGTAGCCCTTCTGCAGCCAGCGCACCAGCGGCGACTCCCGCCGCTCCAGCGGCGCCTTGCGCAGCAGGATCAGCGCCAGGGCCGGGGTCACGGTCAGCGCGACCACCATGGACACCAGCACGGCCAGCATGTAGGCCAGCGCCAGCGGCCGGAAGAACGCGCCGGTCAGGCCTTCGAGGAAGAAGATCGGCACGGCCGACGCGATGATGATCAGCGTGGCGTAGACGATCGGGCCCCGGACCTCCAGCGAGGCGTCGAGGATCAGTCGGGCGGTCGTCGGCACGGAGTCGTCCGCACCGGCCCGCCGGGCCTGGCGCAGCCGTCTGACTATGTTCTCGATGTCGATGATGGCGTCGTCCACCACCACGCCGACGGCGATCACCAGCCCCGCCAGGATCATGGTATTGATGCCGTACCCGAACGCGTGCAGCACCAGGCCCGCACCGACCAGCGACAGCGGGATGGCGACCACGCTGATCAGCGCGGTGCGCCACTCGAACAGGAACAGCGCCAGCACCAGCACCACCAGCAGGCAGCCCAGCAGCAGGGCCCGGCCCAGGTTGTGGATGGCGGTCTCCACGAACGTGGCCGGCCGGAAGATCGTCGTGTCGACGGTGATGCCGGTCAGGCCCGGCGCGAGCTCCTTCATCGCCGCCTCGACGCCCTCGGTCACCTCCAGCGTGTTTCCCCAGGGCAGTTTCTCGACGATGAGCATGAGACCCGGCCCACCGTTGATCACCGCGTCGCCGATCATCGGCTGGTGGTCCTCCTTGACCGTGGCGACGTCGGCCAGCAGCACCTTCTTGCCGTCGCGCTCGGCCACCGGGACCTGCGCCAGGTCCTGCGGGGTCACGATCGGCAGCACGTGCTGGATCGCCAAGCGCTGGTTCGGCGTCTCCAGATAGCCGCCGGTGCCGATCACCGCGCCGTCGGAGTAGCGCAGCAGGCCCGCGTCGAGCGCGTCGGCGGTGACCTCCATGACCTCGTCCAGCGACACGTCGTGCGCCTTCATCCGGGCCGGGTCGGCCTGCACCTGCAGCATCTGCATGCGCTCGCCCCAGATGGCGACGTTGGCGACGCCGGGCACGCGCAGCAGCCGGTTGCGGATGGTCCAGTAGGAGACCATCGACATCTCCATCACGGACCGGCTGTCCGAGGACAGCCCGATCTTCATGACGCGGCTGGTCGACGACAGCGGCTGCAGCATGACGGGCGGGCTGGCCCAGGTCGGCAGCATGGCCGAGGCCTCGTTGAGCCGCTCGGACACCAGCTGGCGGGCCTTGAGCAGGTCCGTGCCCGGCTTGAAGATGAGCACGATCGACGACAGCTGGGACACCGACTTGGACCGGATGTCGGCCAGCCCCTCCACGCCGTTGAGCGCCTGCTCCAGCGGCACCGTCACCAGCGCCTCCACCTCCGCGGCGGACAGGCCCAGGCTGGGCGTCTGCACCTCGACCCGCGGCGGGGCGAACTCCGGGAACACGTCGACCGGCATGTCGCGCAGCTGCCCGACGCCGAAGAACATCATGCCGCAGGCGATCGCGACCACCAGGGCCCGGAACTTCAGGCTCGATCCGACGATCCACCGCATCATGGCCGCGCCGCCCCCGTCACTTGCCGATGCCGGTCTCGGCGCCGTAGAGCTCGGCCGCGCCGACCGACACCACCTTGGCCCCCGCCGCGGGTCCCTGGGACAGCCGCACCTGGTCATTCTCGATCTTGGTGACGGTGATCGGCTCCCGCTGGAAGCTGTGCGGCGCGGTCTCGACATACGTCCACGTGGTGCCGTCCGGCAGGTAGATCAGCGCGGAGTACGGGATGGTCTTGACCCCCGCCGCCTCGGTCAGCGGCACCGTGGTCAGGCCGAGCCGCCCCGCGCCCTCCTCGGTGAGGGTGACCTTCTTGACCTTGCTGCCTTCGATCGCCTCCACCTTGGCCGGCTTGGCCGGCGTCGAGGTGCTCGTGGGCACCCCCTTGGCCGCGGCGACGCCCAGCGCCCCGACGACCAGCAGGCCGACCAGCAGGCCGCCGACCGTCCACCGGTCGAGCCTCTCGCCGAAATGGTGCTTCATCGTCGTGTCACCCCAACCGTGGTTCGGTGTAGAGCGCGAGGTCCTCGCGCTGCGAGCCGGCCCCGAAGCGCAGGTACAGCGCGGGGACGGCGAAGAGTGCGAGCAGCACGGCCACCGCCAGGCCGCCGAGCACGACCAGGACGACCGGCCGCAGCAGCTCCATGCCCGCCCGGCCGCCGAGCAGCAGCAGCGGCAGCAGCAGGGCGGCCGTGCTCACCGCGGTGACCAGGATCGAGCCGGCCTGCTCCCGGGCCGCCCGGGTGACCAGGCCCTGGCCGAAGGGCTCCGCGCCCTGCCGTTCGAGGCCCTGCATGTGGCCGATCATCTGCAGCACGAACCGGGCCGTGATCGCGGCCACCGCGACCAGCGCGGTCAGCGTCGTGATCGCCGACAGGCCCGTGATCAGCCCGGTGATCAGGCCACCGGCCATCGCCACCGGCAGCGTCAGGAACGCCAGCGCGGTGAGCTTCCAGCTGCCGATCGCCGCCTGCATCAGCAGGAAGATCCCGATCAGCGCGGCGAGCCCGACCAGCAGCAGCCGGTTCTGGTTCTCCTGCTGGTGCTCGTACGCGCCGAGCAGCTCCGCGTGGTGCTCCAGCGGGAACGGGATGGCGCCCAGTTTGTCCTGCACGTCGTCGACCACGGCCCGGTAGTCGCGGCCCTTGATGCCGGCGCTCACGTCGACGTACCGGAACACCGAGTCGCGTTCGATGACGGTCGGGCTCGGCGCGATCGACACGTCGGCGACGTCGCCGAGCCGGATCTGCTGCCCCGCCGGAGTGTTGATCTTGAGGTCCTGGATGCTGGTCAGGCTGTTGCGCACGGTCGGCGCGCCCCAGACCACGACCTCGAAGACCTTCTGGTCCTCGAAGAGGTTGCCGACCTGGATGCCGGACAGCATCGCGGCGGCGGCCCGGCGTACGTCACCGGGCTTGATGCCGGCCTGCTGCGCCTTGGCCAGGTCCACCTTGACCCGCACCGTCGGCTCCTCCACGGGCAGGTCGGCAGTCGGGTTGACCACGCCGTCGACGGTGCCCAGCATCTGCTGCACCTCGGCCGCCTTGCTGCGCAGCACGTCGAGGTCCTGGCCGTACACCCGCACCACCACGGCTTCCTCGTCACCGCCGAGCAGCTGGGTGATCCGCTCCTCCGGGTAGGTCAGCACGTCGGTGTCCAGCCCCGGGTAGCTCTTCACCAGCGAGGCGATGGCGGCGCGGGTCGCGCCGTAGTCGGCGGCCGGGTCGATGTTGACCCACAGCTCGCCGGAGTTGACGTTCACCACCTGGTCGGAGGTGATGGCCCGGCCCAGGTGCGCGCCGACGGCCTGCACCCCGGGCAGCGCCTGCAGGTCCTTGCTCACCTTCTCGGTGATCCGGGTCATCTCGATGCCGGAGGTGCCGGGGGTGGTGTCCCAGTGCACCAGCAGGCTGCGCTCGCGCAGCGACGGCATGACGCTCTGGGCCAGCGGCTGGAACAGAGCCAGCACACCGCCGAGGGCGACCAGCCCGGCCAGCCCGTACGCGATGACGGGCGTCCGCAGCACCGGCGACAGCGACTTCGGGTACCAGCCGTGCGCCCAGCGCAGCAGCGGCGAGGAGTGCCGTTCCAGGGCCGTGTCGCGCAGCAGCACCAGCGACATGGCCGGGATGAAGGTCAGCGCCACCACGGTCGAGGCGAGCACGACGGCGACGAAACCGAGGGCCAGCGGGCGGAAGAACAGCCCGGTGAGCTCCGGCAGCAGCAGCACTGGCGCGGCCGCGACCAGGGCGATGACGGTGGCGTACGCCGTCGGCTTGCGCACCTCCAGCGCCGCGTTGAAGATGGCGCGGCCGACCGGCTCCTCGCTGCCCGACAGCCGCCGTTCGCGCAGCCGGCCCGCGATGTGCCGGACGTCGCCGACCGCGTCCGCGATCGCGAACACCACCCCGAGCACGATGCCCGCCAGCAGCATCAGGTTCAGCCCGTACCCGGCGAAGCTCAGCACCACCCAGGCCAGCGCCACCGACACCACGACCGCCAGGAACGCGGTCAGCGCGGTGCGCCACTCCCAGAAGCACAGCGCCAGCACCAGCGCGAGCAGCAGCAGGCCGAGCACCGAGACCAGGACGGAGCTGTCCAGCGCCCGGTCGATGAAGGCGGCCGGCTGGTACACATTCGTGTTCATCTCGATGCCGGTCAGGCCGGGCTTCATCGCGGCCAGCGCCGCCTGCACGTCCTTGGTCACCTGCACGGTGTTCGCGCCGGGCAGCTTCTCGACCACGAGCATGAGGCCGGGGCCGCTCTCCACCAGCGCGTCGCCGATGAGCGGCTGGTGGTCCTCGACCACCGTCGCCACGTCGCCCAGGCGCAGCTTCTTGTCGCCCTCCTGGCTCTCCAGGGTGACCTTGGCCAGGTCCTCCGGGGTGCGGATGGGCAGCACGTGCTGGATGCCCAGGCGCTGGTTCGGGGTGTCGATGAAGCCGCCGGTGCCCGGCGTCGACGCCTCCAGGAAGGTCAGCGGGGAGACCCACAGCGCGTTGCCGGCGGTGGCGATGACCTGGTTGAGCGTCACGTCGTTCTGCTGCAGCTTCGCCGGATCCACCTGCACCTGCAGCTGCCGCTCGCGGTTGCCCCAGACGGCCACGTTGGCCACACCGGGCACGCCGATCAGGCGCGGCTTGATGACCCAGCGGGCCAGCACCGACATCTCGGTGAGCGGCACGTCCTTCGAGGTCAGGCCGACCATCATGACGCGGTTGGTGGACGACAGCGGCTGCAGCATCACCGGCGGGCTGGACACGTTGGGCAGCGCGCCGGCCTGGGTCAGCCGCTCCTGGACCATCTGCCGGGCCCGGTACACGTCGGTGCCCGGCTCGAAGATCAGTTCCACTGAGGAGAGCCCGGGGACCGACTCGGAGTTGATGTGGTCGAGCCAGGCGACGCCGTTGAGCAGATCGGACTCCAGCGGCACGGTGATGAGCTGCTCGACCTCCTCCGCGGACAGGCCGAGCGCCTCGGTCTGCACCTCCACCCGCGGGGCGCTGAACTCGGGCAGCACGTCCACGGGCGCGCTCTTGAGCCGTACCGCGCCCAGGATCAGCAGCGCCGCCGCGAGCGGCAGGATCAGGAGGCGGAACTTGAGACTGGTGCTGACCATCCAGCGGATCATGGCCGTGGACTTCCCTTCCAGCGACCGCGGAGCGGCGGTACATCCGTCCGATGGGGCGCGACCGAGGCCGCGCAACCCGCATAAGCTGACCGTAATCCGAACTCGCCCGATTTGGGAGACTCATTCGGATTTCAGAGATATCTCAGTGAACACACAGCCTCAGTGTGTTTCGAAAGCTAATGTCCGGTTGAGAGTGCCGATACGTCGTCAGCGGAGGACGTCCGTGGTGATGCAGAGCTCGAATCCCGTGCTCACCCGTCCGATCGAAGCGCCGGTCGTGCTCGACCAGCGGCAGCGGCTCACCCTGGACGGCGTGTGCGGGCGGACCCTGGTGCTCGTCGCCGTCACCGCGGCGGCCGCCGCCGCGTCCTGGAACCTGCTGCAGGCGCCCGCCTGGACCGGGCTGGCCGTGCTCGGCTCGACCCTGGCCGGGCTGGTGCTCGCCCTGGTGATCGTCTTCAAGCGGATCACCAACCCGCTCGTGATCAGCGGGTACGCCGTACTGCAGGGCGTCTTCCTGGGCGTGGTCAGCCGGGAGCTGGAGCAGCAGTTCCCCGGCATCGTCGTGCAGGCCGTCATCGGCACGTTCGGCGTCTTCCTCGCCATGGCCGCGCTGTACAGCGCCCGCATCCTGCGCGCCACGAAACGCTTCACCCAGGTCGTCACCGGCGCGCTGCTCGGCATCGTGCTGCTCAGCCTGGTCGACCTGGCCCTGCGCTTCTTCGGCCACAGCCTGCCGATCTACCGCGCCGGCACCCTGGGCGTGCTGTTCGCCGTGCTCTGCGTCATCGTCGGCGCGCTGACCTTCGTCATCGACTTCGACCAGGTCGAACGCGCCGTCGCCGCCGGCCTGCCACCCCGCTTCGGCTGGTACCTGGCCTTCGGCATGCTGGTCGGCCTGATCTTCCTCTACTGGCAGATCCTCCGCCTGCTCAGCTACCTCCGCCGCTGAGAACAAAGGAAGGGCACCTTCGTCGGCTCGCGTCAGCGAGCCGAGCAGCAGCGCAGCACGCTCCGCGTTATAGAAGGTGCCCTTGTTAACACCGGATGCCGGATGACCTGCGGCCGGCTGGGCGACTGCGCGCGGCCCCCCGGCCGGACGGCCTCAGCGGACCGGGTGGCCGGCCTGGCGCAGAGCGGACTTGACCTCGCCGATCGACACCTCACCGAAGTGGAACACGCTGGCGGCCAGCACGGCGTCGGCCCCGGCGTCCACGGCCGGCGGGAAGTGGGCGGCCTTGCCCGCGCCGCCGGAGGCGATCACCGGGATGTCGACCACGGCCCGGACCTCCTTGATCAGTTCGAGGTCGAAGCCCTCCTTGGTGCCGTCGGCGTCCATGGAGTTCAGCAGGATCTCGCCCGCGCCCAGGTCGGCGACCCGGCGGGCCCACTCGATCGCGTCCAGCCCGGCCGACTTGCGCCCGCCGTGCGTGGTGACCTCGAACCCGCTGCCGTCCTTGAGCCGCCGCACGTCCAGCGACAGCACCAGCACCTGGTTGCCGAAGCGGCGGGCGATCTCGGTGATCAGCTCGGGCCGGTGGATCGCGGCGGTGTTGACGCCGACCTTGTCCGCGCCCGCGCGCAGCAGCACGTCCACGTCCTCGACCGAACGCACGCCGCCACCCACGGTCAGCGGGATGAAGACCGTCTCCGCGGTGCGCCGGACCACCTCCAGCATCGTGCCGCGCCCCTCGACGGAGGCGGACACGTCCAGGAAGGTGATCTCGTCGGCGCCCGCGGCGTCGTACGCCGAAGCCAGCTCCACCGGGTCGCCGGCGTCGCGCAGATCGACGAAGTTGACGCCCTTCACCACCCGCCCGGCGTCCACGTCCAGACAGGGGATGACCCGCACCGCGACACTCATGCGCTCGACGCTACCTGCCGGCCCGCCGTGACGAGCCGCTGGTCCGGCTCGTGGGACGGGCCGGGGCGCCGGTCCGTGCCGTTCGGGGCCGCGACCCTGCCGCCCCCGCTCGCCCCGAGCAGCACTCCCCCGATCACCAGCGCCCCGGCGATCACATCGCCGGTCTGCAGCGGCTCGCCCAGGAACAGGGCCGCCGAACTCATCCCGAAGAACGGGACGAGCATCGAGAACGGGGCCACGGTCGCCGCGCCGTACCGCTTGATCAGCACGCCCCAGCCGGCGAACCCGGCCAGCGTGGAGATCCCCGCGATGTAGACCAGCGCCCCGAGCCCGGACAGGTCCAGCCCGGACAATGCCGCGCCGACCCGGCTCGGCCCCTCGAACAGCAACGACAGTGCGAACAGCGGCAGCGTGGCCACCGCCGACACCCACACCATGAAACGCAGCATGTCGGGCGGGGCGGCCCGGCGCATCATGATGTTGGAGACGCTCCACGCCACGGCGGCGGCCAGCACCAGCACGAAGCCCTCGACGGGCCGGTCCGACCCGAGCCGGGAGGCGACCAGCCCGACACCCGCCACGGCCACCCCGAGCCCGGCCCACTGGCGCAGGCCCGGCCGCTCCCGCAGCAGGGCGACCGCGAACACGGTGGTGAAGATCGCCTGGCTCTGCAGCAGCAGCGAGGACAGCCCGGCCGGCAGCCCGGCGGCCATGCCCGCGAACAGCAGCGAGAACTTGACCACGCCCAGCACCAGGCCGATGCCGAAGACCCACCGCCAGGGCGTACGCGGACCGCCGATCAGCAGCACCGCCGGGAACGCGGCCAGCGCGAACCGCAGCGCGCCGAACAGCAGCGGCGGCATCTGCCCGAGCCCGACCTCGATCGCGACGAAGTTGCAGCCCCACGCGGCGGCGACGGCCACGGCCAGCATGATGTCCCTGGGTTTCATGAGCCGAGTCTCGACCCGGACAACCGTGCAGCACCAGCTAATAGTTCTTCAGTATTCGTTTAGAATCGCTACATGCTCGATCTCGGCCGACTGCGCGCCATCGACGCGCTCTCCCGCCACGGCACCGTGCACGCCGCGGCGGCCGCCCTGCACTGCACCCCGTCCGCCGTGTCCCAGCAGCTCGCCAAGCTGGAGCGGGAGACCGGCGCGGTGCTGTGTCACAAGGACGGCCGCGGGCTGCGCCTGTCCGACGCCGGGCGGCTGCTGGCCGAGCACGCCGCACTGGTGCTCGCGGCCGCCGACACCGCCTCGGCCGCGCTGGACGCCTACCGGGGCGAGGTCGCCGGGGAGGTCACCGTCGCCTGCTTCGCCACCGCCTGCCGCGGCCTGCTGCCACCCGCCCTGACCGCACTGACCACGTCGTATCCGCGCCTGCGCCCCCGCGTCGTGGAGACCAACCCGTACGAGGCGCTCCAGGCCCTCGACCGCGGCCGCGTCGACGTCGCCGTCATCGACGACTGGCGCGAGGTGCGCCTGCACCTGCCGCCCGGCGTCTCCTCGACCGTGCTCGGCGAGGACACCGCCGACCTCGTCGTGCCCGCCGACCACCCGCTCGCCACGGCCGGGCCGGGCCCGCTGGACCGAGCCGCCAACGAGCGCTGGATCGCCTCGCCGGAGGGCACCATCTGCCACGACTGGCTGGTCCGCGCCCTGCCCGGCCTGCGCCCCGCCTACCTGGTCGGCGAGTTCGAGACCCAGCAGGCGCTGGTCGCCGCGGGCCTCGGCGTCGCCCTGCTCCCCCGCCTGGCCCGCCTCACCACCGCCCCCGGCACCGTCGTGGTCCCGGTCGACCCGGTCCCCACCCGCCGCGTCAGCGTCACCTGGCGCACCGCCCACCACCAGCGTCCGGCACTCAAAGCGGTGATCGAAGCCGTCACCACCGCCTGGTCCACCCGCACCACCGCCCGCGCCGGCTCCTGACCAGCTCCGTCGGCGCTCAGCCAGCCCGCCGCACACCGCACGCAATAGACGTTGGCCTATCACGGCGAGTTTCCGGCGATCAGATTCGCCGTGATAGGCCAACGTCGATGAAAGTCGGGGACGGCGGACGGGCGGTGTGAGGTGGGCCTGCCGAGAACGGTCAGGCGCCCAGGGCGGCGAGGGCTTCGGGGATGGTGAAGGCACCGGAGTAGACGGCCTTGCCGGTGATGACGCCCTCGACGCCGATCGGCTCCAGCGTCGCCAGTGCGCGCAGGTCGTCGAGCGTGGACACGCCGCCGGACGCGATGACCGGGGCCGAGGTGGCGGCGCAGATGTCGCGGTACAGCTGCAGGTTCGGGCCCTGGAGCATGCCGTCCTTGAGGATGTCGGTGACCACGTACCGGGCGCAGCCGGCCTTGTCGAGGCGCTCCAGCACCTCGTACAGGTCGCCGGCCTCCCGGGTCCAGCCGCGCGAGGACAGCACGCGCCCGCGGACGTCGAGGCCGACCGCGACCCGGTCGCCGTACTCGCCGACGACCCGGTCGCACCACGCCGGGTCCTCCAGCGCGGCGGTGCCGATGTTGACCCGGGCCGCCCCGGTGCCCAGCGCCGCGGCCAGCGACGCGTCGTCGCGGATGCCGCCGGAGAGCTCGACCTTCACGTCCACCCGGCCGACCAGCTCGGCCAGCAGCTCCGCGTTGGAGCCCCGGCCGAAGGCGGCGTCGAGGTCGACCACGTGGATCCACTGCGCCCCGGCCGCCTGGAAGTCCAGCGCGGCGGCCAGCGGGGCGCCGTACGACGTCTCGCTGCCGGCGGCCCCCTGCTCCAGGCGCACCGCCTGGCCGTTGACGACGTCGACGGCGGGCAGCAGATCCAGGGCCATCAGGAACTCCTTCGGTCGAAAGCGACGATCACGAACACGGGCAGGGTCAGCGCCAGCAGCAGTGACAGCGCCACCGCCAGCGCCGTCGACGGCACCAGCGTCCAGATCACGAACAGAGCCAGGGCCACCACGATGGCGACCCCGGCCCGCTCGGCCGCGCTGCGCCGCGCCGACAACCGGCCGGTACGGCGTATGCGCAGTTCATACAGGCTGATCCGGCGCCAGAAGGCGCGACGCGCCAGGCGGCGGCCCGCCCGGCGCTCCTCGGCCGCGACGGCCTGCCGCGCGGCGGCCTCGCGTGCCTCGCGGCGCAGCTTGCGTTCCTTGCTCATGTGTCGTCTCCACCCCGGTCCCGCCGCAACGTCGCGGCGAGCCTAACGAGTGGGCTCACAGCGTGGCGATCCAGTTCCGCAGCACCCGTGCGCCGACCGCCCCGGACTTCTCCGGATGGAACTGGGCGACCGCCAGCGGCCCCCGCTCCGCGGCGGCGACGAACGTCGCGTGCTCGTGGGTCGACGTGGTGACCAGCGCGACCGCGTCCAGCTCGGCGTTGGGCGGCGCGGCGTACGAGTGCACGAAGTAGCAGCGCGCGTCCGCGTCGACGCCGCTGAACAGCGTCGAGCCGGCCGGGGCGTCGAGCAGGTTCCAGCCCATGTGCGGCACCCGGCGGGCGGCCAGCCGGGTCACCGCGCCGGGCAGCAGGCCCAGCCCCTTGGTGACCACGCCGTGCTCGTCGCCGGAGTCGAACATGATCTGCGCGCCGACGCAGATGCCCAGCACCGGCCGCCCGGCCATCACCCGGTCGGCGATCACCGGCCCGGCCTGCGCGGCCTCGATGCCCGCCATGCACGCGGCGAACGCGCCCACGCCGGGCACGACCAGGCCGTCGGCCCGCTCCGCGGCGGCCAGGTCCGGCGTCACCACGACGTCGGCCCCGGCTGCCTCCAGCGCACGCTGCGCCGAGCGCAGGTTGCCCGATCCGTAGTCGAGCACCGTCACCTTCGGCTGCGCGCTCATGACCGCTGCTCCCGGCGCCCGCCGGCCGCGGCGTTCACAGCACGCCCTTCGTGCTCGGGACCGCACCCGCGCTGCGCGGGTCGATCTCCACGGCGGTACGCAGGGCGCGGGCAAGCGCCTTGAACTGGCCCTCGATGACGTGGTGCGCGTCCGGCTTCTGCCCGGGGCGGGACGCCCGCAGGACCGACACGTGCAGGGTGATCCGCGCGGTCTGCCCGAACGACTCGAAGATGTGCCGCGTCATCGAGGTCGGGTAGACGGGGCCGCTGCCCGGGTTGATGTAGTCGGCGATGTTCTCCGGCTCGTCGTGCACCACGTACGGCCGCCCCGACAGGTCGACCGCGGCCTGCACCAGCACCTCGTCCATCGGCACCACCGCGTCGCCGTACCGGCGGATGCCCGCCTTGTCGCCGAGCGCCTGCGCGAACGCCTCGCCCAGCGCCAGCGCGGTGTCCTCCATGGTGTGGTGCGCGTCGATCTCCAGGTCGCCTTCGGTGCGCACGGTCAGGTCGAAGCCGCCGTGCCGGGCGATCTGGTTCAGCATGTGGTCGAAGAAGCCGACCCCGGTGCTGATGTCGCCGCGACCGGTGCCGTCGAGGTCGATCTCGACGAGGACCTTGGTCTCCTTGGTGACCCGCTCGACCCGTCCGGTCCTCATGCTGCCAACTCCTTCATCGCCGCCAGGAAGGCGGAGGTCTCTTGCTCGGTTCCGGCGGTGACGCGCAGCCAGCCCGGCAGGCCGACGTCGCGGACCAGCACGCCCTGGTCGAGCAGAGTCTGCCAGGCGGTTTTCTGGTCGGTGAAGCGTCCGAACAGGACGAAGTTCGCGTCCGAGTCGGCCACGGTCCAGCCGCCGTCGCGCAGCTCCGCCACGATGCGGTCGCGCTGGGCCTTGATCGCCTCGACGGTGCCCAGCAGCACGTCCGCGTGCGCCAGCGCGGCGCGGGCGGCGGCCTGGGTGAGCGCGGACAGGTGGTACGGCAGGCGGACCAGCTGCACCGCCTCGATCACCGCCGGGTGGG
The DNA here is from genome assembly GCF_016862635.1 of Catellatospora coxensis. Lineage (GTDB taxonomy): Bacteria > Actinomycetota > Actinomycetes > Mycobacteriales > Micromonosporaceae > Catellatospora > Catellatospora coxensis. The sequence continues at coordinate 288,877 of NZ_BONI01000001.1, read as the reverse complement.
CGGCGAGGTAGCCGACCCGGGCCCCGGCGAAGGCGAACGCCTTGCTCATGGTGCGGCTGACGACCAGCCGCGGGTGCCTGTCGAGCAGCTCCAGCGCGCTGGGCGTGCCGGGGCGGCGGAACTCGGCGTACGCCTCGTCCACCACGACCAGGCCGGTCGTCTCGGCGAGCACCGCCTCGATCACGGTGAAGTCCAGCGCGGTGCCGGTCGGGTTGTTCGGCGAGCACAGCAGCGTCAGCGCGGGCCGGTGCGCCCGCACCTGCGCCACCGCCTGCTCGGCGGTCAGCCCGAAGTCGTCGTCGCGCCGGCCGTCCACCCAGGTGGTGGCGGTGCCGACGGCCAGCAGCGGATGCATCGAGTACGCCGGGCCGAAGCCCAGCGCGGTGCGCCCCGGCCCGGCGAACGCCTGGAACAGCTGCTGCTGCACCTCGTTGGAGCCGTTGGCGGCCCACAGCTGCTCGGCGGTGAGCCCGTGCCCGCAGTAGGCGGCCAGGTCGGCGCGCAGCTTCACGGCGTCGCGGTCGGGGTAGCGGTTCAGGTCCGCGATCTCGCCGGTGATCGCCCGGCTCACGGCGCGCACGACCTCGTCGGGCAGCGGGTACGAGTTCTCGTTGGTGTTCAGCCGCACCGGCACGTCGAGCTGCGGCGCGCCGTACGCGCTGAGCCCGCGCAGGTCTTCTCGCAGCAGAGCCTGCACCCAGTCACTCATGCGGCACCACCCTCGAAGCGTGCGGTCACTGCCTCGCCGTGGGCGGGCAGGTCCTCGGCGTTGGCCAGAGCGACCACGTGGTGGGCCACGTCGCGCAGCGCGTCGGCCGTGTACTCCACGACGTGGATGCCGCGCAGGAACGACTGCACGGACAGGCCCGAGCTGTGCCGGGCGCAGCCCGCGGTGGGCAGCACGTGGTTGGAGCCGGCGCAGTAGTCGCCCAGCGACACCGGCGCGTACGCCCCGACGAAGACCGCTCCGGCGTTGCGCACCCGCATCGCCCACTCGCGCGCGTCGCGGGTCTGGATCTCCAGGTGCTCGGCGGCGTACGCGTCCACCACCCGCAGCCCCTGCGCCAGGTCGCCGACCAGCACGGTCGCCGACTGCGGCCCGCCCAGCGCGGTGGCGACCCGCTCGCTGTGCTTGGTGCGGGCCACCCGCACCGCCAGCTCCGCGTCGACCGCGTCGGCCAGCGCGGGCGAGTCGGTGACCAGCACGCTGGCCGCCATCGGGTCGTGCTCGGCCTGGCTGATCAGGTCGGCCGCGACGTGCGCCGGATCGGCGGTGTCGTCGGCCAGGATCGCGATCTCGGTCGGCCCGGCCTCGGCGTCGATGCCGACCACGCCGCGCACCAGGCGCTTGGCCGCGGTCACCCACAGGTTGCCGGGGCCGGTGATCAGGTCGACCGGCGCGCAGTCGTCGTGCGCGGGCAGCTCGCGCTCCGGGTCGGCGGTGCCGCGCGTGCCGTAGGCCAGCATGGCCACGGCCTGCGCGCCGCCCACGGCGTACACCTCGTCGACGCCGAGCAGCGCGCACGCGGCCAGCACCCGCGCGTCGGGCAGCCCGGTCGCCTTCTGCGGCGGGCTGACGATCACCAGGCTGGGCACGCCCGCCGCCTGCGCGGGGACGACGTTCATGACCACGGTCGACGGGTAGACGGCCAGGCCGCCGGGCACGTACAGGCCGACCCGGGACACCGGCAGCCAGCGTTCGGTGACCGTGCCGCCGGGCACGACCTGGGTGGTGTGGTCGCTGCGGCGCTGGTCGGCGTGCACCTTGCGGGTGCGCGCGATCACCTCCAGCAGGGCGGCCCGGACCTCGGGTTCGAGGGCCTGCTCGGCTTCCTTGATCGCTTCCGCCGGCACCCGCAACGCGGCCAGGTCCACCCCGTCGAGCCGATGGGTGGCTTCCTTGACCGCCTCGACACCATGCTCGCGCACCCCGTCGACCAGCGGGCGGATCTGCTCCACCGCCTGGCTGACGTCGATCCGGGCACGGGGCAGCAGGTTACGCGGATCGATGTCACGTCCACGCAGGTCGATACGGGTCAACACCTCCCAAAGTCTACTGGCGCACCCGCGCACCCCGGCGTACGCGCCCAGGCACTGGGACAGTGAGCCGGGCCACTGTGCCATGGCCGCCGGGACACCGCGGGCGCGCAGTGCCCGTTGACGCACTCCGGCGTTAGGCTCACCCAATGACCGGGACGCTGCCGCTGTTCCCGCTGGGCACGGTGCTCTTCCCGGGCCTGGTGCTGCCGCTGCACATCTTCGAGGAGCGCTGGCGCACGCTGATGCGCAACCTGATGGACCTGCCCGACGGCACCCCGCGCGAGTTCGGCGTGGTCGCGATCGAACGCGGCCTGGAGGTCATGCCCCCGCCGCACGACGGCGTCGCCACCTCCGAGGTGGTGGTGCACGAGGTCGGCTGCGTGGCGCAGCTGCGCCAGATCACCGAGCTGCCCGACGGCAAGTTCGACATCGTCACGGTCGGCGCGCGCCGGTTCCGCATCACCGGCTTCGTGCCCAGCCCGCACCCGTACCCGGTGGTCGGCGTGGAATGGCTGCCCGACCCCGCCCCCGACGAGCTGGCCGACCAGCTCGCCCCCAGGGTGCTGGCGGCGTTCCGGGAATACCTCGGCGTGCTGCGCGGCGGGCCGGACGACCAGCTGCCCGACGACCCCACGGTGCTGTCGAACCTGGTCGCGGCCAGCGCGTCGCTGACCGTCGGCGACCGCCAGCAGCTGCTCAGCGCGCCGGACCCGGCGTCCCGGCTGCGCCAGGAGCTGGCCATCCTGGCCCGGGAGACCGCACTGCTGCGCGAGGTCCGGGCGGTGCCGGCGCAGCTGTCTCAGCTCGGCCCGGCGCCCGCGATGAACTGATCGTCGTCGTGCTCGGCCCACTCCTGCTCGTCCTCGTGGCGGCGCAGCGAGGGGAACCGCGACCAGGCCGCGGCCAGCGCGTAGGTGACCACCGCGGCGAGCGCCGGGATGAGCAGCGCGCCGCCGATCGCGTACGGGAAGAAGGTCAGCTTCTTCACCGCGCGCAGGTCCACCGGCCGGTGCACGATCGTGTCCACCGGCGCGTTCTTCAGCTGGTCCTGGTAGGCGGCCAGCCCGACGTCGTGGCCCAGCCACCACGCCGCCCAGCCCGCGATCAGGGTGCCCAGCAGCAGCCCGGCGAGCTGGATCGGCCCCCGGCGGGCGGGCAGCAGCACCCAGGCCGCGATCGCGCACAGCAGCCCGAAGCCCAGGCCGAGCAGCACGAACCAGCCCTCGGCGGCGGCCAGCTGCTCCGGCTCGGGGGACGTGTAGACCGCGCCATCCTCGACGATGCGCAGCGGCAGTGTCGGCGCGAGCGCGTGCCACAGCAGCCCCAGCCCCAGCCCCAGCACGCCGATCACGGCCGCCAGCGCCAGCGCCCAGAGCACGTCCCCACCCCGGCCGCCACCACCCGACGACGCCGGCCGGCCTGGCTCGATCGGGCCCTGGTACTGCGAAGTGTCGTCGGAAAGCATGTTCGAACCGTAGTCCCCTCAGCGCGGCCGGGCCCGCGCCCGGGCACGGATGGGCGGGATACCTCCCTTCGTGCCCTGCTGCGATAAGTTGTCCAGACCGATCGCCGAACGCGGGAGCCGCAATGATTTCACAGGAACGGCTGGAGGAGATCGCGCGGCACTGGGCCGTCGGCGAGACCCTGCGCCGCGGCTACGAGTGCGAGCCCCGGCTCACCGAGTTCCCGGGCGGCTGGGTCGTCTGGTCGCCGCCCCCGGCCGGCGGCGCGGTGCCCGAGCCCGGCAGCGGCGAGACCGTGATCATCGATCGGGAGACCGGCGCGCTGACGGTGGTGCCGGGCCTGCCGCCGCAGGTCGCCATGAGCCGGTACGCCGGCCCCGCCGCGACCGCCCAGGCGGTTTACCCGGCCGCGCCGCGGCCCACCCCGCCGCCCGGGGCGCCGGTCGGCACGATGCCGCCGCCGCTGCCGCCGCTGCCGCCCGTGCTCTCGGTCCCGGCCGACCCGCACTCGCTGACGCCCGGACCTCCCCCGCCGAACGCCGCCCTGACGTCCTCGCCGTTCGGACCGCCTCGGCTGTCGGCCGACGAGGCGGAGCGGCGCGCCATGGCGCTCGCCGCTCAGCTGGCCCGGCTCAACCCCGGCGTGCCCGCGCCCACGCTGCCGCAGGTGGTGGCGACGCTGGAGGTGGCCGGGCGGACGTTCCAGGCGCTCGGGCACACCGCCGACGCCGAGCCGGCGCACCACCCGGCCGTCGCGCACGCGCTCGCCGCGATCCCGCCCGGCAGCCGCACCCGCGGCGCGCACCGCCACCCCGACCTGATCGTCGTGTCCAAGGCCCTGTTCGAGCTCGGCGGCGCGGCGCACACCGACCCGGCCTGGGCCGCCCGGCAGCTCGCCGGGGCGACGCTGCGGCTGCACCTGCTGCGCGAGGGCGCGCCGGCCGACAACCCCACGCCCGCCGCGTCCTGCAACACCTGCGGCACCGCCCTGGTGAGCCTCGGCATGCCCGGCGAGCTGCCCCGCGACCTGGTCCGCCCCGAGCCCCCGCAGCGCGGCGCGGCCGGCCGGGCGGCGCTGCGGGCGATCACCGCCGAGGCGGTGGCCGCCACGATCGCCGTGCCCGGCGTACGCCACCGGCTGCCCGCGCTGCCGTTCCTGGTGGACCTGCTGGAGCCGTACGCGCCGTTCCACCCGGTGCTGCAGAGCCAGAGCGGCGCGGCTCAGCGCGTGGAGTCGTTCACCCTCGACGTGTGGACCCGCGAGCAGACCGCCGACACCCTCGGCGACCTGTCCGAACGCCTCGGCGCACGGCTCTTCCCGATCGGCGGCGAGGCCGGCGGCCTGCACTCCATCCTCGCCGTCGACGAGCACCACCGCGTCTTCGCCGTGGACCACGCCGGCGCCTGGTTCCTCGGCCCCACCCTGGAAGACGCCGTCCAGACCCTCCTCATCGGCCGCTCCACCCCCCGCCTCCGCACCACCGGCACCTGGTAACCACCCGCAGAGCCGGGTTGATCATGAACTTATGGCACGGCTCGACGGCGTGTCGCTGCCACAACTTCATGATCAACGCGAGGCTTCCCGGCCGGTGAGGCCGGGTCAGGCCGGGGGTTCGAGGGTGCCGTCGTCGCGGACCCGGGGCATGGGGTGGCCCTGGAGGAGGACGACGAAGGCGGTGTCGAGGTCGGGGCCCGCGTACCATTCGCCGGCCTGGTCGAGGACCCAGACCCGGCTGTTCTCGTCCACGGCGATGATGGCGTCGCCGGCCTGCTCCGCGCCGATCGGGGCGAGCCGCGCGCCGATGACCCGGCCGAAGTCGGCCAGCGAGTCCGCGGTCGCACCGACCAGGTCGCCGCCCAGCTCGAACGGGCGCACCCAGTGCGCCACCCCCGGTCCGCGGCGTACCGAGACCAGGTACGGGAACTTCTCGATCGCGGCCCGCAACGGCTCCAGCGGCGGGTGGCCGTACTCCTCCAGCGCCCGCACCGACAGCTCGGCCCACTCCACCGCGGACACGATGCGCCCGTCCAGCCGCAGCGGCACGTCCCAGCCGCCCGCGGCCAGCGTCGCCGCGACGTCCGGGGACAGGTTCGCCAGCGGCCCCGGGATGCCCGTCGGCGGCGCGACCGGCTCGACCGGCCCGACCGCGGCGGAGGCGGGCGCGAGCCCGAAGTGGATCCAGGCGGCCAGGCAGGTGTCGCACGGCCCGGCCGGCGTGCCCGCGAGCGGATCGCCCGGGTCGCGCACCAGCGTGAGCCGCAGCTCCTGCACCTGCTGCGCGGCGGCACGCACCTGCGCGATGGTCAGGCCCGGTTCGCCGCGGGTGGCTGCCGCGTGCTCCAGCTCGTGCAGCCAGTCGGACAGCACGACCAGCTCCGCGTGCCGCCGGGTGCCGCGTACCAGCGAACCCGGGCTCTGCACCGCCAGCCACTTGACCACCAGCGGGTGGTGATTGAGCTCCTGGTCGCCCTTGGCGCCGGTCGTCTCGCGCGGCAGGCCGTCGGCGGGCACCAGGCGCACCGTGACCCCCGGGGCCGAACCGCCGCCCAGCCGTCGCAGCGCCGCCAGCGGATCGGCGGTCACCGGGGCGGCCGGCTCCTGCTCGGCCCGGTGCTGCCGGTGCAGGCGGCGGACGTGTTCCAGCGGCACCGACGGGTACGTGCTGACCCGCGCGTCCTGCCGGTCGATGACCAGCCGCGCGCCCGCCCCGGGCTCCGGTGGCCCCGCGCTGTCGGGCAGCGTCCAGACGATGAAGCACTCCGGGAACTCCGCGACGTACGGCCGGTGCGTGCCGCCCGCCCCGCGGGCCAGCTGCTCGGCCACTCGCTGCGCGTCCTGCGCCGTGACGGTCATCGGAGTCCCTTCCCCTGCACGATCCGGGCCGCGGCTGGCGCGGGCCGGGCCTCACCCTGCCACGGGCAGGCACGATCTCGAAAACATGTCCAATGTAGACCTACGATCATCATGGATTCCCAGCCCACCGGGACCAGCCAGTTCGGGAGCCACCTCGCGTGTCTTCGCCGGCAGCCCGGTCAGCTGCGCTGATCCGCCTCGCGGACCCGACGCGAAGCCCCTGCGCGGCGCTCCTCCCAGGACCTGTCCAGTGCGTCCAGCGCCGCCGGGCCCAGATCCTCCGCCGGAGCGAGCCGCGCGTAGCGCTCCGGCGACCGCGCCGGCACGCCGTCGCCGACGCCGATCCGGATGCTGCCGGCCGCCCGGCTGAAGGACCCGCCGCGCTCGTGCACCATGAGCAACGGCTCGAACGGATCGGGTGGATCCTGCGGCCTGGCCGGCAACGCGGTGAAGTCGAGCATGTACCGGATGATCCGCGGGTCGAGCGGCCGCAATCCCCGCCCCTCCAGCCCGTCCAGCACCGAGTCCAGGAACGCCTCGTCGAGCAGGGCACCCCGGCCGGCCGCCGCCGCGATGTCGAAGAACGGCCAGGCGTCCGCCCGGTCCAGCGCCTGTGCCCACAGCGCGGAACGGCGCAGGTACTCTCGCATCAGCGCGATGCGCGACCCGTTGTGGACCAGGCTCTCCTCCCAGACCACCCCGCGCAACCGCGTGATCAACTGCTCGGTGCGAGCATTCACCTTCATTACCGGTTCTCCTGGACATCGCCGTCGGGGCGCGCCGCGGTCCGGGCAGCGGGCGGCACCTCCGGCAGCCGAGCAGCGGTTGCCGGATCGTGAGCCGCTGCCACACCATCAGCCGTCGCGGCGCTGTACACCGGCCTGGTAAGCACGTGCCTGCTCCGCCCGCCGGGCCAGCCATGCCTCGTCCAGTGCGTCCAGCGCAGCTGGGCTCACATCGTCCAGCGGCGTGCGGCCGACGTACTTCTCCCAGGTGCCCTGGGGGATGCCCACGGCCGAACCGATATACACCCGCCCCGCCTCCCAGTCAAAGGGCCCACCACGTTCGTACACCATCAGGAGTGGTTCGAACGGGTCTGGCAGCCCGTCGGGCCAATTCTCCAGCACGCTGAAGTCCAGCATGTAGCGGACGATGGTCGCGTCCAGCGGCCGCGCGCCGCCCTCACCCATGCGCCGTCGCACCGCCGCGGCCGTCTGCTCGTCGATCCGCGCCGCGGGGTCGACGAAGGAGGCGATGTCGAAGAAGGGCCAGTGCTCGGTCCGGCCCAGCGCCTGCGCCCACAGCGCAGACCGGCGCAGGTACTCCTGCATCAGCCTGACCCGTGACCCGTTGCGGTCCATGCTCTCGTCCCAGTCGACGGCGTCGAGCCGCTCGATCAGGCGCTCGGTGCTCGCCTCCACCTTCATCCCCGGCTCCTCAAGATCTCAAGCACGGCACTGACCACTGCTTCAAGATTGTCCACGCTCAGCGGGTCCCCTGTCTCCGGGGGCAGCACCGACATGTCCAGCGGCACCAATCCCATGCCGCGGTACTGGATGAACTGGTTCAGCGGGTTGTGTCGCGGCGCCAGGAAGTGCGCTGCATAGATGCCGTCGGCGGTGCCCTCCATCCATCCGCCGTCCTCCTCGTCGGGACTCCAGCAGCGCGGGTCGGCCGAGTTGAACGGCACACCTTCCTCGAGCAGGCGGGACTCCACGTATTCGTGGGCGAGCAGCAGCGCAAAACCCCGCACCTCGATGTCGTCCGGAAAGGTGCCTTCATAGGCCTTCAGCCATGGTCCGGAATTGTGGTGGTAGGCCGGAAACCAGACCCCGTGCTCGACCTGGCCCGGCCCGACCGCGACATCGTGCACGTCGACGAACAGGTTCCGCCAGGCCCGCTCGATGATCTCCGGCGGATGTCCGGTGTAGTCGGCCACCCGCTCGACGACATCAGTCCATGCACGGATCTTCGCATAGGCCTCCGGTGCGCCCGCCTGTGACAATTCACCCGCGTGCCGGATCCCGGCGTCCGACGGCTGAGCCGCTGACGCCGCGCCCGGATCGGGTAGTGCGCCCGCGGGTTCCTGGCCTTGTGGCCCATCCTGCTGCGCCAGGCTCGGAGCCGGCTGCTTGTCCAGGCTGGGACCAGGCTGGTGAACCGGCTCGGGGCCGGGCTCCGGGTCGGGTTGCGGCTGTTGTTGCTGCTGGGCCAGTTCGGCCTTCCCCCACGAGGTCTGGGCGAGGCTGGACATGGGCTCCGGGTCGCCGTTCGCGTCCAGCATCATCGCGTACATGCCGACGACGTTGGCGTTGTTCGACGGGTCGCCGGTGTGCCCGTACATCGACACGTTCTCGGCGATCTGGCGGGTCTGCGGGTCCAGGAACAGGATGGTCCCGTCCTGGTTGACCGCGAGCCAGGCGTGCGAGGTGCCGGCCTGCCACTCGGTGACGATGAACATCGCCGCGCCGTGGCCCGCCTCCTGCAGCTCGTGCGTGATCGCCGCGAAGCCCCAGTCGGACCACTGCTGGGCCTGGGTGGCCGGGCTCTGCGACATGTTCGGGAACACGGTCTGCCAGGCGCCGCCGACGGCCGCGGCGACGCGCGCCATGCCGCCCACCTCGCCGCCCGTGACCGCGTTGACATCGGTTCCGGCGTACCCGTCGAAGGTCCGCGGCGCGGAGACCTGCGGGCGGCCCCGCCAGGTCCGCCACGCGGAGATCATGCAGTCGACGCAGTTGATGCCGCGGGACGGGTCCAGCTCCGGCCCGCCGTCGTTGGCCAGGCCGAACCAGGTGCCCACCCGCGGGTCCGGGTTCATCTGCAGGAAACCGCCGGGGGTACGCGGCAGCGCGGCGATCAGGTCGTCCTGGTGCTGCTGCAACGGCGGGCGCAGGCCGCCCCGGTACAGGTAGGGCCGGCCGTCGGCGGCGGGCACGTCGACCAGCAGGTCGCCGTCGTCGGTGTTGACCGCGACCCACTCCGCGTCGGTGCCGACGGTCGTCGTCTGGTTGGCCGTATACGTGCCGTTGTAGGCCGCCTTGGAGGCCTTGCCCCACTCGTTGGCCCACTGCTGGTGCCGGTCGGCCCACTCCTGGCACAGTTTCGCCTGCTCGGCGTCGGGCTGCTGCTCGGAGTAGAACGTCGCCCACGACCGGTACTTGTGCATCTCGGCGAGGTGCTTGGCCGCTTCGGCCGCGAGCGCGTCCGCCTCCTGCTGCCGCCGCTGCAGCTCCAGCGACATGCGCCGGGTCTGCAGACCGGCCCGGTAGGGCCACTGCGGGTGGTTCGGGTCGGCCGGGTCCATGCCGACCGGGCCGGGCGGCGTGCTGCCCGGCATCGGCGGAGTGTCGGTGGCGTCCGGGGTCGCCGGATCGGGGTCGCCGGCTAGGGCTGCGTCTCCTGGGCGCGGCGACGGTGCGACTCCGCGAAGATCTCCTCGATCTGCGTCTCGCTCGGCAGCGGGCCGGTCCCCTGCGAGATCGCCAGCGCGATCCGCTCGGCCGCCGTCCGGTCCACCGGGCGACGCCGGTCGTCCCAGCTCAGACTGTTCATGATCTCCGAGACCGCGTCCGGGCGATACCGCCAGCCCCCCGCTCGGTGGTCGTACATCAGCGCCTCCCGGGTCCCCGGGCCCTTGACGATCAGACCCGTCGGTTCCTGGTCCGGGTGGTACTCGATGTCCCTCACGTAGAGCGCGAAGTAGTGCAGCATCCTCTTCCCTCAGGTTGGGGGCCACCTTGGGGGTGACCGCGAAGTCGTCCGGGGCGAGGTCGAACTCGGCGATCAGGTCGGCGGGGGTCCGGCCCTCCTGCGCCAGCTGGGCACGCAGCTCGTCCAGCACCTCCGGCTGCTCGGAGAGGAACTTGGCCAGGCCGTTGTCCTTGGCCCCGTCACCACCCATGCCCGCCGGGATCGCGTCCATGATACCGGCGCGCCGGTTGGCCTCGATCATCGACAGCAGGGCGCGCAGCCGCTGCTCGGCCGGCAGGCTGTCGTCGCGCAGCACCTCGTAGTCGTGGTGCGTCTGCTGCCACAACTCGAACGACAGCTGCGTCGGGAACTGCACCTCGAAGTAGGTGCCGTCCTCGGCCCGGAACGTCGCGTTCGTGCCGAAGAACCGGTTGCCCGGCCGCCAGAAGTCCTTCGGCGGCCCGTCCAGCTCGTAGCCCCGGTCCGCCATCTGCCGGACCAGCGCGTCGAACGCCGGGCGGTACGCGTCGCCGTCGGGCATGACGACCGAGAAGCGCACCGCGTCGTTGATCGTCGCGGCGAAGTGCTCGTGCCCGTGCGCCTGCCCTTCCAGCAGGTACTTGCGCTGCAGCGACTCCCGGCTCTTGAACCGGGTCTCGTCGGTGTCGGCGAGCAGGTGCAGGTCGTCGCCCGAGTGCTCGGGCGAGCCGTTGACGGCCGCCATCGCGGTCTGGATGTCGGCCATGATCTCGGCCGAACGCTGCCGGGAGGTCTCGTAGACCTCGTCGAGCATGGCGAACTCTTCGGCCGTCAGGTCCTGAGTCGTGGGCTCCGGCTCGAAGACCGCGCCCATCGGCTCCGGCGGCGGACCGGCCGGGTCAGGCGGTCCGGCGGGGTCGGCTAGTCCAGCGTCCCCGCTGCGCGGCGACGGTGGGACTCCCGGAACACCTCGAGGATCTCCTCCTCGCTCGGCAGCGGGTCGGTCCCGTTCGTGATCGCCATCGCGATCTGTTCCGCCTCCGGCCGGTCGATCGGCCTGCGCCGGTAGTCGTACGTGTCCCGGCCCAGGATGAACCCCGCCGTCTCCGGGTCGTACCGCCAGCTCTGGGCCCGGTGATCCCAGATCAGATACTCCAGGTACCCCTCGCCCGCGATGATCAGGCCCACTGCCTCCTGGTCCGGGAAGTCCTCGATGTCCTTCCGGTAGATGGCTTTGTAGTGCAACATTCTGGGCCTCCAGCCGGGCGGCGACCTCGGGAGTGATCGGGAAGTCGTCAGGGGTCAGGTCGTATTCGGCGATCACGTCACCGGGGGTGCGGCCCTCGGCAGCCAGCTGCCGTTCGAAGGCGGCCCAGACTTCGGAGTTGTCCGCGATCCACTTGGCCAGGCTCGCGTCCTTGGGCCTGCGGTCCGCGACGCCCGGCGGGATCTCGTCGATCATACCGGCGGCACGGTTCACCTCCAGCATGCGCAGCAGCGCACGGACCCGCTGCTCAGGCGTGGCCTTGACGTTGCGCATCGTCTCGTACTCGACGTGCGTGGCGTGCCACACCTGATACGACCGCTCCGTCGGGAACTGCACCTCGAACAGGGTGCCGTCGGGCGCCCGGAACGTGGTGTTCATACCGTAGAAGCGGTTGCCGGCGTTCCAGAAGTTGTTGACCTTTCCTTCCAGCTCGTAGTCGGCCGCCGCCAGCTGCGCGAGCACCGCGTCGAGCGCGGGAAGGTAGCCGGGGCCGTCCGGCAACTGGATGGAGAAGCGCACCGAGTCGTTGACGCTGGCCGCGTACTGGTCCGGCCCACCCTGCCGCTCTTCGGCGAGGTACTTGCGCTCCAGCGACTCCCGGCTCTTGGCCTTGTGGTCGGTGTCGCGCAGCGGCAGCGAACCCTCGGGCAGCCCGAGTGCCGTCTCCGCCGCTGCGGTGAACCGCTGCAGGTCGCCGAGGATGCGCTCGGACGCCTCCAGCGCGCGCTCGTAGACGTCGTCGAGCATCGCGTGCTCTTCGCCGTCCGGGCCGTCCGACGGCGGCGGCGCGAAGAAGCGGCCCATCGGGTCCGGCGGCGGTCCCGCCGGAGGCTGTGCCGGTGGCGTGGCGGTGCCCGGGTCGGTGTCACCGTCGCGCTGAGCGGGCACCGTGGACGAGCCGGGGTCGGCCGGCCGCTGCGCCGCGTCGGGCGAGGCCGAGTCGGCCTGCGCGTCCGTGGCCAGTTCAGGCGACGCCGCTGTGTCGGAGGACGGGGTCAGTCGTCGTCCTGCGGCGGGGCTCCCTTCCACTGGAAGATCCAGAGAATCGTCTCCTCGTCGGGGAGCGCCTCCTTCCCCTCCGTGATCTGCAGGGTCAGCTCCTCGGCCTGCTCCCTGCTGATCTCCTCCGAGCGGTCCACGTACTCGTGGTGATCCAGCAGGTACGCCACCTTCCCCGGATCGTAGATCCAGGCGTTCTTGCGACGGCTCCACAGCATCGCGTTCTCCCCGCCCTGGGTCACGAAGATCCCGCTCGCCGGGGGTTTCGACTTGTCCGTCGCGTAAAACGCGTAGTAGCTCACCATCGACCTGCTCCGGTCCATTTGCGGCTTCTGGGGTGACGAACACATCGGAAGGAGCCGGGTCCGAGGGGACCTCGGGTGAGGCCTGGTCGGTCAGTCGTCGTCCTGCGGCGGGGCTCCCTTCCACTGGAAGATCCAGAGAATCGTCTCCTCGTCGGGGAGCGCTTCCTTCCCCTTGGTGATCTGCAGGGTCAGCTCCTCGGCCTGTTCCCTGCTGATCTCCTCCGAGCGGTCCACGTAGTCGTGGTGATCCATCACGTACGCCACCGTCGTCGGGTCGTACACCCACGCCTTCTGCCGGTGGTCCCACAGCATCGCGTCCACCCCGCCGTGAGTCACGATGATCCCCCTCGCCGGAGGTTTCGACTTGTCCACCGCGTAAAGCGCGTAGTAGCTCACCATCGATCCGCTCCAGTTTCTCCGCGACTTCCGGTGTGATCGGCACGTCGTCCGGGTCGATGCCGAACTCGGCGAGGATGTCGCCGAAGCCCGCGAAGGACTCCTGCTGATCATCCAACCATGCCCGGTACTGCTGCCAAATCTTTGCGTTCTTCGTGATCCAGACCGCCAGATTGGTGGACTTGGCGCCGACCGGGGCCGACTCCGGCGGCGGTCCCACGATCGTGTCGATGCCCGGAGGCACATCGTTGACGCCCAGCTCCTCGTTGAGCGCGAGCATGGACAACAACGCATGCACACGCCGCGCCGGCAACTCGGCGTTCTGCCGTTCACCGTTCTCGTCCAGGCTGCCCTCCCGACGCAGCACCTCGTACGCGTCGTGGGTGAGAATCCAGGCACGTTCGGAGTTCTCAGTCGGGAACTGCACCTCGAAGAGCTGCCCGGTCGGGCTGGTGAAGGTGACGTTGAGGCCCAGGAAGCGGTTGCCGGACGCGAAAAAGTTCTTGATGTCGGTGAGCTGGTAGCCCTGCGCCTCCAGGCCACTGCGCACCGCGTCGAAGGCTGGCCGGTAGCCCTCACCTTCCGGTAGGCGGACCATGAAACGCACCGCGTCGTTGGCCCGTTCAGGGAATCCTTCAACACCGAAGAACCGGCCCTCGACCAGGTACTTGCGGACCAGTGAGGCGAGCTCTTTGACCCGGTGGTCGATGCCGGGCATCTGTAGGATGCCGTCCGTGTCCGGGCTGAGGTTGTAGGCCGAGACGAGCTGGGCGATGTCGTCGCGGATCCCGTCGGCGTTCGCCACCGCCGCCTCGTGCAGGCCGGTGAGCATCTCGCGCTCGTCCAGCTCCAGGTCATCGACGACCACGTCCGGCTCCGGCGGCTTGCCGATGGTCACCGGAACCGTGTCCGCGCCGTACAGCCGGCCGGGCAGCAGGCTGCGCTGCTCCGCCGCACGGAACAGCGCAGCCTCGCCGAACGTCGCCGGCACCGTGCCCCGGGGGTGCACGACCTCGCCCCGGTCGCCGCCGACGACCAGCCGACCGTCGACCATCCGGATATCGGTCTGCAGCGGCCGCCGGTACTTCGTGCGGTCCGGGTCCTCACCATCGGGCAGACTGGTCAGCGGCTCGTCCGGGCGGTGCACGCAGACCGGCACGGTGTCGAGTCCGGCCAGGTTGGCCGCCCGCATCCGGCGGTTGTCCATGCTGGACATCGAGCCGTCGCCCCAGGCGATGACATGTGCCGGGCCGCCCTGCCAGCCGGTCTCCGCCATCCGCGCGGTGAACTGGTCCATGGTCAGGTCACCGCTGTTCGGGCTCACCGAACGCTGGGTGAAGCGCACGTCCTGCGTGGAGACGACCGCAGTCTGCGGCAGCATCGCCTCCAGGCGGACCCGGTCGGCGTCGCTGAGCACGGACGGGTCCGGGTAGCCGAGATCGTCGAGGGTCGCCTCGCCGACGCGGATGCCGTGTTCGGCGAGTTCGGCGTCGGTGAGCGGGCGCTGCATGTCCGCGTCGAGCTGGGTCGCGTGCACCCCGGCCGGGGCAGCCGCCGGATCGGGCTGACCCTGGTACTGCGACCAGGCCCCGGTCGGCGCGCCGTCGATCACGGACTGCTCGCCGTCCGGCCCGATCACCATGGCGTCCATCTGGATGATGCCGCTGGTGTAGGGCGGGGTGGTGGTCGGCGTGCCGGGCGGCTGCTGCGGGTCGGCGTACATGATGACGCCGCCGTCGTTGAAGACCGGCCAGGTGTGCGCGGTGCCGTCGGACGAGTGGTGGATGATCACGGCCATCGCGCCCGGTCCGGCCTGGCGCAGCTGGTCGGCCAGGCGGGCGTACGACGCGTCGACGGTCTGCCGGGCGGCCTGGCGGTCCAGGCCGCGGGTGTCCGGGCACAGTTGCTGCAGGCGCCCGCCGAAGAAGTCCTCGATGCGGTGCGGCCCGCGCGGCTCCGGGCCGGCCGGCTGGTCCGGGTTGCCGCTGGCAAAACCGTCGAGGGTACGCGCGGCGGCGCAGCGCGGCCGCCCGTGCAGCCACGTGTCGGCGACCGAGAGCAGCACGTCGACGCAGTTCACCGCGCGGGTCGGGTCGGCCTGCGGGCCGCCGTCGTTGGCGTAGCGCAGCCAGCCCGAGCGCAGCGGCGGGAACTGCAGCGGGCGGCCGTCCTCGTCACGCGGGACGGCGTTCTCCAGGTCGAGCTGGTGCTGGGTGAGCACCGGCCGGTAGCCGCCGCGCTGATCGTAGCGGCGGGTCGCGTCGACCGACGGCGGCTGGTCGGTGCCGGTCAGCGCCGACACGTCGTCGGTGGTGACGCCGCCGCGGGTGAAGTCCGCTCCGTCGTGGCGGTTCAGCGCGTCCCAGGCCGCCGCGGCGAGCGCCCCGGGGCGGCCCATCGAGGCCAGGATCTCGCGCCGCTGCGCGCGCAGCCCGCCGTGGTACGCGTCGCTCCAGCGCCGCGCCTCGGCCCGGCTGCGCTCGCCGTCCCGCCGCCCGTCGGCGGCCGGGGGCCTGGTGTCGCTGTCCGGGCCGGGACCGCGGTTGTCCGCGCCCGGCACGACGGCGACCGCGGGCGTCGCCGGGTCGGGCTGCTGGGCCGGGGCGGGCTGCGGGCGGGCCGGGTCGCCTGGCGGCTGCTGGGCGGGGGCCGTCTGCGGGCTCGTCGAAGAGCTGGGCGACGTGGTCTGACCTTGCTGGTGTGGCGGGTTCTGCGCCGTCGCGGGGTGCTGCGCCGTTGCGGGGTTCTGTGTGGCGGGGTTCTGCGGGCCCGTGGTCGACGGCGTCGTGCCCTGCGGGTTGGTGGCGGTCGTCTGGCTCGCGGGACCGGTCTGCGTGCTGGTGCTCGCCTGCGCCGTGGGTCCTGTCTGCGTGGACGGCGTCTGCGTCGTGGTGTTCGTCTGCGCGGACGGCCCGGTCTGGGACGAAGGTGTCTGCGCAGTCGTGTTCGTCTGCGCCGACGGCGCGGCCGTGGAGGCGCTCGCCTGCGTCGCGGATGTCGTGACGGACGTGTTGGCCTGCGCCGACGGTGTGGTCGTCGAGGCATTGGCCTGCACGGACGGGCCGGTCTGCGACGGTGTGCCGGTCTGCGCGGCCAGCCCGGCCTGCGTCGGGCCGGTCGCCGTCACGCCTGCCGCGGGCCGCGCACCGGAGGCCGGGTTCGTACCGGTCGAACCGGAGGTGTTCGACCCGGAGCCGGTGCCGGAACCCGAGGTTCCCGTGCCGGAAGTTCCCGAGCCTGAGGTGGTGCCCGAGCCCGAGGCGGTGCCCGAGCCCGAGGTGGCCGTGGACCCGGACGGGCCGCCTGACCCCGTGCCGCCGCCCGACGGGCTCGTGCCCGCCGTCGCGGTGCCGCCGGCGGAGCCCGTGCCCGACAGTCCACCGGACCCGGTGGAGACCGACCCCGATGCGGAGGTCGACGCCGAGACGGAAGGGGCGGCCGAGGTGCCGGCCAGGCCCGACGCCGGGCTCGCCACCGCGGGCGCGGCGGGGGCCGCGGTGGAGGGCGCGGCCATGGCCTGCGGAGCGGTGGCGACCGCCGGGGCTATCACGGTGTTGGCCTGGGCGGGAACGTTCGCGACCGGCGGCGGTGCGGCGGGTGCGGCCGGGGCTGCGGTCGCCTCCGGCGGGGCCACGCCGGCGAGGCCGCCGGAGCCGCTACCCGAGCCGCCCCCGTGCGAGCCGCCAGAACCACCACCGGAACCACCGCCGGAGCCCGCGGTCCCGCCCTGGGGGCCACCGCCGCCGCCCGAACCGCCGCCGCCCGCGGCCGCGGTGGCCGCCGCGGCGGTGGTGATGTTCGTGCTCGGGTCGCCGTCGAAGCTCGTCCCGGCGAGGTTGCTGACGATGTTGGTCGTCATGTTGTTGAGCTCGCCGGTCAGGTGGCTGGTGACGCTGGAGCGCGCGCCCGAGGTCGCCGCCATGCCCAGGTTGCCCGCGTCCGGCAGCTGCCCGGTGGCGAGCGAGCCGCCGATGTCGCCGAGCACCTCGCCGCGTACGCCGTGGGAGACCTTGCTGACGAAGCCGCCGTTGTGGCCGCCGGCGAGGGTGCTGGCCGCGCCGCCGGCGAAGCCCGCCCAGCCGGCCATGGCGAGATCGCCCAGGTCGAGGCCGTCGCGGCGGCCGGTCGCGGTCTGGTACGTCTGGATGGCGCCCTGGGTGAGCAGCTCCTCCTTCATCTCGTCCAGGCCCTCTTTGCCGGCCTTGATCGCCCACTTGCCGAGCTTCTTGCCGAAGTCCTTGCCGAGGTCCTTGAGCTTGTCCTTGAGGGCGCGCTTGATGCCGCGCTCGATCAGCGACTTGAGCAGCCGCTTGAGGATCTCCTTGATGGCGAAGCGGGTCGCCATGCAGGCCGGGCCGGCGGCGGCGGTGGACGCGCCGAAGGTGAAGAACGCGGCGACGGCCAGCGCGATCAGCTCGATCAGCAGCAGGCCGAGCTCGATGTAGTACTCCAGCTTGGCGCCCTGGATGTCGCAGCCGCCGCCTTCGAGCATCTCGCCGAGCGCGCCCGCGACGTAGGCGGCCGCCTGCAGGGCCGACTTCTCGTCGCCGCTGCCGATCTGGCCCCAGGCCTCCTTGATCGCGGCGGCGACCTTGCCCTCGGCCCCGCCGAACGCGGCGACCGCGTCCAGGGCCGCCCGCTCGGACTCGGTCAGCGGGTCGGCGAGGTCACCGGCTACCGCGTACCAGTCGTCGGCTAGGTCCCAGGTGGCCTGCTCGTCGCCTTCGGGCCAGTCCATGCCGATGACCCAGTCGAGGCATTCCTTCATCCACCCCGGTGCGTCGAAGTAGGACAGCGGATGCGGAATCGGCGACGGCAACCACGACATCCGCACCCTCCCCAGAGTTCGGCTCTCCCGCACGGTCCGGTCCGTGCTCGGAGCACGGGACATCCGGTGGCGCGCAGGCGCTCTGGGTAAGTTACTCGATCCGGACAAGAGCGCGCCAACCCGGTTGCGGCGAGGGGTGCAGATCCGGGCTAGAGTCGGCGTCACCGGCCGTACCAGGGGAGGAGCCGCCGTGGCACAACGCTCCGATCGCGACGCCAACTGGGCGCTGCGGGAACGCTTCGCGCAGGTGCACGACCAGTACACCCGGCTGCGCAACGGCATGGGTGACCTGCAGACCAAGCTCAAGGCCTACCGGGCGACCGAGAAGTCGCGCGACGGCCTGATCAAGGTGTCGGTCGACGCCCGCGGCCGGCTGGTGAAGCTGGAGCTGGAGCCCGCCGCGCTGCGGTCCTACAGTGCCGCGGGGCTCGCCGAGGAGATCACCAAGACGGTCGCGAAGGCGGCCGACGCCGCGGGCGCGGGGGTGTCGAGCCTGATGGCCGAGGTGATGCCGGCGGACTCCGGGGCGGTGACGTTCCTGCGCACCAACGACATGAACGACCTGCTCAAGCGGCACGACGACATCATGGACTACCGTCCGGAGCCGCGCGATGAGCGATGAGATCCCGATCCGCCCGATGGCCTGGCCCAGCGGCGACGGCACGCATCTCGACCTCGACCTGGCCCGCGACGCGGGCAGCCGGATGACGGCGGCCGGCAAGGACGTGACGGCGCTGCGCAACGGCACCGGGGCGAGCATCGAGTCGGCCGGGCAGGCCAGGCCGTGGGGCATGGACGACGTCGGCAAGGCCCTGGACAAGGGCTACTCGGAGATCGCGCCGAACATCCTGAACCTGTGGCGGCAGGTCGGCACGGCCCTGGAGTCGATGGGCGGCAACATCACCCAGGCCGCCACCGTCACCACCGACACCGATGTCGCCGCGTCCAAGCGCACCGAGAAGGCCGGCAACCACCACCCCGACATCCCGGTCTGACCGCACGGCCGGCCCGCAGGCTCTGGCGCGATGATCGCTGTCTCCGGTCAGAAGCTCGGGTCGGACCTGACTTCCTGACCGAGAACAGCGATCATGGCCGAAGCGCGCCGCGCCCTGGGCAGCGCACCCGGGCGCGCGCAGGGTCCGCCTAGGTCAGCCCGCCAGCGCGGACGGGCCGAGCAGGGCCTTGAGGTCGGCCATCAGCGCCGGGACCGGGGCAACCCGCATCGGGCCGAGGCGGTAGGTCGACGACTTCGAGCCGTTGGTGAGGCGTACGTGCACCTCGGCCTTGCCGGGGTGGGTCGACAGCACCTCGCGCAGGCGCTCGACCAGCGGCGGGGTGCACCGGTTGGCGGGCAGCGCGACCACCACCGGCCGGGCGTTGTCGTCGGTGACGCTGGTGTCCGGGATGGACATGTCCATCGCCATCAGCTTGGCCTGGTCGTCGCGGCGGTCCGCGCGGCCCTTGACCACGACGATGGCGTCCTCGGCGATGTACTGCCCGACCAGGTCGTAGGTGTTCGGGAAGAACAGCACCTCGACCGCGCCGTCCAGGTCCTCCAGGGTCGCCGAGGCCCAGGCCTTGCCCTGCTTGGTGATGCGCCGCTGGACACCGGAGAGGATGCCGGCCAGGGTGACGATCTGCCCGTCGGCGACGGCGCCCTCCTCGTTCAGCGCCGCGATCGACATGTCGGCGGCCTTGCTCAGCACGTGCTGCAGGCCGAACAGCGGGTGGTCGGAGACGTACAGGCCGAGCATCTCGCGCTCGAAGACGAGCAGGTCGGTCTTGTCCCACTCGCCCGGCGGGATGGGCGGCGTGACGATCATGCCCGCACCGGACGAGTCGGTGTCGGCGAACGCCGAGCCGAACAGGTCGAACTGGCCGATGGCCTCGTTCTTCTTGACGCTCATGAACGAGTCGATGGCGTCGGCGTGCACCGACAGCAGGCCCTTGCGGGGGTGCTCCATCGAGTCGAACGCGCCCGCCTTGATCAGCGACTCGACGGTGCGCTTGTTGCAGGCGACCGCGTCGACCTTGCGCAGGAAGTCGTAGAAGTCGGTGAACGCGCCCTGCTCCTTGCGGCCGCGCACGATCGCCTCGACGACGTTGCCGCCGACGTTGCGCACCGCGCCCAGGCCGAACCGGATCTCGTCGCCGACCGGCGTGAACCGGGCGGTGGAGGCGTTGACGTCCGGCGGCAGCACCTTGATGCCCATGCGCCGGCACTCGGCCAGGTAGACCGCGGACTTGTCCTTGTCGTCGCCGACGGAGGTGAGCAGCGCCGCCATGTACTCGGCCGGGTAGTTGGCCTTCAGGTAGGCCGTCCAGAAGGAGACCAGGCCGTAGCCGGCGGTGTGCGCCTTGTTGAAGGCGTAGTCGGAGAACGGGACCAGGATGTCCCACAGCGTCTTGATCGCCGCGTCGGAGTAGCCGTTCTCCTTCATGCCGCCGGAGAAGGGCACGTACTCCTTGTCGAGGATCTCCTTCTTCTTCTTGCCCATGGCGCGGCGCAGCAGGTCGGCCTGGCCGAGCGTGTAGCCCGCCAGCTTCTGCGCGATGGCCATGACCTGCTCCTGATACACGATCAGGCCGTAGGTGTCGCCGAGGATCTGCTCCAGCGGCTCGGCCAGCTCCGGGTGGATCGGCACCACCGGCTTGCGGCCGTTCTTGCGGTCGGCGTAGTCGTTGTGGGCGTTCGCGCCCATCGGGCCGGGGCGGTAGAGCGCCAGCACGGCCGAGATGTCCTCGAAGCCGTCGGGGACCATCGAGCGCAGCAGCGCGCGCATCGGGCCGCCGTCGAGCTGGAACACGCCCAGGGTGTCGCCGCGGGCCAGCAGCTCGTAGGTGGGCTTGTCCGCCAGCGGCAGCTCTTCGAGCACGACGTCGATGCCGCGGTTGGACTTGATGCCCTCCAGGCAGTCGTCCATCACGGTGAGGTTGCGCAGGCCGAGGAAGTCCATCTTGAGCAGGCCGATGGACTCGCAGGCGCCCATGTCCCACTGCGTGATGATGGCGCCGTCCTGCTCGCGCTTCTGGATCGGCAGCACGTCCATCAGCGGCTCGCCGGACAGGATCACGCCGGCCGCGTGCACGCCCCACTGGCGCTTGAGGCCCTCGATGCCCTTGGCGGTGTCGACGACCTTCTTGGTGTCCGGGTCGGTGTCGTACAGCGCCCGGAACTCCTGCGCCTCCTGGTAGCGCGGGTGGTTGCTGTCGAAGATGCCCGACAGCGGGATGTCCTTGCCCATCACCGCGGGCGGCATCGCCTTGGTGATCTTGTCACCGACCGCGAACGGGTAGCCGAGCACCCGGGCCGCGTCCTTGATCGCGGCCTTGGCCTTGATCGTGCCGTACGTGATGATCTGCGCGACGCGCTCCTCGCCCCAGCGCTGGGTCGCGTAGCGGATCATGTCGCCGCGCCGGCGCTCGTCGAAGTCCATGTCGATATCGGGCATGGAGACGCGGTCGGGGTTCAGGAAGCGCTCGAACAGCAGGCCGTGCGACATCGGGTCCAGCTCGGTGATGCGCAGCGCGTACGCGATCAGCGCACCGGCCGCCGAACCACGGCCCGGTCCCACCCGGATGCCCTCCTTGCGCGCGTACTCGCACAGGTCGGCGGTGACCAGGAAGTAGCCCGGGAAGCCCATCTTGCAGATGACGTCGAGCTCGTAGTCGGCCTGGCGCAGCCGGTCCTCGGGGACCCCGTTCGGGAAGCGGTCGCGCAGGCCGCGGTGCACCTCGGCGCGCAGCCACGACTCCTCGGTGTAGCCCTCCGGCACCGGGAACGACGGCATCAGGTTGCGGTGCGCGAACACCGTCTTGTAGTCGCCGATCCGCTCGGCGATCTCCAGCGTGTTGTCACACGCCCCCGGCACCAGGTCGTCCCACTGGCGGCGCATCTCCTCGGCCGACTTGAGGTAGAAGTCGCGGGCGTCGAACTTGAAGCGCTTCGGGTCGGCCATCGTCGAGCCGGACTGCACGCACAGCAGCACCTCGTGCGCGTCGGCGTCCTGCGCGTACGTGTAGTGCAGGTCGTTGGTGACCAGCGGCTTGAGGTTCATGTGCTTGCGCAGCCGGTCCAGCCCCTCGCGGGCGGCCTTCTCGATGCTGATGCCGTGGTCCATCAGCTCCAGGTAGAAGTTCTCCTTGCCGAAGATGTCCTGGAACTCGCCCGCCGCCGCCACAGCCTTGTCGAAGTCGCCGATGCGCAGCCAGGTCTGGATCTCACCCGACGGGCAGCCGGTCGTCGCGATGACGCCCTTGCCGTACGCGTGCAGCAGCTCGCGGTCGGCGCGGGGCTTGTAGAAGAAGCCCTCCAGGCTCGCCCTGGACTGCATCCGGAACAGGTTCCGCAGGCCGTCGGCGTCTGCCGCCAGCATCGTCATGTGGGTGTACGCGCCACCGCCGGAGACGTCGTTCTCCCCGCCGTCGGCCCAGCGCACCCGCGAGCGCTCCTGCCGGGGCGTGTTCGGGGTGACGTAGGACTCGACGCCGATGATCGGCTTGATGCCGGCGGCGGTGGCCTGCTTGTAGAAGTCGTACGCCCCGAACATGTTGCCGTGGTCGGTCATCGCCAGGGCGGGCATCTCCAGGCGGTTGGCCTCCTTGAAGAGCTCCTTCAACCGGGCCGCGCCGTCGAGCATCGAATACTCCGTGTGCACGTGAAGATGCACAAAAGAGTCGCCCACGGCGTACCCACCCCCAGCTTGTAGACGGTACCGCTCAGCCTAGTCCTGCGCTCCGACGCGTTCCACCCGCCGCTCCCGGGGTGCCCGGCGTCACCGGGCGAAGGGTTCGATCATCGCCGATGCCGCGTTCAGCCAGGCCCGCTTCGTGGTCTGCTGGAGCGCGCCGTACTCGATCGACGAGCCGGTCTCCAGGGCCGGGTCGAACGGCACCACGACCACCGCGCGGGTGCGCGTGGCGAAGTGCTTGCGCAGGTCCTCCATCAGCGGCGAGGTGCCCGGGGTGGCGCAGGACAGCAGCGTCACCGCGTTCTCGGCGAGCTTGCCCAGGCCGATCTCGTGCAGCAGGTCGATCATCCAGTCGGCGGTGAACGCGGCGTCCTCGCGCGGCACCGTCGTGATGACGAGCTGGTCCGCGGCGCGGATCACGGTCTGCCAGTTGGCGCTCTCCACGTTGTTGCCGGTGTCCACGCAGACGACGTCGTGGGTGCGGCACAGCAGCTCCAGCACCCGGCGCACGGTGTGCTGGTCCAGCCGCTGGGCGAAGCGCGGGTTCTCCTCGCCGGCCAGCACGTCGTACGACCCGTCGGAGGCGTGCCGCAGGTAGTCGTCGAGCCGGTCCTTCAGCTCGCCGATCGGCGCGTTCTCGATCTCCAGCAGGTCGGCGAGCAGGTGCCGGATGGTGCGCGCGTGCCGGGCGCTGCCGGCCCGCAGCCCGAGCGTGCCGCGCAGCTCGTTGTCGTCCCAGGCCAGCACGCCGCGCCCGCGCACGCTGCCGATGGTCGCCGCGGCGAGCACGGTGGCGGTGGTCTTGTGCACCCCGCCCTTGGGGTTGGCGAACGCCAGCACCTTGGGCCCGCCCAGTTCACGGCGCAGCACCGAGACGGCGTGGTCGACGTCGCCGGCCGGAGCCGCGGGACGCCAGTCGATCCGCCCGGCCGGCGCGCCGTACGCGGGCCCGCTCGGCGTGGCGGTGGCCGGTCCGGCCGGGTACGGCTCAGCCGGGGCGGGGTCGCGCGGCGGTGCGGCGCGGGCCCGGTCGAGCAGCACCCGCCAGCGTGAGGTCGCCTCGGCGGGCGTCAGCTCGCCGGGTCGGCCCCAAGCCGTGGGGCCGTCGCCCCGCTGGCCGTTGCGCTCCACGGTGTGCGCCCTCCCCGCCCTGCCATAGTGATCAATGATCAACGCGGTGCAAGGCTACGCACCCCGACACCGGCTTGACCACCCTATGTGTTCAGGCACCCGCACCTCCATACCCTGACGGCCGATTGCCGCCGAGAAGAGGTGAAGAGCACTTGCGAACCGGGTCTCCCCGTGCTCAACGACGCCATTCGATGCAGGGTGCGGACACCCGCGGGGGACCTCACCCCTGCCCCGCGTCGGAGGCCGCCGCCGACGGGGCATGCGCCGGCGACGCCGGAACCGTGCCGTCCTCGGCCGGGCTGGTCTCAGCCACCGGAGACGCGTGCGGCGACGCCGGGGGTGACGAGCTGGGCTCGTCCCCGGGACCTTCGCTCGGCTCCGCGCTCGGCTCGGCGCCGGGCGTGGCGCTGGGCGACGCGCTCGGCGAGGCGGCGGGCGTGGCCGAGGCGGACGGGTCCAGCTGGCCGACCTGCTCCGGCAGCGGGGGCAGGAAGACCGCCCGGTCCAGGCGCCGCACCTCGGGCGCGGGGTCGACCGCGCGCACCTCGGGACGGGACGCGATCTGGTCCAGCGCCGCCGGGGTGGCCCGCACCACCGCGGCGTACACGCAGGTGCAGCCCGTGCGGTAGGCCTCGGCCTCGGCCTCGGCGACCGCCGAGCCGCCCAGGTAGGTGTCGCGCAGGCGCTCCTCCTCCGCGTCCGCGGTGGTCAGCTTGCCGGCCAGGCCCTGGAAGTCCGCCGCGTCGGCGTCCTTGCGCACGGCGACCTGCTTCATGCCGGCCACCACGTCCTCAGGGATCTTGAAGGCGGGTATGCGCACCGACGCGGTCTGGGTCTTGGCCAGCGGCACGCGGGCGTAGACCTCGACCACCGAGACGCCGCCGAGCACCGGCGTGAGCCGCTCGGGGGCCAGGTATGCCTTGAGGCTGACCAGGGCGTACGTCTCCACCGGCGTGGCCGAGGGGCGCTTGAGCAGCCCGGCCAGCTCCGAGCGGGCCTGCCTGGCGTACAGCGGCACCGACTGCCCCTGCACGACGCCCACCTGCACCGTCTCGCCGAGCGTGCTCTCGGGGGTGGCCGTGGTGCCGCGGTGCGCGGTCCACACCACGGCCAGCAGCACTCCGGTGACCCCGACCAGCGCCGCCGCGGTGAGCAGCCGCAACCGCAGCCGCCCGCGCGCGATGCGGACGAAGCCGCCCGCGAGCCGCGGCACTATCACCTGATCCAGATGCCGCAGGAACCTTTGCGGGCGCATCCGGCGTCCCTTCATCCGGCCTCGCGCGGGGGGCGCGAGCGCGTGTCAACCAGCCTCGCGCAGCAGCGTGAGAGCCTGCGCGAGATCTGGCGGGTACTCGCTGACGAACCGGACCTCTTGTCCGGTGCCGGGGTGGATGAAACTGAGCTCCCGCGCGTGCAGCCACTGCCGGTGCAGGCCGAGGCGGGCGGAGAGCGTCGGGTCGGCGCCGTAGGTGGTGTCGCCTACGCAGGGGTGCCGCAGAGCGGAGAAGTGCACCCGGATCTGGTGGGTGCGCCCGGTCTCCAGTCTGATGTCGACGAGGCTGGCGGAGGGGAAGGCCTCCAGCGTGTCGTAGTGCGTGATGCTGGGCTTGCCGCCCGACATCACGGCGAACTTCCAGTCGTGCGTGGGGTGGCGGTCGATGGGGGCGTCGACCGTGCCCCGCAGCGGGTCGAGGTGTCCCTGCACCACGGCGTGGTAGCGCTTGTCCACCTCGCGGTGCTTGAAGGCCCACTTCAGCGCGCTGTACGCGGACTCGCTCTTGGCGACGACCATGAGCCCGGTGGTGCCCACGTCCAGCCGGTGCACGACGCCCTGCCGCTCGGCCGCGCCGCTGGTCGCGACGGTCTGACCCATCGCGGCCAGGCCGCCGATGACGGTCGGGCCGGTCCAGCCGGGGCTGGGGTGGGCCGCGACGCCGACCGGCTTGTCCACCACCACGATGTCGTCGTCGCTGTGGATGATCCGCAGGCCGTCCACCCGCTCGGCGACCACGGCGGGGGCCGTGGGCGGGGCGGGCAGGGTCACCTCCAGCCAGCTGCCGCCGGTGACCTTGTCGGACTTGCCGCGAGGCACGCCGTCGACGGTGGCGTCGCCGGATTCCACGAGCGTGGCCGCCGCGGTGCGCGACAGCCCGAACAGCCGGGACACCGCCTGGTCCAGCCGCATCCCGTCGAGCCCGTCCGGGACCGGCAGGGAGCGGGTCTCCCCCCTCGCCGTCATGCCCGGGACCCGTGCTCGGAACCGACGGCGGCCGGCGGGGCAGGCTCGTCGTCGGCGTCGGCGTCCTTCTCGGACGTGATGCGGCTGCCGTCGCGCTGGCGGCCCTGCAGTTCCAGCAGGATCGCCAGGCTCACGCCGCCGACCAGCGCCATGTCCGCGACGTTGAAGATCGGGAAGGCCCGGCCGTGCGCGTCGAACACGCTGATGAAGTCGACCACGTGCCCGTGGAACGGAGCCGGGGCGCGGAAGACGCGGTCGACCAGGTTGCCGAACACGCCTCCGATGATCATGCCGAGCGCGATCGCCCAGGGCAGCGAGCGCAGCCGCCGGGCCATGTAGCCGAGCACGCTGAGCACGATCAGCGCGATGATCGGGAAGATGTAGGTGTGGTCTTCCAGGAGGCTGAACGCCGCCCCGCTGTTGCGGGTCAGCGACATGTAGACCGCGCCGCCGAGCAGCCTGATCGGCTCGTGCGGGTCCAGCTTCGTCGCCCACTCCTTGGTGACCAGGTCCAGCACGATCGCGAACAGGGCCATCCCGACGAGGGTCGACAACGCCGCGCCGCGGCTGATCCGACGTGGGGAGTGCTCCGGTTCCCGTTCGCTGTCCTGGTCCACCGACACACTCCCCAAGTCACGGCGCGGCTGCGCCCTTCATACGATCATGCCGGGTCGGCCCGCCCGGCCGGCAACCGGGCCCTAGCGGCGCTCTTCCAGCTGCTTGCAGGTCACGCACAGCGTGGCGGACGGGAACGCGGCCAGCCGCTCCACCGGGATGGGGTTGCCGCACTTCTCGCACCACCCGTAGCTGCCCTCGTCGAGGCGCTCCAGCGCGCGCTCCACCTGGGTGATCCGCTCCAGGATGTTGTTCGCGAGGGTGATCTCCTGCTCGCGCTCGAACGTCTTGGTGCCGGTGTCGGCCTGGTCGTCACCGGCCGAGTCGGTGAGCCGGTCGCGCTGCAGTTCCGCGATCTCGACGAGCGTGTGGTCGTACTCCTCCTGCAGCTCGTCGCGGCGCGCGGTCAGCGCCAGGCGGATCTTCTCGGTCTCCGCGGCGCTGCGATCACCCTTCTTCACCGTGGTCGCCTTGGCGGCCGTACGGCTGGCGGTCTTGGACTCGGCAGGTTTGACCATGGTCGCTCCCTCGGCCGCGGACGTGGCGGCGCTCGGCGTTGCCTGGGCAGGGGGATTCTCTTCCGTCCCGGCGGCACGCCGCCGGGTGGTCGGGGTGGCGCTCGCCGACTTCTTGGCGTCGGCGGCCGCCGCGGCGGGCTTGGCCGCCGTCTTCCGCTCGGGCGCGGCCGGGCCGGCCGCGCGCTTGCGGGCAGTGGTGTCTGAGGTAGCCGTCACCGTCTCCCCCTTAGCCGTGGCCGCCCCCGCGGCCACTGTCTTCACGGAGCGTTTCGGCGCCGCGGTGGTCTTCGCGACGGCCTTCTTCGCCGCCGCTCCGGTCTTGCTCCCGCCTGCCCTCTCGGCCATGGCGTCCCCCAGATGCAAAACGGGCGCGCGGCTCACGCCGCGCACTCCAATAGGCTGGCAAGAATACGGAACGTATGGACGGTCCACAAACATGCCACGCACTGCCTGCCGAATTCCTGTGAGTACCCCGGAAGCATCCGAAGTATCCGCAGGAAAGGCACGGATCATCGCGGTCATGCCGGACATTGCCGCGTGACCGTCCCTTTCTGGTGAATTTGGCAAAAGGGACAATATCACCTAGTCCCCGTGTTCTTTGCCGTCCTCTCCGAACCAGTGGGCCAGCCGGCCGCGCCGGCTCACCGCCCGCAGCCGCCGTTCGGCGTCGTCGCGTACCGCTTCGGTGGCGACAATCAGCAGACTGTCACCCATTCGCAACCGTGTGTCGCGGTCGGGCACGAACCCGACACCGTCCCGCAGCACCAGGGTCACCGACGCGCCCACCGGCAGCCGCAGCTCGTCGAGGTGCACCCCGGCCAGGCCCGACCCGGGCGGCACCTCGATCTGCAGCAGCTCGGCGTGCATCCGGTCCAGCGGCGCGGTCTCCACGCGCAGCTCGGTCGCCTCCCCCGGCGCGGTCACCCGCAGCCGGACGGCCACCGCGGGCAGGGTGCCCGCCTGCACCATGGTGAACACCACCACCAGCACGAACACGATGTTGAACAGCGCCTCGGCGCCGGGCACCCCCTGCGCGAGCGGGATGGTCGCCAGCACGATCGGCACCGCGCCGCGCAGCCCCGCCCAGGACAGGAACAGCTGCTCCCGCCAGCCCACCCCGAACGGCGTCGCGCTGGCCAGCACGGACATGGGGCGGGCGACGAAGGTCAGCACCACCCCGGCCAGTACCGCGGGCACCAGCATCTCGACCAGGCCGGGCGGTGACACCAGCAGACCGAGCAGGACGAACAGGCCGATCTGGGACAGCCAGGCCAGCCCGTCCGCGAAGCCGAGGATCGCCTGGCGGTGCGGCAGGCGGGAATTGCCGAGGACCACTCCGGCCGCGTAGACGGCCAGGAAGCCCGAGGCGTGCACGACCGCCCCGCCGGCGTACGCCAGTACGGTCAGGCCGACCGCGGCCAGCGGGTACAGGCCCGCGGCGGGCAGCGCGGCCCGGCGCATCAACTCCCGGCCCACCAAGCCGACCAGCACGCCGATCACCGCACCGGCCGCCAGCTCGTACGCGATGAACAGGGCCTCCTGCCACCACGGCCCGATGCCCGCCGGGCTCGACAGCAGGATCACCAGCAGCACCACGGGGGCGTCGTTCATGCCCGACTCCGCCTCCAGCGTGGCGACCAGCCGGGGCCGCAGCCGCAGCCGGCGCAGCGTGGAGAAGACGGCGGCGGCGTCGGTGGACGACAGCACCGCGCCGATCAGCGCGGCCGTCCGCCAGTCCCAGCCGAGCAGGAAGTGGCCGACCACGGTGACCATCACCACGCTCACCAGCACGCCCAACGTGGCCAGCGTGGCGGCCAGCCCCAGCACCGGGCGCAGCGTGGTCCAGCGGGCGGTGAGGCCGCCCTCGGCGATGATCAGCACCAGGGCGCAGGTGCCCAGCAGGCGCACCAGCTCGGCGTCGTCGAAACGCAGGCCGAACACCGACCCGAGCACCACGCCGATGGCCAGGTAGACGAGCAGACTGGGCACGCCCAGGCGGGTGGACCAGCGCACCGCGGCCACCGCGACGAGCAGCACCGCGGCCCCGATCAGCAGGGCCATGTCGAGGTGCGCGATCACCGAGCCGCCTCGTGCAGCGCGGTCAGGCGGTCCGCCAGGTCGGCGGGCGGCGTCTCGATCAGGAAGAGCTTGTCCCGGCTCGCCAGGCCCGTGCGCAGCGAGACCGTGGCCGCGGGCAGGCACAGCGCCTCGGCCAGCGCACGGCGGGCCGCCTCGGTCGCCCGGCCGTCCACCGCGGGCGCCTGCACCGCCACGATCAGGGCGGTGCCGTGCGGGCCCGGGTACGCGCCGCCGACCCTGGTCCGGCCCGCGCCCGGCTTGACCCGGACCGCGACGACCGCGGGTTCCGTCACCGAGGAGGACCGATCACGCGCCATGACCCATTGTGCCGGAGGCACGTTACGGCGACGTCGCGGACCTCCGGAGTCGGCGCCCGCGAGCCCGCGGTGCGGGGCGTGGCGAGCCTGCGGGGCCCTGGGCCGCGCACCACGCCGGCGCGCCGCCGGTGAAGGCGGCGCGCCGCGCGGTCGGTGTGCCCGCCCGGGACAGATCGCGGGCACACCGGTGGAACCTGCGCCGGTCAGACCCGGCGCGCGTCGGCCAGCAGCGCGCTGTCCGGCTCGCAGAGACCGCAGGGGCTGAAGCCCAGGTCGACGGCCTCGGAAACCGGCAGCGGCTCGTACGGCCGTCCCAGCAGGTGCACACACCCGGCCACGTGGTAACGCGGCCTCCCGTCGATCACCAGGACGTCCGCCGACATCCGGGCGATCCGCGCCGCGTCGGCCGGCGAGACGCGCTGCGCCACCGGCTCGTCCGGCGGGTCCTCGTCGTCGAAATCGTCGGCCCGCCCGCCCGCGCCCTGCGCCGGCAGCATGACCTCGGTCTGCTGGTATCCGGCGGACATCGGTTCGGTGTCGGTGCGGCCGAGCACCGGCTGGCGCACCGGCTCGTCGTCCCAGTCGTCCCGTTCGGGAACCCGGGGCGGCACCACAGCCCGGCCGCCGGCACGCCGGCCGACCGGTTCGTCATCCTCGTCACCCTCGAACTGCTCGTCCTCGTCATCGTCGAGGAGCCCGGCCGCGGCACGCGCGGCAGCGGCCTGACGTGCGCCCACCACGAGGGCGACCGCGGCCAGCAGGCTGGTGCCGATCGAACCGACGAGCAAACCGCTCGATCCGTCCGTGAGCCCCAGCACGAGCAGCACAACGGCAACGAGGATGAGCAGCAGACTTGCGACTATCACAGCTCACCCCCGCCGCGTCGGCTAGATCCAGGTCTCGGCCGGGTCCGGGACACGCTCCTGGGCATCACCCGGGGGGAAGCGCTCACGAACCCGCCGTCTCGCTACCGGCGCGGGAGGGTCCCGCACCGGCGAACCCGGGGCGCCGCGCCGTCTCACGGCTCGGAGGCACCCAGGCTCGTTTTCTATCTGCGGTACGTCGGCAGCGACGAGGGGTGAGGCTGCCGCGGTGACACTGGCTGTGCGTGAGGGGTGGTACTGGTGGTGCTGGTGTGGTTCATGCCGCCGGGAGACCCGCCGCGCCCCGGCGGTCCGCCGAAACGGACCGCCCGTGGGACGCCGGTCGTGTCACCCCGGTGGCGAAGCCGCCTCAGCGGCCGTTGAAGGAGCCCGAACCCGAGCCCGCGGCGGCCAGGCCGCCGCCGGCCGGACGGTCCTCGCGGCCGATCTCGGCCTCCAGGCTCTGGCCGCGGCCTTCCAGGTCGCGCAGCTGGCTCTCCAGGTACGCCTTCAGGCGCGTGCGGTACTCCCGCTCGAACTGCTTGAGCGTGTCGATGTGCTGCTGCAGCGCGGTGCGCTTGGCGTCCAGGCCGCTGATCGCCTCCTGGTGGCGCTGGCGGGCGTCGCGCTCCAGCGCGTCGGCCTTCGCCCGGGCGTCCCGGGTGACCTCCTCGGCCTTGGAGCGGGCCTCGGACAGCACCTTGTCGGCCTCGCGGCGCGCGTCGGACACGTGGTCGTCGGCGGTGCGCTGGGCCATCATCAGCACGCGCAGGGCCTGCTGCTCGCCCTCGGGGCCGGACATCGCCGCCGCGGCCGCCATGCCGCCGCCGCGCAGCTGCTCCAGCTCGTTCTGCATGGCGCGGGCGGCCTGCTCGGCCGCGGACTTGTCGCGCTGCATGCGGTCGAGCTGAGCCTTCATCTCGTTCAGCTCCGCCGCCAGCCGCGGGTCGGGGCCGCCGGGGCCGCCGACCGGGCGGCCGCCGCCACCGCGCTCGACCTGCATGCGCAGTTCGCTGTTCTCTTCGATCAAACGGGCGAGTTCGCGCTCGACCTCATCGAGGAAGGCGTCGACCTCCTCCTCGTCGTACCCCCGCTTGCCGATCGGAGGCTTTTTAAAGGCGACGTTGTGCACGTCGGCCGGGGTGAGCGGCATCGAAACTCCTCGGGTCAGTCGCGGCCGCGTTGAGGAACAGGCCCACGGGTGGGGGTCACCCGCGGATCAGTGCCCCGACGATAGTCATCAGCACGAAAAGGATAATCAACAGGACGATGGAGCTCAGGTCGATGCTCACGGTACCAATGCGCAACGGTGGGATCACACGCCTCAACGCTTTGAGAGGCGGATCAGTGACGCTCCACACCACCTCGAGCGCGGCGGCCGACCCCCGCGCCGGCTGCCAGCGCCGGCTGAACGAGAGCACGTACCCCATCACGAACCTGGCCAGGAGCACCAGGTAGAAGACGTAGATCGCGATGTACGCGACCTGCAGCACAGGTGAAAACACGACAGTCTGAGTCCCTCGGTAGGACTAACTCTGGTTGAGGTACCCACCCTCGGCGATCTTGGCCTTGTCCTCGGCGGTTACCTGGACGTTGGCCGGTGAGAGCAGGAACACCCGGTTGGTGACGCGCTCGATCGTACCCCGCAACCCGAATGCGAGTCCCGCAGCGAAGTCAACCAGACGCTTGGCGTCCGCCTCGTCCATCTCCGTCAGGTTCATGATCACCGGCGTGCCGTCCCGGAACCGCTCCCCGATCTGCCGCGCCTCGTTGTACGTGGTGGGGTGCAGCGTGGTGATCTGCGGCCGCCGGTCGTCCTCGGCCGTCGCCGCCACCCGCTGCTGCGGCTGCACCTGGGGCGCCAGCGCCAGGTTGTCGCGCACCGCGGTGGCGCCGCCCGTCGCCGACGCCGTGGCCGGGGCCGCGGTCAGCGGCCGGGTGATCGGGCGGACCGTGGCCCGCTCGGCACGCGCCGCCTCCAGGCGGGCCTCCACGTTCAGCCGGGTGGCCTCCGCCCGCGCCGACTCGCGCGCCGCCTCCAGCCGCGCCGAACCGCTACGATCCGTCGCCATCCGGGTACGCGGAACCGACGGCGCCTCGTCGAGGTCGTCGTCGTCCTCGAAGTCGTCGTTGTACCGGCCCCCGTCACGCGAGTAGCGGTCCTCCGCCCGGTCGCCGCGGCGACCCCCGCGGTCGCGGTAACCGGAGGAATAACCCTTGTCGTAGGCAGGCTCGTCGTACTCGTGCTCGTCATCGTCCTCGACCAGCCCGAGCCAGACACCCGCCTTCCGCAGTGCGCCCATTGCCGCGCCCCTCCGTCCGCCGTGCGGCACAAACCCCCGTGCCTGTGCCGCTCTCGCGCAGACACCAGCTCTCCATCAAAGCCCGCCACGAAGCCAGTGCCTGCCGCACTTCATCTTCACTCACGTGGGTTAACCACACTCGTGTAATTTCGGTGCAGCCGCCAGGCTACCGCAGGGGTGGTCGCATTCCGAGAATTGCGCTGCCGATGCGCACATGTGTCGCGCCGCACGCCACGGCCTCGTCGAGATCGTCGCTCATCCCCGCCGACACCACCGTCGCATCAGGATGTGCTGCCCGGATCAGCGCGGCGCACCTGGCCACCTCGGCGAAGGCCCGCTCGGGCGCCCAGTCCAGCGGCGCCACCGCCATCACGCCGCGCAGCCGCAGCGCGGGGTGGACGGCGATCGCATTTGCGACACGCAGCAGCGCCCGATCGGGATCGTCACCGGTGGGCAGCGCTCCGCCCCGCTCCGGGTCACCGTCCACACTGATCTGCACCAGCGCGTCGAGCGACCCCGGCCGGGCCTCGCCGGCGGCCCGCGCCGCCGCGGCCCCCAGCGCCACCGCCAGCCGCACCGAGTCGACCGAGTGCACCATCGCGGCGTAGGAGGCCACGGAACGGGCTTTGTTTCGCTGCAGCTGCCCGATGAAGTGCCAGCGCAGGTCCACCCCTGCGGCGGCGGCCTCGGCGGCCTTGGGGGCGGCCTCCTGGTCCCGGTTCTCCCCCACGTCGGCCACCCCGAGCGCGGCCAGGTGCAGCACGTCGGCGGCCGGGTAGGTCTTGGTGACCGCGACCAGCGTGATCTCGCTCGGCGCACGCCCGGCCCGCGCGGCGGCGGCCGCGATGCGCTCGCGCACCGCCGCCAGGTTCGCCGCGATCTGCTCGCGCCGCTGCGCGTCGTGCTCGCTCAAGATCCACTCCAGGACGAAGGAAGCTCCGGTCATGCTGTTCTTACCGCATGGCCGGAGCTTCGATCACGAGAGCCTCTGGGCGGGTGGCAAGCCGTCCTTCACACCGAGCTGCCGCTCGGACCGGCCGCCCCCCTCGATCATCGGACTTGCCGGGCACATGTGCGTATCTTGAGCCCGCTTTCGGCCAGGTGCCAGGCAAGTCGAATGACCTTGGTGCGGTAAGCGACCGCGCCAAGAACTAAGAACCGTTCTTCAAGAAGTCCGGCACGTCCACATCGTCGAACAGCACCTTGCGCTGCGACTGCGCGGGCGGGGTGCTGGTCGGCGTCGGGTGGCGCAGGGTGGGCGCCTCCACCGGCGGGGTGACCTTGCGCGGGATCTCCACCGGCTTGTAAGACGGCGAGCCGCCGTCGAACCCGGCAGCGATCACGGTCACCCGCACCTCGTCGCCGAGCGCGTCGTCGATGACCGCGCCGAAGATGATGTTCGCGTCCGGGTGGGCCGCGTCGGTGACCAGCTGCGCCGCGTCGTTGATCTCGAACAGGCCCAGGTCGGAGCCGCCCGCGATGGACAGCAGCACGCCGCGCGCGCCGTCCATGCTCTGCTCCAGCAGCGGGCTGGAGATGGCGCGCTCGGCCGCCTCGACCGCGCGGTTGTCGCCGCGGGCGCTGCCGATGCCCATCAGCGCGCTGCCCGCGCCGCTCATGACGCTCTTCACGTCGGCGAAGTCGAGGTTGATCAGGCCCGGCGTGGTGATCAGGTCGGTGATGCCCTGGACACCGGAGAGCAGCACCTGGTCGGCCTGGCGGAACGCGTCCATCATGGTGATGCCGCGGTCGCCCAGTGCCAGCAGACGGTCGTTGGGGATGACGATGAGCGTGTCGCACTGGTTGCGCAGCTCCTCGATCCCGGACTCGGCCTGCACCTGGCGGCGCTTGCCCTCGAACGAGAACGGCCGGGTCACCACGCCGATGGTCAGCGCGCCGAGCTTGCGGGCGATGTTGGCCACCACGGGCGCGCCGCCGGTGCCGGTGCCGCCGCCCTCGCCGCAGGTCACGAAGACCATGTCGGCGCCCTTGAGCACCTCCTCGATCTCGTCGCGGTGGTCCTCGGCGGCGTTCTTGCCGACGTCCGGGTTGGCCCCGGCGCCCAGGCCCCGGGTCAGCTCGCGGCCCACGTCGAGCTTGACGTCGGCGTCGCTCATCAGCAGCGCCTGCGCGTCGGTGTTGATGGCGATGAACTCCACGCCCTTGAGGCCGACCTCGATCATGCGGTTGACGGCATTGACGCCACCGCCGCCGATGCCGACGACCTTGATGACCGCGAGGTAATTGTGCGGAGGTGTCATCGGACCCTTCCTTCGAGGCTCTTGTGCCACAAGGGCGAGGGCAACACCCCCACCCGGCCTAGCTTGCCGCAGCGGCGGAGGCGGACCTCCGGTCACTGCCGCTCCGGCAGCGGTTCGGGGCGGGAACCCTAAACCTCTACTAGAGCCTTACGGTTATGTCAATCATTGTCTTGTACGGAAACGTAAGCGTCGGCACGCTGTGATCCAAGGACCACTGCGGCGTGTCTCGCCTTCCACTATGGAGACCTCGCGCACGTCGCCGCCGCACCGGCCGCCGGGCGGCTCAGCCGAGGGTCACGACCTCCGGCACGCCGCTGACGTCGATGCGCTTGTCCGGCTTGGCCAGCAGGGCGTCCGCCGCCTTCGCCTTGTCCTCGCTGTTCTCCGCGTCACCCCAGGTCACGACCCGGTCTCCGGACATCTCCAGCCTGATCCGAGCCGGGCCCTCGACGACCAGGGTGACCAGTTCGGACCGCAGCCGCTCGGTCAGCGACCGCAGCACCGCGAGCGCGGACTGGGTGGAGACGTCCTGTGGGCCGGGCGTGGCCAACTGCACCCGCACGACACCGGACGGGACGCCGGAGACCGTACGGTAGATCACACCATGATCATCGAAAAGATCATACTTCTTTCCGTTGGGCACCGCCCCGACCGGTGTGCGCTCGACCACCTCGATGACCAGAGTGGACGGCCAACTGCGGGACACCGTGACCTCCCGGGCCGGGGCCAGCGCCGCCACCCGGGCGCGCACCGCGTCGGTGTCCACCCGGGCCAGCGGGGTGCCGTCGGCCACCGCCGCGGCGGCGCGCACCTGGTCCGGTTCCAGGATCAGCGCGCCGGTCACGTAGACCTCGCGCACGCCGAGCACCGGCGAGACGAAGATCAGCCAGCCCAGCACGCCGAACACCAGCAGCGCGCCCGCCGCCAGGCCCAGCCGGGCCACGATCCGCCGGTTGCGGCGCACCCGGCCGGCCCGCGAGAGCGGGATCCGGGTACGCCGCATGAACTGCCGGACCCAGGGCGGCACGGCGTCGGTGCCGGCCCGCACGAGCCGCCAGCGCCGCCGCGATCCGTCGTCGGGGCCGTCCGGCATCAGGCCGGCTCTCGCGCGTCCGGTGAGGCGTGGCGGGCGACGTACCCGTTCGGGGAGACCGGTTCGGCGCGGCCGGCCAGGGCCGCCATCAGCTCGTCACCCATCAGCGAGATCGGCGGGGCGCCCATGGTCACCACCACGTCGCCCTCGCGGACCCGGCGGACGACCTCGCCCGGCACGTCCTCCCAGGACGGCACGAAGATCTTCTGCTCGGGCGGCAGCGGCACGGCCGCGGTCAGCGCGACCCCGCCCTCGCCCGGCTCGCGCACCTCGCCGGGGCCGAAC
Organism: Catellatospora coxensis; assembly: GCF_016862635.1. Lineage (GTDB taxonomy): Bacteria > Actinomycetota > Actinomycetes > Mycobacteriales > Micromonosporaceae > Catellatospora > Catellatospora coxensis. The sequence goes on along the minus strand of NZ_BONI01000001.1, from coordinate 252,658 downwards.
ACCTCCATGATCACGGCCTCGTCGGCGAGCGCCAGCGCGGTGGCCATCTCCTCCTGCAGGTCCCGGGTGCGGTACATGCGGTAGGGCTGGAACACCACGACCAGGCGGCCGTCCCCGGCCACCTCGCGCAGCGTGTGCAGGGCCGCGGTCATCGAGGTCGGGTGGTAGGCGTACTCGTCGTACACGCGTACGCCGCCCACGATGCCCTTGAGCTCGAAGCGCCGCCGCACGCCCGGGTGCGCGGCCAGCCCGGCCGCCACCACCTCGGGGTCCACGCCGAGCTTGAGCGCGGTGAGCACGGCCGAGGCGCTGTTGAGGCCGAGATGCCGGCCGGGCACCGGCATGGAGAACTCGCCCAGCTCCTGCCCGTCGAGCGAGGCCAGGTAGCGCACGCCCGCGGCGGTCGTGGTGATGTCGGTCAGCCGCAGGTCCGCCTCGGGCGACTCGCCGTAGGTGAACACCGTGCGGCCCAGCTCGCGCAGCCGCGCGGTGACCCGCATCGCGCCCGGGTCGTCGGCGCAGGTGACCACGAAGCCGTCCGGCTCGACCAGGGTGCCGAACTCGACGAACGCGTCCTCCAGGTTGGCCAGCGTGCCGTACGTGTTGAGGTGGTCCTCCTCCACGTTCGTGATGATCGACACGTGCGGCCGGTAGAGCAGGAACGACCGGTCGCTCTCGTCGGCCTCGGCGACGAAGTACTCCCCCGTGCCGTGGTGGGCGTTCGAGCCGACCTCGGAGATCTCCCCGCCGATCACGAAGGACGGGGCCAGCCCGGCCTGCTGCATGATCAGGGTGATCATGGAGGTGGTGGTGGTCTTGCCGTGCGTGCCGGCCACCGCGATGGTGCGCCGCCCGGTCATCGACGCCGCCAGCGCCTCCGAGCGGTGCAGCACGCGCAGCCCGCGCCTGCGCGCCTCGGCCAGCTCCACGTGGTCGGCCGGGATCGCGGTCGAGTAGATGACCGTGTCGACGCCGTCCAGGTTCGACACGTCGTGGCTCATGTAGATGGTGCCGCCCAGCGCCCGCAGCGCCGCCAGCGCGGGCCACTCGCGCAGCTCCGAACCGGACAGCGGCACGCCGCGGGTCAGCAGCAGGCGGGCCAGGCCGCTCATGCCGACCCCGCCGACCCCGATCATGTGCACCCGGCCCAGGTCCTCCGCGGTGAGCACACCCGCCGGGATCATCTCCGCCGTCTCCACTGCACGCCTCCCTAGTTTCGCTTCGCCGACGCCAGCGCGTTCAGCAGGAACGTGCGCAGCTGCTCGTCGCCGTCCCGCCGGCCGTACGCCGCGGCCGCGTAGCCCATCGTGGCCAGCCGGGCCGGGTCCGTCACCAGCGGCAGCACGTTCTGCTCGATCCACTGCGGGGTCAGCTCGCCGTCGTCCACGATAAGTCCACCACCAGCCTCAACGACCGGGAGCGCGTTGCGCCGCTGCTCGCCGTTGCCGTACGGCAGCGGAACGTAGATCGCGGGCACCCCGAGCGCGGCCGTCTCCGCGCAGGTCATCGCCCCGCCGCGGCACAGCGCCAGGTCGGCGGCGGCGTAGCCGAGCTCCATCTCGTTGATGAACTTGACCCGCACGTACGGCGCGTCGAGGTCGCTCGGCACGTCGAAGTCCTCGTTGCGGGCCCCGATGACGTGCAGCACCTGCACGCCCGCCGAGGTCAGCGCCTTCGCCGAGGCGGCCACGGCCAGGTTGATCGAGCGGGCGCCCTGCGACGCGCCGAACACGAACAGGGTCGGCCGGTGCGGGTCCAGGCCGAAGTGGGCGCGGGCCCGCTCGCGCAGCGCGACCCGGTCCAGCGTGGAGATGGACTGCCGCAGCGGCACGCCGACCACGGTCGCGCCGCGCAGCGACTCGTCCTGGCGCGGCTGGTGCGGGAAACCCACCGCCAGGTGGTCGGTGAAGCGCATGCCCATCTTGTTGGCCACCCCGGCCGGCACGTTCACCTCGTGGATCACGATCGGCGTGTGCCGCCGCCAGGCGGCCAGGTAGGCCGGCACGGAGACGTAACCGCCGAAGCCGACGACCGCGTCCGCCTCGACCTCGTCCAGCACCGCGCGCGCCGCCCTGGTGGACCGGAACATCCGGTCCGGGGTGCGCAGCAGGTTCATGTTCACCGAGCGGGGCAGCTGGTACGCCGGGATGTGCCGCAGGTCGTAGCCGGCCGCCGGGATCAGCTCCGTCTCCATGCCGCGCGGCGTGCCCAGGCACGTGATGCGCACGTCCGGGTCGTGGCGGCGCAGACAGTCCGCGAACGCCAGCAGCGGGTAGATGTGCCCGCCGGTGCCACCACCGGCCAGCACCACCGACCGCAACCTGCCGTCACCTGACACCATCACCGTCTCCTCTCACCCGGGCCACCTGCTTTGGTGGTCCGTCCCGGCGCGCCGCCCGAACGGCGGTCGGCCGGGGACCGGCCACCCGCGCGCGACGCCGGCTCCTTCGCCTGCGGCTCGCGCGCCTTGGCCACCCCCGTCGCCGCGGTCGCGGCGGCCGCCGCGTCGGCGGGTCGCGCCGGCGACGGCAGGGGTGGCAACGGGGCCCACACTAGCTGGGCCCACTTCGGGGCCGGACGGGCATGCAGGGCTCGCGCCGCGTCCGGCTCCGCGCGGGCGAACGACGCCAGCATGCCGACCGCCGCCAGGGTCACCACCAGGGCCGTGCCGCCGTCGGAGATGAACGGCAGCGGCAGGCCGGTGATCGGCAGCAACTTGACCACCCCGCCGATGTTGATCACGGCCTGCGCGACCAGCCACAGCGTCACCGCGCAGGCCGCCATCCGGCGGAACGGGTCGTTGACCCGGCGGGCGATACGCAGCCCGGTGAAGGTCAGCACGGCGAACAGCGACAGCACCACCAGGCAGCCGACCACGCCCAGCTCCTCGGCGATGACCGCGAAGATGAAGTCGTTGTGCGCGCTGGGCAGCCAGTTCCACTTCAGGCTGGACTTGCCCAGCCCCACCCCGAACCAGCCGCCGTCGGAGATGGCCAGCAGGCCCTGCTTGGACTGGTAGCAGGTGTCGTCGTTGGCGGTGCAGCTGATGATCTCGGCGTCGGTCTGGAAGAACGCGCCGAACCGGTCCGACCGGTAGCCGCCCAGGCCGGGCGCGACGATCAGCAGCGCGATGCCGGCCAGGCCGGTGCCGATCAGCATGCCGAAGTAGCGCATCGGCGTGCCGGCCGCCCAGAGCAGGCCGACGAACAGGATCAGCAGGCACAGCATGGTGCCCAGGTCGGTGTACCCGACCAGCACGAACAGCAGGCCCACCAGCGGGAACAGCGGCGAGAACAGCTCCTTCAGCCGCACGATCGAGTTGCCCTTGCGGGTCAGCACGTCCGCGCCCCACAGCACCAGCGCGAACTTCGCCAGCTCGGACGGCTGGAGCTGGATCGGCCCGAGGTACAGCCACAGCGTCTCGGAGTGGATGAAGCCGATCCGGGGCTCGGGCAGCACCTTCGAGGCGTGCAGCAGCGCGATGCCGTCCATCAGCACCAGCAGCACGATCGACACGGTCAGCGCCACCGGGGCCATCGCCCGGAAGGTACGCCGCGGCAGGCGCTGGCAGACCCAGAACGCGGCCAGGCCCACCACCGCGGCGATGACCTGCTGCGCGATGACCGCGAACGCGTTGCCGCTGGCGCTGTACGCCGCGACGCTGGTCGCCGAGTACACCATCGCCAGGCCGATCACCAGGAGCAGGCCGGCGCTGGCCAGCAGCAGGTAGTACGAGGCCAGCGGGCGGGACAGCAGCCCACGCAGGGCGGCCAGCCAGGTGAACAGGTCCACCCGCAGCGTGCGGGGAGCCGGCGTGCCCGCCTCGGCGGGCGGGGCTGCCGTACGGGCGTCACCGGTCATCGAGAGGACTCCGATCTCGGCCGCTGCGAACGGGGTGCTGTTCTGTTGTGCGGGCGTGCCCCGCCTCGCCTCACGGGCGGCACCCGCCCGCGGCTTGCGATCGACGTTGGCCTATGACATCGAATACGAGCGGCTCATTTTCGATGTGATAGGCCAACGTCTATGCAAGGCGGGGCCGGTCAGCCGGCCGTGGGCAGGGTGCGGACCGCTTCGGCGAACGCGTCGCCGCGGCGGGAGTAGCTGGGGAACATGTCCAGGGACGCGGCGGCGGGGGCGAGCAGCACGGTGTCGCCCGGCTCGGCCAGCCGGGCGGCCGCGTGCACGACCTCCGCCATCGCCCCATCATCCGTGCGGGCGACGTCGACCACGGGCAGGTGCGGCGCGTGTCGCGCCAGTGCCGCGGCGATCTCGGCCCGGTCCACGCCGAGCAGCACCGCCCCGGCCAGCCGGGGCGCGATCCGGGCGACCAGCTCGTCGATGTCGACGCCCTTGAGCTGCCCGCCGGCCACCCACACGATCCGCTCGTACGAAGTCAGCGACGCCTGGGCGGCGTGCGGGTTGGTCGCCTTGCTGTCGTCGACCCAGGTCACGCCGCCGACGTCGGCGACCTTCGCGTTGCGGTGCGGCTCGGGCACGTAGCCGGCCAGCCCGCGCCGGATCGCCTCGTGCGGCACGCCGACCGACAGCGCGAGCGCGGCGGCGGCCAGGGCGTTGGCGACGTTGTGCGCGCCGACCGGGTGGATGTCGGCGAGGGTGGCCAGTTCGTGGGCGTCACCCGCGCCGGTGCGGTCCACGAGCACGTCCTCGACCACGCCGACGCAGCCGGGCGGCGGCACGTCGAGGGTGAACCCGACCAGCGGGCCGGGCATCCGGGTGGCGTGCAGGCCCTCCAGCAGCGCCCTGACGCGCGGATCGTCGAGGTTTCCCACCGCGGTGCCCCCGGTGGCCGCCGAGCGCCACACGGCGGTCTTGGCGGCCGCGTAGTGGTCGAAGCCGCCGTGCCAGTCCAGGTGGTCGTCGGCGAGGTTGAGCAGCGCGCCGCCGTGCGGGGCCAAGGTCGAGGACCAGTGCAGCTGGAAGCTGGACAGCTCGACGGCCAGCACCTCGAATCCGGTGGGGCCGCCGGCCTGCGCGTCGACCAGCGGCATGCCGATGTTGCCCAGCGCCGCCGTGCGCAGGCCCGCCGCCGTCAGGATCGCGGCGAGCATGGTGACCGTGGTGGTCTTGCCGTTGGTGCCGGTGACCGCCAGCCAGCGCGGCCCGTCCGGCTTGCGCAGCCGCCAGGCCAGCTCCGGCTCGCTGTACACGTCGACCCCGGCGGCGGCCGCGGCCAGCGCCAGCGGGTGGTGCGGCGGGAAGCCCGGGGAGACGACCAGGTCGTCGACCCCGGACAGCAGCTGCCCAGGGTCGGGCTCACCGATGATCACGGTGAAGCCGGCGTCGGCGAGCCGCTCGGTCTCCGCCGAGGCGGCCCGGTCGACCAGCGTCACCTTGGCGCCGAGGCCCGCCAGGGCGGTGGCGCAGGCGGCTCCGGCCACCCGCGCCCCGGCCACCAGCACCGAACGGCCCTCGTACATCGGTGTCACCCCATCACGCGCAGGAAGTCGCTGTAGAAGATGCCCAGGCCGATCGCCACGCCGATGCCGCCGACGATCCAGAACCGGACGACGATGTTGACCTCGCTCCAGCCTGCCAACTCGAAGTGGTGCTGCAGCGGCGACATGCGGAAGACACGTTTGCCGGTGGTCCGGAACGAGATCACCTGGATCACCACCGACATCGTGATGATCACGAACAGGCCGCCGATGATGGGCAGCAGCAGCAGGGTGCGCGTCGACATGGCCAGACCCGCGATGAGGCCGCCCAGCGCGAGCGCACCGGTGTCGCCCATGAAGATGCGCGCCGGCGAGGTGTTCCACCACAGGAAGCCGACCAGCGCGCCGGCCGCCGCGGCGGCGATCATCGCCACTTCCAGCGGGTCGCGTACCGCGTAGCAGTAGTTGGTGGGGTTCGACGCGTAGCCGGAGGTGTCGGCGCACCAGTGCTGGTACTGCCAGGCCGCGATGAAGCTGTACGCCCCGATCACCATCACCGAGGTGCCGGTGGCCAGGCCGTCCAGGCCGTCGGTCAGGTTCACGCCGTTGGTCGCGCCGAGCACGACGAACACGAACAGCACGATCGCGGCGACCTTGCCGATGTCCAGCCAGTCGATGTCGCGGATGAACGAGATCTTCGTGGAGCCGACCGTCTCGGTGTTCGAGCCCGGGTCGCTCAGCGCGATGATGCCGAAGGCCGCGCCGACCAGCAGCTGGCCCAGCAGCTTGCCGCGCTTGTTCAGGCCGCCGCTGTTGCGCCGGCGCACCTTCAGGAAGTCGTCGATGAAGCCGACCGCGCCGGAGAACACGAACAGGCCCAGCAGCACCAGGGCGGTGATGGTCGGCGTGATCTGGGCGATCTGCTTCTCGGGCAGGGTGGTCAGGCTCAGGTGAGCCACCACGTAGGCGATGACCGTGGCGAAGATGAACACCACGCCGCCCATCGTGGGCGTGCCCTTCTTACCCAGGTGGGCCTGCGGTCCGTCGGTGCGGATGGGCTGGCCCGCCTTGAGCCGGGTGAAGGCTTTGATGGCAATGGGGGTGCCGAAGAGGGATACCGCGAACGCCACCAGGATCGCGACGATGATGGATCTCATCGGTGGCCGTCTCCGTCACTCGCGCCCGCGAGGGCGCGCGTCTCGCGCAGTGCGTCCACCACGTCCCAGGTTCGGTAGCGCGAACCCTTCACCAGTACGACGTCTGCGGACCGCAGCCGCTCCCGCAGCACGCCGATCGCCGCGGACTGATCGCTGACCAGCACCGACTCACCTTCCCAATGCCGCACCGAGGCCGCGCCGTCGAGGATCGGCGCGGCTGACTCGCCCACCACGATCAGCAGGCCGACGCCGAGCGTAGCCGCCAGCGCTCCCACCTCCGCGTGGCCGTCACGCTCCGCCGGACCCAGCTCGGCGTGGTAGCCGAGCACCGCCACGGTGCGCCGCCCGGCCTGACCTGCGCCACCCATGGTGTGCAGCGCGCGCAGCGCCGCCGCCGTCGAGGCCGGATTCGCGTTGTACGAGTCGTCGATGACCGTGACACCGTCGGCACGGTCGAAAACATCCATCCTTCGGGTCGAGACCGCGCGCAACCGGGCCAGCGCCGCGGGCAGTTCGGCCCACGGCATGCCGCAGCGCAGCGCCACGGCCGCGGCCAGCAGCGTGTTGCCCACCTGGTGCGCGCCCGTCACGCCCAACTCCACCCGCGCGGACTCGCCACCTCGCACCACGGTGTACGAGGCACGCCCGCGCCCGTCCAGCACCACGTCCACGGCCCGCAGGTCCGCCACCTCCGCCTGGCCCACCAGCACCGACGGCGCGGCGGTGACGCCCGCCATCGCGGCCACCCGGGGGTCGTCGGCGTTGAGCACGGCCAGCCCGTCCACGGGCAGCGCCTGCACGATCTCGGACTTGGCCAGGGCGATGCCCTCGACCGACCCGAACTCGCCGATGTGCGCCACCCCGACGTTGACCACCACGCCGATGTGCGGCGGGGCGATCTCGCAGAGGTCCTTGATGTGCCCGATGCCGCGCGCGCCCATCTCCAGCACCAGGAAGCGGGTGCCGGCGTCGGCCTTCAGGGCGGTGTACGGCAGCCCGAGCTCGTTGTTGAACGTGCCCGGCGGGGCCACGGTCGGGCCCAGCCCGCTCAGCAGGCCGCCGATGAGGTCCTTGGTGGTGGTCTTGCCCGACGAGCCGGTGATCGCCACGACGGTGGTGTCGAGGCGGTCCAGCACGGCGCGGGCCAGCCTGGCCATCGCGGCCAGCGGGTCGGCGACCACGATCGTCGGCAGCTCGGCCACCGCGCGGGTGCCGAGCACCGCCACCGCGCCGGCGGCCGCGGCGGCCGGGGCGAAGTCGTGCCCGTCGGCCTTCTCCCCCGCGAACGCGACGAACAGGCCGCCGGTGCCGAGCTTGCGGGAGTCGAACTCCACGGTGCCGGTCACCCGCGCCTGCGGGTCGCCGCCGTGCAGCGTGCCGTCGACCGCGGCGGCGATCTCGGCCAGGGTCAGCGGGATCATCGGGCCTCCTCCTGCTCGGCGGTCCGGTCGGCCGGGTGCTGCTCTGCCGCCGGGGCGTGTTCGGTGGCGCCGCCGGCCGGCGCGACGGCGGTCTCGGAGCCGAAGCGCGCGGTCAGCGCGGCCGCCAGCTCGATCCGGTCGTCGAAGGGCAGGACCTTGCCCTGGATCTCCTGGCCGGTCTCGTGGCCCTTGCCGAGCAGCGCGATGACGTCGCCGTCCTTGGCCCGCTCCACCGCCTCGGCGATCGCGGCACGGCGGCCGCCGATCTCGACGACCTCGGCCGCGAAGCCCGCGGTGCCCGCGAGCACGCCCTGCCGCACCAGCGCCGGGTCCTCGGTGCGCGGGTTGTCGTCGGTGACGATGAGCAGGTCGGAGCCCTGCGCCCCGGCCGCGCCCATGAGCGGGCGCTTGCCGGTGTCCCGGTCGCCGCCCGCGCCCAGCACGCAGATCAGCCGGCCGCCCCGGACGTCGGCCAGCGAGCGCAGCGCCAGCAGCGCGGCCTCGATCGCGCCGACCTTGTGGGCGTAGTCGACCACACCGACCACCGGGCCGGGCGCGTCGACCTGCTCCAGCCGGCCGGGCACGCCCGGGCAGGCCGCGACGCCGTCGGCGGCGGTGCGCGGGTCGACCCCGACCGCGGTCAGGCAGGCCAGTGCCAGCAGCGCGTTGGCCACGTTGTGGCGGCCGGGCAGCCGGACCGCGGCGGGCACCGGGCCGGCCGGGCCGATCGCGGTGAAGTGCTGGCCGAAGCCCTGCTCGACGACGTCCGCGGCGCGCCAGGTGGCGGCGGGGTCGCCGAGGGCGGAGTACGTGACGGTGGCCGGGCGGCGCAGCGGCAGCAGCGCCGCGTCGTCGAGGTTGAGCACCTCGACCCGGCACCGCCCGTCGAACAGCCGCGCCTTGGCCTCGAAGTAGTCCGCGGAGTCGGGGTGGAAGTCCAGGTGGTCGGAGCCGAAGTTGGTGTAGCCGCCGACCGCGAAGCGCACCCCGCCGACGCGGCCCAGCTTCAGCGCGTGGCTGGACACCTCCATCACCACCGCGGTGACGCCGCTCTCCCGGGCCACCGCGAACAGGGCGTGCAGCTCGGACGCCTCGGGGGTGGTGCGCACGCTCTGCACGGTGAGGTCGCCGAGGCGGGTCTCCACGGTGCCGATCAGGCCGGTGACGTGGCCGGCCGCGCGCAGCCCGGCCTCCACGAGATAGGCGGTGCTGGTCTTGCCCGCGGTGCCGGTCAGCCCGATGACGGTCAGCGCGGCGCTGGGCGAGCCGTAGACGGCGTCGGCGACCGGCCCCAGGGCCTCGCGGGCGTCCGCGACGACGAGCACCGGCGCCCCGGCCGCGAGCGCGGGCGCCAGGGCCGGGTGGGCCGCTCCGGCGGCATCGGTCAGCACCGCGACCGCTCCGGCGGCCAGCGCCTGGGGCACGAACTCGGCGCCGTGCCGGCGGGAGCCGGTCAGCGCCGCGTACAGGTCCCCGGGCCGCACCTGGTCCCCGGCGTGGGTGACGCCGGTCACCTGGACCTCGGCCGTGGCCGCGGGCCCGCCTGCCGGAGCCGCGGCCCCGACGAGGCTCGCGAGCGTGGCGAGACTGACCGGCGCCACGTGGGCGGGCCGCAGCGGTGCGGTGGAGCTGAGTTTCCCGGGCACGGCGCTAGACCTTACCCGCTGGCCCATGACGCATCGCACACCTGTGCCCGCTGTGTCTGACATCTAGTGACAAGGATCAGTAATGCGTCACGAAACTGGGCGACTTGACCGTGCTCGGAAGCACTTTGAAGTGCCGCAGCGTGAACGCCATGATGTCGCGGAACGCCGGGCCCGCCACCTTGCCGCCCGCGCCGACGCCCGGCGTCTTGACGAACACGGCGACGACGTACCGCGGGTTCTCCGCCGGGGCCATGCCGATGAACGAGCCGACCTCGCCCTTGACGTACTTGCCGTTGAGGACCTGCGAGCCGGTGCCGGTCTTGCCGGAGATGCGGTATCCGGCCAGCGCCGCCGAGCGGCCGGTGGCCTGGTCGACGGTGGTGACCGCCTCCATGATCTCGCGCAGGGCGGCCGCGTTCTCGGCGCTGATGACCCGGTGCGACTTCGGCGGGGCGGGTTCGGTCACCTTGCCGTCGGGCGCGATGGTCTGCCTGATCAGGTGCGGCTGCACCCAGGTGCCGTCGTTGGCGATCGCCGCGTACGCCGCCGCCATCTGCAGCGGCGTCACCGCCATCTCGTGGCCGATCGGGATCGAGCCGTGCGAGGTGCCGCTCCAGTCCTCGGGTGCCTGGAGCTGGCCCGACGACTCGCCGGGCACCCCGATCCCGGTGGGCTGGCCGAGCCCGAACAGCTTCTGGTACTCGTACAGCTTCTGCGCGCCCAGCTTGTCGGCGATCTTGATGGTGGCCACGTTCGAGGAGAACGCCATCAGGCCCGGCAGCGTGATCTTGGTGCCCTCGGGGAACTGGTGCGTGTCCCAGTAGACCTGGTCGCCCTTCTTGATCGAGGGACCGATCTTCACCGTCGAGTCGGGCTCGACCACACCCTCCTGCAGCGCCGCCGACAGCACGATGGCCTTGTGCACCGAGCCGGGGTCGACCACCACCGAGGTGGCGTTGTCGGCCAGCGCCTCCGGCTTGGCCGCGCCCGGGTTCGCCGGGTTGAACGTCGGGTACGTGGCCTGCGCGACCACCTCCCCGGTGCGGGCGTCGAGCACCACCGCGGCGCCCCAGACCGCCTTCACCTTCTGCATGCTCTCGAACAGGATGTGCTGCGCCTGCCACTGCACGTCCCGGTCGATGGTGAGCATCAGCGAGCTGCCCGGCTGCGCCACGGTCTCCCGGCGGTAGCCGCCCGGGATGGGCTTGTTCAGGTCGCCGTTGCCCGTCTCGTACTGCAGCTCCCCGTTGCGCCCCCGCAGCAGCTGGTCGTAGCGCGCCTCGATGCCGGCCAGGCCGTTGAGGTCGGTGCCGGTGAATCCGATGAGGTTCGCCGCGAGGTCCTCGCCGGGCATGTCGCGGCGCTCGTCGCGCTTGACGATGACGCCCGGCAGGTTCAGGGCGCGCACCTTCTCGGCGTCCGCCACGCTCAGCCCGCGCAGCAGCCAGCGGAACCGGATCGGCGCGCCGCTGACCTCCTGCTTACCTTTCTGCAGCAGCGGCTCCAGCTCCGAAGGGGCCTTGCCCAGCAGCGGCGCGAGCACGACGGCCGTCGTCCGGGGGTCCTTGACCAGCTCCGGGTCGACCGCCACGAAGCGGGCCTCGACGCTCTTGGCCAGCACCTCGCCGGTGCGGTCGTAGATGGCGCCGCGCGCCGCGGGCAGCACGATCTTGTCGAGCCGGTCCTCCAGCCCCTGCGCGGCGAACGCGGGCGCGTCGGCCAGCTGGAACTGCACCAGCCGCACCCCGATCGCGGCGAACAGCAGCAGCGCCACCGCGGTCGCCAGGCGAAGGCGGCGGCGCGGCTCGCCCATCTTCGGCGGGTCGGGCGGCGGGGCGACCGGGCGCTGCCGCCGGTCCTGCGGGCGGCCCCGCCCGGCCGGGAGCCGGTCGCCGCGGCGCGGCTCGCGGGCGCGGGCGGCCTGCGTACGCCCGATGAACTCACGGTCCGCGCGGACCGCGGGACGGCCGCGGCCCGCGGCGGCCGTACGGCGGCGCGGAGCCTCCTCGACGTCGAAGTCCCCGCCGTCGGCGTCGTCGGCCCGGCGCGGCCGGCGGGCCGACGGGGCCCCGGTGACCCGGCCCAGGCGCTGCGGCGGGCGGCCCTCCTCGGCCCGTCCGCCGCGCACCATGCGCAGCTCGGCCCGGCGGCGCTGGAGCTCGGCCTCGGCCTGCGGATCCGGCTCGGAACCCGCGAAGGAGCCGCCGTCTCGGGTGGTGCGCCCGCGCGGGGTGAAGGCACGCGCGTCGCCGATACCGCCGCGGCGGTTGCGCCCCCGGTCCTCCGGCTCGTCGGTGTCGCGTCGCGCCATCGTCGCCCTCTCCCGTCGCCTACAGCCGGTTCCTTACACAGGCAGGCGCGGCACGGCTCCGTGGGAACCGTGCCGCGGTGCCGGCGGCCGGTCCTGGTGGCCCGCCCGGACGGGCCACCAAAAACCGCGCGCCGGCTTCCTGACGTTCACTGGCTGGTGATGCTCGGCTTGCCCGTGGCCGGCTGCGGCACCCCGATGATCTTGCCGTCGGGGAGCCGGATGAAGGCGGGCGCGCCCGCCGGCACCAGGCCCAGCCGCTTGGCCGCCGCCTCCAGGCGACCCGGCGACTCCGCCTCCGTGATCTCCTGGGTGATCTGCTGCTCGCGCAGGTCGAGTTGCGCCTGCTGCTTCTTCAGATCGGTCAGCTGGATGCCGCTCTCTGCGATCTTGGTGTTGAGCACCAGGATGCCGAGCACCCCGGCGACCACGACCAGCACGATGAGCAGCACGAACGGCGTTCGCGGCGCCGCCACCGGCATCGGCGGAGCCAGCCGCAGCCGCGGTCGCCGTGCCTCCGGCGACGCCACGACCTCCGGCTGCACCGCCAGCGCGGCACTGCCCACCGTCCGGTAACGGTCCCCGGAACGGCCTTCCTCTCGCGCCTTCGCATTCAGGTTCGCGGCCCGACCCCCCGGTCGCGACGCCTCCTGCGACGGCGTTGTGCTGCGGCGCGATGCCCGCAGCGGTGTCACGTTCATCCCTACCCCCTTTGCTCGCAGCCTGTCGGTCCCCGGTCAGGGACCTCTGTCGTGCGGAGCCCGCTGGCCGGTCGTGCCCGGTCGGGATCCTGGTTCCTGTTCGATCAGTTGCGCGGCCCGCAGGCGCACCGACGCCGCCCGCGGATTGCGGGCCACTTCCACGTCCGACGCCATCTCGGCCCCGCCCCTGGTCAGCAGGCGCAGCGTCGGCCCGGTGCCCGGCAGTTCGACCGGCAGATCCACCGGTCCGGTGCTGCGGGCGCGGGCCGCGAAGGCCTGCTTGGTGATCCGGTCCTCGAGTGAGTGGTACGACAGCACCACCACCCGTCCGCCGGGCGCCAGCACGTCGATCGCTGCGGGCAGCGCACGCTCCCACGTGGACAGCTCGCCGTTGACCTCGATGCGCAGCGCTTGGAACGTCCGCTTGGCCGGATGTCCCCCGGTACGCCGGGCCGGTGCCGGGATCGAGTCCCGCACCAGCTCGGCCAGCAGGGCCGATGACGTGATCGGCGCCTTGGCACGCTCGCGAATGATCGCCGCCGCGATCCTGGACGCGAACTTCTCCTCCCCGTAGACCCGCAGGATCCGGGTCAGGTCCGGGTGGGAGTAGCTGTTGACGATCTCCTGGGCGGTGATGCCCGTGGTCTGGTCCATGCGCATGTCGAGCGGCGCGTCCTGCGCGTAGGCGAAGCCGCGGTCGGCCTCGTCCAGCTGCAGCGACGACACGCCGAGGTCGAACAGGATCCCGTCGACCTGCTCCAGCCCGAGCTTCGGCAGCACCTGCGGCAGCTCGTCGTACACCGCGTGCACCAGGTGCACCCGGTCGCCGAACCGCTCCAGCCGGCGCGCCGAGTGCGCCAGCGCCTCGGTGTCGCGGTCGAGCCCGACGAGGATGGTCTCCGGGTGCGCCAGCAGCACGGCTTCGGCGTGGCCGCCGAGCCCGGTGGTGCCGTCGACGTAGACCGTGCGGCCGCCGGGTGCGCGTCCGGGCCGGTCCAGGGCGGGGGCCAGCAACTCCAGGCATCGATCAAGCAGAACCGGCACGTGTACGCCACGTGGCTCCACCATCTCGACCCCCCTGTTTTCGCTGTGCCTCGTCGTACCGCCAGATCCCCAACCGCTTCCCCGTTCCCACCCTCGTCGCGGCCGAGAGTGAGAGCGATGCGCCTGGCGTCGGGGAAGTGACGCCAGGTGCCGGAGCGGGTGGAGATCTCGCGGTACGACTGCCGAGCCCGGCCTGCCATGAACGCGTGCCGGACCCCCGTCCTCACAGACCGCCGGGCAGCACCCCCTCCTCGATGTCGGCGAACTCGTCCTCGTTCGCCTCGAGGTAGGCGTCCCACGCCAGCCTGTCCCAGACCTCGACCCGGGTGCTGGCGCCGATGACCACGAGGTCACGGTCCAGTCCCGCGTACTCCCGCAGGTGGCCCGGGATGGTGACCCGGCCCTGCTTGTCGGGGATCTCGTCGTGCGCGCTGGCGAAGAAGACCCGGCTGTAGGCGCGGGCCGCCTTGTGCGTCATCGGAGCCTCGGCCAACTGGCCCGCGATGCGCTGGAACTCCGGCGTCGGGAAGACGTAGAGACAGCGTTCCTGCCCTTTGGTGATCACGACACCTCCTGCCAGCTCGTCACGGAACCGAGCGGGCAGGATCAGCCGGCCCTTGTCGTCGAGCCGGGGAGTATGGGTGCCCAGGAACATCGGCCCCCACCCCCTCCAGCACCGACACCGACGCCGTCTCGTTTCGCGGACGAGCCGGCGTGCGTTGCCCCCGGGGCCGGCGGACCATCCGGCCCGCCATTGCGCCCCACTTTACTCCACTTCCCTCCACGGTCAATGCGGATTCAGCCTTCCGGGTGCCGATTCGCTCCACATAGGCGCAGCTCATGGCCGTAAACGAGCGGTGGAGGGCGGCGCGCCGCGTTACCAAGGTCATCTTTTTGACACCCGGTGTAGGCGCAGAAAAATGCACCCTCCGTCTCCGCGCCATCACCCGGAGGTGGTAACGCGGTGACAGAGGGTGCTTGACAGCTCTCTCTTGGTACTACTCAGTTATATGGCCGTCGATCGGTGGAGCGCCGTCGCGATCGGGCCGCGGCTCACGCGCCGGCGTCGTCCGCTTCGGCGTCGTCGCCGTCCTCTTCGGCACGGGCGCCCGGCGCGTCGGCCTCGGCGTCGGCCTGCGGATCCTCGCCGGACGGGCGACGCTGGTCGCGCCGGGACGCCCCGTCGGGCTGAGCCGACGCGCTGGCGGAGGTCTTGGCGGTGGTCGGGGCGGGTTTGGCGGCGGGAGCGCCGAGCAGGCTGACCGCGGCTATACCGGCGCCCAGGCCCAGCAGCAGACGGGCCGGGCGCCGCTCGGGGAGTTCGAGCACAGCGATGTCCTTCCAGGGGTTGCGGCCCACCACTGTGCCAAGTGCTCGCCACCCGGCACGTGGTGCGCATTCGCGCACGGCCGCTGTATCGTTTTACCCTTTCAGACCCGATTCGCGCAATACGCTGGGAAAACAGGAAGCCGGGCAGTGGTTCACGCCACAGGCCTGACGCCGTCCGGGAGTCAGGTAGCCTCTCCGGCGTGACGGAGAAGAAGCTGCCGCTGCGGGCCTCGCTCGCGGCATCGGTCTCGCGCACCGCCGCGGCGCTGTCGCGCGCCACCGGCCGGGGCGACGGGTCGGTCATCGGCGGACGACTAGGCATGATGATCGACCCCGACCTGCTCGCCCACCTGGCGGCCGGGCGGCGGATAGCCCTGGTCTCCGGCACCAACGGCAAGACCACCACCACGCGGTTCACCGCGGCGGCGGTCGGCGTGCTCGGCGAGGTCGCGACGAACTCGTTCGGCGCGAACATGCCCACCGGTCACACCTCCGCCCTGGCCCGCGCCGGCGCCACGCCGTACGCCGTGCTGGAGGTCGACGAGCACTACCTCGCGCAGGTGCTCCGGGCCACCACGCCACTGGTCGTGGCGCTGCTCAACCTGTCCCGCGACCAGCTCGACCGGGCCAAGGAGGTGGCGATGATGGCGCAGCTGTGGCGCGACGCCCTCACCGACCACCCCGACGTGCACGTCGTCGCCAACGCCGACGACCCCATGGTCGTGTACGCGGCCGCCGCGCACGCCGCTGCGGGCGAGGGCCGGGTCACCTGGTTCTCCGCCGGCCAGCGCTGGCGCGAGGACGCCCACGTCTGCCCGGCCTGCGGCGCGCACATCGAGCGCGACGAGACCGACGAGGATGCCTGGCGCTGCGCCAACGGCGACCTGGCCCGCCCCGTCCCGCAGTGGACCGTCGACGAGTCCGGCGTGATCGACCCCGGCGGCGTACGCCACGAGGTCAAACTGCAGCTGCCCGGCAAGGTCAACGTCGGCAACGCGGCGACCGCGCTGGCCGTGGCGCACCGGTTCGGGGTCTCCCCCGCCGACGCCGCGCCCAAGCTCGGCGAGGTCGCCAGCGTGGCCGGCCGCTACGCCCAGGTCGACCGGGACGGGCGCAACATCCGCCTGCTGCTGGCCAAGAACCCGGCCAGCTGGCTGGAGGCCTTCGACATGGCCGAGGAGCAGCCCACCCTGCTGTCGATCAACGCGCGGGACCCCGACGGCTTCGACACCAGCTGGCTGTTCGACGTCGACTTCGCCCCGCTGCGCGGCCGCCAGGTCCTCATCACCGGCGACCGGGCCTACGACCTCGCGGTCCGGCTGCAGGTCAACGACGTCGCCTTCACCCACGTGAAGACATTCGCCGAGGCTGTCGCGGCGGTGCCGCCCGGCCGTCTCGAAGTGATCGCGAACTACACCGCGTTCCAGGACATCCGAGCGGAGTTGGATCGAGTTGTCTAGCGCACTCCAGATCGTCTGGGTCTACCCCGACCTGCTGTCCACGTACGGCGACCGCGGCAACATGCTGATCCTGGCGCACCGCGCCAAGCTGCGCGGCATCCCCGTCGACACCCTCGAGGTGCGCTCCGACCAGGCCCTGCCCTACGGCGACATCTACCTCATCGGCGGCGGCGAGGACGGCCCGCAGGCCCTGGCCGCCCAGCGCCTGGCCGCCGACCGCGGCCTGCACCGCGCCGTCGACCGCCGCGCGGTGGTGTTCGCCGTCTGCGCCGGATACCAGCTGCTCGGCAACAGCTTCTACGCCAAGGGCGCCAAGTGCGACGGCCTCGGCCTGCTCGACCTGCACTCCGACCGCGGCCCCACCCGCGCCGTCGGCGAGCTGGCCGGCGACATCGACCCGGCGCTGGGCCTGCCCATGCTCACCGGCTTCGAGAACCACGGCGGCCGCACCCACCTCGGCCCCGGCGTCAAGCCGCTGGCCAAGGTACGCGCCGGCATCGGCAACGACGGCGAGCACGAGGGCGCCTGGTCCGGCACCGTCATCGGCACGTACTCGCACGGCCCCGCGCTGTCGCGCAACCCGGCCCTGGCCGACCTGCTGCTGCGCTGGGCCACCGGCGAGGAGAACCTCGGCGCGGCCGACGACACCTGGCACACCCGCCTGCGCAGCGAGCGCCTCGGCGCCGTGGGACTCGTGTGACCGCGGCACCCGAGGTCACCGCCGCGACAGCCACGGAGGAGCCGGTCCCGATCGAGGCCCGCGGGCGCGGTGCGGCGACGCACTGGCCGCGGCTGGTCGCGCTCGGGGTGCTGGTCACGGGTGCGGGCTTCGCGGCGTGGAAGCTGCCGCTGGAGCAGCTGCCGACCTGGGTCGACCAGCTGGGTCCGGCCGCGCCCGCGGTCGCGGTGCTGGTCTGCGCGGTGCTGCTGTGCGCGCTGGTGCCGCGTACCGCCATCTCGTTGGGTTGTGGCGCGCTGTTCGGCGCGGTCGGCGGGGCCGTCTGGTCGCTCACCGCGGCGCTGCTGGCCGCGACCGTGACCTACGCCGCCGGGCGCTGGGCCGGGCGTGACTTCGTCGCCGCGCACGCCGGCCACCGGCTAGCCCGGCTCGACCGCTGGCTGGCCCGGCGCGGCCTGCTCGCCGTGATCGTGGTCCGGCTGCAGCCGATCGCCCCGTTCGGCCTGGTCGGGTACGCGTACGGGACCAGCTCGGTGCGTTTCCGCCACTACCTGCTCGGCACCGCGCTCGGCGGCCTGCCGTCCTCGTTCAGCTACGCCACCATCGGCGCGGCCGCGATCGCGCCGCACTCGCTGAGCTGGCTGACCTTCATCCCGGCCGCGACCGGCATCCTGATCAGCGCCGCCGCCGCCCTGCACTGGCGCCACCAGTCCCGCTCGACGGCCCGCCCGGCCACCGCCTGACCCGTTCCTCGGACGCCGCGCGCTGCTTCGGCGGCGTCCGGCGCTCCAGAAAACAATCTTTTTTGGACGGTCTAGGCTCGGCGGACGTGCGAGAACTGCCCCGCGACGACGCGTCAGACCTCGACTTCCTGCGCTTCCGCCAGCACGATGTGCTGAGCCGGGACCAGGCACTCGCCCATTTCACCGACGCCGCTATCCGGCACCGGGTCGCCTCGGGACGCCGGCAGCGACCTCGCCGAGGCGTGTACGTGCTGCAGGCGGCACCAGGCGACGACGAGCAGCGGCGCTGGATCGCCGTCCTCGCCGGGCCGCCCGGCACGGTGACCGCGGGGCGCACCGCGCTGACCCAACTCGGCCTGCGCGGCTTCGCTGTACCCGCGATCCACCTGCTCATGCCCTCCGCCGCCCGCGACCGCGACACGCCGCACGACGTGCTCGTGCACCGCACCCGCCTGCTCGACCCGGCGGACGTGCACGACCTCGGCAGCCCGCCGTGCACCATGCCCGCCCGCTCGGTCGTCGACGCCGCGCAGTGGGCGCGCTCCGACGACGAGGCCCGCGCGATCGTCGCGGCCACCGTGCAGCAGCGCCTGGTCGGGGCTGCCGAGGTGCGGGCCGTGCTCGCACGGATGAGCAGCGTGCGACGGCGGCCGGTGATAGTCCAGGCGGTCAACGACGCCGCAGGCGGAGCCGGGTCGCTGCCGGAGGCGCAGTTCCTGGCCCTGTGCCGCCGCGGCGGCCTGCCCCGGCCGAAGCTCCGGGTCAGCCGCCGTGATACCGACGGGCGGCAGCGCTACCTGGACGCCCTCTTCGAAGGGTATGGCGTGCATGCCGAGATCGACGGTGCGCAGCATCTCGACGTGCGCGGGTACTGGGCCGACATGCGGCGGCAGAACGCCCTGTGGGTGAGCGGCGAGCGGGTGTTGCGCTTCCCAGCCTGGGCCGTCCGCAACAAGCCGGACGAAGTACTCGAAACCGTCCGCTCCGCGCTGCGCGCCGCGGGCTGGCCCGGCTGATGATCCGTTTTTGTGGACGCTGGACGTCGTTATAGCAACGTCCAGCGTCCACAAAAACAGATCTTGCGTCCTGAGGCGGCCTGCAGATGGCGCGTAACGCGCATATCGACCAGGCGCTGAGCCGAAACGACGAGGCCGACCCAGTCCCGCCGCCGCGCCACCGCAGCAGGCCCCCGGCAGGCGACCCGAAGACCGCCCACGGGCCGACCGCAGGATGACCGCGGCTGGCCGCGGGCTGGCCCAGCACCGGTCGGTGGGCCTGCCACAGGCCGACCGTGGGCCGGCCGCAGGCTGCCTACGAGCGTTGAGCCGCGGCCGTCCCATGCCAAACCGCAGCTCACAACGGCCGCCATGTTAAGAAGGGCACCTTCTATAACGCGGAGCGTTAAGAAGGTGCCCTTCCTTTGAAGCTAGGCGACGATGCTGACCAGGCGGCCGGGGATGACGATGACCTTCTTCGGGTCCTTGCCGGCCAGGGAGTCGGTGACCGCGGCCAGCGCCGCGGCGCGGACCTCGTCCTCGGCCGCGTCGGCGGCGACCTCGACCCGCCCGCGCACCTTCCCGTTGACCTGCACCGGGTACGTGACCAGGTCGGCGGTCAGCAGCGCCGGGTCCGCGACCGGGAAGTCGGCGAAGGTCAGCGACCCCTGGTGCCCCAGCTTGGACCACAGCTCCTCGGCGATGTGCGGGGCGACCGGGGCCAGCATCAGCACCAGCGGCTCGGCGATCTCGCGCGGGGTCGCGCCGGCCTTGGTCACCGCGTTGGTCAGCTCGATCAGCTTCGCGATCGCGGTGTTGAAGCGCAGCGCGGCCATGTCCTCGCGGACCCCGGCGATGGTGCGGTGCAGCAGCCGGCGCAGGTCGTCCGAGGCCGGGGTGTCGACGACGGTGACCGCGCCGGTCGCCTCGTCGATGACGGTGCGCCAGACCCGCTGCAGGAAGCGGTACGAGCCGACGACCGCGCGGGTGTCCCAGGGGCGGGACACCTCCAGCGGGCCCATGGACATCTCGTACACGCGGAAGGTGTCCGCGCCGTACCGCTCGACCATCTCGTCGGGCGTGACGACGTTCTTCAGCGACTTGCCCATCTTGCCGTACTCGCGGTTGACCTTCTCGCCGTTCCAGGTGTAGACAGTCGGCTGCTCCTCGGCGACCTCCTCGGCCGGCACGTACGCGCCCCGGTCGTCGGTGTACGCGTACGCCTGGATGTAGCCCTGGTTGAACAGGCGGTGGTACGGCTCGAAGCTGGACACGTGGCCCAGGTCGAACAGCACCTTGTGCCAGAACCGGGCGTACAGCAGGTGCAGCACGGCGTGTTCGACGCCGCCGACGTACAGGTCGACGCCGCCGGAGTCGCCCGCCGACTGCGGCCCGACCCAGTAGGCCTCGTTGGCGGGGTCGACGAAGGCCGAGCCGTTGGTCGGGTCCAGGTAGCGCAGCTGGTACCAGCAGGAGCCGGCCCACTGCGGCATGGTGTTGGTCTCGCGGATGTAGGTCTTCGGGCCGTCGCCCAGGTCCAGCTCGACCTCGACCCACTCCTTGTTGCGCGACAGCGGCGTCTCCGGCGAGGAGGACGCGTCGTCGGGCTCGAAGGTCTTCGGCGAGAAGTCGGCGACCTCGGGCAGCTCCAGCGGCAGCATCGACTCGGGCAGCGCGATGGCCTGGCCGTCGGTGCCGTACACGATCGGGAACGGCTCGCCCCAGTAGCGCTGGCGGCTGAACAGCCAGTCGCGCAGCCGGTACGTGGTCGCGCCCTGGCCGTGGCCCTCGGCCTCCAGCCAGGCGATGATCTTCGCCTTGGCGTCGGCGATGCCCAGGCCGTCCAGCATGCCGGAGTTGATCGCCGGGCCCTCGCCGGTGAACGCCTTGCCGTCGAAGCCCTCGGTGGGCTGCACGGTGCGGATGATGGGCAGCTCGAAGACCTCGGCGAACTCCCAGTCGCGCTCGTCCTGGCCGGGCACCGCCATGATCGCGCCGGTGCCGTAGCCGGCCAGCACGTAGTCGGCGATGAACACCGGCACGCGTGCGCCGTTGACGGGGTTGATCGCGTACGCCCCGGTGAAGACGCCGGTCTTGACCTTGGCGTCGGCCTGGCGCTCGACGTCGGTCTTCGCCGCGGCCTGGGCGCGGTAGGCGGCGACCGCCGCGGCGGGGGTGTCGTGCCCGCCGGTCCACACCTCGTGGGTACCCTCGGGCCAGGTCGCGGGCACGATGCCGTCGACCAGCTCGTGCTCGGGCGCGACGACCATGTAGGTCGCGCCGTACACGGTGTCGGGGCGGGTGGTGAAGACGCGGACGACCTCCGCGCTGCCCTCGACCGGGAAGGCGATGTGCGCGCCGGTGGAGCGGCCGATCCAGTTGCGCTGCATGGCCTTGATCGGGTCGGGCCAGTCCAGCGTGTCCAGGTCGTCGATCAGGCGGTCGCCGTACGCGGTGATGCGCATCATCCACTGCTTCAGGTTGCGCTTGAAGACCGGGAAGTTGCCGCGCTCGCTGCGCCCGTCGGAGGTGACCTCCTCGTTGGCCAGCACGGTGCCCAGGCCGGGGCACCAGTTCACCGGGGCCTCGGAGACGTACGCCAGGCGGTGCTCGTTGATGATCGCGCGGCGCTCGGTGGCGGACTTGCCCGCCCAGGTCGGGTCCTCGGCGGCGAACTTCTCGATCAGCTCGCCGATCGGGCGCGCCTTGCCCTGCTCGGCGTCGTACCAGGAGTTGAAGACCTGCAGGAAGATCCACTGGGTCCAGCGGTAGAACTCGACGTCGGTGGTGGCCACCGAGCGCCGGTCGTCGTGGCCCAGGCCCAGCATGCGCAGCTGGGCGCGGTAGCGCTCGACGTTGCGCTCGGTGGTGATGCGCGGGTGGGTGCCGGTCTGCACCGCGTACTGCTCGGCGGGCAGGCCGAACGAGTCGAAGCCCATCGTGTGCAGCACGTTGAAGCCCGCCATGCGCTGGAAGCGGGCGAACACGTCGGTGCCGATGAAGCCCAGCGGGTGGCCCACGTGCAGGCCCGCGCCGGACGGGTACGGGAACATGTCCAGCACGAACTGCTTGGGCGCGCCCGAGCGCGGGTGCGCGGCGTCGGCCAGCGGGCCGGCCGGGTTGGGCGCGTGGAAGGTGCCGTGCTCCTGCCAGTAGTCCTGCCAGTGCGCCTCGATGGCGTTCGCGGACGCGGCGGTGTAGCGGTACGGGGGGATGTCGGCCGGGGTCTCGGCGTGCTCGCTCATGTCCAGGTCCTCACGAGTCAGATCAAGATCAAAGTCATCGGGCGGTACGCGAACGCGTCAGCGCGTCGCGGAGTGCGGCTCCGTGCCCGTCATCGGGCATAAAAAAGCCCCTCACGCAGGAGGGGTCGCCGTGCTCACGCGCGCTCTGTCGCGTCAGCACGGCTCTCTAAGGAGCGCCAGGGCCCAAGCCATGCCCGCATGATACCCCTGAGCGTGTAATCGCTGCATCTCGCATGCCGCGCACACCGGCTGATCCCGGCGCGTCGCACCGCGACCAGATCCCGTATCGCTGCCCGCCATTGCCGCAAGCGCCGCACCTACGGAACACTGCGGACAAGGCTCTCACTCCCGAACGAGCCTGGCGCTCGGGGCGGCCGTCCGGCCCGGCGCCCCGCCGGTACTTGCACAGCGAAGCAACCTCCCCGACGGAGGTCGGCGTCCTGTCGGGGCGCAGGTGATCAGAATGGTGGGAGGCCGGGGTGAGCGCAGGAAGCGCCCGTCCCACGGGGGCCGTGCC
This sequence comes from Catellatospora coxensis, assembly GCF_016862635.1. GTDB lineage: Bacteria > Actinomycetota > Actinomycetes > Mycobacteriales > Micromonosporaceae > Catellatospora > Catellatospora coxensis. Next base: position 230,017 of record NZ_BONI01000001.1, on the reverse strand, counting down.
CCGCAGTTGCGAACTACAGGAGGACATGTGACCACGCAACGCAGTGGGGGCGAACTCACCGACCCCATGACGGTCGACGAGTTCCGTGCCACGACCAACGCCATCGTGGCCAACATCGAGCAGGTCATCGAGGGCAAGACCGCCACCGTGCGGCTCGCCCTGGCTGTACTGCTGGCCGAGGGCCACCTGCTCATCGAGGACGTCCCCGGCGTGGGCAAGACGAAGCTGGCCAAGGCGCTGGCGCGGTCCATCGACTGCTCCGTGCGCCGCATCCAGTTCACCCCCGACCTGCTGCCCAGCGACGTCACCGGCGTCAGTGTCTACAACCAGGAGACCCGCGACTTCGAGTTCAAGCCGGGCGCGGTCTTCGCCAACCTGGTGGTCGGCGACGAGATCAACCGGGCCTCGCCGAAGACCCAGTCGGCGCTGCTGGAGTGCATGGAGGAGCACCAGGTCACCGTGGACGGCGTGACGTACGCCATGGAGATCCCGTTCATGGTGGTCGCGACGCAGAACCCGATCGAGATGGAGGGCACGTACCCGCTGCCCGAGGCCCAGCGCGACCGGTTCACCGCCCGCATCGCGATGGGCTACCCGGACGCCGCGGCCGAGTACGCCATGCTCGACGGCTACCACTCGCACGACCCGCTCGAAGACCTGACCGCGGTCGTCGACGGCGGCACCGTGCGCCGGCTCATCGCCACGGTGCGCAGCGTGCACGTCGCCGAGGCGGTCAAGCGTTACGCCGTCGAGCTGGTCACCGCCACCCGTGAGGCCCCCGAGCTGCGCCTGGGCGCGTCCCCGCGGTCCACGCTGCAGCTGCTGCGCACGGCCAAGGCCGTCGCGGCGCTGGACGGCCGCGACTACGTCGTGCCCGACGACCTGCAGACGCTGGCCGTGCCGGTGCTCGCCCACCGCGTCATCCCCACCGCCGACGCCCAGCTGGCCCGGCGCACCACCGACGCGATCCTGTCCGAGCTCGTGCACCGCCTGCCGGTGCCGCACGACCGCGGGCGCTCCCCCTACGACACCCGCCCGGCGACGCCGCCCAACTCCTTCTACGACCGGCGGGGCTGACCCATGCGTGAGGCGCTGCGCGGGCTCACCACCCGCGGACGCTCGTTCCTCGCCGCGGGGGCGGCCGCGCTGCTGTGCGCGCTCGCCCTCGGCGAGAAGGACCTGATGCGGGTGGCGGTGCTGCTCGTGGCGCTGCCGCTGATGGCGGCGATGTACGTCGGCCGGGCGCGCTACAAGCTCGCCTGCACGCGCAGCCTCGACCCGTACCGGGTGCAGGCCGGCGGCAGCGCGCGGGTGCTGCTGCGGCTGCAGAACATGTCCCGGCTGCCCACCGGCACGCTGCTGCTGGAGGACCGGCTGCCGTACGCCCTGGGCAGCCGGCCCCGGCTGGTGCTGGAGCGCCTCGGCGCGCAGCAGGCCAGCTCGGTGGCGTACACGGTGCGCGCCGAGCTGCGCGGCCGCTACGAGGTCGGCCCGCTGACCCTGCGCATGACGGACCCGTTCGGGCTGTGCGAGCTGACCCGCTCGTTCCCCAGCGCCGACAAGCTCACCGTCATCCCGAACGTGTCACCGCTGCAGCTGGTACGCCTGGCCGGGGAGTACTCCGGCACCGGCGACAGCCGGGCCCGCTCGGTCGCGGTGCACGGCGAGGACGACGCCGCGACGCGCGAGTACCGCCGCGGCGACGACCTGCGCCGGGTGCACTGGCGCTCGACGGCCCGGGTCGGCGAGCTGATGGTGCGCCGCGAGGAGCAGCCGTGGGAGAGCCGGGCGACCGTCCTGCTCGACACGCGGCTGGGCGCGCACCGGGGCGAGGGCCCCACGGCCAGCTTCGAGTGGGCGGTGTCGGCCTCGGCCAGCATCGCGGTGCACCTGCGCCAGGCCGGGTACCGGCTGCGCCTGGTCACCGACACCGGCGCCGACATCGACGCCACCGAGGGGGTCGGCGACGGCATGCTGCTCGACCACCTGGCCGAGGTGAAGGCCACGCCGCGCGGCGACGTCACCAGCCTGGTCGAGCACACCCGGCGGCGCGCCGACGGCGGCCTGATCATCGCGGTGCTGGGCCTGCTCAGCGCCGAGGAGGCGCGCCTGCTGTCGGCGCTGCGCAGCAGCGGCACCACCTGCGTGGCGTTCTTCCTGGACGCCAGCACCTGGCTCAACCTGCCCGTCCAGGCCCGCGAGGCCGCCGAGCACGAGCACGCGTCGGCGGCGCTGTCGCTGATGCAGAGCGGCTGGCGGGTCGTCCGGGTCAAGCACGGCGACCAGCTGCCCACGCTGTGGCCGCAGGCCGCCCGGGGCCAGCAGGGCTTCGCGGTGCGCGCGGCGATGGCCGAGACGGTCACCATGGGAGGCGGCCGATGAACTCACGACGTCATCTGGGCATGGTCGCGGGCGGGGCCACGATCCTCGCCTCGGCCCCGATCTCGCAGATCTTCGCGGGCTGGAGCTGGCTGTTCGAGGGCGGGCTCATGGTCGCGATGGTGACCGGGGCCGCGCTGGGCGCGCGCTCGCTGCGCGGGCGGCTCTGGGCCCAGCTGCTGGCCATGCTGGCCGCCCTGCTGATCGGCCTGACCTGGCTGTTCGGCGGGGACACCGCCCTGCTCGGGCTGATCCCGACGCCGGACACGTTCGCGCAGTTCGGCTCGCTGTTCGCGCTGGCCGGCGAGGAGGTCCAGAAGAGCTACGTGCCGGTGCCCGACCTGGAGGGCCTGCTGTTCGTCAGCGCGCTGGGCATGGGCGCGGTGGCGATCATCGTCGACGTGTGCGCGGTGGGCCTGCGCCGCCCGGCGCTGGCCGGCCTGCCGATGCTGGCCGTCTACTCGGTGCCGGTCGCGGTGTACATCGACTCGGTGTCGCCGATCCCGTTCGTCGTCGCCGCGATCGGCTTCCTGTGGCTGCTGGTCAGCGACAACGTCGACCGGGTACGCCGGTTCGGCCGCCGGTTCACCGGCGAGGGCCGCGGCGTCGACGTCTGGGAGCCGTCCCCGCTGGCCTCGGCCGGGCGGCGGCTGGCCGTGGTCGGCGTGCTGGTGGCGGTCGCCCTGCCGCTGGCCGTGCCCGCGATGAGCGCCGGCTTCCTCGGCGAGTTCGGCAGCGGCGACGGCCTCGGCCAGGCCGGCAAGGGCCCGCGCGGCAGCGGCCGGGTGGACCTGTTCGCCGAGCTGAGCGGGCGGCTCAAGCAGGCCGGTGTGCAGGACATGGTCAAGGTCACCACCAACGACCCGGACCCGTTCTACATGCGCTTCGGCGTCGCCGACCAGATCAGCGGCGGCGGTTTCGCCAGCCACCAGCCCGCCGGCCAGCCGGTCAGCGACAACCTGCCCGACCCGGCCGGACTCGACCTCAGCGCGGTGCGCACGCAGGCCGCGACGGCCCGCGTCGAGATCACCGAGAACTTCGCCATGCCGCTGCTGCCGGTCTACTCGGCGCCGACGTCGGTCCGCGGGCTCGACGCCGCGTGGTCGTACGACCCGTCGCTGCAGATCGTCTACTCGCAGCGGTCGAACTCGGCCGAGCTGTCGTACGAGTTCGACTACGTGCGGGCCGAGTTCACGCCCGACCAGCTGCGCACCGCGCCGACGATGGCCGCGTCCGACGCCAACCAGCGCGACTACAGCCGGGTGCCGGAGGTGCCCGAGGTCCGCACCCTGGTGAACAAGCTGGTCGAGGGCAAGACGAACAACTACGACCGGGTCCGGGCGCTCTACGACTACTTCTCCGCCAAGAACGACTTCAAGTACGACGTGGCGGCCCCGGCGGGCACCTCCGGCGCTGCCATCGTCGACTTCCTCAACAACAAGCGCGGCTTCTGCGAGCAGTACGCCGCGGCGCTGGCCTGGATGGTGCGCACCGCGGACATCCCGGCCCGGGTGGCGTTCGGCTTCACGCTGGGCGGCTCGGCCGACAACGGGGTGCGTACGCTCACCAACCGCAACCTGCACGCCTGGACCGAGGTGTACTTCTCCGGCTTCGGCTGGGTGCCGTTCGACGCGACCCCGTCGACGTACGTGGTGGGCTCGGCCCCCACGGCGTGGGCCCCGGACGTGGACGCGCCCGAGGAGGTGCCGGGCGCGCCCCGGCCCTCGCTGAGCCCCGGCGCGACCGACGGCTCGGCGGGCCCGGGTGGGCCGACCCGTGACCCGATCGACCCCGACGGCGGGGTGGCCGGGCCGATCAACATCGAGACCGAGTTGCCCACCTGGGTATGGGTGGCGAGCGCTGGCGTCCTCGTGCTGCTGGTGCTGCTGGTCACCCCGGCGCTGCGGCGGCTGACGCTGCGGCGGCGGCGCAGCGTGCGGGCCGCGGTGGCGTCCGCCGGCGACGGGTTCGCCACGGTCGGCGCCGCCCCGGCGGAGCTGACCATGACCGTGGTCGGGGACACCGACGCGGCCCGGCGGCAGGCGCATGCGGCCTGGGACGAGCTCATCGACACGATGGTCGACCACCGGCTGGTGGTCGACCCGGCGGAGACCCCGCGGGCCACGGTCGAACGGCTGATCAGCACCGCGCTGCCCGCGTCGGCGGCGGTGGAGCAGGCCCGCCTGCTCGGGCTGGCCGAGGAGCGGGCCCGGTACGCCCCGGTGCCGCTGTCGGCCGAGCGCCTGGCCCCGGCCGTCCGCGAGGTGCGCCGGGCCATCGCCGACGAGGCCGACCGTGGTGTGCGCCTGACGGCGCTGCTGATGCCGCCGTCGGTGCTGCTGCGCTGGCGCAACGGGGCGTACGCCGGGCTCACCGCGCTGTCGGCGCGGACGGCCCGGCTGAGCGAGGTCGTGATGCGCGTGCTGCGGCCCCTGCGGCCCCGGCGGCTCCTGCGCTAGCGCGTGCCGAGGTGACGAGCGCCGCCCCCGTCCAGGGGCGGCGCTCGTCGTCGTTTTGGCACCGGCCTGTCCAGGCCGGTGGAGGGGTCAGCGGTCGAAGTCCCCGCGCTCGCGCCAGCGGTTCTCGAGACGGTCGATGATGCCGCCGCGGCCGCCCCGGCCGCCGCCACGGGTGCGGCGGGTCGCGGTGCCCCCGACGGAACGCAGCTCAGCGGTCTGGCTGCGCTTGTGCGCCAGCATCCAGAACGCCGCCGCGCCCAGCATCAGCACGAACCCGACGACGCCCAGCCACAGCTTGGAGCTGTCGGCGACGCCGTAGACCACCAGGCCCAGTCCGGCGAGGATGAGCACGGCGGAGATGATGATCCGCCGGCGGGCGTGGAACTTGGGGTCGCTGTGGCGGACGGCCGAAGCGAACTTCGGGTCTTCGGACAGCGACCGTTCGATCTGCTCGAACAGCCTCTGCTCGTGCTCGGATAGCGGCACGGCTCTCCTCCCCGGTCCGCCAGGTCGGCGTTCCCCTCTCCAGGGTGCGACAGAGCGCCGATTCCCCAGGTGAAGATCGCCAAACCGTGAATACGTGTTGCAGCCGGACGACTGCTACCCGTCAGTCTACGAGGGCGGTGGCGGGTCGGAAAGCGGGACGACCATGCCCGGAGCGGGATTTTGCGGCCGCGAGGCCGTCGCACCCGCAGAACGCCGGGTCGTACCGAGAAGACTGGCCGGACGGACGGCCCCGCGACCGAACCGGGCGATGACGGCATCGCTGGCCACCTCGGCCTCCCGCCAGCCGTCCTCCTCCTCGCCGAGCGCCAGTTGCCGCACCGCCCCCTCGGCCGCCAGCAGCCCTTCCAGCCGCACCCCCACCAGCCGGATGCGCTGCTGGGCCCGCACCGCCTCGAACAGCTCCCACGCGGTGGCGAGGATGTCGTGCGCCACGTCGGTCGGGCCGGGCAGCGTGCGGGACCGGGAGATGGTCCGGAAGTCGGCGAACCGCACCTTGATCGACACGGTGCGCCCGGCCTGCCCGGCGGCACGGGCCCGGCCGGCCACCTTCTGCGCCAGCGCCAGCAGCGCCTTGCGCAGCGCCTCCGGCTCGCCCAGGTCGGTGTCGAAGGTCACCTCGGCGCCGATCGACTTCTCCTGGTGCTCGGTGTTCACCTGGCGCGGGTCCCGGCCCCAGGCCAGCTCGTGCAGGTGCGCCGCCAGCGACTGCCCGACCGCGGCCCGCAGCAGGCTCGGCGTGGCGTCCGCGACATCGGCGACGGTGCGCAGGCCCAGCCGGTGCAGCGCTTCCTCGGTGCGCTCGCCGACGCCCCACAGCACCGACACCGGCAGCGGGCGCAGGAACTTCAGCGTCTTGTCGGCGGGGATCACCAGCATCCCGTCCGGCTTGGCCCGGGTGGAGCCGAGCTTGGCGAGGAACTTGTTCGGGGCGACCCCGATCGAGCAGGTGAGCTGCTGCTCCTCGGCGACCCGGCGGCGGATCAGCCGGGCGATCTCGGCGGGCGGGCCGAACAGGCGGCGGCTGCCGGACACGTCGAGGAACGCCTCGTCCACCGACAGCTGCTCGACCAGCGGCGTGATGTCGCGGAACAGCGCCATCACCGCCCGCGAGGCCTCGGCGTAGGCGGTCATGTCGGGCGGGAGGAAGATCGCCTGCGGGCAGCGGCTGCGGGCCATCGCGGTGGGCATCGCGCTGCGTACGCCATAGGCCCGTGCCTCGTAGCTGGCCGAGGAGACCACCCCGCGCCCGCCGGTGCCGCCGACCACCACCGGCAGCCCGCGCAGCTCGGGACGGCGGCGCACCTCCACGGCCGCGAAGAACGCGTCCATGTCTATATGCAGGAACGGGCAGCCCGAATCATCACCGTCGGGCCCGAACCCCTTCGGCGCCCCTCCCCCGGAAGCACGTCCCACAACCCATCACGCTACCGCCCGGGTAAGACACCACCCCGCCTCCCGCCCCGCGTGGGCCGCGGGCGAGGCGGGGGTGGGTCAGGGGCGGTAGGTGAAGAGAGGGATGCGCATTTCGGGTTCGGTGAGGGAGCCGTGCATGGCGACCAGGCGGGCGACCGAGGGCGGGTCGGTGGCGGTGGCCAGGATCGCCCAGTCGTCGCGGCAGACCGCGACCACGTCGCCCAGCCGGGCCGCGTGGCGCTCGCCCATCGGGCCGTACCAGCCGGTGGCGATCGCCTCGTCGCGGGTGCCGAGCCAGGCGACGTGCCCGGCCCGCTCCCGCCAGGCGGCGAGCACGTCCGCGGTCGCGCCGGGCGCGGTGTGCAGGTAGCGCACGCGCGGCTCGCCGGTCACCACCCGCACCCCGGCCGACAGCGCCGGATCGGCGTGCACGTCGACGCGGCGGTCCGCGGGCACGTCGAGCTGGCCGTGGTCGGCGGTGACCAGCAGCGCGGCGTCTTCGGGCAGTCCGGCGACGAGCCGGGCCAGCAGGGCGTCCACCTCGGCGGCGGCCGCGGCCCACTCGGCCGAGGTGAGTCCGTGCTGGTGGCCCGCCTTGTCCAGGCGGGGGTGGTACCCGTACACCAGGGCGCGCGCCGGGGCCTCCTTGAGCGCCGTGAGCATGCCGGTGGCGAGTTCGTCGGTGTCGACCGCGGGCAGGTAGCGCGCGCCGGCGCTGGTGGCCGTGGTCAGGCCGCTGCCGGCGTACTCCGGGCGGTTGACCACCGTGGTGCTGATCCCGGCGGCGGCCGCGGCCGCGTACAGCGGCGGGACGGGGACCCACTGCCGCGGCGGCGGATCGTCGGCCCAGACGGTGTGGTTGAGCACCCGGTCGGTGCCCGGCACGATGGTGTTGAACGCCAGCACGCCGTGCGTGCCGGGCAGCGCCCCGGTGGCGAGGCCGACCAGGCTGGTCGGGGTCGTCGACGGGAAGCCGCAGGTGGTCGACAGCGCCGAGCCGAGCTCGCCGCGCAGGGTCGCCGCGACGACCGGGGCGACGGGGGCCATCGCGGGCAGCTGGTGCCAGCCCATGCCGTCGACGAGCAGCACCGCGACGCGGCGTACGCCGTCGAGCCGGGCGGCCAGGCCCAGCCGGTCGGCGATGCCGGGCACGCCCAGCGCGGCCAGCGCACCGGGCAGCACGTCGGCGAGCGTGCCCTCGTCGTATCTCGGCGCGACGAACACGAGTCCTCCCGGCGGGTCAGTCGTCGGACGAGCCGCGGCGGCGGGCCAGCAGGTGCAGCTGGGTGGCCACGTCCCGGTACGGCGGCACGGCGGACGCGGCCAGCTCGAAGGCCAGCAGCGACTCCGGGTCGGCGTCGGCGACGACGCCGGGCACCAGGTCGGCGACCACGCGTACCCCGTGCGCCTGCTCGACGTGCAGCCCCGCCTCGGCCAGCAGCGCCTCCGCGCCGAGCAGGTCGAAGCGCCGCCGCACCGTGTCCCGCGCGGCGGCCCGCGCCTGCGTGTCCGCGAGTAGCGCGGTCGCGGCCTGCCACTGCCCGGCGATCGCCCGGGACAGCACGGCGGCGGCCCGGTTGGCGACCAGTACGCTGGCCGCGCCGCCCGGCCGCAGCGCGTCGTGCAGCGCCCGCGCGACCGCGTCCGGGTCGTCGACGTACTCGAACACGGCGTGGCACAGCACCAGGTCGGCGCCGGCGGGCGGGACGAGGTCCCCGAGCGAGTCGGCGTCGCCCTGCAGCGCGCGCACCCGGTCGGCGACGCCCGCGTCGGTGGCCCGGCGCAGCAGCGAGGCCAGCGCGTCGGGGCTGGGGTCGACGACGGTCACGGTGTGCCCGGCCTCGGCCAGCGGCACGGCGAACCCGCCCGTGCCGCCGCCGACGTCGACGACGCTGAGCGGGCGGCCGTCGTGTCCGGCCAGCTCACCGCGCAGCACCGACCAGATCACGGCGGTACGGGGTCCGGCAATGCGGGCTGTCGCCACAGTTCGCTCCACGTCGCCGAGCCTAGCGGCCGCCGGTGGGCGGTCGTCGGGGCACGCCGTCCGGGCGGGCGTCAGGTGTCGCCCCGCAGCCTGCCCCCGACCGGGCCGCGTTCGATCACGAGTTTCGCGCCGAAGTGCTCCATGAGCTGGGCCGTCTCCTCGTCGGTGAGGTCGGCGCGCAGCTGCACCGCGCACGCTCCCCCGTCGATGCTCAGCGAGAACTTCAGCGAGGCGGCGGTGGGCAGGAACCTGCGCTCGCCCAGCTCGACGATCACCTGCTCCAGCTCGACCCGCGAGTGCGGGCAGGTCACCAGCCGGTAGGGCTTGCCCTTGAGGTACTTCTCCACGCCTTCGACGACCTCGGGCAGCTTGTTGCCCTCGTGCACGCCGAGCACGACGGTGCCCTTCGGGTCGGCCCCGGTGCCGACGAACGTCTCCCAGTGCCCGCGGATGTACTCGTCGAGGGTCGCCGGGGCGCCGGCCACCACGATCCGGACCACGCTGCCCCGGGGCACCGTGGTGCCGCCGGGCGGATCGGTCACCGCGACGACGCCCCGCTCCAGCAGCAGCCCGGGCTCGTACGTGACCAGCGGCACGAGCCCCGCCTTGCCGAACTCCTTGTCGAGCCGCCCGACGGTGCTGTCCACGACCTGCGGCACCCGGGTCGTGACGACGATCGCGTCGGCCGAGGGCTCCGGCACGTCGGCGGGCGGCAGGTTGCGCGCGGCACACCCGGTGCTCGCGCCGGCGGCCGCGCCGGCGAGCAGGAGCGCGGCGATCCGCGCCGGCAGGCTCCGCTGTCCGCTCATGTTGAGCCTTTCATCGGTGGCAGGTGGCCCGGCCTCAGGACGTGAGGATGGTGGCGTTGAGGTGGGACTCGATGTTGGTGAGCTGCTCCGCGACGACGCCCCGGCACTCGCTGGTGCAACCGATGATCATCCCGAGCGCGATGGCGTTGCTGGTGCCGGACCTGATGTAGACGGGGCCGCCGGAGTCGCCGGTGCGCACGATGACGTCGCCGCCGCGGCCGCCCTCCATGAGGCCGTAGGTGCAGCCCGCGTCGTCGCAGATGGAGGTGGTCAGGCTGAACACGGTGACGCCGCAGGTGGCCTTGGTGACCATGCCGCTGAGGCAGACCACGTCGCCGACCAGCGGGTTGCGCTTGGCGGTGATGTTGCGCTGGGTCGGGCAGCACGGGTCGGTGTGGATGACGTTGTCGTAGGTCTCGGCGGAGGAGCCCACGAAGATCATGTCGTACGCCGGGTAGTCGCTCTCCCGCGAGGCGGTGCCCCAGTACTGCGTCGACGAGTAGATCTTGTTGCCGTTGGCGAAGCAGTGCCCGGCGCTGATGCCGCCGGAGTACACCGCGGTGTCGCCGGTGACCGACCGGCGCCTGGCGACGAACGCGGTGGTGCAGGTGTTCGTCGCGCCGGAGTTGACCCGCACGCCCGCCCCGCCGAAGTGCGCCTCGCCGTCGTTGAGCCGGCCGGTGCGGACGGCGCTGTCGAGGGTGACCTCGGCGACCTCGCCCAGCGCGTCCCGCAGCGCCTGGGCGGCGGCGGGGAACCGCGGGTCGAAGCTGACCAGGTAGCGGGAGTCCTCGGCGCGCAGCCGGTAGCTGAACGTCGCGCGGGCCGCGTCGGGGTGCCAGGCGCGGCCGGCGAGCAGCTCGTCGGCGGCGGCCAGGCGCTCGGCCGGGAAGCAGCCGACCTGGACGGCCGACTTCACCTCGGGCGCGCCGTCGGCGGCCGCCCTGGCCGCGGCGAGGCCGCTGCCGAGCGAGGCCGCGCGGGTGCGCTGCTCCGGGGTCACCACGATGGTCACCGTCTGCGTGTTGTGGTCGATCGCGGTGCCGATGTAGCCGCGGCGCACCTGGTCGGCGATGCGTTCCTTGCCGTCGCCGAGGCCGAGGCTCTGCCGGGCGGCCTGCTGGACGGCCTGGTTGGCCCGGCGGCCCGATTCGCTGTCGAGCCATTGCCCGTAGGCGGGCGCCCGGTCCGGGGTCAGCCCCGCGCCGAGCCCGGCGGCCGGGGTCGCCACCTGGCAGTCCAGGGTGAGCACCGGAGCCGCTTGCGCGGGCAGGGAGGCGGCCAGCGAGGCCAGCAAAAGGCCGCAACTCGCCACGATCGACGACGATTTCCGCATCTGCTGTCCGTTCGTCCCAGGGGTGATGGGTCGTGCGAACGGTATCGGCAGATTCCTGTCCACACAAGACGTACGGTCGTCCTTTATGGACCCGTAGTAATCAGCACACTACTAACGGAAGTCCCGAGAGGCGACCGGGGTCGCGACGGTCAGCTCCGCGAGCTGATCGGCGACCAGGTTGCGCACCCCGGACGCCGCCTCCAGCCGGCCCCGCACCAGCAGCGCGGTGCTGCCCCGGGCCACCTTGCGGTAACGCAGCCACAGGCCCGGCGAGCAGACCACGTTGAGCATCCCGGTCTCGTCCTCCAGGTTGAGGAAGGTCACCCCGCCCGCGGTCGCCGGCCGCTGCCGGTGCGTGACCAGGCCGCCGACCAGCACCCGGGACCCGTGCTCGACCCCGGTGAGCCGGGCGATCGGCAGCGCCCCCTGCGCGGCCAGCCGCTCGCGCACCAGCCGGATCGGGTGGTCGTCCGGGGACAGCCCGGTCGCCCACACGTCCGCGACCAGCTTGTCCACCGCGTCCATGCCGGGCAGGGTCGGCGCGTGCACGCCGACGACCGTGCCCGGCAGCCGGTCCGGGGTGTCGGTGGCCGCCGCGCCGGCCGCCCACAGCGCCGCCCGCCGGTCCAGGCCGAAGCAGGCGAAGGCGTCCGCGGTGGCCAGCGCCTCCAGCTGGGCCGCGGGCAGGCCGGCCCGCCGGGCCAGATCGGTCATGTCGGCGTACGGGCCCCGCTCGCGCTCCTCGACGATCCGTTGCGCCACGTCCTCCCCGAGCGTGCGCACGCTGTCCAGGCCCAGCCGCACCGCCGGGCCGCCCAGCCCCCACTGCGACGGCTGCTCCCCCGGCAGGCTGCCCGACCGGTCCCCCGGCGCCCACTCCAGGCTCGCCTTGACCAGGCTCGCGTTGACGTCCGGGCGGCGCACCTGCACGCCGTGCCGCCGGGCGTCGTCGACCAGCGACTGCGGCGAGTAGAAGCCCATCGGCTGCGCCCCGAGCAGCGCCGCGCAGAACGCCGCCGGGTGGTATCGCTTCAGCCAGGCGCTGGCATACACCAGGTAGGCGAAGCTGATCGCGTGGCTCTCCGGGAAGCCGTAGTTGGCGAACGCGGCGAGCTTGGCGAAGATGTCGTCGGCCAGCGCCGGGCCGATCCCGTTGCGGGCCATGCCCTCGTACAGGCGCTCGCGCAGCCGCTCCATCCTGTCCATGGACCGCTTGGAGCCCATCGCCCGGCGCAGCTGGTCGGCCTCCACCGGGGTGAAGTCGGCGACGTCGATGGCCAGCTGCATCATCTGCTCCTGGAACAGCGGCACGCCCAGGGTCCGGGCCAGCGAGTTGTGCATGCGCGGGTGCGGGATGTCCACCGGCTCCAGCCCGTTCTTGCGCCGGATGAACGGGTGCACCGAGCCGCCCTGGATCGGGCCGGGCCGGATCAGCGCCACCTCCACCACCAGGTCGTAGAAGCGCTCCGGGCGCAGCCGGGGCAGCGTCGACATCTGCGCCCGGCTCTCCACCTGGAACACCCCGACGGTGTCGGCGCGGCACAGCATCTCGTACACCTCGGGGTCGTCCGGTTTCAGGTCGCCGAGGTCCAGCTCCTGGCCGAGGAAGTCGAACGCGTAGTGCAGCGCCGACAGCATGCCCAGCCCCAGCAGGTCGAACTTGACCAGGTCGACGGCCGCACAGTCGTCCTTGTCCCACTGCAGCACGGTGCGGCCAGGCATACGCGCCCACTCGACCGGGCACACCTCGATCACCGGGCGGTCGCAGATGACCATGCCGCCGGAGTGGATGCCCAGGTGGCGCGGGGCGTGCAGCAGCTCGTTGGCGTACTCCATGACGTGCTCCGGGATGCCGTCGACGTCCTTGGCCGACACCCCGTGCCAGCGGTCGATCTGCTTGCTCCAGGCGTCCTGCTGCCCCGCCGAGAAGCCGAACGCGCGGGCCACGTCCCGCACCGCCGAGCGCGGCCGGTACGAGATCACGTTGGCCACCTGCGCGGTGTGCTGCCGGTCGTAGCGCCGGTAGACGTACTGGATGACCTCCTCGCGCCGGTCGGACTCGATGTCGACGTCGATGTCGGGCGGGCCGTCGCGCTCCGGGGCCAGGAACCGCTCGAACAGCAGCCCGCCCTCGCCGCCGACCGGGTCCACGTTGGTGATCCGCAGCGCGTAGCAGACCGCCGAGTTCGCCGCCGACCCCCGCCCCTGGCAGTAGATCTTGTTTTTGCGGCAGAACTCCACGATGTCCCACACCACCAGGAAGTAGCCCGGGAACTCCAGTTGCTCGATCATCTTCAGCTCGTGCTCGATGCGCTCGTACGCCTCCGGGTACGCCTGCCGCGGCCCGTACCTCTGCGCCGCCCCCTCGTAGGTCCGTTCGCGCAGGTAGGCCACCTCGTCGACCCGGTTGCCGTGCTCGTCGGTGAACGGCGGCAGCTTCGGCGCGACCAGCCGCAGGTCGAAGGCCAGCTCCCGGCCCAGCTCCGCGGCGTACGCCACCGCGCGGTCCGCGCCCGGGTACGGCATCGCCGCGAACCGGGCCGCCATCTCCGCGCCCGAGCGCAGGTGCGCGGTCGCCGCCGCGGGCAGGTAGCCGTCGAGGGAGTCCAGGCTGGTGCGGGCGCGCACCGCCGCGGTCACCGTGGCCAGCCGCCGCCGCGCCGGGGCGTGGTAGTGCACGTTGTTCGTGGCGAGCACGGGCAGCCCGGCCCGCTGCGCGAGGTACGCCAGCACCTCGTTGCGGTCGCCGTCCGACGGGTCGGCGTGGTCGGTCAGCTCCACCACCACGTTCTCCGCCCCGAACAGGTCCGCCAGCCGGTCCAGCTGCCGCGCGGCCGCGTCGACCCCCTCGGTGAGCAGCGCGTGCGGCACCGCGCCCTTGCGGCACCCGGTCAGGATCACCGCCTGCCCGTTCAAGGTCTCGGCGATCTTGTCCAGGTCGTACTTCGGCCGCCCCTTCTCGCCGCCCGCAAGGTGCGCCTCGGACAGGGTGCGGGCCAGGTTCGCGTACCCCTGCGGCCCCCGAGCCAGCGCCAGCAGGTGCGTGCCCGCCGGGTCGGGCGCTCCCCCGCCGCGCGGCAGCCCGGCCAGGTTCAGCTCCGCCCCGAACACGGTCGGCAGCCCGTGCTCCCGCGCCGCCTCCGCGAACCGCACCACCCCGTAGAACCCGTCGTGATCGGTGATCGCCAGGGCCTCCAGCCCCAGCCGCACCGCCTCGGCGACCAGCTCCTCCGGATCACTGGCCCCGTCCAGAAAGCTGAAGTTGGTATGACAGTGCAGCTCCGCGTACGGCACCGCCGCCTTCGGCCGCTCGACCGGCCCGGCCCGATACGGCTCCCGCTTCCGCGAGAACCCCGGCCCGTCACCCCCGTCGGCGACCAGCGGATCGACCACCCGGCCGCCCCGCATCCGCCGCTCCAGCTCCCCCCAGGGCAGCTGATCCTGACTATCGAACCCCACTCGAACAACTGTACTAACCCCCAGCCCACCCCCACCGCCGCCCCACTCGTTGATCATGAACTTATGGCACGGCTCGACGGCGTGTCGCGGCCACAAGTTCATGATCACCCTCGGGTGACGGGCGCTCGTCCCGATCGATCATGAGGTTGTGTCAACGACACACCGGCCAACCTGCCCATAAGTTCATGATCAACCCGGGAGGGGGTGGGTGGGGTGGGTGGGTCAGTCGAAGTGGAGGGTTATGGACCATTGGCCGGCGTTGAGGGTGAGCAGGAGGGCTCGGCCGGTGGCGAGGAGGATCTGGAGGCGGGCGGAGCGGTGGGTACGGCGGCCGTCCCACCACTGCTCCTCGACCGGCCACGGGCCCGCCCAGCCGGTGACCTCGATCTTTCGGCCGTCCCAGACCAGGCGGGCGGGCGGGGCGCTGAGTTCGAGCCGGGCGCTGACCCGCAGCACCTCGCCGGAGTCGTCGAGCAGCTGCACCGGCAGCGGTTCGGGCAGCACCACGGCCGGTGACGGCGGGGGCAGGCGGCCGGGCCAGGGGCCCGCCGGGCGCCGGGGCGACCGCTCGTCGCCCCAGGGCACCAGGGTCGCCTGCCCGCCGGGGTCGCGCCCGCCGCCGAGCACCGCGGTCACCACCGCTTCCGGGCCGAGGATGCCCTGCACGCGGTGCAACGCGCGGTGCGCCCGGTCGCGTTCCTGCCCGACGTCGCCCCACAGTCCGGCCTGCAGCCCGGCCTGCTGGACGAGGCCGTCGGGGATGAGCCGCAGCGCGATGATCCCGGCGGTCATCCGGCGCTGGGTGATCCACCCCTCCAGCTGCCAGCGGGTGCGGTCGGCGATGGCCTGCGCGGTGAGCACGCCGTCGTGCCGCCATACCCGGTGCAGTTCGCGGCCGTCGGCGGTGACGGCGCTGATGGCCAGCCGGGTGGCGGCCATGCCGTATCCGGCGAGCCGCTCGTGCAGCTGCTCGGCCAGCGCCCGCGCGGCGAACGCGGCGCTGTCGACGCGGTCCACCGGTTCGTCGTAGCGCTCCTCGACCTCCAGCTCGGGCGGGGCCTGGCGGACCGCGAGCGGCCGGTCGTCGCGGCCCGCGGCCAGGCGCTGCGCGAATGCGGCGTCGAGCCCGAAGCGGGCCAGCACGTCGCTGGGCGGGAGGTCGGCGAACGCGCCGAGGGTGTGCACGCCGAGCCGCCGCAGCAGGCTGGTCAGCGCGGGCCGGTCCAGGGTGGTGACCGGCATCGCGGCCAGGAAGGCGGCGGTCTGCCCGGGGTCGATGATCCGCCCGGCCCGGGCGGCCAGCAGCGCGGCGAACGTGCCGTCGGCGACGCCGATCTGGGCCTCCACCCCGCACTGCTGGGCGACCTGTTCGACGATGCGCTCGGCGGCGGCCTCCTCGCCGCCGAAGTAGCGGGCCGGGCCGCGGGCCGCGAACGCGCACACACCCGACCGCAGCACCGCCACCGAGGCGGCGATCTCCTCGACGGCGGCGACCACGGGTTCGAAGGCCCGTACGTCGCGGACCGGGTCGTAGTCGACCGTGATCACCTGCGGGCACCTGCTCTGCGCCTCACGTTTGCGCAGCCCGCGGCGCACCCCTTCGGCGCGGGCGGCGGCCGAGGAGGCGACGACGCGGTTGGCGTGCAGCACCGCGACCGGCTTGTGCGCGGGCACCCCGTCGAGCAGGTCGGCGGCGATGACCGGCCAGTCCGGACACCAGACGAGCATGGTGCGCTGGGCGGCGTCGCCCATCAGCGCACCGCCCGCGGCCGCGCCCGGCCGCCGCCTACCGGGTACGGCATCGCCTCACCCGCGGCGCCGGCCGACCGGCCCCGAACCGTGACCGGCCGAGCGCCCGCAAGCCCGGTCGGTCCTGGGCACACACCACCCGCGGGTCCGGTCGGCACCGCCCCAGGAGGTTGCGGTGCCGCGGTCATCCCTGCACCACGCGCAGGTGGCCCCGGCTCTGCCCCATGGCCTGGGGTTGCGGGCGCGGCGGCGACACGATCGCGGGCTCGGGCTCGGGCGCGGGGACGGCCGGGCCGGACGGGGCGGGCAGCCACATGGTGACCTGGCGGGGTCGGCCCGCGGCGCCCCGGCCGCGGGCCGAGACGGTCAGCTCGCGGGCGCGCAGCCGGCCGTGTCCCCGGCCCAGCCCGATCCACATGCCCTCGACCGGGGAGAGCACCACGTCGGCGCCTTCCCAACCGCCGCCGAACGGCACCAGCACGCTGCCGCGCTGGCGGGCGCGGGCGGCGAGCTGCTGGCGCGCGGAAGCCGCGACCGGCCCGGTCGGGGCGGCCACCACCACGTCGAACCCGTCGAGCAGCGCGCCGACGACGGTGGTCCACTGCGGGCCGGGGTGCGGCACGAGGGCGAGCCGGTCCAGGGCGATGCCCAGTTCCGCGGCGGCGGCCAGGCCCAGGGTCGGCAGCCCGACCACGGCGCACCAGGAACCGGCGGACGACGCGGCGGACAGCAGGGCCAGCAGCAGCGAGGTGGTGCCGCCGCAGCCGGGCGCGTCGGTCGAGGCGACCGCGATCGTGCTGCCCCGGCGCAGTCCCCGGCCGGGTAGCAGCTCGCGCAGCTCGGGCAGCACCGGCAGCATCCGGTCCGTGCCCAGGCCGGCCTGCTCGTCGGTGAGGTCGCTGGCTCGCCGCACCGAAGCGTGCCGCAACTCCATGGACCGGGCCATGCTCAGCCCCGTCATGGCGTTCATCCCCCCGTCGTACGTGGTCATCCGTCGTGGTGATCCCCGGTGGCCCGTCCCCGGCGGCCGCGGGCGGGCGGTGCCGGGAACGGGCTGTCCGAGGTGCGCCCGGCGGGCGCGGTGGCCCGCCTCGCGGGCCCGGAACTCAGGGCCCGCCCCCGCGGGCCCGGAACTCACCGTGCGAGGGCGGGCTGGATCGCGAGGTCCAGCGCCTCCTGCACCTCGTCGGTGAAGTGGACGGCCTGCAGCAGCAGGGTGTCGGCCTCTCGGGCGGTGACCCGGGCGATGCCCGCCTCGGCGGCGGAGCGCTTGGCCGCGCCGGACGAGAACAGCGACGACCAGTCGCTCATCTCGGGGGCGACCATGGCCAGCAGCACCCATACGCTGGTGATCTGGCGGCGGCGGGCGGGCGCGGGCAGCGCGCGGGCGGCGATCACGGCCGCCGCGGCACGCAGGGCGGCAAGGTGGGCGACGGCGTAGCGCTGTGCGGGGCTCTCGGTCTCCCGGGCCTCGGCGAGCCCGCGGCGGGCGAGGACGATCAGCTCGATCGGCGTGCGGTGCGGCAGCAGATGGGCCGGCACCTTCGTCGTGGCGTTCATGTCGGCGGCTCCCTCCATCGTCGGCCTATACCCGGCCGAGCCCAGGGCTGTCGTTCGGACCCGGGTCGTTCCGGGCCGGGCGACCGCCCGCTTTCCGAGCCACGGAGGAAGAACGTGGTGTTGCGCTTGCCGGCCGGGCGTGGAGCTTCCCCACGCCACGCCCGGACCGGCTCGCCGGTCGGGCGGCCACCCGCTGCCCGGGGGTCGATGGGCAGCGGGTGGCACCCGCCTGGTCGGCCGCCGGAGCCGCGAATCTCCGGTGACCTGGGTCGGTGCCGCGAACACCGGCCCGAGGTTCGCGGTAGCGAGCCGCTCCCCCCGAGACATGATCGAACACTTGTCCGAACAACGAGTAGAACGTTAGTTCGAAAAAATCGCGTTGTAAACCCTGACCCGCGCCGTGTCGCGACCCGGACCGTTTACGTAAGGACCAGATGCAGCTACGCACATGACAACAGGTAGCCTCGAACGGTGCCGTTCCGTCCGCGCCCCGCCCTGGGCATCGCCATGGTCACGCTGGCCAGCCTGCTGTTCGCCGTCAACGGCACCGTCTCCAAGCTGATCCTGCGCGCCGGGGTCAGCGCGCCCGACCTCACCACGCTGCGCGCGCTGGGCGCCTGCGCCGGGCTGATCGCGCTGGGCGTGGCCCTGCGCCCCGGAGTACGCCGGTTCGCCGTCACCGCCCGGCAGTTGCCGCTGCTCATCGCGTACGGCATCACCGGTTTCCTCGCCGTGCCGATGCTCTACTTCGTGGCGATCGCCCGCATGCCGGTCGGCGTCGCGCTGCTGTTCGAATACACCGCCCCGCTGTTCGTCGCGCTGTGGGCCCGCTTCGGCCAGCGCCACCCGGTGCGCCCGCGGCTGTGGGCGGGACTGGCCCTGTGCCTGCTCGGCCTGGCCTGCGTCGCCGAGGTCTGGGGTGACCTGAGCCTCGACGGCGTCGGCGTGCTCGCCGGACTCGGCGCGGCGGTGCTGCTCGCCGCGTACTTCGTCCTCGGCGCGAAGGGCGTGGCCAGCCGCGACACCGTCTCGCTGACCGGCTGGGCGTTCGGCGTGTCGGCCGTGGCCGGGCTGCTCTTCCGGGCGCTCAGCGGCACCGCCCCGGACTGGAGCGCGCTGGGTGGGCACACCGACGGCGGCACGCCGCTCTGGCTGCTCTGCGCCTACCTGCTGATCCTCGGCACCATCGTGCCGTACCTGCTGATCGCCGGCTCGCTGCGGCACCTGCCCGCGACCAGCGTCGGCATCCTCGGCATGATCGAACCGGTGCTCGCCGCCGCGGTGGCCTGGATCACGCTGGGCGAGCGGCTCAACCCGGCGCAGCTCGCCGGCGGCACGCTGCTGCTGATCGGCGTGGCGCTGGCCGAGACCGCCCGGGTGCCCGTGGCGGCGCTGATCGAGCCGGTGCCGCTGGGGCAGAATGAAGCCCGTGCGGTCGAACGCGACCGTGTGCACAGCGCCCGTTGACGTGCCCCACGCCGAGACTTGGATCGAGTGATGTCGTCGCACCCGAACGTGATCGCAGTCCAGCACGCGCTCGACGCCGCCGACGCCCGTGACCACACCGGCGCCGGCTGCCGCGTGGTCATCCTGGATGACGGCGTGCACACCGCCGCCGCGGCCGCGGCCGCCCTGGGCGTCGAGGCCGCGCAGATCGCCAACTCGCTGATCTTCGAGGTCGACGGCGAGCCGCTGCTGGTGCTGACCTCCGGCGGGCACCGGGTGGACACCGCCAAGGTCGCCGCCGACCTCGGCGTCGCCAAGCTGCGCCGGGCCACGCCCGAGTTCGTCCGCGAGCACACCGGCCAGGCCATCGGCGGTGTCGCCCCGCTCGGCCACCCCAAACCGGTGCGCACCCTCATCGACACCGCGCTCGCCGCGTACGGCGAGATCTGGGCGGCCGGCGGGGTGCCCCGGGCCGTCTTCCCGATCACCTACCCGGAACTGCTGAGGGTCACCTCGGCGACACCGGCGGAGGTCGCATGAGGCTGGTCCCCTGGACCTCCGACGACCTCGGCCGGCGTATGGACGACGTGCTGGCCGTGTTCGGCGAGGCCATGTCGTACCACCCGCAGGCGCTGGCCGTGCGGCGCGGCTACATCACCACGCACCTGCAGCGGCCGTACTTCCGGGCCATCGCCAGCCTGAGCGACACCGGCCACCTGCTCGGCTTCGCCTACGGCTACCACTCCGAGCCCGGTCAGTGGTGGCACGACCAGGTCAGCGCGGTGCTCGATCCGGCCGCGCGGCAACGCTGGCTGACCGACTGCTTCGAGGTCGTCGAGCTGCACGTGCGCCCCGCGGCGCAGGGCCACGGCCTGGGCGAGGCGCAGCTGCGGGCGCTGCTGGCGATGACCGGCGCGGCGACCACACTGCTGTCCACCCCCGAGGCCGACGAGCAGGCGTCCCGCGCCTGGCGGCTGTACCGCCGCACCGGCTTCCTCGACGTCTCCCGCCACCTGCTCTTCCCCGGCGACCCCCGCCCCTTCGCCGTCCTCGGCCGCCCCCTGCCCATGACCCACTGACCTCAGGTCAGGACCTTGCGGACCACGGTGAGGAGCTGGCCGAGGCCGAGCACGGCCAGGGAGAACCACAGGACCAGGACCATCGTCACCACACCGGCCGCGAGATCGGGGCCGACCTGGGCGGTGGCGGCGGCTGCCAGCAGCAGCGACAGCAGGGTCAGCCAGGCCCGGGTGGGCCGGTCGCCGATCGTCGCCGAGCCCGCCGCGCGCAACCCGACCGCCCCGGCGCGGGCCCGGATGTACTCGTGCAGCCACACCATCGCGCCGCAGGCCAGCAGCGCGGTCTGCTGCGCGCCGAGCGTCGCGAGCGCGACCAGCCAGCACACCTCGCTCAGCCGGTCGATCATGGTGCGGTAGAACGAGGCCAGCCGGGAGGTCCGGCCCAGCAGCACCGCCAGCGTCTGCCCGACCGTGTCGGCGGCCAGCCCCAGCACCAGCACCACGGCCGCCAGCGCGGGCCACGAGCCGCCCCGGGCCGCGAGGACCGGCACCAGCACCGCGCAGGTCACCGCGACCGTCATCGCGTACGCCGGCCGCGCCCCGAACCGGGCGAGCGCCCCGCCGGCCGTGAACGCGGCACGCAGCCACTTGCGCAGCAGCGGACCCGCGTGGCGGGGGTCGTACCCGTCGTGCGAGTTCGACCAGCCGGCGACGTACCCGTCCCAGCTCGTTTCCGTCGTCGGCGCTGCCATGCTCCACTCCCGGTCCGCCCGCTCGCACGGGCCACCCGGGTGGGAGCTACACCGCGGCGCCCACCCGTAGCCGCTGCCACACCTCACGGGTGGCCGTCGACCGGTTCAACGTGATGAAGTGCAGGCCGGGTGCGCCCTCGGCCAGCAGCTTCGCGCTCAGCTCGGTGGCCACCTCGACGCCGATCGCGCGTACCGCCCGAGGGTCGTCGGCGACCGCGCGCAGCCGCTCGGCCAGGTCCGGCGGGAACGCCGCGCCGGACAGCTGCGCCATGCGCTCGATCTGGCTGACGTTGGTCACCGGCATGATGCCCGGGATGATCGGCGCCGCGCAGCCCGCCGCCGCGGCGGCGTCGCGCAGGCGCGCCCAGTCCTGCCAGTCGAAGAAGAACTGCGTGATCGCGTAGTCCGCGCCGGCCCGGCACTTGCCGACGAAGTGGCGCACGTCCGAGGCGAAGTCGGCCGAGCGCGGGTGCTTCTCCGGGAACGCGGCCACGCCGACGCAGTAGTCGCCGCTGTCCTTCAGCAGCCGCACCAGCTCCTCGGCGTAGTGCAGCCCGCGCGGGTGCGCGACCCACTCGGCCTGCGGGTCGCTGCCCGGCGGGTCGCCCCGCAGCGCCAGCATGTTGCGCACGCCCGCGTCCGAGTAGTGCCCGATGACGTTGCGCAGCTCGCCGACCGAGTGGTTGACCGCGGTCAGGTGCCCCAGCGGCAGCAGCGTCGTCTCGGTCGCGATGCGCTCGGTGAGCTGCACCGTGGTGTCCCGGGTGCTGCCGCCCGCGCCGTACGTGATGGAGACGAAGGACGGCTGCAGCGACTCCAG
Source organism: Catellatospora coxensis (assembly GCF_016862635.1). GTDB lineage: Bacteria > Actinomycetota > Actinomycetes > Mycobacteriales > Micromonosporaceae > Catellatospora > Catellatospora coxensis. The sequence goes on along the minus strand of NZ_BONI01000001.1, from coordinate 208,325 downwards.
CTCCCGGATCGACTGCCACAGCAGACGTTCGCCGTCGGCGGTCTTGGGCGGGAAGAACTCGAACGAGAACGTCGGCTCCCCCGACTCCAGCAGCTCGCGGACGGTCGGCCGAGGTCCCGGCATGGTGGAAGGAGCACGCAGCGTCACCCTGCCGACTCTATCGGCGCACCGGCTTGAAGAGCGGTTTCGTCCCAGTGCGTGGTGCGCCCGCCCCGCGTGACCATGCTCACGGGCCCCTCCGGCCCCAGCGGCACCGTACGGGGCCTGCGGGCTCACGGCTGCTCGCCGGTGAGGAACCAGTCCGCGAACGAGGCCGAGCCGCGCCCCACCGCCGGGTGGCGGCAGGCGGCGAGCAGCCCGCGCTCGGCATACCGCCGGGCCGGGCAGGGCCAGGGCAGTTCGCACACCCGGCAGCGGTGCACCGGCGGCCGGAAGCCCGCGCCCGGCACGTGGTCGTGCAGCAGCCTCGCGGCCAGCCGCCACATCAGCGGCTGCGCCACCTGCTCCGGCGGCTCCAGCGGCGGGTTCTCCCAGTCGATCGGGGGAAGATCCATCAAGACCTCCAGGGTGTACGGGCGAACGAGGGCACCGGGGCGGCGCAGGCCATGGGAGATGACGCGCCGCCCCGGCGGCTCACACCGGACTGGGAGTGCCGTCGACCAGCGCGAGCCCGTTCATCACAGCGAAGATTCCGCGCGCAGGGAGGGGCCAGCGCAAAGATGTGCAGGGGCCAGGGCGGTTCGTGTCCTTACATGGGCCACAAGCAGCGGAGACGTGCCCCACCGATAACCGCGGCTGCCGGGTTTCTCCTGCTCTCCGCTGTCAAGAGGTCCAATCCTCGAAATGCGCGATCAGCAGTCCGGCACGGGTGCGTTCGCCACAGGGGTGTGGCCGCCCGCAATCTCGGCAGCAACCGGCGCCGTCTCGGCGATGCAGGCCGAGCAGGTGCCGCCCGTACGCCGCCTGAGCCTCGGCGTATGTGTCGAACTCCTGCTCGGCGATGGACCCGCCCATGTCACGACTCATGCACACAGCATCAGAATTTCCATGCCGCAGTTCCATCCCGCCTGTTGATGCGTCGACGGGTTTCTTCCATCGACGATCCGATACGGAGAGAGGGCTGCTTATACGGCCGCCGGATATAGTCAACCTTCGCCACTGCCGTCGACCAGGAGTCCGGAATGGGCCGCACAGCGTTCACCACCGACGAGATGCCGCTCACCACCTGGCAGCAGTCCGATGTCCTGGATGTTCTGGCACGCCGGGACATCGGCCAGCTCTTCCGGATCACGCAGAGGATCACCGGAGCGACCCAGACTCAGCTCGGCACCATCTCCGGGCTGAGCCAGGCTCAGGTCAGCGAGATCATGAGCGGATCCCGCAAGGTGACCAGCATCGAGGTGCTGGCGCGGATCGTCAGCGGATTCGAGATTCCAGAGCCTGCCCGCTCGACGCTGTTCCTCGGCGTGCGTCAGCCTGAGGGCAGTTCTGCCGTACGTCAGTCAGCAGCGGTCGCGTCGCCCGACCCGACACGGCAGTTGTCCGATGTCGTCGCCGTCTATCCGAGCCGTTCGGCGTTCTCGTCAGCTCATTCGGCGCATGATCTGTTCGATGGAGCGGTCGACATCCGGGCCATGGGACTGTCGCTCAATATGCTCTGTCACCAGTATTCCGACACCGGACTGCACGAGCTGGCGACCGGCGGTGCGCAGTTACGGCTGCTGCTGCTGGACCCGGCAGGGGACGCGATAAGGCGACGAGAGCAGGAGGAGGGTTACCAGCCCCAATTCCTGAGCGGCCTCAACGAAATCAATCTCGGTTTGCTGCGACGCGTCCGAGACCGGCTGCCCGCCGATCGGCAGGGCAATATGCAACTGGCCGTCTACGACGAGACGGTTCGGTTCAACATCATCCTGATCGACGAAAGGTTGTGCGTGGTACAGCCCTACCTGCCCCAGTTGCGCGGGCTGGAGGCGCCCACTCTCCTGATCGAGCGCAACCCCCGCCTTCCCGGCCTCTACACGACATTCGACAGGATCTTCACCAGTGCCTGGGAAGGTGCCCGATCGCTGTGAACCGCTACGACCACCTGTTGCCCATCGCGTGTGAGGCGGTCGACATCGCGCGCGAAATCTTCCTCACCAGCGCCCCAGGCATCATCACCGCCAAGGGCGACCGGGACATGGCCAGCGAAGTCGACTTCGCGATCGAACGCCGACTGGCCGCCTTCCTCCGCGAAACGACGCCGGATATCGCCTTCCTCGGGGAGGAGGACGGCAAACAGGGTGAGCCCAGTGAGCTGACCTGGGCGCTCGACCCGGTCGACGGCACGGTGAACTTCATCCACGGAAGTCCGCTATGTGGCATCTCTCTGGCGCTGATGTGCGGTCGGGACCCGGTTCTTGGTGTCGTGGACCTGCCCTTCCTCGATCTGCGTTACACCGCGACAAGGAACGGCGGGGCCCATTGCGGCACCCGGAGGCTCGCGGTCAGTTCGACGGCGACGCTGACAGAAGCCGTGGTGGCCATGGGCGACTACGCCGTCGGACCGGGCTCGGCCGCCAAGAACCGCACGCGGCTGGCGGTCACCGGCCGATTGGCGAACGGCGTGCAGCGGATCCGCATGCACGGCTCAGCTGCCATCGACCTGGTCTGGCTGGCTGAAGGCCGCGTCGACGGGGTGGTGATGTTGTCCAACAATCCGTGGGACACGGCAGCCGGCGTGGTCATCGCCAGTGAAGCCGGAGCGAAGGTGGCCGACCGGGACGGATCGCCGCACACCGCCGAGTCATCCGCCACCATCGCAGCGAACGAGGAGCTCTGCGCTCGGCTGCTGCAGCTCGTGAACGGCGACGCAGCCGACCGTGCTGAATGGCCTGCCCGCGTAATCTGACTCGGTTCCCGACCCCGCGATCTTGGCGCGGCCACGGGACAGTGGGCGGCGCCCTGCTCTGGCACAGTCATTACGGCGGCAGGCCGTGGACAGATGATCACTGCGGTATTCCAGTTGTCCGGTCGACCGCGCGTGGCCATCCTGATCCGCGATGACCGAACCGGATGACGACGGACACCACTGGTACTACGACCATCCCCGGACCCTGCTGGGCAGCCTGCAACGCGGGCACGGGCGCGGCGCGCTGGTGGCACGCCGCGATCGACGCGACGTGGGCGTGACCGATGCCGTGTACGCCTGCATCGCACGCGACCACCGCTGGGACCGCCTGGTCGACGACTGCGGCGACTACCTCGCCCGACTGGTTCGTGACCTGGAGATGGATCTCACGCCGATCACCGATCTCTTCTGGACGGCCGACCGGGACCCCGACCTCGACGACGACACTTCCTCCGACGAGGGCTCCTTTCACGTCACGCTCAGGGTACTGGAGACGCTCGGCCACGCGGGCGACCGCCGGGCGGTGGCCGTGCTGCGACGGGCCGTCGCCGAGGCCGAACACTGGATGGCGGTGCTCGAAGAGATCACCTACCGGTGGCCCCGGCAGACCTGGGACGACCTCGACACCGTGGCGCTCGCCCGGCTGACCGCGCAGGACGAGGACGACGTGCTGGGGTTCCGGGACCCCTGGACCACCTGGGCGCGGCGGCATCCCCGGATCAAGGACCTGACACGGCGTACGGCCCAACGACCGATCCGCCCGCCGACGCCCGTGCCGCGACCCAACGATGTGCTGGTCACGGTGCTGACCGACCCGCTGGCGTCGCGCGGCGAGCGGTCGGCAGCGCTACGGGAGCTGACCCGGTCCGCGCCGGAGCCGCGGCTGCTGGAACTGGCCGAGGACCTCTTCGGCACGCCGCTGCTGCATCGCGCGGTGTCCCGGCTGGGCCCGGCCGTCGTCGACCACGCCAGGGTGTGGGCTCAGGACGGGCGGATGCACCGGTTCGGCGCGGCCCTGCTCGCCGAGCACGGAACCGAGCAGGACATCCCGCGGCTGATCGAGGCCTGGGACAGGCGGTGGGAGTCCGACGATTGGTGCGGGTTCGACGACCTGGCAAACGGCTTCGCCCGCTTCGGCGCCGTGGCGGCCGACGCCGTGCCGCGGTTGCGGGCGATGTGGAGATGGACTCCGCACTCGTACGAGCGGACGGCCTGCCTGCGGGCTCTGCTGACCGTCGACCCCCTGGCCGCCGAGGTGCCGCTGGCGCAGGGCCTGCTCGACAGCGAGTGCGACGTGCGCGAGTTCGCCGTGGCCCATGTCCACCTCGACCACGTCACCAGGACGGTGCTGGCCGACCTCGCCCACGATCCGATCGAGTCACCGGAGGTCCGGCGGCTCGCGGCGACGCGGCTCGCCTCGTGACGGTCGCCGCCGGCCGGGGCGGAGGCACGGTGTCGTACCCGGACGGTAGAAACGGTTCGGCGCATGGGGGCCTGCGCCGGGGGTCGGCTGTTGTCCGCTAACGCCGTGGGACGAGCCTGGAGGCCGCCGTGTCCCGTCCACCGCTGGGCAGAGTGATCGCCGAGACCCGACGACGCCGCGGGTACAGCCAGACCAGGCTCGCCGCGCTGCTCTGCGCGGCGGCCGGGGTCACCACGGTGACCAGGCACGAGGTGAGCCGCTGGGAGCGTGGCGACCGGCTGCCCGGCGCGCAGTGGCTGGCCTGGCTGGCGCTCGTGCTCGACCTGCCACCTGCTCGGCTGGCCGCCGCCGCGCGGCCGCTGGGCCTGCCCGCCCCCGCCGACAGCGTCACCCGTCTGCACCAACTCGCCGAGCAGTGGCTGCGCCACACCGTGAACAGCGACGTCCCCCCGGACGCGTCTTGGGACCCGTCGGACCGGCATGCTGTACGGCATCTCGCCCGACCTCGCCACGACGGCGGCGGGGTCACCGAACTCGACCGGCAGATCGCCGAGCTGCGGCGGATGGACGATCTCGTCGGTGGCGCCGATCTGGCCCCCATCGTGCACCGGCGCTGGCAGCAGGCCGCCGACCGGCTGCACCGCGCCCGCGGCGCGGACCGCCGTCGCCTGCTGCGCCCGGTCACGGAGCTGGCACAGCTCGCCGGGTGGACGGCCACCGACGCCGGGGACCGCCCGGCGGCGCTGCGGGCGTACCGGGCGGGGCTGGGGCTGGCGGTGGAGGCGGGTGATGCGGCGCTGGGCGGGCACGTGCTGGGCGCGGCCAGCCACCTGCTCTGCGGCACCGATCCCGGGGCGGCGTGGCGGCTGGCCCGGATCGCCGCGGCGGGCGTGCGCCGGGCGGGCAGTCCGGGACTGCGGGCGCTGCTCGCGCACCGGGCGGCGCTGGCCGCGGCGCGGGCCGGGGACGGGCGGGCCGCGGCCGACGGCCTGCTGATCGCCCGGCGGCTCGGCGACCGGATGCGCCCGGAACAGGAGCCGTCCTGGCTGTACTGGCTGGACCAGGCGGAACTGGCCGCCATGGCAGGCCGGTGCCTGGTCGTGCTGGACCGGCCGGTGCGGGCGCTGCCGCTGCTGGAGCAGCCGGGCCGGCACCGGCCGAGGCGCGGTCAGCCGCGTACCCGGGCGGTCTATGCGGGCTGGCTGGCGCGTGCCCTGCTGGGTGTCGGCGAGGTGGAGCAGGCCTGCGCGGTCGGCGCGGACGCGGCCGTCGAGGCGGTGCGGGCGGGGTCGGCGCGGGCGGCCGAGCAGGCGCGCGAGCTGTCGGTACGGCTGGCGGCCCGGCCGCAGACCCGCCCGGTGCGTGAACTGAGTGAGCTGATCACCCAGCTCACGTCATACCTACCGGGGTCATCCACCCGGCTGGGAGTGAACTAAGTTCGTCCCATGACCATTCACCCGGTGGACCGGGCCGCGCTGCGGCCGCGGGTCGAGAAGGCTCTCGCGGTCTTCCTTGCCGACCGCCGGGCGCACATGGCGGGCATCGACGCCGGCCTGGCCCCGCTCGCCGACGCCGTGGAGGCGTTCGTGCTCGGCGGCGGCAAGCGGCTGCGCCCGGCCTTCGCCTACTGGGGTTACCGCGGCGCGGGCGGCGACGACCGCGACGACGTGGTGTCCGCGCTGGCCGCGCTGGAGCTGGTGCAGGCCAGTGCGCTGATGCACGACGACCTGATGGACGCCTCCGACACCCGCCGCGGCGAGCCCGCGGTGCACCGCCGGTTCGCGATGCTGCACGACCGGGAGCGCTGGCAGGGCGGGGCCGCCGGGTTCGGCGCGGCGGCGGCGATCCTGCTCGGCGACCTGTGCCTGGTCTGGTCCGACGAGATGCTGCACGAGAGCGGGCTCGACCCGGTGACGGTGGCCCGGGCCCGGCCGGTGTTCGACCTGATGCGCACCGAGGTCATGATCGGGCAGTATCTCGACGTGCTCACCCAGGCGTCCGCGGACACCTCGGTGAAGCGGGCGTCGCAGGTGGCCCGGTTCAAGTCGGCGAAGTACACCGTCGAGCACCCGCTGCTGCTGGGGGCCGCGCTGGCCGACGCGCCCACCGCGCTGAGCGAGGCGTACTCGGCGTTCGGGCTGCCGCTGGGCGAGGCGTTCCAGCTGCGCGACGACGTGCTCGGGGTGTTCGGCGACCCGGTCGCCACGGGCAAGCCGGCCGGTGACGACCTGCGCGAGGGCAAGCGGACCTACCTGATCGTGATGGCGCTCGCGCACGCCGCGCCCGCCGACCGGGACACGCTCGCCGCCGCGCTGGGCAGCCCCGACCTCGACGAGTCGGGCGTGGCGCAGCTGCGCCGGATCATCACGGAGTCGGGCGCGCTGGCCCGCACGGAGGCGTACATCGCCGAGCTGACCTCGACGGCGCTCGCCGCCCTGGAGGCCGCGCCGGTCGAGCCGGAGGCGGCCGAGATGCTGCGCGAGCTGGCCGACGCCGCGGTGCACCGGGCGACCTGAGTCAGCGCAGCACCTGCCGGAAGCTCTCGTAGTGGTCGGCGGTGTAGTAGAGGTCACCGTCGCGGCCGGCGACCAGCCGCCGCGCGCCGCGGTCGCGGGAACCGGGCGTGGGCACCGTGTACTCCCGGTAGTAGCCGCGCGGCTGCCGGGGCAGGATGCCCTCCAGGTTGCCGAACACGGTGCCGTCCTTGTCGTACGGGAACGGCCCGTTCGCGTCGATCAGCGCGACCGTGGCGACGGCCTCCTTCGGCAGGTCGCGCAGGGGCACCGTGGGCAGCCCCGACACCGGGGTCCGGACCGCCGACGCAGCGGGCGCGCCGCCCTCGCCGGAGGGCGCCATCGCGGTGCGCGCGCAGTACCCCAGCAGCGCCATGACGGCGACCAGCAGCACCGCCACCACGGCGGCGATCGTGATGTTGCGCCGCGTCGCGTACCTGTCCACATCAGGGAGTGTGCGGTGTCGCGTGGTCGCGATCAAGGACCGTGGAATCATCGACTGGTGCTCCCCCAAGCCAGCAGCCCAGCCGGCAGCCCAGCCGGCAGCCACGCCGTCCCCCGTGCCACGGTCGCCCTGGGCTGCGTCTCGGGCCTGCTGCTGGCCGTCTCCGCCTACCTGGCGGGCGCGTTGCCGGGCGGCGATCCGGGACCCGGGCTGCGGCTGGGCGGCTTCGGCGCGGTGCCGGGGAGCTTCCTGCTGGGACTGGCGTGCTGGCTGGCCGGCCTGGCCGGCTGGACGGTCGCGTGGTGGCGGCTGGGCCGCACGGACCGGGGCGGCTCGGCGCGGCGGGTGCTGACCATCGGGGCGGCGTGGGCCGCGCCGCTGCTGGTCGCGCCGCCGCTGGGCAGCCGGGACGCTTATGCGTACGCCTGCCAGGGCTGGCTGTGGCGCGCGGGCCTGGACCCGTACGCGATGGGGGTCGCCGACGGCGGCTGCCCCTGGACCGCGTCGGTCCCCGAACTCTGGTGGCACACACCCACCCCCTACGGCCCGGTCGCGGTGCTGCTGACCGGAGCGGCGACCGCTCTCGGCGGCCTGCTCGGCGCCCTGGCCGGCCTGCGCCTGCTCACCCTCGCCGCATTGGCCCTGCTCGCCCTCGCCTTACCGCCCCTGGCCCGCGCCTGCGGCGTCCCCGTCCCCGCCGCCTACTGGCTCGCCCTACTCACCCCCCTGACCGCCGTCCACGCCCTCTCCGCCGTCCACAACGACACCCTCGTCGCCGCCCTCTCCACCACCGCCCTGGCACTCGCCCTGTCCCACCGCCCCCGAAGTCACGACGATCTTGCGCGAACTGTTGCCCCTCTGCCCGATTCGGGCGTGTCGTCCCCACAGTCCACGCAAGATCGTCGCCGCGGGCGGGGCGGGGCGTGGTGGGGTGCGGTGGGGGCCGGGGTGGCCGTGGCGGGGGCGGTGGGGGTCAAGGTGACGGCGGTGGTGGCGGTGCCGTTCGTGCTGGTGTTGCTGGGGCGGCGGTGGTGGGCGGGGGCGGCGGCGGGGGTTGTCGCGTTCGTGGGGGTGAGTGCGGCCGGCGGGCTGGGGCTCGGGTGGGTGGCCGCGTTGCGGGGGACCGGGGAGTTGGTGCAGTGGAGTTCGCCGCCCACTGCGGTGGGGATGGCCGTTGGTTATGTGTTTCGGCTGGTGGGGCGGGGTGAGTGGGTCGATGAGGCGGTGACCGGGAGCCGGGCGCTGGGGTTGGTGGCGCTGGCGGGGGTCGGGGTGTGGGGGCTGGTGTGCGCGTGGCGGCGGCGCGGGGACGTGGGGGCCGTGGTGCGGGCGTGCGGGTGGGTGATGGCGGCTACGGCGCTGCTCGGGCCGGTGTTCTATCCGTGGTACGCGGTCGCGCCGCTGGCGGTGCTGGCTGCGGCGGAGACGGATCCGCGGCGTCGGCGGTGGGTGGCCGCGGGAGCCGTGGTCTGCGCGGTGCTGACGCTGCCCAATGGGTTGGGGGTGCCGGTGCTGACGAAGGCGGTGGGGGCGTTCGCGGTCACGGGCGCGCTGATCGTCGCCGCCGTCCGGTCCAGACCCAGAGCGAGAGCGTGAACAGCACCAGGGCGAAACCGAAGAGCAGGTCTTCGACCGGGGCGTACGCGACGCGCAGGCCCGTGATCGCCTCGGGCGCGTAGCGGACCACCCCGCGGCCGGTCAGCACCCCGTTGCTGAGCAGCTGGAACACCAGCACGATCGGGTAGGTGGCCCAGAACACGAGGCTGAGCAGCACCCGGGTACGCAGCACGAGCAGGTCGACCGCCACCGCGCCGGCCAGGCCGAGCAGGGCGGCCGCCGTGTACGTCACCGCCGTACCCGATCCAGGACCGTGCGCACGGCCTCGAAGCCGAGGATCGCGCACAGCGGCACCACCAGAAAGAACAGCAGCTCCTCCAGCGGCATGCCGCCGGGCAGCCAGACGCCCAGCACCTGGCCGTGGTCGAACGACCAGTGCCCGGCCGCGATCGCGAGCAGGTCCCACGCGCCGAAGACCAGCACCACGGGCACGGCGACCAGCAGCAGCCGCCGCCACTGGCGCAGCACCCCGACCCGCAGCACGGGCTCCAGCCACAGCGCGCACAGCAGGCAGCCGAGCAGCACCGCCAGGTACGCGTACACCGTCAGAAGGCCACGGCCTGGGCCCGGCGCTTCACCTCGCGGGCCTTGTCGCCGCCGAGCGCCGCCGCGGGCGTGCCCGGAAGCGTGTCGTCGGCGGTGTAGAGCCACCGCACGGCCTCATCGTCGTTGAACCCGGCGTCGCGCAGCAACGTCAGCACGCCGGGGAGGTGCTTGAGCACGATGTCGTTGGCCACCAGTTCCGCTGGCACCTGGCGCACGCCCTCGTGGCGTACGGCCAGCAGCGAGCCGTCCTTGATCATCTGGTGCACCTTGAGGATCGGCAGGCCCAGGCGCTCGGCCACATCCGGCAGGGGCAGCCAGGTCGTGGGTGCGTCGGTCGTCGAGTGCGAAGTTTCGGCCACCTCCACACCTTGCCACGTCGCTGACCGGGCACACCACCGCATCCCCGTCCCGACCGCCGTGCCGGCCGAGGAGAGGAGACTCCGATGAATCCCTGGCAGACGATCAAGCGGGAGATCGACGGCGCGCGCCGCTCGCTGCGCTACGACCTCGCCCGGCGCCGGGCGAACGACACCACCACCGACATGCCCGCGGTCGGCGACGGGCCGCAGCCGCCCCGGACCCGCCACCGCGTGGTGCTGGCGGCCGGCGCGATGGTCCTCGCCTCGGTCGGGGTCGGCGGCTACTACGCGGTCGCGGCCGGGGTGGACGCCGTGCTCGGCGACGAGCGCACGCCCGGGGCGCTGCCGCGGGTTCCCGCACCCGCGCGTTCTGCGGAGCCCGTGCCGTGGCGGCAGGCCGGCGCGACGCCGAGCCCCACCGACCGGGTGAAGGACGTCCCGGCCGGCCGGCTGGTCACGCCCCGCCCCAGCCCGCGGCGCACGTCCTCGCCCACGCCGACCCCGTGCGACTGCGAGTCGTCGCCCACGCCATCGCCGTCGCCCACGCCATCGCCGTCTCCCTCGCCGAGCCCGTCGCCCAGCCCCAGCCCGTCCGCCTCGGCGTCGGCGTCGGCGTCCGCGCTGGCGTCGGCATCCGCGATCGTGATCCCGGACACCTCGCAGCCGGGTTCGCCGGCTGCCCGCGAGGACCTGGAGACACCCTGACATGCAGGAGAAACGCCCGGTCGCGACGCGATCGCACGCGCGGGTGTACGACGCGGGCCACCACCTGACTTAGACTGCGCTGCGATGGACACTCAGGTCGCCGATCCACTACTCGGCACACTCGTCGACGGGCGCTACCGCGTACGCGGTCGCGTGGCTCGTGGTGGCATGGCGACCGTCTACACCGCTGTGGACGAGCGCCTGGAGCGCACCGTCGCCCTGAAGATCATTCACCCGGCGCAGGTACGCGACGCCGCCGGCCAGGCGTTCAGCCTCGACCGCTTCACCGACGAGGCCAAGACGATCGCCCGGCTGACCCACCCCAACGTCGTCGCCGTCTACGACCAGGGCACCCACGCCGGCCTGCCCTACCTGGTGATGGAGTACGTCCGCGGCCGCACGCTGCGCGACATCCTCGCCGAGCGCCGCCGGCTCACCCCGGTCGAGGCGCTCGCGGTGATGGAGCAGGTGCTGGCGGCGCTGGCCGCGGCGCACCGCGCCGGCCTGGTGCACCGCGACGTCAAACCCGAGAACGTGCTGGTCGCCGAGGCGCCCACCGGCGGCAGCCACAACCTCGTCGACGCCGTCGCGAAGGTGGCCGACTTCGGGCTGGCCCGCGCCGTCGAGGCGAGCGCCGACGACCCGAACGGCGGCCAGCTCATGGCCACCGTCGCCTACGTCGCCCCGGAACTGGTCACCGACGGCCACGCCGACCCGCGCAGCGACGTGTACAGCGCCGGCATCGTGCTGTTCGAGATCCTCACCGGCCGGGTGCCCTACGACGCCGAGCGCCCCGTCGAGGTGGCCTGGCAGCACGTGGACCGTGACGTGCCGCCGCCGTCGCGCATCGTCGCCGGCCTGCCCCCGGTGCTGGACGAGCTGGTCGCCTCCGCGACCCGCCGCTCCCCCGCCGGCCGCCCCACCGACGCGGGCGCGCTGCTGGCCGCCGTGCAGGCGGCCCGGGAGAACGTCACCGCGAGCACCACCACGCAGCGGATGCGCCCGGTCGAGCAGGAGACCGTGATCGTCAGCCACGTGACGCCCGCCGCGCGCCCGTCCTGGGCCCGGCTGCCCGACGCGCAGCCCGCGCCGCGCTCGCGCCGCCGCGCCCCGGCGCCGACCCCGAGCAGCCCGATCGACCGGATCAAGGCGCAGTACCGCAAGCTCATGGGCGACCCGCGGGGCCGGACGGCGCTGACCGCGGGCGCGGTCGTGCTCGCCCTGCTGGTGCTGACCGGCGGCTGGTGGCTGGGCTTCGGCCGGTACGAGGTGACGCCGCAGCTGACGAACCTGACCAAGGACCAGGCCATAAGCACGCTGACCGAGGCCGGTCTGCAGTACCGGTTCCTGGACCCGCAGTACCGCGAGGACGTGCCCAAGGACATCGTGCTCGTGCAGAACCCGCCGCCCGGCGAGCGGGTCGTGCGCGGCGGCACGGTCGTCCTGACGCTGTCCAACGGGCCCGAGCGCTACCTGGTGCCCGACGTGGTCGGCAAGTCGTGGGAGCTGGCCGTGGCCGACCTGCAGGCCGCACCGCTGAAGCTGAAGCCGGTCAAGGCCGGGGAGAAGTACGACGACCTCGCCCCGAAGGGCACCGTGCTGTCGACCGATCCGAAGGCCGACACCGAGGTCAGGCCCGGCGCCGAGGTCAAGGTCATCGTCAGCAAGGGCAAGGCCCCGGTCACCGTGCCGTTCGTCGAGGGCAAGACGGTGGCCGAGGCGACCGACATCCTCCAGAAGCTCCAACTGCGGGTGACCGTCGAACGCGTCGAATCCGACAAGCCGTACGACATCGTGGTGAAGCAGACACCAGCCAACGGTGCCGGCGCGGAGCCCAACGATGAGGTGAAACTGCAGGTCAGCAACAATCAGAACGTCAGGGCGATGCCGGAGGTGCGCAACGCGCGCTGCGGCGACGCCGAGGGCCTGCTCGCCTCGATGGGGCTACAGGTCGAGGTCCGAGGCGTGCTCGGGGACAAGAACTGGTTCAAGGTCGTGAACCAGGAGCCGGCCCCGAACACGGCGGTGCAGGCGGGACAGCATGTGGTGATCGAATGTCAGCTGGGATGACCAACCAGGTCGGGGCACACGCGCCGGTCGCCGGAGGGCTCGCGAAGGCCGCCCTGCCCTACATCGACAAGGTCTCGGCCGCGGCGGTGCAGGTCTACGTGGGCAACCCGCGGGGCTGGGCCCGCCCGCCCGGCGACCCCGGCCAGGACGCGGCCTTCACAGCGGGCTGCCACACCCGCTCCGTCCCCGCGTACGTGCACGCCTCGCTGCTGGTGAACGTCGGCTCCCCCACCGCGGCGACGGTGGAGCAGTCCCGCGAGGTGCTGGCGCACGCGCTGCTGCGGGCCGCGGCGATCGGCGCACGCGGGGTCGTCTTCCACGCCGGCTCCGCGGTCGACGTCGAACACGCCCCGACGGCGATGCGCCAGGTGCGCGAGGTGCTGCTGCCGCTGCTGGACGCGCTGCCCGACGACGGCCCGCGGCTGCTCGTCGAGCCCAGCGCGGGCGGCGGGCGCTCGCTGGCGGCCCGCGTCGAGGACCTGGGGCCGTACCTGGACGCGGTGGACCGCCACCCGCGCCTGGGCGTGTGCTTCGACACCTGCCACGCCTGGGCGGCCGGGCACGACCTGGCCAAACCCGGTGGCATGACGCTGACCCTGGACTCCCTGGTCGAGGTCTGCGGGCCGGACCGGCTGGGCCTGGTGCACGCCAACGACTCCAAGGACCCGATGGGGTCCACCCGCGACCGGCACGAGGCCATCGGCAAGGGACTGATCGGCTCCGAGGCGTTCGCCGAGATGTTCCGCCACCCCGCCGTCACCGGTGTTCCGATCATCGTGGAGACGCCCGGTGAGACGCACGCCGCTGACATTTCCCTGCTCAGGGGCTTGCGCTAGGCATTTCCTTTAGGGCACCCTTACTGAGGCAAGGCTTGCTTGACCGCGAGCCTCACTCCTCCAGTGCCGAAGGGTCCCTGCTGTGTTCGTGTGCATCTGTGAACGGGTTCGTGAGTGCGAGGTGCGCTCGGCGATCCGGGCAGGCGCGCGCTGCGAGGACTCCGTCGGCGAGGCCTGCGGCGCGGGGACCGGATGCGGTTCCTGCCTGGACCGCATCGTGGACCTGATCGACGAGGAGAACGCCGACACGCTCGTGGCAATCGCCGTATAACCGGACAACACGCGTAGATTTACCCCCATACGAGAGTTCCCGTGGGGGGTTTCTTCACCATGCAAGGCGACGCCCGAGTCATAGAGTTCCTCAACGAGCAGCTGACCGCCGAGCTCACCGCGATCAACCAGTACTGGCTGCACTACCGCATGCAGGAGAACTGGGGATACACGAAGCTCGCGAAGTACACCCGGCACGAGTCGATCGACGAGATGAAGCACGCCGACCGGCTCGCCGAGCGGATCCTGTTCCTCGACGGGCTGCCGAACTTTCAGAAGCTCTTCGCGCTGCGCATCGGCGAGACCGTCAAGGAGCAGTTCGAGTGCGACATGAAGGTCGAGGTCGAGGCCGTCGAGCGGCTGCGCCTCGGCATCGAGTACATGCGCTCGGTCGGTGACGTGACCTCGGCCAACATCTTCGAGGACATCCTCCAGGACGAGGAGCACCACATCGACTACCTGGAGACCCAGCTCGGCCTCATCGCCAGCCTCGGCGAGGGCCTCTACCTCCAGAACGTCACGGAGCACCCGGAGCCCTGAGTTCCGCGTACCCAGCCGGGCCGGTGCGCACGCACCGGCCCGTTCCGTCTCTTCGAGGGCTGCCTGAGCCGGACCCAGCAGTCACGGCCAGCGCCTCGAAGGCGCGACCCGCCTTCTCATCACACCCGCGCCAGCTCGTGGACTGACTTGTCTGCCAGGAAGAGCATCAGCTCCGCCACGCCTGCGCGCCGACCTCCTCGGTCAGGTCTAGATCACGCAGCAGCTGCAGATACTCCTCGGTACGACGGCGAGCCGCGGCAAGCCGCAGTGCTTGGTTCACCGTGGCCACTTTCGTCGTCGTGCCCAGCTCAGCAGACGCCCCGGCCAGCGCCTCGTCGTCGGTGTCGATCACCATACGCATGGGCCACCATCCAGTTCTGATATCAAATCCCCTCGGGTAGACATCAACCACGGAAGAGGGCCGCCAGCACGTCGATCGCGCGGTCGAGGCCGGCGTCGTCGATGTCCAGGTGGGTGATGAGGCGGCCGGTGCGCGGTCCGAGCGCGCTGACCAGCACACCCTGCTCACGGGCTCGGGCGGCCAGGGTGGGCGCGTCCAGCGCGGTCTTGGCCAGGTCGAGGATGACCAGGTTGGTACGCACCCGGTCCAGGTCCACCACGCCGAAGGGGGCCAGCGCCTCGGCGAGCCGCCGCGCCCGCACGTGGTCCTCCGCCAGCCGCTCCACGTGGTTGTCGAGCGCGTGGACGCCCGCCGCGGCGAGGATGCCCGCCTGCCGCATCCCGCCGCCCATGCGCTTGCGGATCCAGCGCGCCTTGGCGATCTTCTCCGCGCTGCCCACGACCAGCGAGCCGACCGGCGCGCCCAGGCCCTTGGACAGGCACACCGACAGCGTGTCGAACAGCGCGCCGTACTCGGCCAGCGGCACACCGTCGGCGATGTGCGCGTGCCAGATCCGGGCCCCGTCGCAGTGCATCGCGATCCCGGCGGTGTCGGCCGCCTCACGCAGGGCGCGCAGCGTCTCCAGCCCGATGACGACACCACCGGCCATGTTGTGGGTCTGCTCGACCGCGATCGCCCGCGTCGGCACGGCGTGGTAGCCGTCCGGGCGGATCATCGAGGCGACCTGCTCCACGTCGATGGCCCCGCCCGCGAAGGGCCAGGTGCGGCTGGAGATGCCGCCGATGGCCGCGGCCGCGCCGATCTCGTACGTCACCACGTGCGCGTTCGCGTCGCAGAGCAGCTCCTGCGCGGGCGGCACGATCAGCTGCAGCGCGATCTGGTTGGCCATCGAGCCGGTCGGGGCGAACAGCGCCGCCTCGTGCCCGAACATCGCGGCGACCTTGCGCTCCAGCTCGTTGACGGTCGGGTCCTCGGCGTACACGTCGTCACCGACCTCGGCGGCGGCCATCGCGGCCCGCATCGGCGTGGTCGGCTTGGTCACGGTGTCGCTGCGAAGATCAACCAGTTGCGTCATCGGGTGCCTCCGTGATTAACCCGGCCTGCAGGCCGGAGAGGAAATGGAATCCCTGCGGAGCAGGGTAGGAATAGCCGGTATGCCACCGGGGCGATTCGGCGTTCACCGCTGCGCACGGGCGAACAGGTGTGCTAATCCATCGCAGCCCGGCCGACGATAACCAAGCCTGTCGGGCCTACCGCCGGGCTGGTGGGAAGTCAGGTCTGTGGAGCTTGTGTAAGCCCGATGGGCGGTATACCGCTCCTCGCTGGCAACCCAGGTCGGCAACGGGCTATGAATCAGAAAGCTCAACCCGCGAGGGTTGAATCCCCTGCTTCAGCTGGGGAGATGTCACGCCTCGTTCCTACCGCATCGGGTTGGGCAGCCGCCTGGCAGCCCTCTCCAAGCACCGGGCTGTGCCCGCTGACGGCAGCCCGCGGGGCGGATCAGCCGCGCAGCATCTCCGCGACCAGGAAGGCCAGTTCCAGCGACTGCTGGGTGTTCAGGCGCGGGTCGCAGGCGGTCTCGTAGCGGCGCTCCAGGTCGGCGTCGGCCAGGGCCTGCGCGCCGCCCAGGCACTCGGTGACGTCCTCGCCGGTCAGCTCGATGTGGATGCCGCCCGGGTGGGTGCCCAGCATCTTGTGCACCTCGAAGTAGCCCAGCACCTCGTCGACGATCCGGTCGAAGTGGCGGGTCTTGTACCCGTTGGACGACTCGTGGGTGTTGCCGTGCATCGGGTCGCACTGCCAGACGACCTTCGCCCCCGCGTCGCGCACCGTCTCGACCAGCTTCGGCAGCGCGTCGCGGACCTGGTGGTTGCCCATCCGGCTGATCAGCGTGAGCTTGCCCGGGATGTTGTCCGGGTTGAGCATCTCGCACAGGCGCAGCGCGTAGTCGGGCGTCGTGGTCGGGCCGAGCTTCACGCCGATCGGGTTGGCGATGCGGGAGATGAAGTCCAGGTGCGCGCCGTCGAGGTCGCGGGTGCGCTCGCCGACCCACAGGAAGTGGCCGGACAGGCCGTACGCCCGGCCGTCGGCGATGCGGGTCAGCGCCCGGTCGTACTCCAGCGCCAGCGCCTCGTGGGAGGCGTAGAGGGTGACCGTGCGCAGCGCCTCCTCGTCGGTCATGCCGCAGGCGCGGATGAACGCGAGCGCCCGGTCGATCTCGCGGGCGATGGCCTCGTAACGCTCGCCGAAGGCGGAGGTGCGCACGAAGTCGCGGTTCCAGTCGTGCACCGCGTGCAGGTCGCCCAGGCCGCCGCCGAGGTACGCGCGCAGCATGTTCATCGCGGCGGCGGCGTTGGCGTACGCCCGGATCATGCGCTGCGGGTCGGCGACGCGGGCCTCGGGCGTCGGCTCCAGCGAGTTGATCATGTCACCGCGGTACGCGGGCAGGCCGAGGGAGTCCAGCGGCTGCGAGCGCGGCTTGGTGTACTGCCCGGCGACCCGGGCGACCTTGACCACCGGCATGCTCGCGCCGTACGTCAGCACCACCGCCATCTGCAGCAGCGTGCGCGCGTTGGCCAGCAGGTGGCTCTCGGTGTTGTCGGCGAACGTCTCGGCGCAGTCGCCGCCCTGCAGCAGGAACGCCTTGCCCTCGCACACCTGGGCCAGCCGCTGGCGCAGCTGGTCGACCTCGTAGGGCGCGACGACCGAGGGCACCGAGTCCAGCACCCGGCACACCTGCTCGACCTCGCTGTAGTCCTCCCACGGCGGCATCTGCGCCCGCGGCAGGGTGCGCCAGTGGTCCAGGCCCAGGTCCTCCGCCGAGGCGAGCGTGGTGGGCCGGCCGATGGTGACGCCGGACTCGCCGGGCTGCCGGTTGTCGCCCAGTTCGAGACCGGGGTGCCTGAGCTCATGCCATTCGTGGCGCATGGCCTCAAGGGTAAGGCCGCCGCCACCGCCGCCCGCAGCGGACGTGGCGCATTCCGCACCCTGAGATCACGCTGCGCGAACGTGTCGCCACCAGGGCGCGGCCTCGTTGAGAAGACATGAACGAGCTGAGCACCCGGGCGCCGCAGGTCGACGGCGTGCGAGAGGAAGCGGGCACGCTGCCGCGGCTGGCCGAGTACGTGCCGCATCGAATCGTGTCCGACATCGATCTGGAAGGGCACGTCGTACCGGGGCTGACCGGCGAGTTCTTCCGGCGGCCCGAGGACGGGCGAACCGCCACCGTGGGGCTCTACCGCTACCTGGGCGCCGAGCTCTTCATGGCCTGGGGGTACGTCGGGGAGGAGCACTGCCGGTGGACGGCCTACCGGCGTGCCGACGGGGCCTGGAGCGTGCCGCACGCGGGCTGCCCGCGCGTGCGGCGCAGCGGTGAGCAGCTGGAACTGGACCTCGACGGCGAGCGGGTGGCCCTGCGCGCCACCGCCCGACCCGGCAGTGGCGCCGGATCGGGCGGTTGCGCGGTACCGCCGCCGGCCGTCCGCGACTCGTCGCACACGGCCGACAGCGGGTTCGCACCGTCCGCCGGGTCGCCCCGGCAGCGGGCCGGTCAGCCGGCCGACTCGGCCGCCGCCGCGGCGACCTCGGCCTCGCGGCGTACGTAGACGATCGAGGTGACGGTGATCGCGAGGCTGGTCACCAGGGCCGTCGCGTGCAGCACGGGGTCGGGGATGGGCACGAACGCCAGCACGCCCGCCGGGATCTGCACGAGCCCGATCAGCAGCATCAGCCCGGCCGAGCGGCGGCCGCGGGACCAGGCGAAGGCGGTCCACACCGGAGCGGTGACGACCGCGAGGGTGAGCACGTCGAGGATCGCGTGCAGCACGGGGTTGGCGACCCGGTCGTGCGCGTACGCGTAGGCCGGGGCGGAGATCATGAGGGCGGCGAGGGTGGTCCCGAGGATCGTTGCGGCACGTCGCATGGCCGTCTCCTTGCGTGTGACTCCGGGGGCGGAGCGGGCCGGCGGTTCGGCCGAACTCCCTGGTCCGAGCCTAAGTCGACGGTCCGAACAGCAGGAACCCCCGCAGGCGTGAATGATCCTGCGGGGGTCCTCCGATCACGTGAACGCGGTCAGGACGCCTGGTCGGCGATCTCCTTCGCCCGGTCGCGGGCGGCCTCCAGGGCGGCGAGGAACGCTGCCCGTACGCCGTGGTTCTCCAGCTCGCGGATGGCGGAGATGGTGGTGCCCGCGGGCGAGGTGACCGCCTCGCGCAGCTTCACCGGGTGCTCCCCCGAGTCGCGCAGCATGATGGCCGAGCCGATCGCGGTCTGCACGATGAGGTCGTGCGCGACCTGGCGCGGCAGCCCGAGCAGGATGCCCGCGTCGGTCATCGCCTCGACCAGGAAGTAGAAGTACGCCGGGCCGGAGCCGGACAGCGCGGTGACCGCGTCCTGCTGGCTCTCCGGCACCCGGATGGTGCGGCCCAGCGGCGAGAACAGCTCTTCGGCGATCCCGAGGTGGTGCGCGGTGGCGTGCGGCCCGGCCGAGATCGCCGTCATCGCCTCGTCCACCAGAGCGGGCGTGTTGGTCATGACCCGCACCACGGGTGTGCCCTCGGCCAGCCACTTGGTGAAGAAGCCCGTCGGCAGGCCCGCGCACAGCGAGATCACCAGCTTGCCGGCCGGGATCTGCGGCCCCAGCTCGGCCATCAGCGCCCCGGCGTCCTGCGGCTTGACCGCGATCGCCACCACGTCGGCGGCGGCCACCGCCTCCGCGTTGTCCAGCACCCTGATGCCGTACCGGTTGCGCAGCTGCTCGGCCCGCTCCTCCCGCCGCGCCGTCGCGACGATCTGGTCCACCGGCCACCCGGCCTTCACCAGCCCCGAGAGCAGCACCTCTCCGATCTTCCCCGCCCCGATCACGGCAACGGTGTACATCCGCGCTCCCTCCATGAAAGCGAAAGCGGGCTGATCATGAAGTTATGCACGCGACACTCCGTCGAACCGTGCCATAAGTTCATGATCAACCCGCTTGTCGGGTTGACCGCAGGCTCAGCCGAAGAAGGCTTCGGCCTCGGTGTAGCGGTGGAGGGGGACGGTCTTGAGTTCGCGGGTCGCTTCGGCCAGCGGGACTCGGACGATGTCGGTGCTGCGCAGGGCGACCATCTTGCCGAAGTCGCCCTCGTGGACGGCGTCGATGGCGTGCAGGCCGAAGCGGGTCGCGAGCACCCGGTCGAAGGCGGTCGGCGTGCCGCCGCGCTGGGTGTGACCCAGCACGACCGCGCGGGCCTCCTTGCCGGTGCGCTTCTCCAGCTGGTCGGCCAGCCAGTTGCCGATGCCGCCGAGGCGCACGTGGCCGAACGCGTCCAGCTCGCCGTTGAGGGTGACCATGTCACCGTCGGTCGGCATGGCGCCCTCGGAGATCACGATGATCGGCGAGTAGTTGGTCTTGAACCGGGTCTCCACGTGCTCGACGACCTTGTCCAGGTCGAACTTCTGCTCGGGGAGCAGGATCACGTTCGCGCCGCCGGCCAGGCCCGCGTGCAGCGCGATCCAGCCCGCGTGGCGGCCCATGACCTCGACGACCACGGTGCGGTGGTGCGACTCGGCCGTGGTGTGCAGCCGGTCGATCGCCTCCATGGCGATGTTGACCGCGGTGTCGAAGCCGAACGTGAAGTCGGTCGCGCCCAGGTCGTTGTCGATCGTCTTCGGCACGCCGACGACGTTCACGCCCAGCTCGGTCAGCTTGGTGGCCACCCCGAGGGTGTCCTCGCCGCCGATCGCCACGAGCGCGTCCACGCCCATGTCGGCCAGGTTCTGCTTGATCCGCTCCACGCCGTTCTCGATCTTGAACGGGTTGGTGCGGGACGAGCCCAGGATCGTGCCGCCGCGCGGCAGGATGCCCCGGACCTCCGGGATGCCCAGCGGGCGGGTGATGCCCTCCAGCGGGCCCTTCCAGCCGTCGCGGAACCCGACGAACTCGTGCCCGTAGGTGCCCACGCCCTTGCGGACCACGGCGCGGATGACCGCGTTGAGACCGGGGCAGTCGCCGCCGCCGGTGAGTACGCCGATACGCATTTTCTCGTCCTCCCGATTACGGGTAGTCAGTTGCCGGGCCCCGGGAGACGAGTGATCACGGCTACGCTGCCGGCCGGGGCGGGCCGCAAATGCGCACTGTACTGGGCTTGCCCGGGTAAGGCCAGCACGCCCCGCCGCTGTCCACGTGTCGGGGCCGCGAGCCGGTAACCAGGCCAGCGCAACAGTGTCGTCATGGCAAGGTTACCCGTGCGTGACAGGCGCGCGGCACGCCGGGGCGCGCCCTACCGGCCTGTCATCGGCCCTTCACCCGGCGTCCACCGCGGGCGGCTTGGCGTCCTTGCGCTTACGCCCCGTCATCGCCTTCCAGCGGGCCAGGTTGTGCCGGGCGTCCACGAGCGCGTCGTGCCGGGCCGTGGCCGCCTCGGGCAGCGTCGGGCGGCCCTTGTCGTCCCACAGCTGCCGCAGCTCCTTGGTGAAGCGCGGGACGGCCCGCGGCAGCGCCACCATCGGCCCCCACAGCTGCGCCAGGCACACGTGGTCGTACGCGCCGTACCAGGCCCACAGCTCGATGGTCTCCTGTGGCCGGCCGGCCAGCGGCTCGGTGAGGAACTCCAGCAGTTCGGTGCGGATGCGCTCGCGCGAGCGCCACGCCTTGTCCGCCGGGGACGGGAGCAGGTTCAGCACGTTGTCGCGCACCCACGGGATGGCCCGCTTCGGGTCGAACTCGGTGGAGACGGCGTAGAACTCCCGGCCGAACTCGTCGACCACGCCGATCGAGACCAGGTCGATGGTGACTCCGTCCTCGATGAACTCGCAGTCGTAGAAATAGCGGTAGGCCACGTCTTCCCCTGTCGTCTCTGCTGTGCGCCCGGCGCGGCGGGCTCTACCCTGGGCGCCATGACGTTCTCGATCGTCGCGCGTTCGGCCGACGGGGTCGCACACGGGGTCGCCGTAGCCAGCAAGTTCCTGGCCGTCGGGGCTGCCGTGCCCGCCGCGGAGGCCGCCGTGGGCGCGCTGGCCACCCAGTCCTACGCCAACCTGGCCTACCGGCCGCAGGGGCTGGCCCTGCTGCGTACCGGCACCGCGGCGGCCGACGTGGTGGCCGGGCTGACCGCCGCCGATCCGGAACGCGAGTCGCGCCAGCTCGGTGTGGTCGGCCGCACCGGCGACGGCGCGACGTACACCGGAACGGGGTGCCACGGCTGGGCCGGCGGGCGCACCGGCGACGGGTATGCGATCCAGGGCAACATCCTCACCGGACCCGAGGTGGCCGCGGCCATGGAGACCGCCTGGCTCGCGTCCGATCCGGCCGACGGCGCGGCGGGGCTGGCGCGGCGGCTGCTCGCGGCGCTGCGCGCGGGCGACGGGGCGGGCGGGGACAGACGCGGCCGGCAGAGCGCGGCGCTGTACGTGGTCGCCCCCGGCGAGGGTTACGGCGGCACCGGTGACGTGGTCTTCGACCTGCGCGTCGACGACCACCCCGACCCGTGCGCCGAACTGTCCCGCCTGCTCGACATCCACACGCTGCTGTTCGGCAAGCCGGACCCGGCGACGCTGCTGCCCCTGCGCGACGCCGTCGCCGACGAGGTCCGCGCCCTGCTGACCGCCCGCGGGCACACCGCGTCCGATCTCGACGCCGCCCTGTCCGACTGGGCCGGCATCGAGAACCTCGAAGAGCGCCTGGTCCCCGGCAGCATCGACCCCCTGGTCCTCACCCACCTGCGCGCCTCCTGACCGCCCGGTCCACTGCGGCGTGGCGCCGAGCCGGCACCGGCTCGGCGTCCGCCCGCGACGCACCGGCGCGCGGTCTGCGGCCCGCGGCGGGCGGTCGTCGGCGCTGAGTCCGTTCGACTTGCCAGGCACATGGGCGAATGCGGGGTCAAGATACGCACAGGTGCCAGGCAAGTCGGACGATCAAGGCCGGGTCGCCGCGGCGGCGAGGGGTCAGTCCAGCAGTGCGGCGCGGGCCTCGTCGAGGCCGGCCCGGCAACGGTCGGCGGCGGCGGGGTCACCGGTGACCAGCGCACGGGCGTACGCGTCGGCCTCCAGTGCCCAGCGGAAGCGCAGCAGGGTGTCCAGGCTGCCCTCGATCTCGGCGACCGGCACCGGGCCCGCGGCCTCGTACGCCGCCAGCAGCTCCCGCGCCCGCTCCGGCCCGCCCGCGTGCCGGACGGCCGAGGCCACGTCGTACATCAGCGGGCCGAACCCCGCGCGTCCCCAGCTGACCAGCCCGATGCGGCCGGTGCCGTGGTCGAGCCGGAACGCCGCCGGGCGCGGGTCGCCGTGCAGCGGGCCGACCGTGAGCCGGTCGGTGATCTGGAGCTTCGTCAGCGCGGTGACCGCACCGGTGAGCGCCGGGCGCAGCCAGCCCGCGACGGACAGATAGGGAGCGTCCGGACGCAGCGGGTGCCACTCGGCCAGCCCGGCATGCCGGAACCCGGCCAGCCCGCGGTGCGCCGCGCCGAGCCGGTCGCCCCACCACTGCTGGTCCACCGGGTCGGCCCCGTCGAGCGGGCGGCCCGGCACGAACTCGACGAGGGCGAGCACGTGCTCGCCGACGGGCGCCGACAGCGCGCCGTCGGCGGCCCGCACCGGTGCGCCGGTGTCGAACCCCCGCCGGGCGAGATGTTCGGCCGCGGCCAGACCCGCCTCGAAACGAGGTCGATCCGGGGCCGCTACCAGGACCGCCAGGTACCGCCGGTCACCAACGGCAACCGTCCTGGTCGATGTCGTCGGCTCACCGTCCAGCGGAGTGCAGCCGTCCGGCTGAAGGTGCCATGCCGTACGAAGTGTCGTGCGGATCGTATCGTCAGCCAGCACGGGCGGATTATCACATGTGGCGACACGGTGTCGTATCCGTCGGAGGTGTCTGCGTTACGGCAGATCTGTTTGATGGACCGCCTCCGATGGCGACGCACGGAGTGGACGTGACGGCTCACGCACGCGATGATCTGTCCAGGGTTGCACCGGCCGCCACGACCGTGGATGCCGGTGGGGGTGGGAACACGGAAGGGGTAGGCGGTGGAGATTCGCATTCCGGAAGCTGCGGACGCGCTCACCGGGGTCGACATGTTCGCTGGTCTGGAGCCTGAGGTACGGCAGCGGGTGATCGCTGCGGCAGTGCCCCGCACCTTCCGCAAGGGGCAGCTGCTGTTCGTCGAGAACGACCCCGGCGAGTCCCTCATCGTGCTCAAGCGGGGTTCCGTGGCGGTCTTCCGCACCTCCCCGACCGGCGAGCGCGCGGTGCTGTCCGTGATGCGCCCGCCGGACGTGCTCGGCGAGGTGTCCCTTCTGGACGGTGCGGCCCGCTCGCTCTCGGCCGAGGCGCTGGAGGACTGCACCGCGCTGGCGCTGTCGCGCGGCGCGTTCATGGAGCTGGTGCACTCGAACCCGCGCATCCTCGACGCGGTCATGCGCTCGCTGGGTGGGCTGATCCGCCGGCTGACCGAGCAGAACGCCGACCACGTCTTCCTCGACCTGCCCGGCCGCGTCGCCAAGACGCTGGTTCGGCTGGCCGGCGAGAGCCAGGCCCCGATGATCACCATCGAGCTCAACCAGAGCCAGCTGGCCGAGATGGCGGGCGGCTCGCGGCAGAGCGTGAACCAGGCGATCGGCTCCTTCGCCAGCCGGGGATGGCTGCGCACCGAGGGCCGCCGCATCGTGGTGATGGACGTCCCCGCCCTGCGCCGCCGCGCGGGCATGCAGGACCGCTGACGCCCAACGGCTACACAGATCAAGGCTCCGCCCGCACCGGGCCGGAGCCTTGATCTGTTGTGACGCAGGGCTTTTCGCCTCTACTGAACCGCTTTACCTGAGGTGGGCCGAGCCCTAGTATGGGAGCGCTTCCATTGACGGCTGTTCTCATCGCCCGCGATGTGCCCGCATCGCTGAGGGCGGCCGCGTTCCCAAGGAGACCCCATGTCCCGTTCTCCACGGCGTGCCCTGCTGGCCGCGCTCGCGGCGGTCACGGCCGCGCTGGCCCTGGCCGTGCCGTTCGTCGGCTCCCCCGCGGCCCAGGCGGCCGACCCGCGCGACAGCTTCGTCACGCGCTGCGGCATCCGCTTCTGCCTGGACGGCAAGCCGTACTACTTCGCCGGCACCAACACCTACGACGTGTTCACCTTCGGCTACGACTGGCTGCCCGGCGAGCAGTACGTCGACAAGGTCAAGATCGACGCGCACATGACCCGGCTGCAGAACGACAACGTGTCGGTGCTGCGGCTGTGGATGTTCAGCCACGAGGACTGGATGGGCTTCGAGGCGGCCGAGGGCGTGTACACCGAGGAGGCGTTCATCCTCTTCGACTACGTCATGAAGTCCGCCCGGGACCACAACATCCGGCTCATCCCGGTGTTCGAGAACTTCTGGGAGGCGTACGGCGGCATCGACAAGCGCCTGGCCTGGGAGGGACTGCCCACCGGATACGCCAACCGCTGGCGCTTCTTCAACAAGACCGCCTGCCCGGGCTGCTTCACGCAGTACCGCGACTACGTCACCAAGGCCCTGACCAGGACGAACTCGTTCACCGGCGTGGCCTGGAAGAACGACCCGACGATCCTGGCCTGGGAGCTCATGAACGAGCCCCGCTACCCCGACGCCACGCCCAACGAGAACACCACCGGCACCACCCTGCGGGCCTGGGTCGACGAGATGGGCGCGCTGGTCAAGAGCCTGGACCCGAACCACCTGCTGGGCACCGGCCAGGAGGGCCAGGAGACGAAGTACGGCTACGGCGGCGACTCCGGCGGCCCGTGGACCTACATCCAGTCCTCGCCGTACATCGACTTCACCTCGGGGCACATGTACCCGACCGAGGGCTGGGCCGGCCTGAACTTCGCCTCGGCCCGCGCGCTGCTGCGCCGCTGGATCAGCGACGCGCACACCGTGGTCGGCAAGCCGTTCTTCCTCGGCGAGTGGAACGTGCACGACGACAAGACCACCTGGTGGTCGGAGATGTACGCCGAGATGGAGGCCTCCGGCGGCGACGGCGACGCGTTCTGGTGGTTCCCCGCCAACAGCAACTGCGGCGGCTTCGACTCCGGCCAGGGCTGCCCCGAGCACGCCGTGTTCCGGCAGCACTCGCTGAACATGAAGGCCAAGAGCGGGGTCGTCGACCCGTCGCCGAGCGTCAGCCCGTCCCGCTCGGCGAGCCCGTCGCCGTCGGCCAGCCCGAGCCCCAGCGCGAGTCCCAGTCCGAGCCGCAGCACGAGCCCGTCCCCGAGCGCCTCGCCCAGCCCCAGCGCCAGCCCGAACACCGGGACGAGCTGCCGGGCGGTGTACCGGATCGACAACTCGTGGCCCAACGGCTACAACGCCTCGCTGGTGATCACCAACACCGGCAGCACCACGTTCACGAACTGGGTGCTGACCTTCACGCTCGGCAGCGGCCAGGTGATCGTCAACGGCTGGAACGGCACGTTCACCAGCAGCGGCGGCACGGTGACGGTCACCGCGCCGGGCTGGGCCCCGAACCTGGCGCCCGCGCAGAGCTGGACGGTCAGCTTCACCGGCTCCGGCCCGTCCACGGCCCCGACGAACGTGAAGCTCAACGGGGTGGCCTGCACCGCGAGCTGAGCGTACGGCAGGGGGCGGGCCGGATCACCCGGCCCGCCCCCTGCGTCGTCGAACGGCGGGTGCGGTGACGCCGCCGTCAGGCGGTCACGGCTGCTGGTCGGTCTCCGCGTCCGGGTCGTCCGCGGGCGGCGCGCCAGGGCCCACCCACGCCTTCTCCTCGGCGGGCGGCGATCCGGGGCCGACCCACGCCTTGTCACCGGTCGGCGGGGCGCCGGGGCCGACCCACGCCTTCTGCGGCTGGTCGGGCGTCGGCTGAATCTCGGTCATGTTCTCCACCACTCCCTGCTCTTCGAGCTCGGCGAGGGTGACCGCGTCGATGTCCACAAGCTCGCCCACGCCGTGTGCGATCCCGAAGGGATCGGTCCAGGCGAGCGCCAGTCGCACCAACATCGTTCGGCCTCCCACGTACGGACCATCGATTGGTCAGCGTCCGCTCATGGCACACGCCGGCGGTCCCACCCGACCGGCGGATCCCCCGAGCACACGCCACAGCGCCACACGAGACCGCAGCGCGGGCCGCGGCCTTTCAGTGCACGAAACTGTAGCCGCGCGGCGGTGTTGGTGCGGACCCCTTGTCGCGTTAGCTACAGCGGTAAGGAAACGACCCGGGCGGTCAGGCCATACTGGACCTCCGGCGACCTGGCGGAGACGTGAAGACCCCAACCTGCGCACACTGCTCCCGCGCGGCCGGCCCGGACGACAGGTTCTGCGGCGGCTGCGGGGCTAACCTCACCCCACCTTGCGTCCATTGCGGACGTACGGTGGCTTTCGGCGACCTCTTCTGCACCGGCTGCGGCAACCCGCTGGCCGCCGCGGCGAGCCCGCCCACGCGCGAGGACCGCCGCCAGGTGAGCGTGCTGTTCGTCGACATGGTCGGCTTCACCACGTACGCCGAGCAGTCCGACCCGGAGCAGGTGCGCACCCTGCAGCAGGAGTACTTCAGCGCGGTGCGCCAGGTGGTCCGCCAGTTCGGCGGCGTGGTGGAGAAATACATCGGCGACGCGGTGATGGCCATCTTCGGCGCGCCGGTCGCCACCGAGACCGACGCGCTGCGCGCGGTGCGGGCCGGGCTGGAGGCGCAGCGGGTGCTCAGCCGCGGGCCGCTGGCCCACGCGGCCACCTTCCGGGCCGGGGTGGCGACCGGGGAGGCGCTGGTCGACGTGGGCGCCGCCCGCGACGGCGGGCAGGCCATCGTGGCCGGCGACGTGGTCAACACCGCGGCCCGGCTGCAGGCCGCCGCCCCGCCGCACGCGGTGTTCGTATGCGCCGACACCGCCCGGGCCAGCGCCGACGACATCGAGTACGACGAGCTGCCGCCCCGGACGCTCAAGGGCCGCAGCACCACCACCCGGGTCTTCCTCGCGGTGTCCGCGCGGCTGCAGCGGCGCGACCGGGACGAGTCCACCCCGATGGTCAACCGCGACCACGAGCGGGGCCTGCTCGTCACCGCGCTGCACCGGACCATCCGCGACCGCAGCCCGCAGCTGGTCACCGTGTTCGGCCCGGCCGGCATCGGCAAGAGCCGCCTGCTGCGCGAGCTGGCCCGGCACGCCGAGCGCATCCCGGAGACCACGGTGTGCTGGCGGGTCGGGCACTGCCCGCCGTTCGGCGAGAACGTGACCTACGCCGCGCTGGCCGAGATCGTGAAGGCGCAGGTCGGCATCCTCGACACCGACGACGAGGCGACCGCTCGCAACCGGCTGGAGAGCGCCCTGCGCGCCATGTGCGGGGAGCTGGAGGCGGCCAGGCTGGGTGACGCCCTGGGCCCGCTGGTGGGCCTGCCCGGCGCGGGCCTGACCCCGGGCGAGACCGAGTCGGCCTGGCGGCGCTTCCTGCTGGCGATGACCACGGCCAACCCGACCGTGCTGGTCTTCGAGGACATGCACTGGGCCGACGAGGCCATGCTGCGCTTCGTCGAGATGCTGGGCAGCATCGGCCCCGGCGTGCCGCTGCTGGTGGTCGCCACCGCCCGGCCCGAGCTGCGCGAGCGGCGGCCGGGCTGGACCAGCGCGGTCAGCGGCACCGTCTCGGTGTCGCTGGGCCCGATGCACGACGAGCACATCGCCGCCATGTACCGGCTGATGTTCGGCCAGGCCGTGTTCCCCGCCACCGGGGTCGCCCCGCTGGTGGAGCTGGCCGGCGGCAACCCGCTCTACGCCCACGAGTTCGTGCGCATGCTGGTCGAGCGGGGCGAGCTGCGGCCGGTCGGCGGCAACTGGGCGCTGGCCGACGGCGACGCCACCCCGATGCCGCAGACGGTGCAGGCGGTCATCGCCAACCGGCTCGACCTGCTCGACCCGACGGACCGCTCGGTGCTGCAGGCCGCCGCGGTGGTCGGCACCCAGTTCTGGCCGGGTGCGGTGGCCGGCTCGCTGGGCCTGCCCGTCGACGTGGTGACCCGGTCGCTGCAGCGGCTGCAGCAGCGCGACCTGGTCGCCGAGCACCCGACCTCGGCGATGGCCGGCGAGCCGGAGTACGCGTTCCGCCACGTGCTGGTACGCGACGTCTGCTACCAGCGGCTGCCGCGCAGCGAGCGGGTCGCCCGGCACCAGCGCACCGCCGACTGGCTGGAGCAGATCGCCGACAACCGGGTCACCGACCTCGCCGAGGTGCTGGCCAACCACCGGTGGGCCGCCCACGAGATCGCCCGGACGCTCGGCATGGACCCCGAGCCGTACGCCCCCGCGGCGCGCACCGCGCTGCACCGGGCGGCCCGGCGCGCGTACGCCCTGCACGCCCTGGACGCCGCGGCGACGCTGCTGGACCGGGCGTTCAGCCTGAAGCTGGCGCACGACCCGCTGCTGGACCTGTTCGCGGCCGAGCTGGCGCTGTACCGGTCCGGGGACGAGTTCGCCGAGGGCGGCGGCGCGCAGCGGCTGGCCGAGCTGGCCGAGGAGCTGGACCGGCTCGGTGAGCGGGCCGGGGCCGCGCGGGCGCTCACCCTGCTCGGCACGGTCGCCTGGAGCCGCGCCGACCGCGCCGCGACCCTGGCGCACCTGGACGCCGCCGTGGAGCGCTACGAGGAGCTGCCGGAGACGCTGGAGAAGGCCGAGGCGCTGCTGGAGCTGGCCCGGGTGCACATGATGAACTACGAGACCGAGCCGGCGATCGCCGCCAGCGAGGCCGCGGCCGACATCGCCGACCGGATCGGCCTGGCCGAGGTGCACGCCAACGCCCGCATCACCTCCGCCACGGCGCGCTACATCGCGGGCGACCCGACCGGGTTCAGCGAGCTGGAGCTGCTCACCGAGCACTGCCGCGAGCACCGGCTGACCAGCCGCCGCCGAGCGGTGCAGAACTACGCCTGGGCCTGCCTGGAGGAGGGCGACCTGCCCCGGCACCACCGGCTGCTGGACGAGCAGCGCACCGTGGACATCGCGGGTGGGCTGAGCCTGGCCACGAACTTCCACAAGGAGGCGGCTGACGCCTTCTTCGCCGGGGACTGGGACACCCAGGTGCGGGCCATCAGCGAGACGATGCGCTCGAACGCGGCCGAGTGGGACGCCATGTCCGTGCTCACCTCGTCCTGGATCCGGGTGCTGCGCGGCGAGGAGCCCGACGACGACGCGATCGAGAAGCTGCTCTACTCCGCCCGGCGCAGCGGCTTCCACCGGGTGCTGCGCGGGGCCGTCGCGCCCGCCGCGCTGTGCCGGGCACTGCAGGGCCGGGCCGAGGAGGCCGCGTCCCTGCTCGCCGAGCTGGAGCAGGACTGGCAGGCCCGGGTGATGCTGCCGTTCGGCGAGTGGGTGGCGGCCGCGGGCCACGCGGCGGCGCTGCTGGGGGCCGGGGAGCAGGAGCGGGTACGCAAGATGCTGGCGCGCTCGCCGCGGCGTACGCCCTGGGTCCGGGCGGCGCTGGCCACGGTCGCGGGCGAGCACGTCACCGCGGCGGCGCACTTCGCCCGGATCGGCGACGCCAGCAACCGGATGCTGTCGCTGGCCTGGGCCGCGCGCGCGGGCAGCCTCGACGAGCCCGGCCTGGCCGAGCTGCGCGAGTTCGCGGCCCGCTACCGCGCCACGGGCCTGCTGGGCTGACCGATCTCTGCTTGGATGGGCCGGTGCCCGAACTCGTGCCGCCCACCCCGCGTGTCCGCGACTCGTACGTCACCGCGATCGGCGAGTACCAGGCCGCGGGCAGCCACCGCAAACCCCGCTACGACGCGGTGCTGGCCGGCGGGTTCGACGCGCACCTGGAGCAGCTGGCGCTGGACGCCACCGAGTGGTCGGCCCGGCGGCGGCGCGCGGACGTGCCGCAGACCACGCTGTGGTGGGTCGACGGCGCGCGTTTCCTGGGTGAGATCCGCGTCCGGCACCGGCTGACCGACGAGCTGCGCCGCGCGGGCGGCCACATCGGCTACGACCTGCGGCCGTCGGCCCGCGGGCAGGGCCACGGCGGCCCGATGCTGGCCGCGGCGCTGCCGGTGGCCGCCGGGCTGGGCATCGAGTGCGCGCTGCTCACCGTCGACGCCGCCAACGCGCCCTCCCGCCGCATGATCGAGAAGGCGGGCGGCCTGCTGTGGCAGACCGAGGACGGCCGGCTGCGGTACTGGCTGCCGACCCGCTGAGGCTCAGACCGCGGCGGGAGCGGCATTCTTGATCTTCACGGCGTACGTGTCGACGTACTCACGGCCGGAGAGCTCCATCACCTCGTACATGATCTCGTCGGTGATCGCGCGCTCGACGAACCGGTCGCCGGCCATGCCCGCGTACCGGGAGAAGTCCAGCGGGGCGCCGAAGCGGATCTTGACCCGCATCACCTTGGGGATGAGCTTGCCCGTGGGCTGCACCACATCCGAGTTGAGCATCGCCACCGGCACGACCGTCGCGCCGCTCTCCAGCGCCAGCCGGGCCACCCCGGTCTTGCCCCGGAACAGCCGCCCGTCCGGCGAGCGGGTGCCCTCCGGGTAGATGCCGGCCAGGCCGCCCGCGCGCAGCACGCGCAGCTGGGTGTCCAGGGCGGCCTGCGCGGCCCGCCCGCCGGAGCGGTCCACCGGGATGGTGCCGGTGCCCACGAAGAACATCTTCGTCAGCCGGCCCTTGAGGCCCTTGCCGGTGAAGTATTCCGCTTTGGCCACGAATGTGACCTTCCGCTTGACCACCAGGGGCATGAAGATGGAGTCGGAGAACGAAAGATGGTTGCTGGCGAGGATCGCCGGGCCTTGGTCCGGCACGTGTTCGAGACCCTCGACCTGCGGCCTGAAGATCAACCGCAGCAGGGGGCCGAGGATGACGTATTTCAGCAGCCAGTAGAGCACTGAGTCCCGTCCAAGTCGATCGGCGAACGTGGTGTGGCGCTTGACGATCCGGCTCGGAGGGGCCGGCCGGGACATACCGAGTTTGTGGCATGCATCGCAGAGCCTACTGCCGGAACACGGGTGTCACGTGTCAGGATTTGAAGCGATGCCCACCGGCCCCACGACGAGCCCCTATCCCGCCAAGGAGTGTGCCAGGTGCCAGCCACGGACGACCCGGACCGCACGCCGGCCGAACCCGCGCGTCCCGGGCCGTCGGGCAACGAGGCGACGCCCGAACAGGTGGACGCGGAGTTCGCCCGCATCGTCGCCGGGTTCGACACGCCGCTGACCTCCCGGTCATGGCCCGCCGACGAGGAGCCGCCCGCCGCCCCGCCGACGCCGGCCGGCCCGGTGTGGCCCGCCGGCGGCCCGATCCTCAACCGCCCCGCGCTGACCGGCGACCCCAGAGGGGTCTCCCCCGGCGACCCGTCGCTGCTCGACTCGCTCGACTCGTTCGGCACCGGGCTGCCCGACGACACGCCGGAGGAGTTCACGCCGCCGCCGCCCCCGCCGCTGCCGCGGGTGCCGTTCGCCGCGATCGTCGCCGTGCTGTCGATCGTCTTCGGGTTCGTGCTGTTCTTCGACACCCGGCTGCTGCCCTTCAACGATCGGGTGAGCATGCTGTTCGCCCTGGTCTGCATCCTCGGCGGGGCCACCGCGCTGATCATGCGGCTGCGCCCCGGCGACGAGGACGACGACCTGCCGCCCGACGACGGCGCCGTCGTCTGACTAAGGAGCCCGTCGAAGCGGCCGCTCGGTGTTCGGTCGGAGCGAAGCGCAGACCGAACACCGATTAAGGCCGCGTAGCGGGCTCCGCTTGACTGAGCAGCGGGCTCCGCATGACTGAGCAGCGGGCTCCGTATGACTCAGCGCTCCGCATGACCTAGCCTCAGTCGGACTTCTCCAGCCAGTCGAGGATCGCGTCGATGGGCTCCCGCCAGCGGGTGTCCAGCATCAGGTCGTGGCCCATGCCCGGGAACAGCAGCGGCGCGCCGCCGTAGCCGCGGGCCACCCGGCGCAGCGCCGTGTCGGACACGATGCGGTCGTCGGGGCTGCCCACCACGAGCACCGGCGGGTCGCCGACCGGCGGCTGCGGGGCGCGCCCGCGCAGCAGCTGCCACTGGGCCCGGGTCGAGGCCCGGCCGAGGCGGGCGGCGTACCCGCGGGAGGCGGTGGCCGGCAGCTCGCGGCTGAACAGCTGCCCGGCGGGCAGGCGCAGGCCCCCGCCGAACAGCGCGGGCAGGCTGAGCATCGGGTTGCGCAGCGCGGTGCCCGCCCCGCCGAACACCGGCGACAGCAGCACCGCGGCCCGGGCCGGGTAGCGCGCCAGCGCGTGCGCGGTCACCAGCGCGCCCGCCCCGTGCCCCACGATCACCGCGCGGCGCGGCAGGGAGGCTGCCACCTGGGCCACATCGTGGGCGTACGCCCGCAGGGTCGCCTTCGGCGCCTTGGCGCTGTCGCCGTGCCCGCGCAGGCTCACCGCGTACGCCGGGAAGCCCCGGTCGGCGGTGTGCTCCAGCCAGTGCTCGGCGAACACCCACGCGCCGTGGCCGAACCCGGGGACGAACAGCACGGGCGGCTTGCCCTCGTCGACCTCGGGGGTGGCGCGGCGCACCTCACGGCGTACCGCCGCGATCGGGAACGCCCACTCGCGGGCCCGCATGACCTTCACTTCGCCCCCTCCAGGCTGAGTTCGTCGAGCAGGCGCTGGATGGCCTTGAGGTACGTGGTGTGGCTGATCTCGAACCAGTGCCGGGTGGAGTCCTTGACCTTCGCGGCGGTCCACCGCCGGTCCAGGTCCGCCTCCAGCTTGCGCTGCACCGCGACGGCCTTGGCCGGGGCCGCCTCGCGCACCCGCAGCATCCGCGCGAACGCCACCATCTGCCAGTGCACCAGCGGGAACAGCCCGGAGTCCGGCTGCAGCAGCCCGGCCACGGCCAGCGTCGGCTGGCGCTTGGGGAAGGCGTGCATGGCCAGCCGGGGGCGGCCCTGGGCGTCCACACCGAGCAGGTTGCCGTCGATGAACTCGAACGTCGGGTGGTAGCCGGTGGCCAGCACGACCAGGTCCGGCTCGATCACCTCGCCGCCCTTGAGCTCCACGCTGTGGCGGTGGAAGCGGGCCACGTCCGGCACCGGCGCGATCGCGCCGTGGCCCAGGTAGTAGACCAGCTGGCTGTTGACGATGGTGTGCGTCTCGTAGATCTTGTGGTCGGGCTGGGGCAGGCCGAACCGGGTCAGGTCGCCGACGGTCGACTTCAGCGTCCGGTGCGCCAGGAACTGACGGGCCTTCAGCGGCAGCCTCAGCCACAGCATCAGGTCGTTGACCTGGTCGGCCGGGCGGCCCAGGGTGTACTTCGGGGTGTACCAGTAACCGCGCCGGGTCGAGTGCCAGCAGCGCGCGGCCTGCTGGGCCGCCTCCACCGCGATGTCGCAGCCGGTGTTGCCCGCCCCGATCACCAGAACCTTCTTGTTGCGCAGCTGCGCCGGGTCCTTGAACTGCGCGGCGTGGATGACCTCGCCCTTGAAGTCCGCCAGGCCCTCGTACTCGGGGCGCTTCGGGGACCAGTTGTGGCCGTTGGCGATGACCACCGCCGCGTACCGGTGGATGCGCTCGCCGCCGTAGCCGCCGGTGCTGCGCGTGGTCACGTCCCAGCGCTCGCCCTCGGCCGGCTCGACCTTGACGACCTCGGTGCCGAACCAGATGTGCGGCTTGAGGTCGAAGTGGTCCGCGTAGTGGTCGAGGTATTCCAGCACCTGGGTGTGCTTGGGGTAGTCCGGCCAGCTGTCCGGCATCGGGAAGTCCGGGAACTGGCTGAACGGCTTCGACGAGATCAGGTGCGTGCTGGCGTACACCGGGCTGCGGTCGTGCCGCCAGTTCCAGGCGCCGCCGACGCTGGTGTCGCGCTCGTAGCAGTCGACGCCGAAGCCCTGCTCCTTGAGGTTCTTCATGGCGGTCAGCCCGCTGGGGCCCGCGCCGATGACGCAGACCGTGCCGCTGCGGTCGTAGACCGGCCAGCCGTCACGCCACGCGGTCGCGGGGGCACCCGACTCGGGATCGCCGTAACCGGCCGAATACGTCACCCACGACCTCCACGACTAGGTAAGACGCAGAGCATCTTTCCCGTTTGCGGCAGAGGTTGTAAAGCGCGGATTCCTAGCCGATGTCCACGACCAGGGGGTAGTGATCGCTGGCCCGATCCGCCGCGTCCGACGTCAGGACCTGGTATCTGACCAGTTCAAGACGGGGGTCCAGCAGAATGGCGTCGATCCGCCGGGTCGGGTTCGGGGTCGGGAAGGTGTGCCGGTCCTCCTGGTCGGCCAGCGCCGCGGCGTCGGCCAGCCGGTCGGTCAGCGACTCCCACGAGCCGCCGTCCGGGGTCTCGTTGAGGTCCAGCCCGACCACCACGGGGTCGTCGAGTGCCAGCGCCGGCTTGAGCAGCGCCGCCTGTGTCGGCCGCTCGGCGTCGTCAGTCGACAGGTGCGACCCGACCACCACGAAGGGCCGCTGCCCGGGCACCTGCAACCGGGCGAAACACGCCCCGCGCATGTGCCGGCCCGGGGTGAGCGGATACCGCATGCACCACTGGTCCAGCACCCGCACCCGCAGGCTCGTCATGATCACGTTACCCAGGCTGGGCATGCCCCCCGCGGCCATGTACATCCCGAACGATGCCGCCAGGTCGGCGCACTTCGTCCGCCACCGCCACCGCCGGGGCGCCTCCTGCACGATCAGCACGTCCGGCGCGACCCCCCGCACCACCGCCGCCAGCGCTCCGAGATCGTCCCGCAACGAGTGCACGTTGTACGACATCACCCGCACCGACATGCCGCCCAGCATGCCCCACCCCCACCACGATGATCATGAAGTTATGGCCATGACACGCCGTCGAGCCTTGCCATAGGTTCATGAT
The DNA here is from genome assembly GCF_016862635.1 of Catellatospora coxensis. Lineage (GTDB taxonomy): Bacteria > Actinomycetota > Actinomycetes > Mycobacteriales > Micromonosporaceae > Catellatospora > Catellatospora coxensis. Next base: position 172,990 of record NZ_BONI01000001.1, on the reverse strand, counting down.
CACCGCGGGGAAGCGGCCGTGCGGCCTAGAGGCGGGCGAGGTCTGCGGCGCCGACGAGGCCGGCGACGTTGCCCATCTTGGCGGCGCGGAGTTCGGCCACCGGGAGGCGGCCGCGCTGGGCGAGGCTGTCCAGGTAGGACTGGCGGGCGGGGGTCATCAGGAGGTCGCCGGCGTCGATGACGCCGCCGCCCACCACGAGGACCTGCGGGTCCAGGATCTGGACCAGGTCGGCCAGGCCCTGGCCGAGCCAGTAGCCGATCTGGGAGAAGGCGTCGATCGCCACCTCGTCGCCGGCCTGCGCCGCCGCGGTCACGATCGGGCCGGTGATGTTCTCCACCTTGCCGCCCGCCTTGCTCAGCAGCAGCGCCGCCCGCTCCGGCTCGGCCTGCGCTCCCGCGCGGGCGAACCTGACCAGGGCGTTGCCGCTGGCGTACTGCTCGATGCAGCCGTGCCGGCCGCACCCGCACACGTGCCCGTCGGGCACCGCGAGCATGTGGCCGATCTCGGCCGCGATGCCGTGCGCGCCGCGCACGAGACCGCCGCCGAGCACGATGCCGCCGCCGATGCCGGTGCCGACGGTGAACATCACCATCGAGTCCTCGGCGTCGGCCGCCGCGCCGTAGCGGAACTCCGCCCACGCCGCCACGTTCGCGTCGTTCTCCACCACCACGGGCAGGTTCACCGCCTTGGCGACGTACTCCCGCAGCGGCTCGTCGCGCCAGGCCAGGTTCGGTGCGAACAGCACCGTCGACCGGGTCGCGTCAATCCATCCGGCGGCGCCGATGCCGACCGCGTCCACCTTGTGCTCGGCGGACAGATCCTTCACCACATCGATGATCACGTCCCGGGTCGCGGCTACGTCGCCGGCCGGGGTATCGCGACGACATGTCGCGATCACGGTGCCGTCAGGATCGACCACACCGCCGAGCACCTTGGTGCCACCGATGTCCACGCCGATGGTGAGTGCCACGGCCGAACCCTTTCTTGCTGGGCTTGCCGGCGGTGACGCTTTGGGGAGCCCACGCCGTTCTACTTGGGCAACACCCTAACGCCGGAAGTACCGGTGGCGAGCGTCGCCCGCCGAAGATCGGTCTCACAACTCCGGCGGCGGGTGCGGCTCCGCCTTGCGGACCGCCTTTTTTGCTGCTTTAACCCGTGCGGGTGACGGAGGTGTTTCCGGCTCGGAAACGGAGGGTGTCGGGTTAGTGACAACTTTCTTGACGATCTTCTTGACCGCCTTCTTCGCCATCGGCCGCGCCGCCGAGGCCTCTCCCGCGGCGGCAGCCTCCCCCTCCGCGCCGGCCTCGCCCGCGGCGCCGGCCTCCGGGCCCGCGGCCGGTGCGCCCGGGTGCACCGTGGCGTCGCGCCAGGCGGCGTCGCCGGGGCGGTGCGTGGACACGCTGCGCAGGAAGCTGGCCAGGCCGGCGGCCAGGTCACCGGCCCCGGTCGCGACCCGCTCCACGAGTTCGGGGTCGGGGTCGCGGACGGCCGCGATCACCTTGCAGAGTGGACACACGCAGCACTCGGGCGAGCCCGTGGCCAGGTGCGGGTTGGCGTTCGCGGCCAGCGTCGCGGCGGCGAGCACCGCCGCCACCAGCCGCTCCGCCTCCTCTCGGGCCGTGCCCGGTGAGATGTCCATGCTCAGGCCGCCTCGACCTGCTTCTTGAGCTCCTTCAGGGCGGTATCCATGATCGCCTTCTCGGCCTTCTTCTTGAACATGCCCAGCATGCCGATCGAGAGGTCCACCGACAGCGTGTAGGTCACCGTGCAGGTGCCGTCGCCGTTGTCGGTGATGTCATAGGACCCGTCCTGCGCCTTCTGCATCTTGGACGGTGCGACCAGATGCCACTCGATCCGCGAGATGTCCTCGGCGTAGTCGTAGTGCAGCGTGTACTCGTCCTGCACGATGCCCGCGTCGATGACGAAGCGCACGGTGGCCGGATAACCGTCCTCGTACTCCTCTAGCACCTCAGCGGCCTTGATGGCCTGGGTCCACCGGGGATACGAGGGGTAGTCGCAGATGACCTCGGCGATACGGGCCGGGTCGGCGTTGATCACGATCGACTGGGAGGAGGAATCCGCCATGAACAGCAGGCTACCCGTACCGCCGCGGGCAGGGCCGACCCGCCACGGCGGCGCGATGGCAACCCGTCGGAACAGGGACAGCGTTTGCAGGGGGACCGGGACGACGTTCTACAGTGCCGGGGGCGGCAGCGGCACCTGCCGCCGGGCGGCGCGGGTGCGCCTGGTGCCCGAACGAGCAGCTCAAGGAGCACGTGGTGCGGCAGTTTTCGCAGGCCCCGGCGGTGATCGTCGATGACGTCGACCGCTTGACCGACCCCGTGTGGGACAACGCGGCACAGACGCCCCAGCTGGTGCAGTTCTCCCGCCGCGCCGGATCCGGCTGGGCGGACGTGACCTGCGCCGAGTTCCACGCCGAGGTGGTCGCGCTGGCGCGCGGCCTGGTCGCCGCGGGCGTGCAGCCCGGCGACCGGGTCGCCCTGATGAGCCGCACCCGGTTCGAGTGGACGCTGATCGACTACGCGATCTGGGCCTGCGGCGCGGTCACGGTGCCGATCTACGAGACCTCCAGCACCGAGCAGGTGCAGTGGATCCTCGCCGACTCCGGCGCGGTGGGCTGCTTCACCGAGACCGCGGCGCACACCGCGACGGTCCGCGAGGCCGCGCCCGCGCTGGCGCGGCTCTGGCAGATCGACGGCGGCGACCTGTCGAAGCTGGTCACCCGGGGTGAGAGCGTCGACGCGGCCGAGATCGACGTGCGCCGCAAGTCGGGCAGCGCCGACGACCCGGCGACCATCGTCTACACCTCCGGCACCACCGGGCGGCCCAAGGGCTGCGTGCTGACGCACCGCAACATGCTCTCCGACATCGGCAACGCCATCCCGGCCCTGGACATCCTGTTCCAGGAGGGCTCCTCGACGGTGCTGTTCCTGCCGCTGGCGCACGCGTTCGCGCGGCTGCTGCAGATCGGCGTGGTGCAGGGGCGGGTACGCACCAGCCACACCGCCGACGTGAAGAACCTGGTCGACGACCTGGGCGCGTTCAAGCCGACGTTCCTGCTGAGCGTGCCGCGGGTGTTCGAGAAGGTCTACAACAGCGCCCGGCAGAAGGCGCAGGCCGGCGGCAAGGGCGCGATCTTCGACAAGGCCGAGGCCGTCGCGATCGCGTACAGCCAGGCCCTGGAGACGCCCGGCGGCCCCGGGCTGAGCCTGCGGATCAAGCACACCGTCTTCGACAAGCTGGTCTACGGCAAGCTGCGGGCGGCGCTCGGCGGGCGCTGCCACAGCGCGATCTCCGGCGGCGCGCCGCTGGGCGAGCGGCTGGGCCACTTCTTCCGCGGCGTGGGGCTCAACGTGCTGGAGGGCTACGGCCTGACCGAGACCTCGCCGGCGATCACCTTCAACCGGGCGGGTTCGCAGCGGATCGGCACGGTCGGCCAGCCGCTGCCCGGGGTGACCATCGCCATCGCCGACGACGGCGAGATCCTGGCCCGCGGCGAGGTCATCTTCCCCGGGTACTGGAACAACCCCGCGGCCACCGCGGAGGCGATCGACGCCGACGGCTGGTTCCACACCGGAGACCTCGGCTCGCTCGACGACGACGGCTTCCTGCGCATCACCGGGCGCAAGAAGGAGATCATCGTGACGGCGGGGGGCAAGAACGTCGCGCCCGCGGTGCTGGAGGACCGGGTCCGCGCCCACGCGCTGGTCAGCCAGTGCATGGTGGTCGGCGACCGGCAGCCGTTCATCGCCGCGCTGGTCACCATCGACCCCGAGGCGCTGCCGGGCTGGCTGTCCGGACGCGACCGTCCGGACACGCCCGTTTCGGAGCTGGTCGACGACGCCGACCTGCGCGCCGAGATCCAGGCCGCGATCGCCGAGGCCAACAAGGCGGTCTCGGCGGCCGAAGGCATTAAGGTCTTCACGATCCTGCCCCGTGACTTCACCGAGGCAACCGGAGAGCTGACCCCGTCGCTGAAGGTCAAGCGCGCGGTCGTGATGAAGGAGTACGCGGAGGAGATCGATGCCATCTACCACCGCTGAGCGCCCGAAGCGCCGCCTGCTGCGGCGCATCCCGGCCTCACAGCTGATCGCGGTCGCCGTACGCGGCACCATGCTGCTCCTGGTGGGCGTGCTGATCATGGCCGCCACCAAGGACTGGTCAGAGCTGCGCTGGGTCGCCCTGCTGGCCCTGGCCGGGCTGCCCGGCGTGCTCACGCCCCGGCACCAGGTGCTCGCGCCGCTGGGCCGGTTCGCCGAGACGGTGCTGGTCGGCCTGGGGGCAAGCGCCGTCGCGCTGGCCGCCGACCAGATGTACTCGCTGTCCGACGGAGCGGGGGCCTCGGCGATCCTGCCGTACCTGGCCGTGCCGATCACCGCGGCGATGCTCAACCACCGGCCGCTGGAGTCGGCCGGGCTGCTCAGCGCGGCCGCGCTGACGCTGGCGGTGGCGGGCTGGCTGACCGTGCTGCCCGACGGCACCCGGCAGCTGAGCCACTTCGGTTACCTGGCGGCCTGCGCGCAGTGGCTGATCCTGGCCGCGGTCGGCACCATCACCACCGGCGCGATGCAGCGGGCCGCGCTGATCCGCCGCACCCCCCAGCCGTACGCGGAAGCCACCCGGCTGCTCACGCAGCTGCGCCAGGTGGCCCGGCAGCTGCCCGGCGCGACCCTGGACCCGGGCAGCATCGCCGAGCACCTGCTGGAGGAGCTGCGCCCGATCGGGCGGCCGCAGCGGGCCGCGGTGCTCGCGGCCAGCGGCGCGGGCCGCCTGGTGGTGCTCGCCCAGTTCGGGGTCGAGGCCGACGACACCTCGACCCGGGCGGCCTGGGAGACCAGCCTCGACGCGGACTCGGCCATCGCCGACGCCTGGGCCAGCCAGCAGCCGCAGCTCTCCGGGCGCTCCCAGCTGCGCTCCTTCGACCAGACCGGCCCGGTGTCGGCCGTGGTCGTGCCGCTGATCGCCGGTGTGCGCACGGTGGGCCTGGTGGCCCTGGAGCGCGACGGCACCAACGGCTACCCGCCGGCGCTGACCGGCCGGATCGTCTCCGCGGCCACCCCGGCGGCACTGCGGCTGGAGGCCGCGCTGCTGTTCGAGGAGGTGCGCTCGATCGCCACCAACGAGGAGCGCCAGCGGCTGGCCCGCGAGATCCACGACGGGGTCGCCCAGGAGCTCGTGATGATCGGGTACGGCGTGGACAACGCGCAGGCGACGCTGCCCGAGGGGGCCGAGGACACCGCGGAGGAGCTGCGCGTGCTCCGGGCGGAGATCACCCGGGTCATCACCGAGCTGCGGCTGAGCCTGTTCGAGCTGCGCAGCGAGGTGGACCGGCACGGCGGGCTCACCGCGGCCATCGCCGAGTTCGCCCGCATCTCGGGCAACCAGGCCGGGTTGAAGGTGAACCTGTCGCTGGACGAGGCGGGCCGGCTGCCCGCCTCCATCGAGTCCGAACTGTTGCGTATCGCCCAGGAGGCGATCACCAACGCCCGAAAGCATGCGAATGCCGCGAACCTGTGGGTGACCTGCACCGTCGACCCGCCGTACGGCCTGATAGAAGTGTCCGACGACGGCCGGGGCATACCCGATGAGCGTACGGACGGACGCTACGGTCTTGCGATCATGGCGGAGAGGGCGGAACGTATCCGGGGCCGACTCGAGATTAGGCCTCGGGACCCGGTGGGGACGACCGTCGCCGTGGTCGTGGGCGGTTCCTCTCGACAAGAGGGCCGGGCGACGCGATAACGTGTGTCACCCGCACAGCCAGAGCGCGGGTGCCAGAAGGGGAGAAAAGCGGGCATGTCAACCAGTACCGTGCCGACAGGGCGCACCAAAGTCCTGCTCGTCGATGATCATGACCTGATCCGCAAGGGGCTTCGCCACGCGTTCGAGCGGGACCGCCAGTTCGAGGTGGTCGGCGAGGCCAGCACCGCCGCCGAGGCCGTACGCCAGGCCGGCGCCCTGCACCCCGACGTGGTGATCATGGACCTCCGCCTGCCCGACGGCAGCGGCCTGGAGGCGACCCGGACGCTGCGCAAGTCCAGCTCGACGATGGGCATCGTGGTGCTCACCATGTACGCGGGCGACGACCAGCTCTTCGGCGCCCTGGAGGCCGGCGCCAGCGCGTTCGTGCCCAAGACCGCCCCGGCCGACGAGGTCGTCGCGGCGGCCCGCCACGCGGCCAGCGCCCCCAGCGCGTTCACCGCCGCCGACCTGGCCGAGGCCATGAAGCGCCGGCTCACCCCGAGCGGCCCGCAGCTGAGCCCGCGCGAGGGCCAGGTGCTCAAGCTGCTCGCCGAGGGCATGAGCGTGTCCGGCATCGCCAAGCAGCTGTTCGTCAGCGAGTCGACCGCCAAGACGCACATCTCGAAGCTGTACGAGAAGCTGGGCGCCGCCAACCGCGCCCAGGCCCTGATGACCGCGCTGCGCCTCGGCCTGCTGCAGGCGCCCGACGCCCCGAACCTGTCCTGATGGGCAGGCACGCGCACGCCAGCGGTGACGAGCTGCTCACCGACTGGCGGACCGACCGGCTGGGTGCCGCCCGGCGCGGCGACAACCCCCTCGTCATGGCCAAGCTCAACAGCGGCTACGCCGTCTTCGGCGACACGCAGCACCTGCCGGGCTACTGCGTGCTGCTGTCCGACGTGGACGGCGCCGACCACCTCACCGACCTGACCCGCACCCAGCGGGCGGACTTCCTGGCCGACATGGGCCTGCTCGGTGAGGCCGTCTTCGCCGCCTGCAACGGTTTCGACCCCGCGTTCCGCCGGCTCAACTACGAGATCCTCGGCAACTCGCTGCACCACCTGCACGCGCACATCCACCCGCGCTACTCGTGGGAGGCCCGCGAGTTCCGCGACGCTCCCGTGTGGCGGTACCCGAACGAGGTGCGCTTCGCCGAGGAGCACGACACCCTGGTGTCCCCGAAGGCGGAGGAGTACGACCAGCTCCGCGAGGCCATCACGGCCGAACTGGCCCGCCTGGCCTGAGCCGACACGTCCGGAGGGGGCCCGACCGCACCGCGGTCGGGCCCCCTCCGGCTGTTCGGCATGTTTGATCCGGCTCCCGCCCGGCAAGGATCTATGGGACATTAGCGGAGGATCCCGCTGAGGGGCGGTGAGCCCGATGGGCGAGAAGGTGCACCAGCACGTCTTCACCCGCGCCGACCGCGCGCGGTACCGGGAGAAGGTCCGCCGGTGCCTGGACGTGTTCGCGCTGATGCTGGGCGAGTCGCAGTTCGAGTTCGAGCGCCCGCTCACCGGGCTGGAGATCGAGCTGAACCTCGTCGACGAGCTGGGCCACCCGTCGATGCGCAACGCCGACGTGCTCGCGGCCATCGCCGACCCGTCCTTCGTGACCGAACTCGGCCAGTTCAACATCGAGATCAACATCCCGCCGCGGGAGCTCGCCGGCGGCGGGCTGAGCGCGTACGAGGACCAGATCCGGGCGAGCCTGAACGCCGCCGACGGCAAGGCCCGCACCGTGGGCGCGCACACCGCGATGATCGGCATCCTGCCGACGCTGCGGCCGGAGCACCTGACCGAGGCGTCGCTGTCGGCCAACCCCCGCTACGCGCTGATCAACGAGCAGGTGTTCGCGGCCCGCGGCGAGGACCTGCGGATCAGCATCGACGGGCCGGACCCGCTCACCGTCACCGCCGACACCATCGCGCCCGAGGCCGCCTGCACCAGCGCCCAGCTGCACCTGCAGGTCAGCCCGGCGCAGTTCGGGGCGTACTGGAACGCCGCCCAGGCCATCGCGGGCGTGCAGCTGGCCATCGCCGCCAACTCGCCCTTCCTGTTCGGCCACGAGTTGTGGCACGAGACCCGCATCCCGCTGTTCAAGCAGGCCACCGACACCCGCCCCGAGGAGATCAAGGCCCAGGGCGTACGCCCCCGCGTCTGGTTCGGCGAGCGCTGGATCACCTCGGTGTTCGACCTGTTCGAGGAGAACGTGCGCTACTTCCCCGCACTGCTGCCGATCTGCACCGAGGACGACCCCGCCGACCAGCTCGCCGGGGGCGAGGTGCCCGAGCTGACCGAGCTGCGCCTGCACAACGGCACCATCTACCGCTGGAACCGCCCGGTGTACGACGTCGCCGACGGCATGCCGCACGTACGGGTGGAGAACCGGGTGCTGCCCGCCGGGCCCACCGTCGCCGACATCATGGCCAACGCGGCGTTCTGGTTCGGCCTGGTGCGCACGCTGGCCGAGGGCGGCCTGCCGGTGTGGTCCCGGATGCCGTTCCGGCAGGCCGACGAGAACTTCTACACCGGCGCGCGGCAGGGCATCGGCGCGCACCTGTTCTGGCCGGACATCGGCTACGTGAGCGCGTACGAGCTGGTGCTGCGGCGGCTGCTGCCGCTGGCGCACCAGGGGCTGGAGAGCTGGGGCGTCGACTCGCGCGAGCGCGACCGGCTGCTGGGCGTGATCGAGCAGCGCTGCCTGCTCCGCCGCAACGGCGCGACCTGGCAGATCGACACGGTGCACCGCCTGGAGCGCAAGGGCCTGGACCGGCCGGAGGCGCTGCGCGAGATGCTGCTGCGTTACATTCGCCACATGCACGAGAACATCCCCGTGCACGAGTGGCCCCGCGAGGACTGAGCGCGCCGCAACCGGTCACGTTTCGAGAAGCGCCCTGCTCACGTGGTCACTTAGAGTGACCGACGTAGACGTCACCACGACTTCAGGAGCAACCATGACCGGCTCGCCCACGCAGGGGATCATGACCGTACTGCACCCCGTGTCCGATCTCGCGGCCGCCAAGGCGGTCTACTCCGCGCTGCTCGGCGCCGAGCCGACCGCCGATTCGCCGTACTATGTCGGTTTCGAGGCTGCCGGGCAGCACATCGGCCTGGTGCCGGGCGGCGGCCCCCAGGGCATGACCTCGCCGGTCGCCTATTGGCACGTGGCCGACATCGAGGCCAAACTGGCCGAGGTGACCGCCGCGGGCGCCACCCTCAAGGAGGCCGCGCACGACGTGGGCGGCGGCCGCCTCGTGGCCACCGTCACCGATGCCGACGGCAACGTGCTCGGGCTGCTCCAGGACAGCTGAGCACGTCACGCGGATCGTCAGCCGCAGGCCGTAGGGTCTGCGGCTGAGGACTATCAGCGCACCGCCGGTGCCGCCGGCCACGGCCGTGCGGGCGGCCCGCCCCCGACAGATGGAGACACGATGAGCAAGGCCAAGAAGGCGGACACACCGTCGTCTGAGCTGCACGCCGCCGACAGCCACGACCTGATCCGGGTGCACGGCGCGCGCGTGAACAACCTCAAGGACGTCAGCGTGGAGCTGCCCAAGCGCCGGCTCACCGTGTTCACCGGCGTGTCCGGCTCGGGCAAGAGCTCGCTGGTCTTCGGCACCATCGCCGCCGAGTCGCAGCGGATGATCAACGAGACCTACAGCACGTTCGTGCAGGGCTTCATGCCGACGCTGGCCCGCCCCGACGTGGACGTGCTCGACGGGCTGACCACCGCGATCATCGTCGACCAGGAGCGCATGGGGGCCAACGTGCGCTCCACGGTCGGCACCGCCACCGACGCCAACGCGATGCTGCGCATCCTGTTCAGCCGGCTCGGCAAGCCGCACATCGGCTCCCCGCAGGCGTTCTCGTTCAACGTCGCCTCGATCAGCGGCGCGGGCGCGGTGACGATCGAGAAGGGCGGCACCACCACCAAGGAGCGGCGCAGCTTCAGCATCACCGGCGGCATGTGCCCGCGCTGTGAGGGCATGGGCCGGGTCAGCGACTTCGACCTGTCGGCGATGTACGACGACAGCAAGTCGCTCAACGAGGGCGCGCTGACCATCCCCGGCTACAGCATGGAGGGCTGGTTCGGCCGCATCTTCAGCGGTTCCGGCTTCTTCGACATGGACAAGCCGATCCGCAAGTACACCAAGAAGGAGCTGCACGACCTGCTCCACAAGGAGCCGACCAAGATCAAGGTCGAGGGCATCAACCTGACGTACGAGGGCCTGATCCCGAAGATCCAGAAGTCGATGCTGTCCAAGGACGTCGAGGCGATGCAGCCGCACATCCGCGCCTTCGTGGAGCGGGTGATCACGTTCGGCACCTGCCCCGACTGCGGCGGCACCCGGCTGAGCGAGGCGGCCCGGTCCTCGAAGATCGGCAAGGTCAACATCGCCGACGCGTGCGCGATGCAGATCAGCGACCTCGCCGACTGGGTGCGCGGCCTCGACGAGCCGTCGGTGGCCCCGCTGCTGGAGAAACTCCAGCACACCCTGGACTCGTTCGTCGAGATCGGCCTGGGCTACCTGTCCCTCGACCGGCCCGCCGGCACCCTGTCCGGCGGCGAGGCGCAGCGCACCAAGATGATCCGCCACCTCGGCTCCTCGCTGACCGACGTCACGTACGTCTTCGACGAGCCGACCATCGGCCTGCACCCGCACGACATCCAGCGCATGAACAACCTGCTGCTGCGCCTGCGGGACAAGGGCAACACGGTGCTCGTGGTCGAGCACAAGCCGGAGGCGATCGCGATCGCCGACCACGTCGTCGACCTGGGCCCCGGCGCGGGCAGCGGCGGCGGCACGGTCTGCTTCGAGGGCACCGTCGACGAGCTGCGGGCCAGCGACACCCTCACCGGCCGCCACCTCGACGACCGGTCCAAGCTCAAGGACAAGGTGCGCTCGTCCACCGGCAAGCTGGCCATCCGCGGCGCGAAGGCCAACAACCTGCGCGACGTCGACGTCGACATCCCGCTCGGGGTGCTGACCGTGATCACGGGTGTGGCCGGCTCCGGCAAGAGCTCGCTGGTGCACGGCTCCATCCCGGACGAGGCGGGCGTGGTGTCGATCGACCAGGGCGCGATCCGCGGCTCGCGGCGCAGCAACCCGGCGACGTACACCGGCCTGCTGGAGCCGATCCGCAAGGCGTTCGCGAAGGCCAACGGCGTCAAGCCGGCCCTGTTCAGCGCCAACTCCGAGGGCGCCTGCCCCACCTGCAACGGCGCGGGCGTCATCTACACCGACCTGGCGATCATGGCCGGGGTGGCGACCGTCTGCGAGGAGTGCGAGGGCAAGCGGTTCGACGCGTCGGTGCTGGAGTACCGCTTCGGCGGCCGGGACATCAGCGAGGTGCTCGCAATGTCGGTGACCGAGGCCGAGCAGTTCTTCGGCGCGGGCGACGCGCGCACCCCGGCGGCGCACGCCATCCTGGCCCGGCTCGTCGACGTCGGGCTCGGCTACCTCAGCCTCGGCCAGCCGCTGACCACGCTGTCCGGGGGCGAGCGCCAGCGGCTCAAGCTGGCCACCCACATGGCCGAGAAGGGCGGCGTGTACGTGCTCGACGAGCCGACCACCGGCCTGCACCTGGCCGACGTGGAGCACCTGCTGAGCCTGCTCGACCGCATCGTCGACTCCGGCAAGTCGGTCATCGTGATCGAGCACCACCAGGCGGTCATGGCGCACGCCGACTGGATCATCGACCTCGGCCCCGGCGCGGGCCACGACGGCGGCAAGATCGTCTTCGAGGGCACCCCCGCCGACCTCGTCTCCGCCCGCTCCACCCTCACCGGCCAGCACCTCGCGGAGTACGTCGCCGCCTGAGACCCAGGGCGGGACGGGCCACCGGCCCGTCCCGCCCCCATGCCGCAACTCTTAAAGAGTCGCGGCCTCAGCACCACCGGGTGACCGCAACTCTTTAAGAGTTGCGGCAGGTGGAGTGGGGCGGGTCAGGCTTCGGGGACGGTCAGGAGGTCGCGGAGGCGGCGGGCCTGGAGGTCCCAGCCCCACTCCTGCTCGACCCAGGCACGGCCGGCCGCGCCCATCTTGGCCCGCAGCGCCTCGTCGGACAGCAGCTCGACCAGGCGGGCGGCCAGCGTCTCCACGTCGCGGCCGGGCACCACGAAGCCGGTCTCGCCCTCGCGGACCGCGTCCGGCGCGCCGCCGGAGTCGCCGGCGATCACCGGCAGGCCCACCGCGGACGCCTCCAGGTAGACGATGCCGAGCCCCTCCACGTCCAGGCCGCGGTTGCGGGTGCGGCACGGCATCGCGAAGACGTCCCCGGCGGCGTAGTGCGCGGGCAGGTCCGCCCACGGCACCGAGCCGGTCAGCACCACGTGGTCGGCCACGTCGAGTTCGCGGGCCAGCCGCTGCACGGTGGGCCGGTGCGGTCCCCCGCCGACGAGCAGCAGCGCCGCGTCCGGGATCGCCTTGCGGACCAGGGGCAGCGCGCGTACCAAAGTGTCCTGGCCCTTGCGCGGCACCAGCCGGGACACGCACACGATCACCGGCCGGTTGGTGAGCCCGTGCCTGGCTCGCACGCTCGCGCCGTCGACGTCGGGGTGGTACATCGCCGAGTCCACGCCCGGGGCCAGCCGCTGCAGGCTGGTCCGCTCCCCCAGCGCCTTCGCCAGCCGCACCCGCTGGTAATCGCCGAGGTAGGTGAGCACGTCGTTGCCGTCGGCGATGCGACGCAGGGCGCTACGCGCACCAGGCAGCGCCGCCCAGCCGATCTCGTGCCCGTGCGTGATGCCCACGGCCCGCCGCACCCCCGCCCGCTTGCGCAGGCCCTGGGCCAGCAGCCCGAGCGGCGCGGCCGCGCCGAACCAGACCCGGTCGCAGCCCTCCGCACGGGCCAGCTCGGCGACCCGCCGCGCCACCCGCGGCGTGGGCAGCAGCACCCCGGTCCGGTCCCGGACCACCGGGTACGGCTGCTCGGCGTCGAACTGCTTCGGGTCGCGCCAGGTCGAGGCGTAGACGACGAGTTCGCCGTCGGGCTGGCGGATCGCGAGGTTGTGCAGGAACTGCTGGATGCCCCCGGGGCGGGGCGGGAAGTCGTTGGTCACCAGCAGCGTACGCATCCGCGCAGCCTACCGGCCCCGCGATCCCCGCCCGGCAACGCCGAGATCGCGGTTTGGCGTCATGATCTGCGGCCCGACCCCGCCGACCGGCCGCAACCGGCGATCACGAAGCCGGGGACGCGAGACCGCACGGCGTGCCGGGCTCGGCTCGGCCATGACGTGACCGGCTCACATCATCTTTGATGTGCCCACACCAAAGATGATGTGAGCGCGCGCGGACAGGTGCCCGTCAGCGCCCCCGCGCGAAGGCACGGGCGGCGGCCATGCGCTCGACGGCGGTCGGGTGGCTGCCGAACAGGGCCTGCTCCCACGCGGGCGGGTCGGGGTCGCCGAGGTTGACCAGGGACAGCCGGCCCTGCATCTGCTCGAACCCGGCCGGGTCGCCGGTCAGCTCCAGCGCGTGCTCGTCGGCCCGCGCCTCGATCAGCCGCGACACGTACGCCTGCGCGGGCCCGGCCAGCAGCCCGCCGACCGTCGCGATGGCCAGCAGCAGCCCGACGGCCCGAGGCTCGGCGATCGACTCGACGCCCGCCCGGTGCAGCAGCCAGCTCCACGCCCCCAGCAGGTACAGGCCGACCACGAAGGTCGCCGCGCCGAGCGCGCCGATGACCGTGCCGATCACCACGTCGCCGCGTTCGGCGTGCCCCAGCTCGTGCGCGGCGACCGCGACCACCTCCGACTGCGGGGCCTCCCGCAGCAGCGTGTCGTACACGACGATGCGCCGGGTCGGGCCGATGCCGCTGACGTACGCGTTGAGCGCGGTGGTGCGCCGGGACGCGTCGGCGACCAGCACGTCGCGCACCGGCACCCCGTCGCGCCGGGCCAGGTCCATCAGCTCGGTGCGCAGCGGCCCGTCGGCCATCGGTGTGAACTTGTTGAACACCGGCTCGACCAGCACCGGGAACACGAAGCTGAGCAGCACCACGAGCGCCGCCGCGCCGACCGCCCCGACGGCCCACCACCAGTTCGGCAGGAACCGGGTCAGCGTGTAGAAGCCGAGCAGCGCGACCGCGCCGAGCACCGCCGCGACGGCGTACCCCTTGAGCAGGTCGACGGCCCAGCCGCCCCAGCCCTGAGTGGACAGCCCGTAGCGCACCGCCACGGTGTGCCGCCAGGCGGCGAACGGCAGCGTGATCAGGTCGGCGACCAGCAGCACCAGCAGACCGCCGCCGAGCACCTTGGCGATCCACGGCCCGGGGACCAGCCCCACCAGCCAGGAACCGAGCGGCGTCAGCCCCAGCACGAGCGCCGCCGCCAGCCCGATCAGCATCGCCGGGTAGGTGATCCAGCGCAGCTCGCCCCGCAGCTCCCGGGCCTGCGCGACCCGGTCCGCGGGCAGCTCGGCCAGCGCGGCGAGCTGATCGGCCCGGGGTGCGGGCGGCCGGTGCCACGGCACCAGCACCGCCACGGCCACCGCCAGCGCGGCACATAGGACGATCAACGTCAGCCAGGCCCAGCCCCGCACCGTCATCGCCCGATCCTAAGCCCGCCCGAGCATGATGGCCGGGTCAGCTGCGGGTGAGGCGGCGGACGAGGGATTCGGAGTTCAGCGGGTACGCGCCGTGGCGGCGTACGCCGTCGGCGACCTCGCGGTCGGAGGAGACCACGACGATGGGGCGGCCCGGCGGCTCGGCCCGGACCAGGCGGCGGATCACCTCGTCGGCGGTCTCGCCCTTGCGCGAGAACAGCACCCGCACCCCGCGCGGCGGGGCGGGCAGGCCGTGCACCCGCTCGGCCCCGTCGAAGACGACGGTGACCTCCGCCCCGGTCTGCGCGGCGACCCCGCCCAGGCCGGTGACGAGCCGGTTGCGCTGCTGCTCCAGCGACATCTCGGCGAAGCCGCGTTTGGTCACGTTGTAGCCGTCGACCACCAGGTGCGCCTTGGGCAGGGCGAGCAGCTGGGCCAGCCGGGCCGGGTCGTCGGCGTCCTGAGCCCGGTTGCTGGCGGTGGGCGCGCCGGCCATGTCGGCGTACGCCGCGGCGACGGTGTCCCCCGGCAGCACCTTCGCCGGGTCCAGCGCCAGCTCCCGGCGCAGCCCCACGGCGGCCTGCCCGATGGTCTCCAGCAGCAGCCACAGCCGCGCCTCGTCGACGGCCCGGCTGTCGCGGGCGGCCTGGCGCGCGTCGCCCGCCACCGCCTCGGCGTCGGCCAGTTTCGCGCGCAGCCGGCGCAACTCGGCCTCGTGGTCGCCGTGCCCCTTGGCGGCCCGGCCCTTCTCGATGGCCAGCAGCTCGTTGGCCCGCTTGAGCTGGGCCTGCGCCTCGCGCAGCGCCTTGCCGCCGGCGCGGGTCTCCTCGCGCAGCTGGTTCAGCTCGTCACGCACCCGGGCCAGCTCGTCGCGCAGCTTGTCGGCCTCGACCCGGGCCACCGCCCGGTCGTGCTCGGCGCGGGCGGCCCGCGTCTCGGCGTCGCGGATGTGCTCGGCGACGGCCGTGCTCTCCGCCTCGGCGGCGACCGCCTGCCCGGCGGCGTCGAGCAGGTCACGCCAGCCCTCGGGGCGGGCCAGGTAGGCCAGCGCGGCGACGTCGATCGGGTCGGCGGCGGCCGGGGCCATGCCGCCGAGCACCGCCGCGCCCAGCTCGCCCGCGTCGGCCAGCACCCGGCCGCTGATCCGCTGCCGGAACACCGCGTCGGCGGTGAGCTGCGCCGCGATTGCCGCGCCGCCGAGCCGGGCCCGGCGGTTGGGCGCGAATTTGGCGACCTTGCGTAGCGCGACGGGCATCTCGTCGTTGGGCAGTGCGGTCAGCACGGCCGCGGCCAGCGCGACCACCCGCTGGCGGACCGGCTCGGGCAGGATCGGCTCGGGCACGAAGTCAGCCGCCCCCGCCGGGTCCCCGGAGGAGGCGTCGAACGAAAGTTCAGCGGCTGACATGGTCCTAGTGTTCCACCGACTTACCGATCTTGTCGCTCAGGTTCGCGGCTCGGCGTCCTCGCCGACCACCCATGTCGTACCGGACGTTTAGCGTCCGGTCTGTGCCGTCCCCGTCCCAGGTGCCGTCCGCGCGCCCCGCCGCGCCCGGTGACCGATTCGAACAGCCGACCCTCGACGGCATGCTGGCCGATCCGCTGCAGCTGGACCTGCGGCACACCACATTCGTGGTGCTCGACCTGGAGACCACCGGCGGCGCGCCGGACGGCGCGGGCATCACCGAGATCGGCGCGGTCAAGGTGCGCGGCGGCGAGGAACTGGGCTCGTTCGGCACGCTGATCAACCCCGGGGTGCCGATCCCGCCGTTCATCACCGTGCTGACCGGCATCACCACCGCGATGACGGTGGAGGCCCCGCCGATCGAGGCGGTGCTGCCCTCGCTGCTGGAGTTCCTGTCCGGCGCGGTCCTGGTCGCGCACAACGCGCCGTACGACACGGGTTTCCTGAAGGCGGCCTGCGCGGCGCACGGCTACCGCTGGCCGAATCCGCGGATCGTGGACACCGTGGCGCTGGCCCGGCGGGTACTGCTGCGCGACGAGGTGCCCAACAACAAGCTCGGCACGCTGGCGGCGTACTTCCGGGTCGGCGACCAGCCCAACCACCGGGCCATGGCCGACGCGCGGGCCACGGTCGGGGTGCTGCACGCGCTGATCGCCCGGCTCGGCGGGCACAGGGTGCACACGCTCGGCGACACCATCGAGTTCGTCAAGGCGGTCGCGCCGGTGCAGCGGGCCAAGAAGCACCTGGCCGAGAACCTGCCGCACGCGCCCGGGGTCTACCTGTTCCGGGCCGCCGACGACCGGCCGCTGTACGTCGGCACCTCCAACGACATCGCGACCCGGGTGCGCAGCTACTTCACCGCCGCCGAGCGCCGGGCCCGGATCAAGGAGATGCTCGGCGCGGCGGTGCGGGTGGACGCCGTCGAGTGCGCGCACGCCCTGGAGGCGCAGGTACGCGAGCTGCGGCTGATCGCGGCGCACGCGCCGCCGTACAACCGGCGGTCGAAGCACCCGGAGCGGGTGCAGTGGCTGAAGCTGACCGCGGAGGCCTTCCCCCGGCTGTCCGTGGTCCGGCAGCTGACCGCCGACGGCGCGTCCTACCTGGGGCCGTTCGCCGGGCGGGCGGCCGCCCAGGCGGCGGTGGACGCGATCCACGAGGCGCTGCCGCTGCGGCAGTGCACGCCGAAGCTGTCGCCGCGGAAGGCCTCCCCCGCCTGCGCGCTCGCCGAACTCGGCAAGTGTCCGGCCCCGTGCCAGCTCGCGATCAGCGTCGAGGAGTACGACGTTCAGGCCGCCGCGCCGCTGCGGGCCGCGTTCGACGGCGATCCGGACGCCGTCGTGGACCCGCTGCTGGCCCGCATCCGCAAGCTGTCCGACGCGCAGCGCTACGAGGACGCGGCGGCGGTGCGCGACCGGCTCGCCGCGTTCCTGCGCGCGGCCGTGCGCATGCAGCGGCTTTCGTCGCTCACCTCGATCGAGGAGCTGATCGCGGCCCGGCGCACCGAGCGCAACGCGTGGGAGATCGCCATCGTGCGGCGGGGGCGGCTGGCCGCCGCGGCGACCGCCGAGCCGGGCGTCCACCCCCGACGGACGCTCGACGTGCTGCGCCCGACCGCCGAGACGGTGCTCGCCGCGCCCGGCCCGACGCCGGCCGCCACCCCCGAGGAGACCGAACGCATCCTCGACTGGCTGGAACGCCCGGAGACGCGCCTGGTGGAGGCCACCTCCGGCTGGGCCTCCCCGGCCCGCGGCGCGGCCCGCTGGAAGATGCTCCTCCAGGCGAGCCGGGCCTAGGCGACCGCGGCTGCGGGCCGCACAGGCGACCGCGGTTGCCGGCCGCTCGGTGACATCCGGAGCGAACGCGGAGGATGTCACCGATTAAGGCCGCAGAGCGGTCGCCGGAAGTCCAGTCGGCATACCCGTTCGGCCATTACTTGACCGAACGCATGAAAGGTCTTGACCATTCGGCTGCGACGTTCGTTACTAGGCTATGGAGCGATATCCAGAGATCTCTCGGAAGTGGGCAGTCGTGACGGGGCGTCGAGGCCGCGTACGTGCCACGCGACGCTCCACCTCCACGCGGTGAGGGGGGTGTCCTCAGTGGACGCGGAAGCCGCCACGGTGGCGACGGGGATTCCGGTCACGGGCCGGGCCGGGGAGAGCATGCTCACCACCCGGCTACGGGCGATGCTCAGCTGGCCGAACATGCGCGAGCGGGCGCCGGCGCCCGCCGACCCGGTCACCGCACTGATCAAGGCGCACCATCAGGTGCACTCCGGCTCCGACGTCGCCCTGCTGCGCCGCGCCTACCTGGTCGCCGAGCGCATGCACCGGGGCCAGATGCGCAAGAGCGGCGACCCGTACATCACGCACCCGCTGGCCGTCGCGGAGATCCTGGCCCACCTGGGCATGGACGGCACCACCCTGGCCGCGGCGCTGCTGCACGACACGGTCGAGGACACCAGCTACACCCTGGCGCAGCTGCGCGCGGACTTCGGCCCGGACGTCGCGCACCTGGTCGACGGGGTCACCAAGTTCGACAAGGCGCACTTCGGCGCCCGCGCGGAGGCCGAGACCATCCGCAAGATGATCGTCGCCGCGGGGCAGGACATCCGGGTGCTGGTCATCAAGCTCGCCGACCGGCTGCACAACATGCAGACGCTGGACGCGCGCTCGGCGGCCTCCCGCGCCCGCATCGCCGGTGCGACCCGCGAGGTGCTGGTGCCGCTGTGCGACCGGCTCGGCATCCAGGCGCTCAAGCGCGAGCTGGAAGACAAGGTGCTGCTCTTCCTCGACCCGGAGGAGTACGAGCGCATCGACGGCATGGTGTCCAACCGGCCGGACTGGAACGACTACGTGCAGAACCTGGTCACCCTGGGCCGGGGCGCGCTGCGCCGGGAGAAGCTCGACGGCCGGGTGAAGCCGCGCCCCCGGCACTACTACTCGATCTGGAAGGACACCCAGCAGGCGGGCAGCCCGGTCCCGATGGACCTGCCCCGCATCGTGGTGATCCTCGAGGGCGACGACCCCGACTGCTACGCCGCCCTGTGCGCGGTGCACCAGCAGTGGAAGCCGATCCCGGGCCGGTTCAAGGACTTCATCGCCGCGCCCAAGAACAACCTCTACCGCTCGCTGCACACCACGGTGCTGGGCCCCGGCGACCAGATGGTCGAGGTGCTGATCCGCACCGAGCAGATGCACCGCGCGGTGGAGTACGGCGTGGTCGCCCCGTTCCGATACCCGGCGCGCCAGTCGCGGCGCAGCACGGCGCTGAGCCTGTTCAACCCGGTGCGCACCGCGCCCCGCGAGGTCGTGCCGCCGCCCCGCCAGCACGGCGAGCACGCCTGGCTGCGCCGCGCGCTGGACCTGGAGCAGGCCGCCCCGGACGCGGTGCAGTTCGTCGAGACGCTGCGCTGCGACCTGGCCGAGCAGCAGATCCAGGTCTTCGCCTGGGGACGCCAGCTACTGCTGCCCGCGGGCGCGAGCCCGGTCGACGTGGCGTACGAGCTGGGCACCCGGACCGGCGACCGCTGCGTCGCGGCGACCGTGAACGGCGTGCTGACCCCGCTCAACGCGGCGCTGACCGACGGCGACGTGGTGGACATCCTGGTCAGCCGGGCGCGTAACCATCCCGGCCCGCGCCGGGAGTGGCTGGAGTTCGTCAAGTCGCCGAACGCGCGGCTGCGGCTGAGCCGCAGGTTCACCGAGCCCGAGGTCGCCGCGGGCACCGTCAGCGACCGCCTGCAGCTGGGCCGGGCCGCGATCGGGCTGGCCCTGCGCCGGCGGGACCGGGCCCTGGCCGACGAGCAGCGCCTGATCAGCCTCGCCCAGGCGCTGGACTACCCGGACCTCGACACGCTGCTGATCGCCGTCGCCGAGCACCGGGTGTCCGCGGACACCATCGTCGACCAGCTCATCGCCAGCGTGGACAACCAGAACGAGGCGGCCCGCACGCCCCCGGTGAACGTGGTCCCCCCGCGCCGCGACGCCGCTGACACGCCGCCGCGACGCTCGTCGACTAGCCTGGCAAGGTGAAGAACGAGGAGCGAACCGGCGAATCCCCCAGCGCGAACCCGGGCACCCGGGTGAACCGGCGCTCGCCGCTGGGCACGAAACTCGTCTCCTTCGGCTACGGCGTCTTCTACCGGATCCCGCCGCGCTGGCGCAGCCGCATGGTGAAGCTGGTGACCGCGCGCTACTCGGTGGGCTCGGTGGTGCTCATCTTCGACAGCGAGGCCGCCGGCCCCGAGCGCATCCTGCTGCTGCGCCAGCCCCCGGGACGCGGCTGGACGCTGCCCGCCGGGCTGCTGGAGCGGCGGGAGCCCCCGATCGTCGGGGCGTGCCGGGAGGCGGCCGAGGAGACCGGCATCCGGCTCACCCTGGACCAGGTCAGCCCGGCGATCCCGAACGCGGTGGTGCACCACCGCGGGCACTGGGTGGACATGGTCTTCACCGCCCGGGTGCCCGCCGCCCGCACCCCGCTCAGCGTCGACGGCGCGGAGGTGTGGGAGGCCCGCTGGCACGCCGTCGACGAGCTGCCCGTGGTGACCCCGGCGACGGCCCGGCTGCTCGGCCACTACGGCATCGGCCCGGAGGCGCACCTGCGCGACAACATGGACGTGGCGCGGTGAGAGCACCCGCCGACGTCTGCGCCGTGGTACTCGCCGCGGGCCTGGGCACCCGGCTGCGCCCGCTGACCATGCTGCGGCCCAAGGCTTTGGTGCCGGTCGGCAACCAGACGCTGCTGGACCGTACGCTCGACCGGCTGGCCGAGGTCGGGCTGACCGGGCCGGACCGGGTCGCGGTCAACACGCACTGGCTGGCCGGGCAGATCGCCGACTACGTGGACGGCCGGGTGCGGCTGTCCTTCGAGCCGGAGCCGCTGGGCACCGCCGGGGCGCTGGGCAACCTGCGCGGCTGGATCGACGGGCGGGCGGTGCTGGTGCTCAACGCCGACGCGTACGTCGTCGCCGACGCCCCCGAGGACCTGGCCGCGCTGCTGACCGGCTGGGACGGCGAGCGCGTCCGGATGCACGGCGTCAAGGCCGGGCTGCCCGACCCGTTCCACGGCTACAACTTCGCGGGCGCGTCGCTGCTGCCCGCCGCCGACGCCGCGGCCCTGCCCGACAAGCCTCGCGAGCTCGTGCGCACCACGTGGCGTCCCGCCGAGCAGACCGGCCGCCTGGACGTGATCCCGCTGCCCGGCCGCTACCTGGACTGCGGCACCCCCACCGACTACCTGGACGCCAACCTGGACGCCGCCGGCGGCGGCAACCTGTTCGGCGCCGGCGTACAGGTCACCGGCGAGGCGCACGGCAGCATCCTCGGCGCCGGCTCCCGCGTGCACGGCACCGTCCGCGACTGCGTCCTCTGGCCCGGCGCCACCGTCGCCCCCCACGAGAACCTGCACCGCGTGATCCGGGTCGGCCCCGACCTCACCGTCCCGGCCCCATAACATGGCCTGAGACCCACCCACGCCACACCCACAGCGTCGATCATGAACTTATGGCACGGCTCGGCGGCGTGTCGCGGGCACAAGTTCATGATCGAAGTTCGGGCACGGCGCTCGACGGCAAGGAGTTCCCGGTGATCACAGCGATCGTTCTCATCGACTGCGCGACCGACGCGATCCCGGAGGTCGCCGAGGAGCTGGCCAACCTGGAGGGAGTCAGCGAGGTGTACTCCGTCGCGGGCGGCGTCGACCTGATCGCCATCGTGCGGGTGCGCGAGTTCGACCACATCGCCGAGGTCATCGCGGGCGGCATCTCGAAGGTTCCCGGCGTGCTCAACACGGACACGCACATCGCGTTCCGCTCGTACTCGCGGCACGACCTGGAGCAGGCGTTCGCCATCGGCTTCTGAGCGGCGGAAGGTGACCCCTCGCCGAGCGGCCCGCGTCACACCCCACAGTGCTTACTTGCGAGTAACCTCGCGGTCTAGGCTGCTGCCATGCAGCTCACCGTGGACCGTGGCAGCGACCGGCTCGGCGTCCAGCTCCACCTCGTAGCGGACCCCGCCGCGCCGCTGGTCGTCGTCTTCCCCGCGATGGGCGTGCCCGCCGGTTACTACACCCGGTTCGCGCACTCGCTCAACGCGGCCGGTCTCGGCGTCGCGGTGGCCGACCTGCGCGGCACCGGCGCCAGCGCACCCCGCCCCGGCTGGGACAGCCGGTACGGCTACACCGAACTCGCCGACGACGTCCCCGCCGTGCTGGAGGCCCTCGCGGAACACCGCGCCGGGCGGCGCACCATCCTGCTCGGACACTCGCTCGGCGGGCAGATCTGCGTGCTGCACCTGGCCCGCGAAGCCGCCCACGGCGCGAACCACGGCGTGGACGGACTGGTCCTGATCGCCGTCGGGCTGCCGTACTGGCGCACCTACCCCCGCCGAGGGCTGGGCGTTCTCGCCATGACGCAGTTCGTCAACGCCGTCTCCGCCGTGCTGCGGGTCTGGCCCGGCTGGGGCTTCGGCGGCCGCCAGGCCCGCGGCGTCATCCGCGACTGGGCCCACACCGCCCGCCACGGCGCGTTCCCCGCCCACCTGGGCGCGGAGCCGGGTCTGTCCCAGCTGGACCTGCCGGTGCTCGCGATCAGCGTCGACGACGACCAGTACACCCCACCGGAGACCACCGATCACCTGGTCGCCGCCCTCACCGGCGCGCAGGTCCACCGCGACCACCTCACCACCGCCGCCGCGGCCGCTCCCCTGGACCACTTCAAATGGGTCAAGGCCGGCGCCGCCCTGGCCCCCCGTATCACCGCCTGGCTCCCGATCCGCCACTGACCGCCCCGGCGCGCCTCCCCTGGCCCCGACCCAGCCGAGACGGGTCCCACACCAAGGTCGTTCGAGTTGCCAGGCACCTGGGCGAATGCGGGCTCAAGATACGCACAGGTGCCCGGCAAGTCGGACGATCATGGCGCGGCGACGCCGGGCACGGGCGCCGATGCAGGCGCGTCAGGCCGTGATGGGCAGGGTGGCGTAGCCGCGGAAGCCGAGGCGGTCACGGCGGGTGGGGACGCCGGCCGAGCGCAGGTGGGGCAGCTTCTCCAGGAGTATGGGGAAGGCGAGCTGGGCCTCCAGGCGGGCCAGCGGCGCGCCGAGGCAGTAGTGCGCGCCTGCGCCGAAGGACAGGGACGGCACGGCCGGGCGGTCGGGCAGGAAGTCGGCCGGCGCGGCGAAGCGGCGCGGGTCGCGGCCGGTCGCGGCGAGCACGAGCAGCACCTCGGTGCCGGCGGGCAGCGCCACCCCGGCCAGCTCGCCGTCCTGCCCGGCGTAACGGGAGGTGACCTGCACGGGTGGGTCGAGCCGCAGCATCTCCTCGATGTACGCCGCCGACAGCGCCGGGTCCGCGCGCAGCCGGGCGAGGTGCTCCGGCCGGTCGAGCAGCATGGCCAGGCCGTTGCCGAGCAGGTTGGTCGTCGTCTCGAAGCCCGCGACCAGCAGCAGCACCAGGTGCGAGACGAGTTCCGCCCCGCGGATGCGGCCCTCCGCGCCCGCCGCCAGCAGATCGCTGATCATGTCGTCGCCGGGTTCGCGCTGCCGCCGCGCCATCAGGTCGACGAAGTACTCGGCGAGCTCGTCGCTCGCGGCGTCGGCGCGGGCCAGTTCCTGCGGGTCGCCGGCGAACACCTCCAGGGCCAGGGTCAGGTCCTGCGCCCGCGGCCGGAACCAGTCCCGGTCGGCGACGGGCACCCCGAGCAGGGCGCAGATCACCGACACGGGCAACGGGTACGCCACCTCGTCCATGAAGTCGACCGGCCCGCCGGCCGCCGCGATCGGCTCGATGAGCTCCTCGGCCAGCGCGGTGACGTCGGCGCGCAGCGCCGCGACCCGGCGGGCCGTGAACGCCGAGCCGGCCAGCCGGCGCAGCCGGGTGTGGTCGGGGGCGTTGCGCCACAGCATGGTGCGGCTCAGCCACTGCCAGGAGGCGACGGTGCGCCAGCCGGGCATCGCCCGGTCCAGCGCGACGGCGTCGGTGACCCGGAACGAGGCGTCCCGCAGCACCTGGTCGGCCTCGGCGTACCCGGTGACGACCGCGAACCCCTCGCCCAGCGGCGCCACCGGACCCGCCGCGCGCAGCCGCTCGTAGTGCGGGTAGGGGTCGGCCCGGCCCTCGGCCGTCGCCAGTGCCTGCATCGCCGCCAGTGCGTCCTGCATCGCCGGTCCCCCTCGCGCCGCCGTCCTGTGGGAAGACTACGACGCGGGGACGACCGTGCCGCCGAGCCGCGTGGCACGGGCCGCGCGGGCTCTCAGTTGGGCATCAGCGACATCGGCCGGCAGCCCGGTCCGGTGTGGACCGACGCGCAGCAGCCGACGGTCCACGCGCCGTTGAAGACGGCGTGCCGGGCCAGGCCGGTGGCCGCGACGGGCCGGCGTGCCGCCGGTACGGTCCGCGGGTCGCGCTTGCCCGCGTGTCCTGCTGTGATCATGAAATTGCCTCCCGGGTGAACCGCGCGCCGACGTCTGATGCGCCACGACTATGCCATGGCGGTCCCCCAAGATCCGTGACCGATGGCGTCCCGGTCCTGGTGACGGTGCCCACCCGGGCACGGAGGCACGGAAACGGCGCAGGGCGCCCACCTCGCGGTGGACGCCCTGCGCCGTGCGGAACCGTTCCCGGATCAGCTCTTGCCGCTCGTGATCTCCTCGCGCGGCTGCTCCTCCTGCTGCGGCGGAGCCGGCTGCTCGATCGGCCGGAAGAAGCCGCGCACGGCCGGGCCCAGCGCGCCGAGGCGGTTCATCTTCTTCGGCACCGTCCAGCCGACGTACGGCAGGTCGGTGTGGCCGTGCTCGTCGGGCGCGGCCAGCGGCTGGTGCACCTCGACGAAGCGCCCGTCCGGCAGCCGCTTGATGATGCCGGTCTCGACGCCGTGCGCCAGCACCTCGCGGTCGTGCTGCTGCAGGCCCAGCGCGAGGCGGCGGGCGAAGTAGTACGCCAGCGGCGGCAGGATCAGCAGGCCGATGCGGCCGGCCCAGGTCATCGCGTTCAGGCTGATGTGGAACTTGTCGGCGAAGATGTCGTTACCGCCGGAGATCGTCAGCACCAGGTAGAACGCCAGGGCCATGGCGGCCAGACCGGTGCGGTCCGGCACGTCGCGCGGGCGCTGGAGCAGGTTGTGCGAGGCCTTGTCCTTCTTCCAGCGCGCCTCGATCCACGGATACGCCATCGGCAGCACCGTCAGGATGCCCGGGAGCACCACGGTCGGCCAGAACAGCGGCGGGATGTTGTAGCCGAGGAACCTGATGTCCCAGGCGGGCATCAGACGGGTCGAGCCGTCGAGGAACATGACGTACCAGTCGGGCTGGCTGCCCGCGGAGACCACCGCGGCCTCGTACGGGCCGAACAGCCAGATCGGGTTGATCTGGAAGAGGCCGCCCATCAGCGCGATGACCGCGAAGACGAGCATGAAGAAGCCGCCCTGCTTGATCGCGTAGCGCGGGAACATGCGCTCGCCGACCACGTTCTTGTTGGTGCGGCCCGGCCCCGGCCACTGCGTGTGCTTCTGCACGAAGACCAGGCCCACGTGGATGGAGACCAGCGCGAGCAGGATCAGCGGCAGCAGGAACACGTGCAGGATGTACAGGCGGGACAGGATGATCTCGCCGGGGAACTCGCCGCCGAACAGCGACGTGGTCACCCAGGAGCCGATCACCGGGATGGACAGCATGATCGCCGAGGCGATGCGCAGGCCGGTGCCGGACAGCGCGTCGTCGGGCAGCGAGTAGCCGGCGAAGCCCTCGGTGAAGCCCAGCCAGAACATGCTCAGGCCGATGATCCAGTTGATCTCACGCGGCTTGCGGAACGCGCCGGTCATGAAGATCCGGAACATGTGCACCACGATCGCGGCCATGAACAGCAGCGCCGCCCAGTGGTGCATCTGGCGCATGATCAGGCCGCCGCGCACGTCGAACGACAGGTCCAGCGCCGTCTCGTACGCCCGCGACATCTGCACGCCCTGCAGCGGCAGGTACGAGCCGTTGTAGTGCACCTCCTGCAGCGACGGCTCGAAGAACAGCGCGAGGAACGTGCCGGTCAGCAGCAGGATGATGAACGAGAACAGCGCGATCTCGCCCAGCAGGAACGACCAGTGGTCGGGGAACACCTTGTTCAGGATGCCGCGCAGCGGGGTGGCGACGGGCAGCCGGGTGTCCACCTCCTGGGCGGTCTTGCCCGGGAGGGCTTTCAGGTCAACCTTGCGACGCTTCATGGTCAGTCCTTCTCCCAGAACGCCGGCCCGACCGGCACCTTGTAGTCGCCGACCGCCACGAGGTAGCCCTCCTTGTCCACGCTGATGGGCAGCATGGGCAGGGACCGCGTCGCCGGGCCGAAGATCGGCCGGGCGTTGTCCGTGATGAGGAACTGGGACTGGTGGCACGGGCAGAGCAGGCGGTTCGTCTGCTGCTCGTACAGGCTGGCCGGGCAGCCCGCGTGGGTGCAGATCTTCGAGTACGCCACGAAGCTGCTCCAGGGGCTGTTCTGGTTGATCGAGTACAGCCGGCCGTTCAGCAGCGCCGCGTCCTCCTCCCGCAGGTGGATCAGCAGCGTGGGCGAGTCCGCGTAGTGGTTGCTGGCCCCGCCCGGGATGTTCGGGAACACCGTGATCTGGCCACCGGTGCTCACCTCTTCCGGCCGCACCAGGGTGCCGTCGTCGTGCATCAGCCGGATCGGGTTGGCCCGCGTCGCGCCCGCGAACCCGGTCTTGAACAGGATGTCCGGGTGGTGCGGGTCCTTGATCAGCGCGCCGATCGGCACCGCCGCGGCCGCCAGACCCAGCGGGGCCAGGCCCAGCAGCGACCACTTCAGGATCGGCCGCCGGCCCAGGCCCATCTCGGCGCCGATGAACTGCAGCGTGGAGCCGGTGAGCTTCTGCTCCTCCGGCGACGACGGGCCGTCGTGCCGCTCCTGGATCGCGATCTCGTGCGGGAGCAGCTTCTTGCCCCAGGTGAGGATGCCCAGGCCGACGCCGACCAGGGCCAGGCCCAGGGTCAGGCCGAGCACCGGGGTGTAGTACTTGCTGGCGTGCGGGCCCAGCTCGTACTCCCACGGCCACCAGATGAAGGCGATCACGAACAAGGTCGACATGATGCCGGTGAGCAGGAAGAAGAAGGCGACGATGCGGGTCATCCGCTTCTCGCCCTTCGAACCCGGCGCGTACTGCGGCTCGTAGTGGACGATCTCCACGCCGTCGCGCCGCGCGCCCTCGCGCACGATGTCGAACCTGGTCAGGTTCGGGTTGTCCAGGTCGACGCCCGCGGCGTCGCGCACCTGGGTGTTCGTGTCACTCATGACTTACCCGCAATCCACAGCGCTGCGAAGACCAGTGCCACCACGCCGACCAGGAAGATCGCCAGGCCCTCGGTCACGGGGCCGAAACGGCCGAGGCCCCAGCCACCCGGGTCGCTGTCGCTCTTCAGGTTCTGCACGTACGCGATGATGTCGAACTTGTCCTGCGGCGACAGCTCGTTGTCACCGAAGACCGGCATGTTCTGCGGGCCGGTCAGCATCGCCGCGTAGATCTGCCGGTCGGTGGCCGGCTCCAGGGTCGGCGCGAACTTGCCGCTGGACAGCGCGCCGCCGCCGCCGGAGAAGGCGTGGCAGGACGAGCAGTTGATCCGGTACAGCTCACCACCGCGGGCGATGTCGCCCTTGGACGCGAAGTCCTCGCCCTCCGGGAGCTGCGGGCCGCCGCCCAGCTCCTGGATGAAGGCGCCGAGCTGGCGCGCCTGGTCGTTGGTGAACATCGGGTCCTTGCGCTCCGCCTGGGCCTCCTGGCGGGCGGCCGGCATGCGGCCCGTCTCCACCTGGAACTCCACGGCCGCCGAGCCGACGCCGATCAGGCTCGGACCGCGGCCGGGCACGCCCTGCGCGTTCGCGCCGTGGCAGGAGATGCAGCTCACGTCGTACAGCGCCTTGCCGGCCTCGGCGGCCGGGGTGAGCGGGGCGGCGCCCTGGGCTCCGCCGGGCGCGACGATCGCGTAGATGCCGCCCGCGAAGACCAGCGCGGCGAACATGCGCAGCGCCGAGTTCAGCCGCCTGCGGACCCGGCTGCGCTGCTTGGGCGCACCCGCCGCGGGGCGTGGGGTGTCTGGTGTCATAGCCGAGCTCACATCCGCTCCAGCAGGTAGATCATGAAGAAGAGGCCGACCCAGACCACGTCGACGAAGTGCCAGTAGTAGGACACCACGATCGCCGAGGTCGCCTGTGCCGGCGTGAACCGACCCATGGTGGTGCGGATCATGTAGATGATGAAGGCGATCAGACCGCCTGTCACGTGCAGGCCGTGGAAGCCCGTGGTCAGGTAGAACATCGAGCCGAACCCGTCGGCGTTGATCTTGATGCCCTCGCTGACGAGCACGCGGTACTCGTTCACCTGGCCGAGCACGAACGTCAGGCCCATCAGGAACGTGATGGTGAACCAGAGCCGCAGCCCGTACACGTCACCCCGCTCCGCGCGCAGCACGCCGATCTGGCAGGTGATGGAAGACAGCACCAGGATCGTCGTGAAGAACACGGCGTACGGGAGATTGAGCACGTGGGAGTGCTGGATCCACTGGTCGTAGTCCGCGGCGCGGATCGCGAAGAACATCGCGAAAAGCGCCGCGAAGAACATGAGTTCGCTGGAGAGCCACACGATCGTCCCGACGCTGACCATGTTGGGCCTGGTCAGGGAGTGGATCCTGCTCTTGTCGATGGCTGAGGCGGCAGTCACGCGGTCATTATTGCCCCCTACCTGCATCGGCGAGCGTCGGGGTGCCTGGTTGGCGGCGTGTCGTGACCCGCCGGACCGCCCGCGACAAGCACGGTCTAGCCTCGGGTGGTGCCGCCTGTCGATCATTTCATCGCGTTGACCTCGAACGTTGCGACCATGAACGCCGAGACTCCCCCGTTCACCGTGGCGACACTGGTGACCGGCGCCCGGCTCGACTCGTGGCTCGCGGTCGGTCTGCTGCTGGCGGGTGCGCTTTATCTCTACGGCACGCACCGGCTGCGGATGCGCGGCGACAAGTGGCCGGTGGGGCGCACCATCGCCTTCCTCGGGCCCGGCCTGGGCACGCTGGCCCTGGTCACGGTGAGCGGCATCGGCGGATACGACACCACCCTGCTGTCGGTGCACATGCTGCAGCACATGGCGCTGTCCATGGTCGCGCCGATCTTCCTGGCCCTGGGCGCGCCGGTCACGCTGGCCCTGCGCACGCTGCCCGCCCGCTACCGGCGCACGCTGCTGGCGGTGCTGCACAGCAAGGCCGCCGCCGTGCTGGCGAACCCGCTGGTCGCGTTCGGCATCTTCGTGGCGAACCCGTTCGCGCTGTATTTCACCAGCCTGTACGAGCAGACCCTGCGCCACGAGTGGCTGCACGAGGTCATGCACGCGCACTTCATCGCCACCGGCTGCCTGTTCTTCTGGCCCCTGCTGGGCCGCGACCCGCTGCCGGGACGCTGGCCGTATCCGGCCCGCGCGCTGCTGATGCTGCTGAGTGTCCCGTTTCACACCGTGCTCGGGCTCACCATCATGCAGCAGAAGACCCTCCTCGGCGGCGACTGGTATCCCTCGCTCGGCCTGTCCTGGATGGACCCCTGGGCCGACCAGGTGACCGCCGGCGGCGTGCTCTGGGCCGGCGGTGAGCTGGTCTCGGTCACCATGCTCGCGGTGCTCGTCGTCCAGTGGATCAAACAGTCCCGCCAGGAGGCCGCCCGCATCGACCGCCAGCTCGACCGCGAGGAGGCCGCCCGAGCCGCCGCGGACGCCGAGACGGCGCAGGCCGGCGCGGACGGCGCACCGCACGACCACGAGATCACTTCACCGCTTAGGATGAGCGCATGAGTACCAAGACCGTCCTGCTCTACAGCGACGACCCGCAGGTCCGCGACCGGATGCGGCTGGCCATCGGCGAGCACCCGGCACCCGACCTGGAGGTCGAGTTCGTCGAGGCGTCCACCTACGGCGAGTGCGTCAAGCTGGTGGACGACTACGAGATCGATCTGCTGGTGCTGGACGGCGAGGCGACCCCGGGCGGTGGCCTGGGCGTGGCGCGTCAGCTCAAGGACGAGATCGACGAGTGCCCGCCCTGCTGTGTCGTCATCGCCCGCTCGGCCGACCGCTGGCTGGCGGCGTACGCCCGCGTCGACGCGACGCTGGTGCACCCGCTCGACCCGATCGAGACCGCGAAGGTCATCTCCAACCTGCTGCACGACGAGTCCGTGGCCGCCTGACCCGAGCACCGCGCGCCACGCCCTTCACCCCTGGAGGCCCGATGGGCGACCGGAACACCTGGCCCCACCTGCTCGGCGCGCTGCTGCGCCGCGAGGAGCTCACGCCGGACGACACGGCCTGGGCCATGGGCGAGATCATGTCGGGCGTGGCGACACCGGCGCAGATCGCCGGGTTCGCGCTGCTGCTGCGGGCCAAGGGCGAGACGGCCGGCGAGGTGTCCGGCCTGGTCGCCACGATGCTGGCCAACGCGGCCCCGCTGCCACAGACCGACGAGCAGCGCACGGCCACCCTGGACGTGGTCGGCACCGGCGGCGACCAGGCGCACACCGTCAACATCTCGACGATGTCGGCGATCGTGGCCGCCGGCGCGGGCGCGCGCGTGGTCAAGCACGGCAACCGGGCGGCCTCCTCCTCCTGCGGCACCGCGGACGTGCTGGAGTTCCTCGGCATCCCGCTGGACCTCAGCCCGGAGCAGGTGGCCGCGGTCGCCGAGGAGGCGGGCATCACGTTCTGCTTCGCCGCGACGTTCCACCAGGGCCTGCGCCACGCCGGCGGGGTACGCCGCGAGCTGGGCGTGCCCACCGCGTTCAACTTCCTCGGCCCGCTGACCAACCCCGCCCGGCCCCGCGCGGGCGCGATCGGCTGCGCCGACGTCCGGATGGCCGGCGTCATGGCGCAGGTGTTCGCCGATCGCGGTGACACGGCCCTGGTGCTGTGCGGCGAGGACGGCCTGGACGAGTTCACCACCGCCGCCCCCACGCGCGTCTGGGTGGCTCGTGGCGGGCGCGTCACCCCACTCACGATCGACGCCGCGGATCTCGGCGTGGCCCGTTCCGCGCCCGGGGACCTGCGCGGCGGTGACGTGTCGCTCAACGCCGACGTCGTGCGCCGCCTGCTCGGCGGGGAGACCGGCCCGGTGCGCGACGCCGTGCTGGTCAACACCGCCGCCGGCCTGACCGCCCACGACTGGGCGATCCGGAGTGTGGGACCCGCCGACCCGGACACGCTGGTCGAGGAGCTGACCGACGCGCTGCACGCCAACATGCGCCGCGCCGCCGAGGCCATCGACTCCGGCGCGGCGGCGGCGGCGTTGGAGCGCTGGATCAGCACCGCGGCGGCCGCGAAGTACGCCGAGTAGCGGCCGACACACGACAATGAAACCGGCCCCCTCCGCAGTGGAGGGGGCCGGTTTCATTTGCTTTCGGTGCGGAGGATCAGTGCTCCGCGGTGCGGCGGGTGCCGGTGTAGTACTCGAACAGCATCGCCGAGGTGGACAGCAGCACGCACACGATGCCGAGCGCGATCAGCCACCACATCCAGAACACCAGGCCGAGCGACGCGATCAGGGCCGACGTCGCGATGCCGAACGGCCAGTAGCTGCCCGGGCTGAAGAAGCCCAGCTCGCCGGCGCCGTCGGCGATCTCGGCGTCGAGCCGGTCCTCGGGGCGCGGGTCGATGCGGCGCGACACGAACCAGAAGTAGCCGCCGCACATCAGGCAGAGCAGGAACGACAGCGCCAGCGCGGTGGTGCCGATCCACTCGATCCCGCCCATGGACAGGTCGGTCCACCAGCCGTACACCACCGCGGCGACGATGAGGAACAGCGCGACGCCGACGAAGATGCGGTATTCGGTCTTCATGTCTCCAGCCTCAGTTCGCGGTGCGCAGGGTCGGGAACGGAGTCGTCGTCGTGGCGTAGGGCGTCTCACCGATCGCCGTCAGCGCCTCGGGAGTGCTCTTGCCCGCCTTCAGTGCCGCCACGAACTGCGCGTACTTCTCCGGCGTCACGGCGCGCAGCTCGAAGTTCATCATCGAGTGGTAGGTGCCGCACAGCTCGGCGCACCGGCCGACGTAGCTGCCCACCTGAGTGATGTTCACTTCGAACTCGTTGATCACGTTGCCCGGGAACACGTCGCGCTTGAACAGCAGCTCCGGCACCCAGAACGAGTGGATGACGTCGTTGCTGTGCTCGACGAAGCGCACCGTCTTGCCGACCGGCACGACCACGACCGGGATGTAGTTGCTGTCGCCGGGCGTGCTCTCCACCTTCTCGGCGTCGAGGCCGGGGTTGGAGAGGTAGTTGAACTGCCAGTTCCACTTGAACGCGACGACCTCGACGGTGGCGTCCGGGTTCTTGGTCAGCTTGTTCACGTCGGTCTGCACGACGGCGGTGTAGTAGAACAGCACCGCGATCACCAGGAACGGCAGCACCGTGTACAGGATCTCGATCGGCAGGTTGAACCGCGTCTGCGTGGGCAGGTCGGCGTCACCGCGCTTGCGGCGGTAGGCCGCCACGCACCAGAAGATCAGACCCCACACGAAGACGCCCACCGCGAGCGCCGCGACGACCGAACCGACCCAGAGGTCGTACATCCGCTCGGACTGCTGGGTGATGCCGCCCTGGGGCCAGCCGAATCCATCGAACGCCGCGCCGACGTTGCACCCCGCGAGCAGGGTCACCGTGATGACCGACATCGCGCTCAAGCCGACGGCTCGCCTGCGGGCTCGTGTTGCGACCACCTGCTCCTGCCTCCCTTAGCAGCGCCACCTTCGGACGCACCGGTGAGGGGCGTGACCGACGGTCGCAGAGTACTTCACCCCGGGGCCCCGGCCGGGCCTGGGGTCGGCCCGGTGATCCGGCGTGTCCGCGGGAATCGGTGACGGCGACGACTGCCGTCACCGCTAGATCACGATACCGTCGAGGGGTGGGAGATCCCCGGCAGGCCGGACCAATCGATCAGGGCGAAGACGTGCGCGGCGCGTATTTCGATGCGGCGACCGCGGCACCGCTGCACCCGGCCGCCCGCGAGGCGCTGCTCGGCGCGCTCGACGACGGCTGGGCCGACCCGGGCAAGCTCTACACCCAGGCCCGCCGGGCGCGCATGCTGCTCGACGCGGCGCGCGCCACGATCGCGCAGGTCCTGGGCGTACGCCCGGACGAACTGAGCTTCACCAGCAGCGGCAGCACCGCGGCGCACGCCGCCGTCCTGGGTGGACTGGCCGGCCGCCGCCGCGCCGGCGCGACCCTGGTCCGCTCGGCGATCGAGCACTCGGCCGTGCTGCACGCCGGCGAGCGGCACGCACGCGACGGCGGCGCGGAGGCCGAGGTGCCCGTCGACCTGCTCGGCCGCGTCGACCTGGACGCGTGGACCCGGGCCGTCACCGCACCCGGTGTGGCGCTCGCCGCACTGATCAGCGCGAGTCACGAGGTCGGCACGGTGCAGCCGGTCGCCGCGGCGGCGGCCGCGTGCCGCTCGGCCGGCGTGCCGCTGTACGTCGACGCCGCGCAGTCACTGGGCCGGACGCCCGTACCGGAGGGCTGGTCGCTGCTGACCGGCTCGGCCCGCAAATGGGGCGGCCCGCCCGGGGTCGGTCTGCTGGTGGTGCGCAAAGGCACCCGCTGGGTGTCGCCCTACCCCGCCGACGACCGGGAGTCCGGCCGCTTCCCCGGCGCGCCCGACCTGCCCGCGATCCTCGCCGCGGCCGCGTCGCTGCACGCCGTGCACCAGACCGCGGCGCAGGAAACAAAACGCCTGTCCGCCCTGGTCGACCACGTACGCGCCACCGTCGCGGCGACCGTGCCCGACGTCGAGATCGTGGGCGACCCGGCCGACCGGCTGCCGCACATCGTGACCTTCTCCTGCCTGTACGTCGACGGCGAGGCGCTGCTCACCGCCCTCGACCGGCGCGGCTTCGCGGTCTCCTCCGGTTCGGCATGCACGTCCTCCACGTTGCGGCCGAGCCACGTGCTCGCCGCGATGGGAGTGCTGACCCATGGCAACATCCGGCTGTCACTGCACCGCGACACCACCGCCGACCAGGTGGAACGCTTCCTCGCCGAGCTGCCCGGCATCGTCGCGTCGTTGCGGGCGGAGGTGGGCATGTGAACCCGGACACCCCGGTCGACGTACTGGACTGCTTGGGGCAGCGCTGCCCCCTGCCGGTGATCGCCCTCGCGAAGCGCCTGCCGTCGGCGCCGGTCGGCGCGGTGGTGCGCGTGCTCGCCGACGACCCGGCCGCCGCCGTGGACATCCCCGCGTGGTGCCGCATGCGCGCTCAGCAGTACGTCGGCGCGGTCTCCGTCGACGGCTCCCCCGCCTTCGACGTGCGTCGCCTCAGCTGACGACCCCGCACCGCGGCCCCGCCGCGCCGCCGCGCGTTTGAAATCGACGATGGCCTATCACATCGAATCCGGGTGCCGGATTTTCGATGTGATAGGCCATCGTCTATGAAAAACCGGGCGCGTGGCGCCGGGCAGGTCAGTTCAGGTGGGGGCGGATGTCTGCGGCGACGGAGTCGCCGTAGGACTCGGCCAGGCGCTTGAGGAAGTTGTCCGGCTCGACGTCGTACTCCTGGGTGCCGACCGTCTCCAGGACCAGCGTGGCCAGCAGCGCGCCGACCTGCGCGGCCCGTTCCAGGCCCAGGCCCCAGGACAGCGCGGCGAAGAAGCCGGCCCGGAAGCCGTCGCCGACACCGGTCGGGTCGTACACCTGGATCTCGCGGGCGACCGGCACGTGGATCGGCGCGAAGTCGCGGCCGGTGATCCGGACGCCGTTCTTGCCCAGTGTGGTGACCCGCACCTTGACCCGCTCCAGCACCTCGTCCGAGGTCAGGCCGGTCTTCTGCTCCAGCAGCGAGTTCTCGTACTCGTTGGTGAGCAGGTACTCCGCCCCGTCGATGAGCTGCAGCACGTCCTCGCCGCTCATCCGGGCCAGCTGCTGCGAGGGGTCGGCGGCGAACGGGTACCCCCGGTCGCGGCACTCCTGCGAGTGGCGCACCATCGCCACCGGGTCGTTCGCGCCGACGATGACCAGGTCGAGGCCGTCGAGGCGCTGGTGCACCGGGGACAGCTCGATGTTGCGGGCCTCGCTCATGGCGCCGGCGTAGAACGAGGCGACCTGGCACAGGTCCTCGTCGGTGGTGCAGACGAAGCGGGCGGTGTGCGCCACCTCACTGACGTGCACAGAGTCACAGTCGACGCCGTTGCGCTCCAGCCAGGAGCGGTAGTCGGCGAAGTCCGCGCCGACCGCGCCGACCAGGGCCGGGCGCAGGCCCAGCTTGGCCATGCCGAAGGCCATGTTCGCCGCGACGCCGCCGCGCCGGATCACGAGGTCGTCGACCAGGAACGACAGCGAGACCTTGTCCAGCTGGTCGGCGATGAGCTGGTCCGCGAAGCGGCCCGGGAAGTGCATCAGGTGATCCGTGGCGATCGATCCGGTAACGCAGATCTTCATGGTTGACCTTCAGGTCGGCGAAAGATGGGCGCGGAAAGCGTACCGGTTGACGCACATACGACAGCGGCACTCCAGCGTGGCCGGAGTGCCGCTTGTGTCGTCGCCCACAGCGGGCGGCGGTGAAGCTCAGACGATCAGTGATCGTGCTTGCCGGGTTCCACCGGCGCTTCGTGTCAGTGGAACGAATCGCCGCAGGCGCAGGAGCCGCCGGCGTTCGGGTTGTCGATGGTGAAACCCTGCGCGTCGATGCGGTCGGCGAAGTCGACGGTGGCGCCGGCCAGGTAGGGCGCGCTCATCCGGTCGACGACGACCTCGACGCCGCCGAACTCCTTGACGATGTCGCCGTCGAGCTCACGCTCGTCGAAGAAGAGCTGGTAGCGCAGGCCGGAGCAGCCACCGGGCTGAACCGCGACCCGCAGCCGGAGGTCGTCGCGACCCTCCTGCTCCAGCAGAGCCTTGACCTTGCCGGCCGCGACCTCGGTGAGGTTGATGCCGGTGGCGTCCGTCTTGCTGTCGGGCGTCGAGATGTCGGGCGTCGTCACGTGGTGCTCCCCAAGCGTGAAGTGCTGATAATCCTTCGAGGTAACGCTAGCGCGCCCCGGTTTGATTCCCCAGAGCGCCTCACGGGCTACTCGCCCAGTGTGGTGTTGATGACGGCGCGGTGGGTGGGCCGCGCCGCGGCGTGCCGTTCCCGGCCGGCGTCGGTGGGGTGCACGAACACCCCGCGCCGGTCGGAGGTGCAGAGCTGCCGCTCCACCAGGCCGTCCTTCTCCAGGCGGGCGACGGTGCGCGACAGCGCGCTCTGGCTGAGGTGGATCTGCTCGCCGAGTTCCTGCATGCGCAGCCCGGTGCAGTCCTGCGCGCCGACCAGCCGGTCGAGCACCTCGAACTCGCTCATGCCGAGCTGGTGCTGTTCCTGCAGCGCGCTCTCCAGGGCGCAGGAGAGCGTCGCGTACTGCCGGGACAACTCTCGCCATGCCTGCACGGCCACCTCGTCGGGCATGTGCGGAGCTTAACATGCAGGCGCAGTAAGTGTGAACGCATTTTATGCTTGCGCATTCAATGCACGTGCAACTAACGTACCGACCATGTCCTCCACCGCGACGCTGTCGCCACCTGCCCCCGACACCTCTCCGGCCGCCGCGGACCAGCGCTGGACCCCGCGGCTGTGGGGCACGCTGCTGGTGCTGTGCGCGGTGCTCTTCCTCGACGGCCTCGACGTCTCGATGGTCGGCGTGACCCTGCCCGCCATCCAGTCCGACCTGGGTCTGTCCACCGCGACGCTGCAGTGGATCGTCAGCGGCTACGTGCTCGGCTACGGCGGCCTGCTCCTGCTCGGCGGGCGCACCGCCGACCTGCTCGGCCGCCGCCGGGTGCTGCTCGTCGCCCTGGCCGTGTTCGCGGGCGCGTCCGTGCTCGGCGGCCTGGTCGAGGACGGCACGCTGCTCATCGCGACCCGGTTCGTCAAGGGCCTGGCCGCGGCGTTCACCGCGCCGGCGGGCCTGTCCATCCTGACCACGACCTTCCGCGAGGGGCCGGTGCGCAACCGGGCGCTGGGCATCTACACCGTGTTCGGGGCCAGCGGCTTCTCCTCCGGCCTGATCCTG
This sequence comes from Catellatospora coxensis, assembly GCF_016862635.1. Classification (GTDB taxonomy): domain Bacteria; phylum Actinomycetota; class Actinomycetes; order Mycobacteriales; family Micromonosporaceae; genus Catellatospora; species Catellatospora coxensis. The sequence goes on along the minus strand of NZ_BONI01000001.1, from coordinate 136,167 downwards.
GGCGGGCTGCTCACCGAGATCGACTGGCGTGTCACCTTCCTGCTGCCCGCGCCGCTGGCGGTGCTCGCCCTGATCGCGGGCCTGCGGCTGATCCCGCGCGACGGCGCCCGCAACCCCGGCGGGTACGACGTGCTCGGCGCGGCCACCTCCACCGGCGCGCTGCTGCTGCTCGTGTTCACGGTCGTCAACGCGCCCGAGGCGGGCTGGACCTCGCTGCGTACCCTCGGCTCGCTGGCCCTGGTCGTGGCGCTGGCCGCCGCGTTCGTGATCGCCGAGCGCACCGTCGCCCACCCGCTGGTGCGCCTGGGCGTCTTCGCCAACCGCAGCCTGGTCCGGGCCGACCTCACCGCGATGGCGGTGTCCGGCGGCTACCTGAGCTTCCAGTTCATCGTCGCGCTGTACCTGCAGAACGTGCTGGGCTGGTCGCCGCTGCAGATGGCGCTGTCGCTGCTGCCCGCCGGGATCATCGTGGCGAGCTCCGGGCCGGTGGTCGGCAGGCTGATCACGCGGTACGGCACCCGGCGGCTGATCGCGCTCGGCATGGTCGCGTTCGTCGCCGCGTACGCCCTGTTCCTGCGGGCCGGGCCGGAGCCGGCGTTCCTCACCGTGATCCTGCCGACCGCGCTGCTGCTCGGGCTGGGTTTCGCGCTGAGCTTCTCCGCGCTGAACGTGCAGGCGACCAACGGCGTCGCCGACGACGAGCAGGGGCTGGCCTCCGGGCTGGTGCAGAGCTCGTTCCAGGTCGGCGGGGCGGTCGCGCTGGCCGTCACGTCGGCGGTGGTCGGCGGCGGGCCCATCGTGCCGGGCCGCCTGCCGGACACGTTCCCGACCGCCATCGCCGTGGTCACCGCGATCTCGCTGCTCGGCCTGCTCGCCGCCGTGCTGGGTCGGCGACCGGGCCGCCACGCCGCCCACCGGGTGGCGCGCGAGGATGATCGCTATCTGGTGTCAGAAAGTGCAGCCTGACCGCAGATTTCGACATCAGGGCAGCGATCATCGCCGGTACGGCGTTAAGAAGGGCACCTTCCTCTACGCATAGCGATGGGAAGGTGCCCTTCCTTTGCTTGGGGTCAGCGGGACCACTGGTGGGCCAGGCGAGCTGACAGTTCGCGGAGGCCGCGGGCGGGTTCGGCGAGGGCGAGGTCGACGCTGCCGAAGTGGTCGACCAGGGCGTGGGCCTCGGTGACGCCGGCCGCGCCCTGCTCGCGGCGGCCGGTGGTGACGCGGCCCGCCAGCACCACGCACGGGATGCCGAGGTCGCGGGCCGCGCCGGCCAGGCCGGAGATCGCCTTGCCGCGCAGCGACTGGTGGTCGAACGAGCCCTCGCCCGTGATCACCAGGTCGACGTTCTCCAGCACCTCGTCCAGGCCGGTCAGCTCGCGGACCAGGTCGATGCCGGAGGCGACCGTGCCGCCCAGGGCCAGGATCGCCGCGCCGAGCCCGCCCGCCGCGCCGCCGCCGGGCAGCTCGGCCAGCTTCGCCGGGCAGCCGGGCAGCTCCCGTTCGAGCACCGCGGCCCAGTTGGCCAGGGCGGCGTCGAGCAGCGTCACATCCTGCGGGGTGGCCCCCTTCTGCGGGCCGTACACCGCGGACGCGCCGTGCAGGCCGGTCAGCGGGTTGTCGACGTCGGTCGCGGCGATCAGCTCGACTCCGGCGGGGAGCAGACCGGCCCCCGCGGGGGCCCCTCCGCCGCCTGAGCCGGTCGCGTCGGCGCTGCCGGGGGCGGGCGTGCGGCCCGCGACGGTGCTCGCCAGCGCGAGGGACGCGCAGGTGGTGAGGGCCGCGCCGCCGGGGGCCAGCGGCTCGCCGGCCGCGTCGAGGCCGACCGCGCCGAGGGCGGCGAGCAGGCCCGCGCCGCCGTCGTTGGTGGCCGAGCCGCCGAGCCCGATCACCACGCGCAGGGCGCCGTGCGCGACGGCCGCCTCGATCAGCGCGCCGAGGCCGTACGAGGAGGTGATTCTCGGGTCCCGCTCCCCCGGCTCGACCAGGTGCAGGCCGCAGGCCTGGGCGCTCTCCACGTACGCTGTGCCCGCCTCGTCCCCGGCGAGCAGCACCGCGCCGAGGACCGCGCGGCCCAGCGGGTCGGTCGTGTCGACCTCGACCAGCTCGCCCCCGATCGAGGCGTGCAGCACCTCGACGAAGCCGGGGCCGCCGTCGGCGATGGGGCGGCAGATCAGCTCGTCCGCCGCGGCAGCCTCCCGCCAGCCCTCGGCGACGGCCTGCGCCGCCTCCACCGCGGTGAGCGTGCCGGCGAACTTGTCGGGACAGATCAGCACTCGCATGGGCTGCACGATAGTGACCCGCCCCCGCCGCGCAGACGACCGGCGTGACCGCGTCCCACGTCTGGCCGCCGACGACCGGGCGCGCTGCCGCCGAGCCGCGGCCCCCGGTGAGTGGCAGCGCCGCCGTGGGGCAGGCCACAGCCGCCGGGGCGAGCCTGCTGTGCCGGGTTGGTGCGACGATGGGGGGCGTGACTGCTCCCGTACTGCTGCTGCTCGGCCGCGGCAAGGACTCGAACTCGGAACGCGGCGTCGACTGTCCGGGCGACCTGCCCGCGCCCAGCGACCCCGGGCTGGTCGAGCGTGCCGCCGCCGCCAAGGCCGCGCTCGGTGACCGGGTCTTCGTCCTCGGCCACCACTACCAGCGCGACGAGGTCATCCAGTTCGCCGACGTGACCGGCGACTCGTTCAAGCTGGCCCGTGAGGCCGCCGCGCGGCCCGACGCCGAGTTCATCGTGTTCTGCGGCGTGCACTTCATGGCCGAGTCGGCCGACATCCTCACCTCCGAGACCCAGCGCGTGGTCCTGCCGGACCTGGCCGCGGGCTGCTCCATGGCCGACATGGCCGTGCTGGAGCAGGTCGAGCAGTGCTGGGACCTGCTGAGCGACCTCGGTATCTCCGATTCCGTGGTGCCCGTCACCTACATGAACTCCTCCGCCGACATCAAGGGCTTCGTCGGCCGCAACGGCGGCGTGGTCTGCACCTCCTCCAACGCCAAGCGCGCGCTCGACTGGGCGTACGCCCAGGGCGAGAAGGTGCTGTTCCTGCCGGACCAGCACCTGGGGCGCAACACCGCGGTGCTGGAGATGGGCTACTCGCTCGACGACTGCGTGCTCTACGACCCGCACAAGCCCAACGGCGGCCTGACCGACCAGCAGCTGCGCGACGCCAAGATGATCCTGTGGCGCGGGCACTGCTCGGTGCACGGCCGGTTCACCCTGGAGAACGTGCAGGCCATGCGCGAGCAGGTGCCGGGCGTGAACATCCTGGTGCACCCGGAGTGCCGGCACGACGTGGTGACCGCGGCCGACCACGTGGGCTCGACGGAGTACATCATCAAGAAGCTGGAGGCGGCCGAGCCCGGCTCCGCGTGGGCCGTGGGCACCGAGCTGAACCTGGTCCGGCGGCTGGCCGCCGCGCACCCGGACAAGCAGGTCATGTTCCTGGAGAAGACGGTCTGCTACTGCTCCACGATGAACCGCATCGACCTGCCACACCTCGTCTGGGCGCTGGAGGAGCTGGTCGCGGGGCGGGTGCCCAACCAGATCACGGTCGATCCCGACACCGCGCACCACGCTCGGGTGGCGCTGGACCAGATGCTGGCACTGCCGTAGGCAACTGGTTACTCTGAGTACGAGCACCGCGTCCGAATCGCGGTGCTCGTACTCATTTAAGCTTCCCGTGTTCCGTCACACATCACGCAGCGCTATGCTGCCGGGGTTTGCAATTAACTCGCGCCACACCCAGGAGGTCGCCTTGTCGGACGACGTGCTCATCGTCAGCGGAGGTAGCCCGCTCAAGGGCGAGGTGCGGGTCCGCGGGGCCAAGAATCTGGTCTCCAAAGCCATGGTCGCGACCGTGCTGGGCGAGAGCCCGAGCCGGATGTTCGACGTCCCGCGCATCCGCGACGTGGAGATCGTGCGCGGTCTCCTGGAACTGCACGGCGTCAAGGTGACCAACGGCGACCTCGACGGCGAACTGCGCTTCGACCCGTCCAACGTCGAGCGCGCCGGCATCGACGAGATCAACGTGCACGCCGGCTCCAGCCGGATCCCGATCCTGCTGTGCGGCCCGCTGCTGCACCGGCTCGGCCACGCGTTCATCCCGGACCTGGGCGGCTGCCACATCGGCCCGCGCCCGATCGACTACCACCTGGAGGCGCTGCGGCGCTTCGGCGCGGTCGTCGACAAGACCCCGGAAGGCCTGCACCTGTCCGCCCCGGACGGCCTGAAGGGCATCAAGTACGAGCTGAACTACCCGTCGGTCGGCGCGACCGAGCAGATCCTGCTCACCGCCGTACGCGCCGAGGGCGTCACCGAGCTGAGCAACGCCGCGGTCGAGCCCGAGATCATCGACCTGATCTGCATCCTGCAGAAGATGGGCGCGATCATCAAGGTGCACACCAACCGCGTGATCGAGATCGAGGGCGTGCCGCGCCTGGGCGGGTTCTCGCACCGGCCCATCCCGGACCGCATCGAGGCCGCCAGCTGGGCCTCGGCCGCGCTGGCCACCCGGGGCGACATCACCGTCAAGGGCGCCCGCCAGGCCGACATGACGACGTACCTCAACGTCTTCCGCTCCATCGGCGGCGAGTTCGAGATCGACGACAACCCGGTCGACGGCGGCATCCGCTTCTGGCACCCCGGCGGCGACCTGCGCCCCGTCGCGCTGGAGACCGACGTGCACCCCGGTTTCATGACCGACTGGCAGCAGCCGCTGGTCGTGGCGCTGACCCAGGCCAACGGCCTGTCCGTGGTGCACGAGACGGTGTACGAGAAGCGCTTCGGCTACACCAGCGCCCTGAACCAGATGGGCGCGCACATCCAGGTGTTCCAGGACTGCCTCGGCGGCACCCCGTGCCGGTTCGGCCGGATGGGCTTCCGGCACAGCGCCGTCATCGCCGGCCCGGCCAAGCTGCACGCCACCGACCTGGTCATCCCGGACCTGCGGGCGGGCTTCAGCCACCTCATCGCGGCGCTGGCCGCCGAGGGCACCTCCCGGGTGCACGGCGTCGACCTGATCAACCGCGGCTACGAGGACTTCGAGGCCAAGCTCGCCGGCCTCGGCGCAACCGTCTCCCGCTGACACCACCCGCACCACCCGCCACACGAGCACCCCGTTTTTCATAGACGTTGGCCTATCTCATCGAGTTTGATCTACAAAAACTCGATGAGATAGGCCAACGTCATCTCAAGGCGCGGGTGCTCGGCGCCGCGCCGCGCGGGCGGAGGCTGCGGCGGGAGCTGTTCGTCACAGGTCGCCACGCGGTGGCCGTCGGCTGCGGCCGCGGGTCGGCTACCCTTGCTGCGTGCCGTTGTTCTCCCGCAAGACCACCGACGTTTCCGCTGCGACCCCGGCCGACGAGCCCGAGGTCACGGAGATCGTGCGCGCCTCGCGCTCGTACACGCCCGCCAAGGGCAAGGCGACGCCGAAGCGCACCGAGGCTCAGCGCCGCAAGGCCGAGCCGCCGCCGGCGAACCGCCGCGAGGCGATGAAGCGCCAGCGCGAGAAGATGCGCGCCGACCGGGCCGAGTCCATGGCCGGCATGAAGGCGGGCGACGAGCGCTACCTGCTGCCCCGGGACAAGGGACCCGAGCGGCGGCTGGTGCGCGACTACGTCGACTCCCGGCGTACCGTCGGCACCTGGTTCTTCGGCGGCGCTTTCCTGATCTTCTTCCTGATCCAGGTCCGCGACCCGCGCATCGCGCTGGCCGCGAACGTGATCTGGCTGCTGCTGGCGCTGGCCGTGATCGTGGACAGCATCTTCATCTGCCGGAAGATCAAGAAGCTGGTCAAGGAGAACTACCCCAAGACCACCCAGCGGATGGGCTCGCTCTACCTGTACGCGGTGATGCGCGCCATCACGTTCCGCCGCATGCGGATGCCGAACCCGCAGGTCAAGATCGGCGACCCGGTCGTCCCCACCAAGGCCTAGGACATCTGTCCTGCCGGAGTCGGGATCGCCGGATCTGCCCGGCCGTCCCGGCTCCGCCTAGCGTCGGACGCATGACGGAAGCGGTGCGGCTGCAAGCGGTCGCGAAGAACTACGGCCCCGTGAGGGCGGTGGACGGCATCGACCTGTCCATCGCCCGCGGCCAGACGGTGGCGCTGCTCGGCCCCAACGGAGCGGGCAAGTCCACCACCATCAACATGCTGCTCGGCCTGCTGGAGCCGACGGCCGGCACGGTACGCGTGTTCGGCAGCAGCCCCACCGAGGCGGTGCGGGCGGGCAAGGTCGGCGCGATGCTCCAGGAGTCGGGCTTCGCCGCCAACGCCACGGTCCGCGAGCTGGTCGAACTCGCCCGCGCGCTGTACCGCGACCCGCTGCCCACCGCGGAGATCCTGGCCACCGCCGACCTCGCCGAGCTGGCGGGACGCCGCCTCGACAAGCTCTCCGGGGGCCAGACGCAGCGGGTGCGCTTCGCGTTCGCCCTGGCCGGCAACCCCGAACTGCTCGTGCTCGACGAGCCGACCGCCGCGCTGGACGTGGAGAGCCGCCAGGCGTTCTGGGCGGCCATGCGCCGCTACGCCGCCACCGGCCGCACCGTGCTGTTCGCGACGCACTACCTCGAAGAGGCCGACGACTTCGCCGACCGGGTGATCGTGATCGCCCGGGGCCGGGTCGTCGCCGACGGCAGCGGAGCAGACATCAGGCAGCTCACCGGCGGGCGTACGGTCAGCTTCGACCGTGCCGGAACCGACCTCGACGTGCTGCGGCGGCTGCCCGGTGTCGTCGAGGCCGAGACCCGCGGCGAGCGGGCCCTGCTGCGCTGCGACGACTCCGACCGCACCGTGCGCGCCCTGCTCGCCGACGGCCACTCCTGGCGCAACCTGGAGATCACCGGCGCCGGCCTGGAAGAGGCCTTCCTTACCCTCACCGCTTCCCCCGGCAAGGAGTGACCGTGCGCGCCTATCTCGTCTTCGAACTGCGCCGCCTGATCCGCGAGCCGCGTATGGCGATCTTCACCGTGGTGCTGCCGGTGCTGATCTACACGATCAGCAGCGGCAGCTCCGGCGACGCCGGCCAGGTCGGCGGGGTGGACGTCGCCGCATACCTGATGGTCAGCATGGCCGCGTACGGCGCGCTGGTCGGCGCCTTGTCCGTCGGCATCGCGGTGTCCCAGGAGCGCGCCTCCGGCTGGCTGCGCCAGTTGCGCATCACGCCGCTCGCCCCGACGCAGGTGGTCGCCGTGAAGGCGCTGCTGGCCTCGTTGCTGGCGATCCCGCCAGTGGCCTCGGTCGGCCTGGTCGCCGCGTTCGCGCACGGGGTGTCGTTCAGCGCCGGGCAGTGGGCCGCGCTGGTCGTGCTCATGTGGCTGGGCAGCCTGCCCTTCGCCGCGTTCGGCCTGGCCCTGGGCTTCACCCTGCCGCCGCAGCTGACCCAGCCGGTGAGCATGCTGGGCGTGTTCGGGCTGGCGTTCCTCGGCGGGCTGTTCGTGCCGGTCGCGGTGATGCCGCACGTGCTCGCGTCGATCGCCACCTGGCTGCCCAGCAACCGCTTCGCCGAGCTCGGCTGGTCGGTGGCGGGCGGGCAGGCCCCGCCGCTCGGCGGCGTCGCCATCCTGGCCGCCTGGGCCGTGATCTTCGGCGGGCTGGCGGCGTGGGCCTACCGGCGCTCGGCGGCGACGCGGTGACACCGCCCTTCCTGGACGGCCTGAGCCGGGCGGGCGCGACCTCGTCGCACCCGCCCGGCTCGGCCGCCTCCGCGGCGGCGCGGCGCCGCGGGCAGCGCCGGGGCGCGCTGTTCGCCGCGCTGTGGCTGTGGCCGCTGGCCCCGACCGCGCACGCGGTACTGGCCGGCGACGTGTCCGCCCCCGTGGTGGCCGGGCTGGGCCTGGCCGTGTTCGTCGGGGTCTACCTGTTCGTGGTGGTCCAGGGGTTCAGCTCGGGGGCCCGGCCGAGCCTGCGCAACCAGGCGCTGCTCGGGCTGGTCACGGTCGTCGGCGTGGCGCTGGGCGCGGCGTTCGGCGGTCAGCCCGGCGGCTGGGTGGGACTGGTGCTCTACCTGGCCGCGGCCGGGGTCGCGCTGTACAGCCTCCCGGCGGCGTACCTGTGGCTCGCCGCGATGGTCGCCGTGCAGATCGGCCTGGGCCTGCTGCACTCCGAGCCGGCCAAGGAGATCGCCGAGTCGGTCTTCAACACCGTGATGGCGGGCGCGCTGATCATGGTGGTACGCCGCATGATGCGCCTCATCCGCGAGCTGAGCGCGACCCGCGAGGAGCTGGCCCGCGCCGCCGTGGAGGGCGAGCGCCTACGTTTCGCCCGCGACCTGCACGACCTGCTCGGCCACAGCCTGTCCCTGATCGTCGTCAAAGCCGAGGTGGTACGCCGCACCGCCGGGCGCGACGCGTCCGCCGCCGCCCGGGAGGCCGCCGAGATCGAGCAGATCGGTCGTACCGCGCTGGCCGAGGTGCGCCAGGCGGTGAGCGGATACCGTGCCCGCGCCTTCGCCGCCGAGCTGGCCACGGCCGGGGCCGCGCTGACCGACGCGGGCATCGAGCCCACCGTCCGGACCACCGCCGAGGCGCTGCCCGCCGCCGTCGACGACGCCTTCGCCTGGGCGGTCCGCGAGGCCGCCACCAACGTCATCCGGCACAGCGGCGCCGGCTCGTGCGTGATCGCGCTCAGCCGCACCGACCACTGGCAGCTCGAAGTACGCGACGACGGCCGCGGCATCCCCGCCGACGCCACGCCCGGCAACGGGCTGCGCGGGCTGGCCGAGCGGCTGGCGCTGGTCGGTGGCTCGCTGTCGACCGTGGACCTGTCCGGCGGCGGTTTCGTGCTGCGCGCCACCGCGCCCGCCGGAGGCCACGCGTGACCCGCCTGCCCGCCCGCCGGAGGCCGCCCGAGCACAGCGTGCCGCACACCGAGGAGCGCGGATGATCCGGGTGCTGCTCGCCGAGGACCAGGGCATGATGCGCGGCGCGCTCGCGCTGCTGCTCGGCCTGGAGCCCGACATCGAGGTGGTGGCCCAGGTCGGCCGGGGCGACGAGGTCGTGGTGGCCGCCGCCGCGGCGACGCCCGACGTGGCGCTGCTCGACATCGAGATGCCCGGCCTGTCCGGCCTGGACGCCGCCGCGCAGCTGCGCACCGCCGCACCCGCGTGCAAGGTGCTCATCCTGACCACCTTCGGCCGGCCGGGTTACCTGCGCCGGGCCATGGACGCCGGGGCGCGCGGCTTCCTGGTGAAGGACGGGCCGGTCGAGGAACTGGCCGAGGCGATCCGGCGGGTGCTCGCCGGGCACACCGTCATCGACCCGGCCCTGGCGGCCGCGGCACTGGCCGCCGGCCCCAACCCGCTCACCGAACGCGAACGCGAGGTGCTGGCCAGCGCCGCCGACGGCGCGACCATCGCCGACCTCGCCACCCGCCTGCACCTGTCCGAGAGCACCGTACGCAACTACCTGTCCGCCGCCATCGGCAAGACCGGCACCCGCAACCGCATGGAGGCCGTCCAAACCGCCCGCGCCCAAGGCTGGCTCTGACCTGCCCGGTCAGGCCAGGTCAGGGCAGGCCGGCGAGCCTGAGCAGGGCCGCGGTCCCGGCGGCCGCCACCACGACCACGACGAACGGAGCCTTGCGCCAGGCCAGGACCGCGCCAACCAGCACGCCGAGCGGGCGGGCGACGCGGGACTCAGGCCGAGGTGAGGGCGGTGGGGCGGGTCGCCGGGTGCGGGGTGGTCGCGGCGTCGGCGCGGTCCGCGGCGTGCACCGCGCGACGCAGGCCCGGCGCGACCAGCGCGGCGAGCGCCAGCCCCAGCACCGCGGCGGCGAGCGGCACGGTGAACGCGCCGCGGTAGCCGTACGCGTCGGCGAGCCGCCCGGCGGCGGCCGCCCCCAGCGATACCCCCGCGACCACGCCACTGGCCAGCAGGGTCATCACCATGCCGGCGCGGCGCGGCGGGCACAGCCGACCGGCCAGGGCGTACCCCGAGATCAGGTACGGCGCGGCGGTGACGCCGAGCACGACGACCGTGCCCAGCGCGCTGAGCGTGGAGTGGGCGAGCAGCAGCGTCGCGCTGCCCCCGACGAGCGCGGCGGCAGACCAGACGTACCGGCTGACCGGGCCGAGCGACTCCGGCAGCCAGGCCACGGCCAGCCCGGCGACGGCACTGCCGACGCCCAGCACGGCGTAGATCAGCCCCGCCGAGCCCGCCGACCCGATCGAGTCGGCGAACGCGGTCACGCCGGTCTGGGTCGCCCCGAACACGATCCCGATCACGGACATGGCCGCGACCAGCACCGCCACCCGCGAGAACGGCATCCGCCCCGCGTCCTCGGCGGCAGCCGGACCGGCCGGCGCGTCGGCGCGGGGTGCCCGCAGCACGGGCGGCACGGTGCGGTGCAGTGCGAACGGCACCGCCGCCAGCACGGTCAGCACGGATCCGACGAGCAGCGGCGCGCCGGCCCAGCCGGACAGCGCGAGGATGCCGACCAGCGCCGGGCCGGCCAGGAAGGAGGCCTCGTCGGCGGCTCCCTCGTACGCCATCGCGGTGGGCAGTCGCCGCTGCTGCCCGCGGTCGCCGAGCAGCACCGCCCAGCGCACCCGGACCAGCGGCCCGACCTGCGGCATGGCGAACCCGGCGAGCGCGGCCAGCGGCAGCACCGCGGCGGACAGGCCGCCGGTGACGGCGAGCACGAGGGCGGCGTACGCGGCGGCGTCGACGATCGCGGTGGCGATGCCGACGGCGCGCTGGCCGAAGCGGTCGGCGAGGGTGCCGGTGACGGGGCCGCCGAGCGCCGCGCCGATGCCGAACGCGGCGGTGGCCAGGCCCGCGGTGCCGTAGCTGCCGGTGGCGGCGACGACGAGGGTGATCACGCCGAGCGGGCCCATGGCGGCGGGCAGCCGGGCGAGGAAGGAGAGGACGAGGAACCAGGGTCCGGTGATGCGGACGAGGTCACGGTAGGAGGCACGGGCGGGCATGTGGGTTGCTCCGGGTACAGCGCGGTTGATGCGCGCCGTCCCACCCAACCAGCGTGCCCCTTGCGGCCCTGTGCGCCGCCGAGTCTACCCGCACAAGATCCGCCCCCGGAACCGGCTGTCACCAGCGGCACAGTCGACCGCGCGTTAATAAGGTGCCCTTCCTCTACGGAAAGCGTGGTGAAGGTGCCCTTCCTTCGGAGCGGTAGAGGCGGGCGATGACTTCTTCGATCTCGGGTTCGGTCACGGAGAGGTCGCGGAGGCTGCCGAGGGTGGTGAGGGTGGAGATGAGGGTGCCGACGGAGGCGGAGTTGTCGAGGGTGAAGGTGAGGCGGGGGCCGGTGGTGGCTTCGAGGTGTACGCCGGGGAGGTCGGGCAGGGCCGCGGGCGCGGTGTCGAAGTCGACGGTGACGCGGCGCTGCGAGCCGTAGCGGGCGTGCAGGGCGTCGATGCCGCCGTCGTGCACCACGCGGCCGTGGTCGATCACCACGATGCGGCGGCACAGCCGTTCGATGTCGGCGAGGTCGTGGGTGGTCAGCACGATCGTGGTGTCGCCGGTCTGGCCGAGTTCGGCGAGGAAGCCGCGGACGGCCTGCTTGCTGACCACGTCCAGGCCGATCGTCGGCTCGTCGAGGAACAGCACCTCGGGGCCGTGCAGCAGGGCGGCGGTCAGCTCGCCACGCATGCGCTGGCCCAGCGAGAGCTGGCGCACCGGGGTGTCCAGGAACGGGTCCAGTTCCAGCAGGTCGCGGCAACGGCGCAGGCGGGCGGCGTGCTCGGCGGCGGGCACCCGGTAGATGTGGCGCAGCAGCTCGTACGAGTCGCGCAGCGGCAGGTCCCACCACAGCTGCGAGCGCTGCCCGAACACCACGCCGATGCGCCGGGCCAGCAGGATGCGCTGCGGCACCGGGGTCAGCCCGCACACCGACACGCGCCCGCCGGAGGGGTGCAGCACACCGGTGAGCATCTTCAGCGTCGTGGACTTGCCCGCGCCGTTCGGGCCGAGGTAGCCGAGCAGCTCGCCACGCTGGACGGCCAGGTCGACGCCGTCGACCGCGGCGACGTCGCGGCGTTCCCGGCGCAGCAGGCCCTTGCGTACCCGTACGGTGAAGTCCTTGCGCAGCCCGTGGGCCTCGATCACGTTCACGCCGCCGTGCCTCCCGTCGGTGTTCATGAGCCGGTGCTGCGGTAGTGGCGCACGCCGGTGCGCCAGATCAGCCCGGCCAGGGTCGCGGCGGCGGCCGCCAGCAGCGGGCCGCACCAGCCCAGCCAGGCCGGCGCGCCCAGCGGGTCGGGGCGGTCCAGCAGGATCAGCGCCGGGTAGTACGCGATGAAGCCGAAGCCCAGCCCGAAGGCGAACAGCCGGCGGAACCAGCCGCCGAAGACCGTCATCGGGTAAGAGGTGAAGTCGCGCCCGCCGTGGGTCAGCGCGGCGCTCAGCTCACCCGAGTCCACCCACCAGAACGCCACGGTGGCGGTGGCCACGAAGACGGCGCCGAAGAAGACCGCCCCGACCACCGGCGTGATCACCAGGAGCAGCAGGTTGGCCGGCGTGACCGCCACCTCCGCGAGGCGCACCGCGATCGCGAGCAGGACCAGCCCGGAGCACACCCGGCCGACCCGCCGCAGGCCCACGTCGAGCACCAGCAGCTGCCACAGCACGCCCAGCGGGCGGATCAGCACCGCGTCGAGCAGCCCGGTGCGCACGTGGCGCTGCATGTGGTCGATGCTGCCGACGATCAGCTCGGCCAGCGAGAAGCCCAGCGACGCCAGCCCGAACACCAGCAGCGTGTCGGCCAGTGAGAACCCGGCCAGCACCGGCACCCGGTGGAACACCACCAGCACCGTGAGCAGGTCGGCGCCGAGGAAGACCACGTTGGAGACCAGGTCGAGGACGAAACTCACCCGGTACGACAGCTGCGAGCGCACCTGCGCGGCGACCAGCCGCCGGTAGATCGCCGCGGTCGACGCGGCCGCGGGCTCAGCCACCCTGCACGACCAGCCGCCGCTCGGCCCGCCGCTGCACGACGACGCAGGCCGTGAACAGCACCCCGGCCCACAGCGCCTGCAGGCCCAGCAGGCCCAGTTGCCCGATCGGCGGATCGCGCTCGACCAGCACGTCCAGCGGAACCTGCAGCAGGGACGGGAACGGGGTGCCCAGGTAGAGGGCCGTCGCCGCCCACTCGGGCAGGAAGCGGATCGGGAAGTACAGGCCGCCGAGCACCCCGGCGCACAGCGCCCAGCCCATCAGCACGCCGCGCGTGTCCAGCAGCCAGTAGCCGGCCGCGTTGGCCAGGAACCGGCCGGCGAAGCAGACCAGCACCGCGAGCAGCACCGACACCGCGAACAGCGGGTAGGTCGCGGGCCGCCGCGGCAGGTACATGTCGAACGCGAGCGCGCCCACCACGATCGGCACGACAAACCTTGTGAGCAGGGCGTACGCCGCTCGGCCGAGGTCCGGCAGCAGGTAGCCGAGCACGGGGTGGACCGGGCGCAGCAGGTCGGTGACCACGTCGCCGGAGCGGATGCGGTCGGCCAGCTCGGTCCAGCCCCACATCCCCACCACGCCGATCAGGCCCTGCCCGACCCAGACGTAGGTGATCAGCTGCGGGGCGTCGTAGCCGGCCGCCTGCCCGCCGAGCGCCGCCGCGGAGCCGGCCACCGCCAGCATGACGTAGGTGCGCAGGAAGCCGAACACGGTGTTGGTGGCGGTGGCCGCTGCGGTCGCCTGGCGGTATGTGGAGAATCGCCGGAAGCCGGATGCACCTAATGTCCGGAAGAGCCCTGCCGTCTCGGTGAAGTTTCGGATTGTGAGCCGATCCGCAGTGGCGGTGACGAAGCCCACCCCGTACCCTCCACTCGCAACCGCATTCTTTTTTCGGACCGGGCGCGACCATACCTTCGTGGCGAACCGGTTCGCGATGCATTTGTGCCATAAGCGACTCAGAACCAGGCGAGGTGGGGCGTGACCGACGAGCGCACCGACGAACGGCACCGCGGCACGCCGGCCTGGGCCGGCACGCCAACGTCGCCGTGGTCGCGCGTGCCCGGACAGCGCCCGCCCGCGGACTCCCCCGACCCCGCCGCGCAGCAGCCCGCCGGCGCGCAGGCGCCGCAGCAGGGCGGCCCGCAGCAGCCCGGCCAGTACGGCCCCGGCCAGCCGCACCCCAACGGCCCCCAGCAGTACGGCCAGCCCCAGGCCGGCCAGGGCCCGCCGCCCGGACCGTTCCCACCCGCCAACGGCCAGCGCCCGCCGCAGCAGGGCCAGGGCAACTGGGACCCGAACGCGCAGCGTGGCGGGCGTCCCGGCCCGATGCCGCCGCAGCCCGGCCCGCAGTATCGCCCGAACGGCCCCCAGGGCCAGGTCTACGGCGGCCCTCCGCAGCAGCAGGGCCCCGGCCCGCAGGGCCAGTACGGTCCGCCCCAGCAGGGCCGCCACCCGCAGCAGGGCCCCGGCCCGCAGGGTCCGCGCCCGCCGCAGCAGGGGCAGGTCTACGGCGGCCCCAACCAGCACCCGAACGGCCCCCAGCAGTACGGCCAGCCGCACCCCGGCCACGGCCAGCAGCAGGGCCAGCCCTACGGGCACCCGCAGGGCCAGCCGCCGTACGGCCCCCCGCAGGGCCGTCCCGGCCAGCCGCCGCAGGGCCAGGTCTACGGCCAGCCCGGCATGCCGCCGCAGGGCCACCCCGGCGCGCCCGGCCAGGGCCAGCAGGCTCCCGGCCAGCAGGGCTATGCCCCCGCGCCGGGCCAGCAGGCTCCCGGCCAGCAGGCCCCGGGCCAGCCCGTGGCGCAGCAGGTCGCGCAGGCCGCGGCAGCCGCGCCGCCCGCGGCCCCGCCCGCGCAGCAGGCCGCCCCGACGTCCCCCGCCCAGCCCACCCCGGCTGCGCAGGCCGCCACGCCCGCCGCCCCGGCGGCGACCGAGCAGGCGCAGGCCGCACCGGGTCGCCGTGGTCGCCACGCCACCTCGGACACCGGCATGATTCCCGCCGTCAAGGACGACACCCCGGCTCCGGCCGAGTCGGCCGCCCCCGCGGCCGCGCCGGTCTCCGGCGAGCCCGCGGCCGCTGCCGCGCCGGTCTCCCCCGCTCCCGTGTCGGCCGCGCCGGTCTCGGCGAACCCGGTCTCGCCGGCCGCGCCGACCACCCCGGTCGTGGCCACCCCGGACACGGTGCTGCCCGTCGCCGCGAGCGCGGCCGGCGCGGCCACCGCGCTGTCCGCCCCGACGATGCTGCACCCGCTGGTCCGCCCGGGCGCCGCGCCCACGCCCGCGGCCGAGCCCGCGGCGACGACGGCCACCGTCACCGGTGACGCGGCGGCAGCCGCCGCGGCCGCCGAGCCGGAGCCGGAGGCCACCCCCGAGTCGGGTCCCGACCCGGAGCAGGTGCTGGCGGCGTACGAGTGGCGCTTCCACCACGAGACCCTGCGCGAGCTGGTCGACAACCCGGACGAGCTGCGGGAGATCCGTGACCGGCTCACCGAGAAGCTCACCCCGGCCACCGACAACCCGACCCGGGCCCGGCTGCTCAGCCTGCGGGCCGTGGTCTCGCGCATCCTCGGCGACCTGACCAAGGCGCTGTCGGACGGCAAGATGGCCCTCGTGCACGCCGAGGCGACCGGCGAGCTGCGCCGTATCGCGCTGGCCAAGGCCCGGCTGGCGCACGTGCTGCAGTGGCGCGGCGACTTCACCGAGGCCGACAAGCTGTTCGCCGAGGCCAACTCCACCGAGCTGCCCGACCGGCTGCGCGCCACCATGCACGAGCACGCCGGGCGTTCCTGCCTGGACCAGGGCCGTTACATGGAGGCGTTCAACCACTTCGAGAAGGCCCTCGAACTGCGCAAGGTCGAGGACCCGGAGCTGATCACGCGCACCGAGATGGCGCTCGACGCCGTCTCGATGAAGATCGCCGAGAACGGCATGGGCCCGTACCCGCGCAGCATGGACGAGATCCTGCAGGTCAGCAAGCCGCCGGTGCCGCGCTTCGACGAGCGCGTGCAGTGCTGGGGCTTCGCCGGGGCCGACGGCCGCACGGTGATCTCCCCCGCGTTCGCCGACGTGCAGCCGTTCCGCGACGGCGCGGCGTGGGTACGCCGCCCGGAGATGGAGACCTGGGAGCTGATCGACGAGGCGGGCGCCCGACTCATCGACGGCCGGGCCGGCTGGCTCGGCGTGGGCTCGTTCTCCGACGGGCTGGCCTGGGTGTCGCGCGACGGCGCGGGCAACTGGGTCGCCATCGACAAGCAGGGCCGGGTCATCATCTCGACCGGCTTCGAGGACGTGCGCCCGTTCCGCCGCGGCCTGGCCGCGGTGCGCCGGGGCGGCTGGGGCGCGGTCGACAAGCAGGGCCGGGCCGTGGTGCCGTTCCAGTTCACCGGTTTCGCGACCGCGCTGACCGACGGCCGCTACGTCGACGGCTTCTCCGACGAGGGCCTGGCCATCGTGGACGCGGGCGGCCGCAAGGGCGTGGTGGACCGCACCGGTGCCGTGGTGGTGCCGCCGGTGCACCCCGCCCTGGTCATCCACCCGGTCGCGTTCCTGATCGCCGGGCCGTCCGGCCGGTGGGGCGCGCTCGACCGCAAGGGCCGCCCGTTCATCGACCCGGAGCTGCCCAGCCGCCAGGTCGTCATGGAGGAGCTGGACCGCCTGCTGGCCGACACGAAACCGGTTTTGTAGAAGGTTCACCAACCCTCTGCCGCCGGCGGGAGCCTGGCGGCATAGGGTCTGCGTATGGAGTTTCGGCATTTGGGCCGTTCCGGGATGCTCGTCAGCGAGATCTCGTACGGAAACTGGATCACCCACGGCTCGCAGGTCGAGGAGGACGCCGCCGACGCGTGCGTGCGCGCGGCCCTCGACAGCGGGATCACCACCTTCGACACCGCCGACGTGTACGCCGGCACCCGCGCGGAGTCCGTCCTCGGCCGCGCGCTGAAGGGCGAGCGCCGCGAGGGCCTGGAGATCTTCACCAAGGTCTTCTGGCCGACCGGTGCGGGGCGCAACGACCGGGGCCTGTCCCGCAAGCACATCATGGAGTCGATCAACGGCTCGCTGACCCGCCTGCAGACCGACTACGTCGACCTCTACCAGGCGCACCGCTACGACTACGCGACCCCGCTCGAGGAGACGATGACGGCGTTCGCCGACATCGTGCACTCGGGCAAGGCGCACTACATCGGCGTCTCGGAGTGGAAGGCGTCGGAGATCCGCGCCGCCCACGCGTTGGCGACCGAGCTGAAGATCTCGCTGGTGTCGAGCCAGCCGCAGTACTCGATGCTGTGGCGGGTCATCGAGGCCGAGGTCGTGCCGACCTGTGAGGAGCTGGGCCTGGGCCAGATCGTCTGGTCGCCGATGGCCCAGGGTGTGCTGAGCGGCAAGTACCTGCCGGGCCAGCCGCCGCCGGCCGGTTCGCGGGCCACCGACGAGAAGTCGGGCGCCGGTTTCATCGCGCGCTGGCTCGACGAGGACGTGTTGACCCGGGTGCAGCTGCTCAGGCCGCTGGCCGAGCAGGCGGGCCTGACCATGGCGCAGCTCGCCATCGCGTGGGTGCTGCAGAACCCGAACGTCTCGTCGGCGATCGTCGGCGCGACCCGCCCGGAGCAGGTGTACGACAACGTCAAGGCCTCGGGCGTCAAGCTCGACGCCGACCTGATGAAGGCGATCGACGAGATCGTCGAGCCGATCACGGAGCGGGACCCGGCCAAGACCGTGTCCCCCGCCGAGCGGCCGTAGCGGTGACGTCAGGGGCCGCCCGCGCGGGCGGCCCCTGACGGTCCAGGGCTCAGGCCCCCTGCAGGCTCATCCGGTACTCGTCGCGGTCGCCCTCGACGAGGATCACCTCCACCGCACCGGCGGCGACCAGGTCACGCCAGGTCTGGCCGAGCCACGACTCGGCATCGGCCTGGTTGCTGAACGTCTCGTTCGGGCCTTCGACCGGCTTGCCCGCCGCGTCCTCGTACCGCCAGCTCCACGTCATGACGATCAGCTTATCCGCCGCCCGTCGTCCGGCCGCGCAGGCGGCGCATCCGCTGACCCGCTCCGCCGCCGAAGGTCATAAGGTACGGGCATGTCGCATGACGGTTGGCCCCCACACTTCGGGGCACGGGTGCTGGTGCTCGGAGGCATTCGTTCAGGCAAGAGCGAGTACGCCGAATCGCTGCTGTCGGGCGCGCGCTCGGTGCGCTACCTGGCCACCGCCCTGGCGGACGGCGGTGACCCGGCGTTCGCCGACCGGGTGGCCGCGCACCGCGCGCGCAGGCCGCACTCCTGGATCACCGTCGAGACGTACGGCGACCCGGCCGCCCTGGTCGACGCGCTCGGCCAGGCCGCCGCCGAGGACACGCTGATCGTCGACGACCTCGGCGGCTGGGTGGTGAACCTGCTGGACCGCGACGACGCGAGCGTGCACGTCAGCCGGCTGGCCGCCGCCGTCGCCGGCTGTGCGGCACGGGTGGTGCTGGTCAGCCCCGAGGTCGGGCTGTCCGTCGTGCCGCCGTCCGAGGCGGGTGTGCGCTTCGCCGACCTGATGGGACTGGTCAACCAGGCCGTCGCCGCGGCCTGCGACGCGGTGGCCCTCGTCGTCGCGGGACAGCCCTTCTGGTTGCGCGGCGGGGACGCCGCAGCCACGGGCCAGGCCGGGGCGGGCGCACCGGTCACCACCGCGCAACCGGCCGGTGCGACGTCGGACGCGGCTGTCACGGGCGCAGGTGCCGCTGCGGCGGTCGCCGCCACGGGCACCGGTGCCACCGGCTCGGCCGCGGCCGGTTCGCCGACGACCGTGACGATCCCGTCTGTTCCCGTGATCCCCAGCCCCGAGGTGCTCACCCCGGCCGCCGCCGCGCCGAAGCCGTCGGCCGCGCTGACCGAGAGCACCCAGGCCCTGCCGCTCGTGGCCACGGGCGTCGTCATCGGGCCGAACATGGACCTGCCCATCCCGGACGGCGACGCCCGCGAGGCCGCCCGCGACCACCTGCACCTGCTCGACATCCCCGGCGCGGGCCTGGGCCGGCTGGCCGAGATCGTGCTGTTCGCCGCGGGGGCGCAGGGCCGTACCGTGCCGCTGCCCTGGCAGCAGCCCCGGATGCTGCTGCTGCACGGCAACCACGAGGGCGACGCCGCCGCCGGGCAGACCCCGCACGGGGCGGCGCTGCTCGCGGCGCAGGCCCGGCGCGGCGAGGGCCCGATCGGGCTGCTTGCCGCCGAGCACGGGGTCAGCCTGCAGATCGTCGACACGGCCACGGCCGAGGCCATCGAGCACAGCCCGGCGACCGAGCCGGACACCGTCGAGGGGCTGCTGCGCTACGGCTGGCAGCTCGCCGACGAGGCCGTCGACAGCGGGGTCGACCTGCTGGTGCTGGGCTCGTGCGGGGCCGGTGCCGAGGCGGCAGCCGCCGCGGTGGTGTCCGCGGTGACCGGCGCGGAGGTGCCCGGCCTGCTGGCCCGGGTGGTCAGCGCCGACGGCACGGTCGACGACGCCGCGTGGATGCGGCGCTGCGCCGCGGTGCGTGACGCGCTGCACCGGGTCCGCGGGCGGGTGCTGCCGGCCAAGGAGCTGCTCACCGAGCTGGGCGGGCCGGATCTGGCGGTCGCGGCCGGCGTCATCCTGGGCGCGACCGCGCGGCGCACGCCGGTGCTGCTGGACGGGCCGGTCGGCGTCGCCGCCGGGCTGGTCGCCCGGGACCTGGGCAGCCAGTCGCGGCTGTGGTGCGCGCTGGCCGACACCGGGCGGCACCCGACCACGGTGCTGGCCGCCGACGTGCTCGGCCTGACCCCGCTGACCGACCTGAACACCGGTCTCGGCGAGGGCGCGGGCGCGCTGCTGGCGCTGCCGCTGCTGCGTTCGGCGCTGACCCTGGCCGCGTCGCTGCCCGCGCTGCCGCCGCTGCTCGACGAGCCGCCCGCGCACCTGCAGGAACCCGAGGACGAGCCGGACGAAGCCACCGACCCGGCCGTGGCCCGTGCCGATGACGCCTCCATCGTGGACTGACGGTCCGGGCGGGTCGTGGCTCGACGGCCTGCGGCTGGCGCTGACCACGTACACGGTCGCGCCGGTCGCCGGGCCGGGCACGCTTGACCGGGTCGTCGCCGGGCGGGCCATGACCCTCGGCCCGGCCGTCGGCGCGCTGCTGGGTGCGCTGCTCGGCGGCCTGCTGGCGGTGTTCGCGGCGGGACTGCCCGCGCTGGTGGCCGCGACGCTGACGGTGGGCCTGGCCGCGCTGCTGAGCCGCGGGCTGCACCTGGACGGGCTCGCGGACACGGTGGACGCGCTGGGCTCGTACCGTTCGCGTGAGCGCGCCCTGGAGATCATGAAGTCGCCGGAGGTCGGCCCGTTCGGCGTGGTCGCCCTGATCCTGGTGCTGCTGCTGCAGGTCGGGGCGCTGGCACAGCTGTCGGCGCGGCCGCTGCCCGCGCTGGTGGCGGCGGTGGCCGCCGCCGTCGCGGGTGGACGGCTGGCGATCACCGAGGCCTGCCGACGGGGCGTGCCCGCGGCACGGCCCGGCGGGATGGGCGCCCTGGTCGCGGGCACGGTGCACCCGGCCGCGCTCGCCCTGGCCGCCCTGCTCGTCGCGGCCCTGGCGGTGCCGGCCGTGCCGGGCCGGCCCTGGCAGGGCCCGGCCGCCGTGCTCGCCTCGCTGCTCGTCGTGGCCGGCCTGCGTGTCCATCTGGTACGCCGGTTCGGCGGCGTCACCGGCGACGTGCTCGGTTTCCTGTCCGAAACGGCGACCACGGTGATCGCCATCGGACTGATTCTCTTCTGACCCGCGGCCCGCTAGCATTCGCGAATGATCTTCGAATCCGCCACCCCGCTCGCCCGCGCCTGCGACGCGCTGGTGCGCGCCCGCCGCGAGCGCGACATCGAGGCCTTCGAGTCGGCCACCGCGCAGCTGTGGGAGGCCGCGCAGACGGCCCCGGCGGACGAGCTCACCACCGCCCTGACCGCCTGCGCGGAGCTGCTCGGCGAGTTGGGACCCGGCTTCGGCGGCGAGTTCGCGGTGCTCTGCGGGGCGCTGATCGAGCTCGGCGCGGCCCCGGACCCGCTGGTCCCGGTGCTGCGTGAGCGGCTCACCGAGGTGGCGGGCCTGGCGGCGGAGTTCGCCGAGGTGTGGGCACGCGAGTTCCCCGGCGAGGGCACCCCCGAGCCCGACCCCGCGGAGTTCGAGACCACGCTGGAGCGCCTCGACGCGGCCATCCCGCCGGACCAGGCGGTGCGGCTCGCCGAGAGCTGGTTCGGGTTGCAGTCCTGGATGCGCTGCGCCACCACGCTGCTGCAGAAGTCGGCCGCGGCGCGCCGGGCCTGCCAGGCCGAACCGGCGCTGCGGGCGGCGGTGGCCGCGCTGGAACCCGAGCGCGAGGACATGGGCTGGCTGGCCATGCTGCTGGCGGTGCTCGACGGGGAGCGGCTGCTGGTGCTGCACCGGGCCACCGGGCGCGGCTGGCGGGTGACCGTCGGCGGGATCGGCGACAACTTCCAGCTGCACACGCTGCTGGCCGCGACCCTGTCCGGCCCGGCCGCCGACGGCCTGCTGGAGGGCCTGGCCGTCGACCCGGCCTGGACCGCGGTGGCGCTGGACGCGCCCGCCACGTCGTTCGGCGGGCAGGTGACCGGCTCGTTCAACCTGGTCGACGCGTACGGCGCGTGGATCTGGAACGAGGGTGTGCCCGCCGACATCCCGGCGCTGGACGGGCAGCGGGTGGTCGTGCTGGACCCGCCGCCCTACGCCCGGGGCTGGGACAACGTCCGCCGCTACCCGATGATGACGGCCTCGATCACGCTCGACGAGGTGCTGCCCGCCGCCGAGGCGGCCTCGTGGCTGGGCCGGGTGGCCGAGGCGAAGGGCTTCGACGGTCCGGCCTGACCCACCGCGGTCAGACCTGCGCGTCGTACTGCTTGACCAGCTTCTTCGGCGCGGTTCGCCGCCACGCCTCGACGACCAGCTCCCGCAGCTCGGCCGCGTCCACCCGGGACAGCTCGACCCGCACCCACCCGAACCGCCCGACGTACGCCGCCGCCGAGTACACCTCCGGCGCGGCGGCGAGCAGCGCCGCCTGCTCCTCCTTCGAGGCCTTCACCGACATGGTGTCGCTGCCCGGCATGCCGGAGGCGAACATTTTGTCCCCCACCCGCAGGGTCGGGTGCCCCCACTCCTCGACCATCACCTCGGCGCACCCGGGCAGCGCCAGCACCCAGTCCCTCACCTGCTCGTACGCGACCGCCATGGCGCCCACCCTAGGCCATCGGCGAACCTGCGACACCGCCTCGATGCCGTTGCGGGGGCTTCGGCACGACAGTCTTCGCCGAGCGGCTACATCTTTTTTGATGTGCCCACATCAAAAAAGATGTAGCCGCTCACGCGTATGGCCGCGCCGTTCGCGTCACGGTCCGTGTCCGGCGCATGCGGTGCTGCGCCGACAGCGCACGCCGCGCGGTGGCCTCTGGCGGCGTCACCGCGACGGGCTCATCTCACGGACAGCCGCACCAGCGGCGGCCGGTGCCTGTCGCCGTGTCGCGGTCACTTGACGGACGGCTGCACGAACGGCGGCTTGGTGACCGTCATGGAGCTTCGGCGGCCACGCACGTCGACCTCGACGGTGTCGCCCTCGGTCAGGCCGGCGGCGGTGTCGAGCAGGGCGAGCGCGATACCGATCTTGCGGGTGGGCGAGAAGGTGCCGCTGGTGATCTCGCCGACGGTCCGGTCACCGGAGAGCACGCTCATGTGGGCGCGCGGGATGCCGCGGTCGGTGGCGACCAGGCCCCACAGGGTGCGGCGCGGGCCGGCGGCCTTCTCGGCGGTCAGCACGTCGCGGCCCCAGAAGGCGGGCTTGTTCCAGCCGACGGCCCAGCCGGCGCGGGCCTGCACCGGGGTGATGTCGAGGGACAGGTCCTGGCCGTGCAGGGGGTAGCCCATCTCGGTGCGCAGGGTGTCGCGGGAGGCCAGGCCGCAGGCGCGGGCGGGCACGGACGCGCCGAACAGGGCATCCCAGACCCGGGTCGCGTCGGCCGACGGGACGACCAGCTCGTAGCCGTGCTCGCCGGTGTAGCCGGTGCGGCACACGGTCAGGGTGACCCCGTCGAGCTCGGCTGTGGCGAAGCTCATGTACTCGTGGTCGGTGGGCAGGCCCAGCTCGGCCAGCAGCTCCGCCGAGCGCGGACCCTGCACCGCCAGCACCGCGAAGTCCGCGTGCTCGTTGGTGACGGTCAGCTCGGCGGGCGCGGCGGCGGTCAGCCGGCGGACGACCTCGGTGGTGTTGGCCGCATTCGGGATCAGAAAGACGTGGTCGTCGCCGTACAGGTAGGCGATGATGTCGTCGACCACGCCGCCGGTCGCATCGTCGCAGCACAGCGTGTACTGCGCTTTACCAGGCTTGATGCGGCCCAGGTCGTTGGTCAGGCAGGCGTTGACGAAGTCCGCCGCGCCCGGCCCCGTGATCCGCGCCTTGCCCAGGTGGCTGACGTCGAACACGCCCACGCCCTCGCGGACCGCGGCGTGCTCCTTGAGCACCCCGCCCCCGGCGTACTCCAGCGGCATGTCCCAGCCGCCGAAAGCGGCGAACTTCGCTCCCAGCGCCGTGTGACGATCGTGCAGAGGCGATGTGAGCAGGTCGGCTGAGTCTTTTGAACCCATGTCGGTCATGAGCGCAACTTACCCTGGCGTTTGGGGTTCGTTAGCATCGGCGCAGCAACCCACGTCCACCAGGAGTACTTTGTGACCACGCCCACCACGGCTCTGCCCACGCTGAGCCTCGCCGACACCGACCCCGCCGACCTCACCGTGGACGCCGTCGTCATCGGCGTACACAGTCAGGAAGGCGCCGAGGGCGCGGTCGGCGAGCTGCTGCTGGCGTCCGGGGCCGAGAGCATCGCCGCCGCGTTCGACGGCAAGCTGACCGCCACCCTGGCGCTGCTGGGGGCGACCGGCGGCGCGGGCGAGGTCACCAAGCTCGCCACGCTCGGCACCATCACCGCGCCCGTCCTGGTCGCCGTCGGCCTGGGCGGCGAGCCCACCGGCCCGGCGCCCGCCCCCGACACCCTGCGGCGCGCCACCGCCGCCGCGGTCCGCGCCCTGGCCGGCGCGAAGAAGGTCGTGCTGGCGCTGCCCCTGTCCGACGACGCCGACGACAGCGGCGCGCTGACCCTGCGCGCGGTCGCGGAGGGCGCGGCGCTGGGGGCGTACCGGTTCACCGGTTACAAGGGCAAGCCGGCCGCCGGCCGCAAGGACCCGGTCACCGCGGTGTCGGTGCTGGTGCCCGACGCCAAGGAGGCCGCCGCCAACGCCGAGCTCAAGCGCGCCGGCGTGGTGACCGCCGCGGTAGCCCGCACCCGCGACTGGGTGAACGCCCCCGCCAACCTGCTGCGCCCGCCGAACTTCGCCGACGAGATCGCCGCGCTGGCCGGCAAGGCCGGGCTGGACGTCGAGGTGCTCGACGAGAAGGCGCTCATCGAGGGCGGCTTCGGCGGCATCCTCGCCGTCGGCATGGGCTCGGCCGCCAAGCCGCGCCTGGTGAAGATCACGTACACGCCGGCCGAGTCGACCACCAAGGTGGCGCTGATCGGCAAGGGCATCACGTTCGACACCGGCGGCGTGTCGATCAAGCCGGCGCAGGGCATGTGGGAGATGAAGTCCGACATGGCCGGCGCGGCCGCCGTGGCCAGCACCATGGCCGCGATCGCCGAGCTGAGGCCCGCCGTGGCGGTGACCGCGTACATCCCGATCGCGGAGAACATGCTCTCCGGTGAGGCGTACCGGCCCGGCGACGTGATCACCATGCGCAGCGGCAAGAAGGTCGAGGTGCTCAACACCGACGCCGAGGGCCGCATGATCCTCGCCGACGCCATCGCGCTGGCCTGCGAGGCCCAGCCCGACTACCTCATCGAGACCTCGACGCTGACCGGCGGCCAGGTCATCGCGCTCGGCAAGAAGATCGCCGGCGTGATGGGCTCGGAGAAGCTGGCCCAGCGCACCAAGGCCGCCGGCGACCTGGTCGGCGAGCCGACCTGGCCGATGCCGCTGCCGGACGAGATCCGCAAGTCGATGGAGTCCGATGTCGCCGACATCCTGCAGGTCAGCGCGGGCATGGAGCGCGCCGGCCACATGCTGCAGGGCGGCGTCTTCCTGCGCGAGTTCGTGACCGAGGGCGTCGAGTGGGCCCACATCGACATCGCCGGCCCGTCCTTCCACTCCGGCGAGGCCACCGGCCACTGGAGCAAGGGCGGCACGGGCGTCCCGGTCCGCACCCTCCTCGCCCTGGTCGACGACATCGCGGCGAACGGCTGAGAAGCGCAGCGGATCGGCCGCCGAGCCGCCGGTCAGGCACTGTGGCGAACGGCTGAGAAGCGCAGCGGATCGGCCGCCGAGCCGCCGATCAGTCACTGCGCCGAACGGCTGAGAAGCGCAGCGGATCGGCCGCCGAGCCGCCGGTCAGGCACTGCGCCGAACGGCTGACCCACCCACCCGAAGCGCCGATCTTGCGCGAATGGCCCCTCCGCTGCCCGTTTCGGGCGTGTCGTGGGGGTCATTCGCGCAAGATCGGCGCTTTTGGCTATTCCGCGGGGCGGAGTTTCTGGCGGGCGTTGAAGTCGCGCATGCGCTGGGGGTAGCCGACGAGCTGGACGTCGTAGACGGGCATGGAGAGGCGCTGGGCGAACTGGCGCACGGCCGTGGGGCTGGGCATGCGGCGGCGGGTCCACTCGCCGTCGTGGGCGATGAGGATGACCGTGGTGCCGGTCACCGTCGTACGGGGCTCGATGAACGCCTCGACGCCGCGGCGGGACTGCGCGAACTGCTCCAGATGGGTGACGTCGGCCGGGTTGGCCGGGCGATCAGCCGGGGACCCGCCCCGGCGGCGGAACCAACCCACACCTGCTCCTCTCCGACGGTGCCTCTGCGGTGCGCATGGTACCGGGCAAGAGTAGCCAGACGTGTCCTTGAGCACCTCGGTGCGCGGGAGCACTCCCGCAGTGACAAGATGGCCGAGTGTGGGCTGAGCACACGCCGGCTCACAGTGACGCGAAGTGGCAATGACGCGACCTTGGAGCGATCGTGAGCGAGACCTTTGACGTAGTCATCCTCGGCGGCGGCAGCGGTGGTTACGCCACCGCGCTGCGTGCGGCGCAGCTGGGTCTGTCCGTCGCGCTGATCGAGAAGGACAAGCTGGGCGGCACCTGCCTGCACCGGGGCTGCATCCCGACCAAGGCGCTGCTGCACGCCGGCGAGGTCGCCGACCAGACCCGCGACGCGGCGCACATCGGCATCAAGGCCGAGCTGATCCAGATCGACATGGCGGGCGTGAACTCGTACAAGGACGGCGTGGTCGCCGGCCTGTACAAGGGCCTGCAGGGTCTGATCAAGTCCGCCAAGGTCACCTACATCGAGGGCAAGGGCACCCTGGTCGCCCCGAACGCCGTCGAGGTGAACGGGCAGCGGGTCACCGGCCGCAACATCGTGCTGGCCACCGGGTCGTACTCGAAGAGCCTGCCCGGCCTGGAGCTGGACGGCGAGAGGGTCATCGCCAGCGAGCACGCGCTGACCCTGGACCGGGTCCCCACGTCCGCGATCGTGCTGGGCGGTGGCGTGATCGGCGTCGAGTTCGCCAGCGCGTGGAAGTCGCTGGGCGCCGACGTGACCATCGTCGAGGCGCTGCCCCGCCTGGTCGCGGCCGAGGACCCGGACATCTCGAAGCAGCTGGAGCGCACCTTCCGCAAGCGCGGCATCGGCTTCAAGGTCGGCAAGCCGTTCGAGAAGGTCGAGAAGACCGACTCCGGCGTGAAGGTCACCATCGCCGGCGGCGAGACCCTGGAGGCCGAGCTGCTGCTGGTCGCCGTGGGCCGCGGCCCGGCCACCGCCGACTGCGGCTTCGAGGCCCAGGGCGTGACCATGGAGCGCGGCTTCGTGATCACCGATGAGCGCCTGCGCACCAACCTGCCCAACGTGTACGCCGTCGGCGACATCGTGCCCGGCCTGCAGCTGGCGCACCGCGGCTTCGCGCAGGGCATCTTCGTCGCGGAGACCATCGCCGGGCAGAACCCGGCCCCGATCGTCGAGTCGGGCATCCCGCGCGTCACCTACACCGACCCCGAGATCGCGTCGGTCGGCATCACCGAGGCCCAGGCCAAGGAGAAGTTCGGCGCGGACGCCATCGAGACGTACAACTACAACCTGGGCGGCAACGGCAAGAGCAAGATCCTGGGCACCCAGGGCTTCGTGAAGCTGGTCCGCCAGAAGGACGGCCCGGTCGTGGGCATCCACATGATCGGCGCCCGGATCGGCGAGCAGGTCGGCGAGGCTTCGCTGATCGTCAACTGGGAGGCGTTCCCGGCCGAGGTCGCGGCGCTCATCCACGCCCACCCGACGCAGAACGAGGCGCTCGGCGAGGCGCACCTGGCGCTGGCGGGCAAGCCGCTGCACGCGCACAACTGAGCGAATAAGCTCACCTCGTCCTTTTATCACTGCGGATCTGCACTTAACTGAGGAGTCTGAAGCAATGCCGGTATCGGTAACCATGCCGCGGCTCGGCGAGAGTGTCACCGAGGGCACCGTCACCCGGTGGCTCAAGCAGGAGGGTGACCGGGTCGAGGTCGACGAGCCGCTGCTCGAGGTCTCCACCGACAAGGTCGACACGGAGATCCCGTCGCCGGCGGCCGGCATTCTCAGCAAGATCATCGTCGGTGAGGACGAGACCGCTGAGGTAGGCGCCGAGCTCGCCATCATCGGCGACGGCAGCGAGAGCCCGGCCGCTCCGGCCCCGGCCGCCGCACCCGCCGCCGAGGCGCCCACCCCGGCCGCCCCGGTTCAGGAGGCGGCACCGGCACCGGCGCCGGCTCCCGCCGCCGCTCCGGCTCCGGCCGCGGCTCCCGCCGGGGACGCCACCCCGGTGAAGATGCCCGCGCTCGGCGAGAGCGTCACCGAGGGCACCGTCACCCGCTGGCTCAAGCAGGTCGGCGACACGATCGAGGTCGACGAGCCGCTGCTCGAGGTCTCCACGGACAAGGTCGACACGGAGATCCCGTCCCCGGTCGCCGGCACCCTGCTGGAGATCACGGTGCCCGAGGACGAGACCGCCGCCGTCGGCGCGCAGCTCGCCCTCATCGGCGCCGCCGGTGCCGCTCCGGCGGCCGCCGCTCCGGCCGCACCGGCGCCCGCGCCGGCCGCCCCCGCGGCTCCCGCCCCGGCCCCGGCCCCGGCCGCCGCACCGGCTCCGGCCGCACCGGCCGCCGCTGCTCCCGCCCCGGCCGCTCCGGCTCCCGCGGTGGCTCCGGCGCAGGCGGCTCCGGCCGCCGAGGCGGTCAACGGCGCGGACGGCTACGTCACGCCGCTGGTGCGCAAGCTCGCCGCCGAGCACGGCGTGGACCTGGGCAAGGTCACCGGCACCGGTGTCGGCGGCCGTATCCGCAAGCAGGACGTGCTGGACGCGGCGGAGAAGGCCAAGGCTCCGGCCGCCGCGCCCGCCGCTGCCGCCCCCGTCGCGGCTGCCGCGGCTCCGGCCGCCAAGGCCGCGCCGAGCCCGCTGCGGGGCCGCACCGAGAAGCTGTCGCGGCTGCGTACCACCATCGCCAAGCGCATGGTGGAGTCGCTGCAGGTCTCGGCGCAGCTCACCACCGTGGTCGAGGTCGACGTCACCAAGATCGCCAAGCTGCGTGAGCAGGCCAAGGCCGACTTCCTCGCCAAGAACGGTGTGAAGCTGTCCTTCCTGCCGTTCTTCGCGCTGGCGGCGGTCGAGGCGCTGCGGGTGCACCCGAACGTGAACGCGTCGATGGACCTGGAGGCCGGCACGGTCACCTACCACGACGCCGAGCACCTGGGCATGGCCGTGGACACCGACAAGGGCCTCATCGTCCCGGTGATCCGCAACGCCGGCGACCTCAACCTGGCGGGCCTGGCCCGCCGGATCGCCGACGTGGCCGAGCGCACCCGCTCCAACAAGATCCTGCCGGACGAGCTGTCGGGCGGCACCTTCACGCTGACCAACACCGGCAGCCGGGGCGCCCTGTTCGACACGCCGATCATCAACCAGCCGCAGGTCGCCATCCTCGGCACCGGCGCGGTCGTCAAGCGCGCCGTGGTCGTCGACGACCCGAGCCTGGGCGAGCTGATCGTGCCGCGGTACATGGTCTACCTGGCCCTGTCCTACGACCACCGCCTGGTCGACGGCTCCGACGCCGCGCGTTTCCTGGGCACGGTCAAGGAGCGCCTGGAGACGGGCAACTTCGAGGGCGAACTGGGTCTGTGAGCCCGGTCCGGGTCGGCGATCCGGGCTGAGAAGCAGTGAAGGGCGGTCGGCGCGAGCCGACCGCCCTTTCGCTTGCGAGGGATACGTGCTGGACGGCGTCGCTACTGTGGCGGAATGCCCGCCGTCGTCACCCGTGACCTGTCGGTCGAGCTCGGTGGCGGCACCGTGCTGGACCGCGTGAACCTCACCGCCGGCACCGGCCAGATCGTGGCCGTGCAGGGGGTGAACGGCTGCGGCAAGTCCACCCTGCTGCGCTGCCTCAGCGGGCTGCTGCGCCCCGGCGGCGGCGAGGTGGAGGTGCTGGGCACGGCCCCGTCCGCCGATCCCGCGTTCTGGCGGGAGGTCGGCCTGCTGGCCGAGGAGCCCGCCTGGTATCCCGGCCTGTCCGTACGCGAGCACCTCGAACTGGTCGCGCTGACCCACGGCGGGGCCGCGCCGGTGGACCGCACCCTCGACGAGTTCGAGCTGACCTCCCGCGCCGGCGCGAGCCCGCTGACGCTGTCGTCGGGGCAGCGCCAGCGGCTGGCGCTCGCCACGACGATGGCCCGTCCCAGCCGCCTGCTGCTGCTCGACGAGCCCGAGCAGAAGCTCGACGCCGGGTTCCGCGACCGCCTGGCCGCGATGATCCGGGCGTACGCCGACGCCGGTGGCACGGTCGTACTGGCCACTCATGACGCGGCCCTGGTCACCGCCATGAACGCGACCAGCCTGCGCATGCGCGACGGCCGGCTCGCCGAGCCGGGCCCGGTGGCCCGATGACCGCTGTTCTCCGGCAGCGCGCACATCCCGTGGGACAGCACCGCCGCCACCGGCCCGCGGCTGCCCCACCCGGGCCGCACCTGACCGCCGCCCGGCCCGGCTCCGTGGTCGCATGACCGCCCCCAGCGTGCCTCCGCCCAGGGTCGACGGCGCCACCGGCGCCCCTGCCACCGGTCCTGCCACCGCCCGCGCCGCACGGGCGATGCTCCGCTCCCCTGCCCGGCGGTCCGCCGATCCACACTGGTCAGACCGATACCTGCCGTTCGCGGGGGTCGGCGTCGGCGGGGCACTGCTGTTCGGCCCGTTCCAGCGCCTGCTGAGCGACCTGTCGACGCCGCTCCCGCCCGCCCCGCCGGTGACCGCCCTGGTCGGCCTCGCGCTGGCGGTGGCGGCGCTGGCGGCGCTGACGCAGGTCGCCGCAGTGGCAGGCCCGGTGCTGCTCACCCCCGCGGACGCGCGCTGGCTGCTGATGTCGCCACTGGACCGTCGCGCGGTGCTCACCCCTGCCGTGCTGCGCGCCGCCGTGACCGCGGTGGTCGTCGGCGTGGTGCTCGGCGGTGGGACGCTGTCGCTGCTCGGCATCCCCGATCACGGGGCGCTGCGGCTGGCCGCGGCCGTCGTGTCCGGCGGCTCGTACGCGCTGACCGGCGTCGGCCTGGCCGCGCTGGCGCAGCGCTCCGAGCGGGCCGCGCCGTGGCTGCGCCGGATCGCGAGCGGTGCGGCGGTGCTCGCCCTGCTCACCGGCGCGACGGTGGCCGCGGCGGGTGGCGCGGTGCGCCCGCTGCCCACCGTTCCGCTGCCCGCCGCGCTCGCCGCGGCCGCGGCTGGTCTGCTCTGCGCGCTGGTGACGGCGGTCGCGGTGTGGCGCGGCCTCGTGACGTTCCCGGCGCGGCCGGTGCTGGACGCGGCGGCCCGGCTGAGCGCCGCGGGCGATGCGGTCGTCGCGCTGGAGCCGTCGTTCCTGTCCCGCGTGGCGGAGAACGCGTACTGGCGCGAGCGCCGGCCGCCGTCCCGGCCGTGGCCTGCCTGGCCGGGCCCGCTGGTGCTGGCCTGGCTGGACTGGCGCGGCCTGCGCCGACGTCCGGCCCGGCTCGCCGCGCTCGCACTGAGCACGCTGGTGCCCGTCCTGCTGGCCACCGTGTGGCCGGACCGCCCGCTGCTGTTCGCCGCCGCCGTGCTGGTCCTCGGTCTCGCCGCGGCGAGCGCCGGTGCGGGCGGCGTACGCCGCGAGACCGGCAGCCCCGCCCTGCGCCGCCTGTTCGGCGTCGCCGGACTGCCCACCGACGCGGCCCGGCTGGTCCTGCCCGCGCTGCTCGCCGGTGCCTGGCTCACCGGCGCGCTGGCCCTGCTGGAGCCGGCCGGGG
The DNA here is from genome assembly GCF_016862635.1 of Catellatospora coxensis. Classification (GTDB taxonomy): domain Bacteria; phylum Actinomycetota; class Actinomycetes; order Mycobacteriales; family Micromonosporaceae; genus Catellatospora; species Catellatospora coxensis. The sequence continues at coordinate 104,907 of NZ_BONI01000001.1, read as the reverse complement.
CGCTGCCGGGCACAGGCTGGGCATGGCTCGGCCCGGCCGCGGCCGGGGTGCCGGCGGTCGCCGCGCTGCGGATGGCCCGGCGCGGCCACATCGACCACGCGTCCGCGCCCGTGGTGATGCCGATGACCGGTTCCCGGATCCCGCTCGGCTGGCTCACCTGGACCCTGTCCGGGCTGGACGTGGCCGTGCCGGGCCTGCTCCCCCTGCTGCTGGCCCTGTCCGACCCGACCGCCGCGCCCGGCCCGGCAACCGCCGCGCAGGCGGCGCTGTCGGCACTCGTGCTCGCCGGATACCTGTGGCGACGCCACCGCCGCCCCTGACCGCCGGCCCGCGAGCGGCCAGAGCCGAGCGCCCCACCACCGTCGATCATGAAGTTATGCCGGTGACACGCCGTCGAACCGTGCCATAAGTTCATGATCAACTAGGGTGGGGGGCGGCGGGATCGGTGGGGGCGGGGCAGAATGCGGCGGTGTCGAGGAGATCGGGTCTGGTGCCGGGTGCGGGCTGCGGGGCGTGTGGGCAGCCGCTGGTGTCCGAGCGGGATGCGCTGCCGTGGTGCGAGTCGTGTGAGTGGAACCTCGACGCGTACGACCGACGTCGCCGCGGCCCGGGGTCGCGGTGGATCGACCGGCTCACGTTCCGCTGGGCGCTGCGCCGGTCCACGCGCGACTTCGCCGCCTGGGCGCGGGACGGGGTGCAGCGTCCGCGCCGGGCGACCTGGCTGGCGTTGCAGGCGGTGTCGGCCGTCCTGCTGGCGGGCTGGGCGCTGCTGCTGTTCACCGGCGTCCGGCTGGTGTTCACCGAGGTCAACGGCTGGCTGATCATCGGCGTGCTCTGCCTGGTGCTGGCGTACGGGCTGCGACCGCGCTTCGGCCGGCTCGACGACGAGCTGCCGGTGGCCACCCGGGAGCGTTTCCCGGCCCTGCACGAGCTGATCGACCGGGTCGCCGCGGCGGTGGGCACCGCGCCGCCGGACGTCGTCGCGCTGACCTACGACATGAACGCGGGCACCGCCGAGATCGGGCTGTTCCGGCGTCGCCGGGTCATGCTGCTCGGCCTGCCGATGTGGGCGGTGCTGCCGGCGCAGCAGCGGGTGGCGCTGCTCGGCCACGAGATGGGCCACTTCGTCAACGGCGACCAGCGGCGGGCGTACCTGGTGGCGCCGGCGATGACGCTGGTGGCCCGGCTGATCGAGGTGCTGCGGCCGTCGTACGCCTCGATGGCTCTGGCCGGTCCCGGCGGCCTGGCCGTCCGGGTCTTCACCGGCGCGCTCGGCTGGGTGGTGGGGCTGCTGGAGTTCGCCATGCACGTCGCCGCGGCGCGGGGCGGCCACCAGGCGGAGTATCTCGCCGACCGGATCTCCGCCCGGGTGGCGGGCGACGTGGCCGCGCGGGACCTTGCCGACGGCATGGTGGTGCTGCACGAGGTGCTGGAGCCGCTGGGCCGCTCGGCCCGGATGGGCGCGGGCCCGGCGGTGTGGCTGTCCGGCGCCGAGCACGTACGGGAGCAGGCCGCGCCCCGGCGCACCCGGCTGCGCCAGCTGTCGGTGCGCGAGGAGGCGTCGCTGTTCGCCTCGCACCCGCCGAGCGGTCTGCGCGCCCGCCTGCTGGAGGCGCACCAGGCCGAACCGCCCCGGGCCGCGCTGGTCGAGCTGACCGCCGAGCAGAACGCCCGCATCGACGGGGAACTGGCGAACCGCTTCGAGGAACTGCGCCAGGCGGTGTCGGCACGCTGAGCGCGCGCCGCGATCGGGCATGATTGTCGTATGCGGATCGTGGTGGCGGGAGCTTCCGGCTTCCTGGGCCAGCCCCTGGTGTCGACCCTGCGCTCAACGGGTCACGAGGTCGTCCAGCTCGTACGCCGTCCCGCGGCGGACGCCTCGGAGCGGCAGTGGGACCCGGCCGAGCCGATCCGGCTGCCCGAGGGCACCGACGCGGTGGTGAACCTGTGCGGGGTCGGCGTCAGCGACCGCCGCTGGACCGAGGACTACCAGGCGCTGATCCTGTCCAGCCGGGTCGTGCCGACCGCGACGCTGTCCCGCGCGGTCGCCGCGCAGCGGGTCCCGATCCTGGTCAACGCCTCCGGGGTGGGCTACTACGGCGACACCGGCGACCGCGAGGTGACCGAGCTGTCCCCCGCCGGGGACGACTTCCTGGCCGGTGTCTCCAAACACTGGGAGCAGGCGACCGCGCCCGCAGCGGCGGCGGGGGCCCGGGTGTCGCTGCTGCGCACCGGCTACCCGCTGCACCGCGACGGCGGCTTCCTCAAGGCGCAGCTGGTGCCGTTCAAGATGGGCATCGGCGGCCGGCTGGGCAACGGGCGGCAGTGGGTGCCGTGGATCTCGCTGTTCGACTGGCTGGCCGCGACGCAGTTCATCCTGGACAGCGACCAGGTCGAGGGGCCGGTGAACATGGTCGGGCCGGCGCCGGTCACCAACGCGCAGTTCACCAAGGCGTTCGGGGCGGAGCTGCACCGGCCCACGGTGATGCCGATCCCGAAGGCCGCGCTGAAGATCCTCTACGGGGAGTTCGGCAACGAGGCGTACCGCAGCCTGCGGGCCATGCCGGGGGCGCTGACGGCGGCCGGCTTCCCGTTCCGCCACCGCACCGTCACCCAGGCCCTCCACGCCGCCCTCACCGACCCCATCCCGGCGTAGCCGGGCCCCGTCGTTCAATCGACGTTGGCCTATCACATCGAATCCGGAGCACGGATTTTCGATGAGATAGGCCAACGTCGATGACAGGCGTACCGGGTGCGCGCCCCGGCCGGCGGGTCGGTTCAGGGGGTCAGCACTGGCCGTCGGCGATGACGTAGTAGTTGGGGGCGGTCTGCTTGAGGGTGTGGGTGTAGAAGGTGTTGTAGAGGCCCATGTTCTGGTTCGAGCCGTTGGCGTACGTGTACCCGAGCGAGTGGTACGCCCGCCCCGCCGCGACCTGGGCGTAGTTGCTGGCGGTGAAGCAGGCTGCCGTCGCGGCCGTGGTCGCCGGCACGGCCGCCGACTGCGCTCCCTCGACCCCGGACGAGTTCACCGCGCTGACCGTGTAGCTGTACGTGGTGGACGCGGCCAGTCCCGTGTTCGTGTACGACGTCCCGCCGACCGGGGACGACGTGACCTTCACGCCGCCGCGGTACACGTGGTAGCCGGTCGCGCCGGAGACCGCCGTCCAGGACAGCGCGACGCTGGTGTCGGTGACCGCGGTGACGGCCAGCCCGGTCGGGGCGGCGGGGCCGGGCGGCGCGGTGGCCGCGGTCGTCGCCGAGACCGCGCCGGACGCGGGCCCCTCGCCCGCCGCGTTCACGGCGCGCACGGTGTAGCTGTAGGTGGTGGACGCGGTCAGGCCGCCGTCGGTGTACGACGTCCCGGTCACCGGCGACGCCGTGACCTTCGTGCCGCCCCGGTACACGTGGTAGCCGGTCGCGCCGGAGACCGCCGTCCAGGACAGCGTGACGCTGACGTTCGTGGTGCCGGTGACGGCCAGGCCGGTGGGCGCGCCCGGCGGCGTGCTCACGGTGCTGTCGAGGCCGAAGTACACGGCGTCGCGGTACGCCGAGCAGATGGTGTCCAGGAAGTACGACGTCGCGGTGCCGCACTGGTCGGTGCCGCTGCCCGGGTCGACCGGGGTGCCGTGGCCCATGCCCGCGATCTTGTAGAGCCGCACCACGTCACTGCCGTACGTCTCCAGCGTCGTGCCCGCGGGCAGGCTCGTCGTGCCGGTCGGGGTCTGCGCGACGCCGTGCACGTTGGTCCACTGGGTCATCAGCTCGGTGCCGTTGGCGGGCACCACCGTGGAGTCCGACTGCCCCTGCCAGATCGCGACCCTCGGCCACGGGCCGGTGTAGCCGCTGTACGCGTTGCGGACCAGGTTGCCCCACTGCTGCGGGGTCTTGCTCTGAGCGGCGGACTGGCAGGCGGTGCCGCAGTTGTACGGGATACCCGCGACGACCGAGCCGGCCTTGAACACGTCCGGGTAGGTCGCGAGCATCACCGCGCTCATCGCGCCGCCCGCGGACAGGCCGGACACGTAGACGCGGCTCGCGTCCGCGCCGAGGTTGGCGACCGCGTGGTCGACCATCTGCTTGACCGACAGGGCTTCGCCCTGCCCGCGTGCGATGTCCCCGGCCTGGAACCAGTTGAAGCAGCTCAGCGAGTTGTTGGCGGACTTCTGCTCGGCCACGATCAGGCCGAAGCCCCACAGGTCGGCGTACTTGCGCCAGCCCGAGTTGGTGAAGTAGCCGGAGGCGTTCTGGGTGCAGCCGTGCAGCAGCACCACCACGGGGCGGCCCGCGGGCAGGTTGTCGGGGCGGTAGCTGTACATGGCGAGGTTGCCGGGGTTGCTGCCGAACGAGCTGACCTGGGTCAGCGTCGCGGCCTGGGCGGGGGCGGCCGCGACGGCCACCCCGGCGAGTCCGGTCAGGACGGCGAGCGCCGCGCGGAGCAACCGCGGGGCGGAGGGTCTGGGCATGGCGGGCTCCTCGATAGTGATCCGTGTCACTCCCCTGTGGAGCCGCACGCTACGGTCTGCCGCAACACTCCCGACATGTCCACGAAACACACATTGCCCCGCCCCGTTATGGCGTCACCGCGCACCGACCCGGCCCGGTCCGTTCAGGAGCCGGTGAGGGCAGGGCCCAGCGGTGCTCGTTCGAGCCGCCACGCGGACGGCAGGGCGGCCAGGGTCGCGATGAGGTCCGAGGTCGCCTCGGGCGAGCCGGCCGCCTCGACCATGCACAGCTGACGGCGTACCCCCGTGGTTTCGGCACTGTGGGCCAACGCAGCCGCGACCTCCCCCGGCGGGCCGACCGGTTGGCTGCGCAGCAGGTTCTCGACGTGGGCGGTCAGGTCGCGGGCGGGCGGCGCGCCGCCGACCGGGACCGCCGCGCGGATGCCCGCGAGCCAGCGTGGGAGGTTGGCGCGCAGCTCGCGCTCGCCGTCGGCCCGGGTCGGGCAGGGGTACGCCAGCCGCACCCGCGCGTGGTCCGCGGCGGCCGGGTCGTGCCCGTGCGCGGAGGCCGCCTGCGCCCACCGGTCCACCAGCACCGTGACCTCGGCGTCGTCGGCGTGCACGCCGAGCAGCAGCGGCAGGCCGTGCCGCCCGGCCAGGTCCGCGGTCTCGGCCGAGGTCACCGCGACCCGCACCGGCACGGGTGTCGCGGGCCGCGGCACCACGGTCAGCGGCCCGAAGCGGTGGAACTCGCCACGGGCCTGCGCCTCGGGAGCACCGGACAACCAGCGCAGCAGCACGTCGAGGGACTCGGCGAAGCCGCGGCGGTAGTGGTCGAGGCCGCGCCCGAGGATCTCGATCTCCTGCCAGGGGCCGCCGCGTGCCACGCCGAGCTGGAACCGGTCCCCGGCCAGCGCGTGCAGCAGGGCCGCCTCCTCGCCGAGCGCGACGGGATGCCGGGAGCCCAGCACGCAGGCGGCGGTGCCGACGGTGATGCGCCGGGTGCCGGCCAGCAGGTGCCCGGCGAGCACGGTCGCCGACGGGCACTGCCCGTACTCGACGAAGTGGTGCTCGGCCAGCCATACCCCGCGCATACCGGCCTGCTCGGCGGCGCGCGCGTGGGCCACCGCCACGGCCGGGCCGAAGGCGCTGGTCAGAAAGATGTCCACGGTCGCTCCCGTCATTGGATCGAATCAGCCCAGCTCACAGGGGCTCACGCATTAGGAAGGGCACCTTCTTTAACGCGGAGCGTTAAGAAGGTGCCCTTCCTTCCCTCACTCAGCAGTCGCGGAGTTCGGGGGACTGGTTGCGGAGCTGGGCTACCGGGGAGATGAAGTCCTGGTAGGTCTCGCCGCCGACGGCGGCGAGGGAGAAGGCGGCGACGCGGTGGCAGTTCTGGAAGGCGAGCTTGATGCCGAAGTGGCGCTCCAGGCCACCCCGGATCGCGTCGCTGGCCAGGGCGCGCAGCAGCTCGCCGCGCTCGGCCTCGCTCGGCGGCGGCGTGCCGTGCTCGCCGAACTCCGCGCCGGGCTCGTCGGCCAGACGCTGGGCGGCGGCGCTGACCACCGTCCAGGCGTACGGCAGCGACTGGCGCACGCAGTCGACGAACTCGGCGTCGTCGACCTGCCCGGCCTCGGCCCGCTCCAGCAGCGCCACGGGGACGTCCAGGGACATGGTGTTCTCCTTCTGTGGGGACGGCGGGGCCGTCAGTGGTGTCGTGCCAGCTCGAGCCGCTGCGGCCCGAGCACGAACGCGGGGTCGACCTGAGCGGCGAGGTCCTCGCCGCTGCGGGCGTTGCCCCAGGCCTGCGCGTTGCGCAGGTGGAACTCGACGGCCTGCGCGGTGTAGCGCGGCCAGTCCTTACCAACACCATCCACAGTGGACCCGATCCTGTCCAGTGCGGCGCGGTTGGCGGCCTCCAGCTCGTTGATCGGCTGCGGAGCGCCGCGCTCGGCGGCGCGCACGAATCGAGACCTGCTGATCCAGGTGAGCAGGTCGTCGCCGACGTGCTCGCGCAGGAAGGCCACGTCCGACTCGTCGTCGATCTTGTTGCCGATCACGTGCACCCGCACCCCGAAGTCGCGGGCGTAGCCGATGTACTGCCGGTACACGCCCACGCTGCGCAGGGTCGGCTCGCACACCAGGAAGGTGGCGTCGAACCGGGTGAACAGGCCGGAGGCGAAGCTGTCCGCGCCGGCGGTCATGTCCACCACCACGTACTCCCCCGGCCCGTCGACCAGGTGGTTGAGCAGCAACTCGACCGCGCCGACCTTGGAGTGGTAGCAGGCCACGCCCAGGTCCTCGGTGGCGAACGGCCCGGTCACGGCAAGCCGCACCCCGCCGACCGGGCGCACCAGCGCGTCGTAGATCGGGTTGCTCCCGCCCACCCGGAGCAGCCGGGAGCCCTCCCCCGGCGGGGTGGTCTTGACCATGGCGGCCGCCGAGGAGATCCGCGGGTTGTCGCCGCGCAGGTAGTCCTTGATCTTGTCCAGGTGATCACCGAGCGACGGCAGCAGGACGGCCTCGTCCTCGCTGAGCCCGAGCGCCGTCGCCAGGTGCTGATTGATGTCCGCGTCGATGGCCAGCAGGGCCGCGGGCGTAGTCGCCGCCGCCAGATGCCTGGCCACCAGCGCCGCAAGGGTGGTCTTACCGCTACCGCCCTTGCCGACGAATGCCATCTTCATACTGCTATTGATAGTCATTTTCAATAGGCGGGTCAATCACCCCGCGTATCCCGCGCGTGTCGCCCCGTGACCGCCGTCCAGTCCGTCCGCCGGACGTGCCCTTGATCGTCCGACTTGCCGGGCATATGTTCGTATCTTGAAGCGCCATTCGCCCTGGTGCCTGGCAAGTCGAGCGATCTTGGACCGGGGCGGGCGCGGGGCGGTGTGACGCCGTCCGGCGGCCGGTGGAGCGGGGCGGACGCGCTGATAAACTGCGCCGAGTGTCGATCGCCTCGCCTGCCGCCCCGCTGAGCCCTGCCGACGACCAGGTCGTGGACACGCCGGAGCAGGCGGAGGGCGCCGTGCGGACCCGCCGCCGCCGCGCCGACCTGCTGGTCGCGGCCACCGCCCTGGTCCTGGCGGTATGGGTCACCGGCGCGCTCTGGTCCGACCCCGCGCACCGCGCCAGCGGTGTCAACTCCGGTGACCAGGCGTTCTTCGAGTGGCTGCTGTCGTACGGCGCGTACGCGCTCACCCACGGCGCCGACCCGCTCTTCACCCACCTGCTCAACGTCCCGGACGGGGTGAACCTGGCGGTCAACACCTCGATCTCGGTGTACGCGTTCGCCTTCGCCCCGCTGACCATCCTGGCCGGCCCGGCGCTGACCTTCCTGGTCATCCTCACCCTGAACCTGGCCGGCACCGCCTACGCCTGGTACTGGCTGTTCTCCCGGCACCTGGGCGCGAACCGGATCGGCGCGGCCGTCGGCGGCCTGTTCTGCGGTTTCGCCCCGGCGATGATCTCCCACGCGAACGCCCACCTGAACTGGACCGCGCAGTGGGTGATCCCACTGATCATCGCGCGCTGCCTGCTGCTGGTGCGCCGGGACAGGCCCGTGCGCGACGGCGCGCTGCTGGGCCTGCTCATCGCGGTCTGCTTCTCCATCGCCGCCGAGGCGCTGTTCTTCACCGCGCTGGCGCTGGGCGTGTTCACGCTGGTCTGGGTGCTGTTCCGGCGTGACGAGGTGAAGGCGCTGCTGCGCCCGGTGCTGATCGGGCTGGGCAGCGGCGCGCTCGTCGCGGGCGCGCTGCTGGCGTACCCGCTGTGGCTGCACTTCGCCGGGCCGCAGCGCTACCACGGCACCGGCTTCGACCCGCGCATCCACAACGAGGACCTCGCCGCGTACGCCGCCTGGCCGGAGCGCTCGCTGGCCGGCGCGGTCGGCCTCAACACCGACCTGGCCGCGAACCCGACCGAGGAGAACTCGTTCTTCGGCCTGCCGCTGCTACTGCTCGTGATCATCGGGCTGGTGGTGCTGTGGCGGCGCACCGACCGGGCGCACCGGGCCAACCTGCTCGGCCTCGGCGTCACCGCGGGCGTGTTCCTCGTGCTCTCGCTCGGCCCCGAGCTGCGCTGGCTGGGTCAGCTGACCGGCATCCCGATGCCCGAGGCGCTGATCGGCGGGCTGCCGGTGTTCAACGCGGCGCTGCCGTCCCGGCTCGCGCTGATCGTCGCGCCCGTCTTCGGGCTGGTCCTGGCCTGGCTGGCCACCGCGCTGAGCCGCACCGACGGCGGCAGCATGAAGGTGTCCCTGCCCGGCCCGCGCTGGGCCTGGGTCGCCGGGCTCACCGTCGCGCTGCTGCCGCTGGTCCCCACCCCGCTGCTGGCCCGCGAGCGCGCCCCCGTGCCGGACTTCTTCGCCTCCGGCCAGTGGCGCGAGTACGTCGCCGACGGCGGCACCGTGGTCCCCGTGCCGATCACCAACGACCTGCTGCCCGACGGCCAGCGCTGGCAGGCCGCCGCCCTGGCCGACGCGGCAGGCGCGGGCGAGGGCGTGTTCCGCCTGCCCGCGGGCTTCTTCCTCGGCCCCGGCGGCCCGAACGGCACCGGTCGCATCGGCCCGATCCCCCGCCCGACCCAGACGCTGCTGGAGACGGTCGCCAAGACCGGCGCGGCCCCCGCGGTCACCGACGCCGACCGGGCCGCGCTGCGCGAGGACCTGCGCTACTGGAACGCGAGCATCGTGGTGCTCGGCGACGACGTGCACGGCGCCCACTGGCCCACCTACCAGCCCGCCCTGAAGTCCGTGATGACCGACCTCCTCGGCCCGCCCCAGCGCGTCGCCGACGTCTGGCTCTGGAAGGTCCCCACGGCCTGACGCGGGCCCGCGCCCATGATCGTCCGACTTGCCTGGCACCCGTGCGTATCTTGAAGCGCCATTCGCCCAAGTGCCTGGCAAGTCGAATGATCATGGTGTGGCACCGCACCGCGCCACACCAAGCGCGGGCTACCAGCGCCAGGCGGTACGGGCCAGACGCGGGTTGAGGTGGTCGCGCCAGGCGGTGGTGAGCTGGCCGCCGATCCGGCGCACCAGGGGTGTGCCGAGCCAGCCGAGCACGACCGCGCTGTAGGCGGCGCTGATCCACTGCCCGCCGGTCAGGTGGGCGAACTGCCAGGACACCAGCGGGTACCACAGCGAGCTGTACTCGGGTGAGTGCCAGCACAGGGCCTCGACCGACTGCGGGGTGCCGAAGCAGGCGGCGGGCCACAGCTCGTGCCAGAACAGGCTGTTCAGGCCGATCCAGACCGAGAGCACCAGGACGGCCAGCGTGACCAGGTTCGCGCCGAGCCCGGCCTGGCGGTGGCCCAGGCGCAGGGCGAGCGCCAGCGCGGCGGGCAGGATGCCGGCGAGGAAGAAGCGCGGCCCCCAGGACATCCCGGCGTACCAGGCCCACCAGGGGGCGTACACCAGCACCAGGCCGCCGACGAAGATCAGCCAGAGCCGCTGGATCCGGGCCAGGTCGATGCCGGTCGGGCCCAGGTCGGCCAGCGCGCGGCGGGTCGGCAGGAACATGCCGGGCAGGTACCAGACGAGGCCGCGGCCGAACGAGAACAGGATCGCCAGCACGCCGAAGAAGACGGGGTACGAGAACCCGGGCCGCCCGGAGAACGGCATGACGTCCCTCGCGCCGCGGTCCCCGGCGTACCCGCCCTTGCGGGCCAGGATCTCCACCAGCACCAGCGCCGCGGCGACCGCCACCGGGACCAGCAGCCGCAGCCGCCGGTGCCGCCAGGTCTCGGCGAGGCTCACCAGCCCGAGCCCGGCCACCGTCGCCGGGGTGTTGACCGCGCCGAGCACCGCCGCCGCCCAGCCCCAGCCGCGCCGCCGCCCACGGACCACGACGACGATGCCGACCATGACGCCCATCATGGTGAAGGTCTCGCTGCCGTAGTGGCCGACGTCCGGCGCGAGCATGCTCGCCGCGATCGTGATCAGCATGAACCGGCGGATCAGCGCGCCGGGGACCAGCCCGCGCAGCAGCAGCCCGAGCGCGGCCAGCCCGGCGGTGAAGACGACCAGGTTGAAGTACCTGATCCCGGCCTCGGGCGTGGCCACGGCCCGGCCCAGCAGCCACAGCGGGGCGGAGAACAGCGGGCCGACGATGGAGTACTCGCTGTTGTTCAGGCGGCCCTCGCCGAGCAGCAGGCTCAGGCTGGCGAGCCGGTCCTGGCCGTCGGCGACGACCGCGACCTGCTGGCCCCAGACCAGGCGGGCCAGCCCGGCCACGATGAGCAGCGTCTCCACGACCGACGTCCAGGGTGGACGCCGCCGCGCGGGCGGCTCGGACAGGTTCTCGGCGGCGGGTGCCATGGTGGTCAGCGACACGGCGTCACCTTACGCACCGCCTCCCGCCGTCACCTGCCCCCGCCGGTGCCGAAACGCGGAAGCGCACCTCCGGCCGACGATCGGCCGAAGGTGCGCTTCACCCCCACCCCGGGGCTGTTACGGCAGGTGAACGCCCTTCTCGGGGCTGCCGGCGCGCCAGAGCCGGCCCGGCCACCAGACGAACCGGCCGATGTCGACCGTCAGCGCCGGCACCAGCAGCGAGCGCACGAGCAGCGTGTCCAGCAGGACGCCGAAGGCCACCGCGAACGCGATCTCGACCACGAAGACCAGCGGCAGCACCGCGAGCGCCGCGAACGTCGCCGCGAGCACCACACCCGCGGAGGTGATGACACCGCCGGTCACCGCCAGGCCCTTCAGCGTGCCTGGTGTGTGGCCGAGCTTGGCGGCCTCCTCGCGCACCCGGGTCATCAGGAAGATGTTGTAGTCGACGCCCAGCGCCACCAGGAACACGAACGCGAACAGCGGGTACGACGAGTCGGCTCCGGGGAAGCCCAGCAGGTCCTTGAACACGACCCCGGAGATGCCCAGCGTGGCCAGGTAGGACAGCACCACCGTCGCGATGAGCAGCAGCGGCGCGATCAGCGAGCGCAGCAGCACCATCAGGATCAGGAAGATGACGCCCAGCACCAGCGGGATGATCACGTTGCGGTCGCGCTGCGACGTGTGCTGCACGTCGTAGTTGATCGCGCTGAACCCGCCGACCTTCGCGTCCGCGCCGTCGATCGCATGCACGGCGGCCCGCAGCCGCTCGACCGTCGCCAGCGCGGCCGGTGAGTCGGCCGGGTCGGTGAGCGTCGCGTCGATCCGCGCCATGCCGTCGACGACCTTCGGCTCCGGCAGCGGCGGCACCGCGACCGGCGCCGGCGTGCCCTGCCCGGTGCCCGTCGCCCCGCTCGCGGGCGTCTCCCCGGCCGCCGGAGTCTGGCCCGGTGCGGGGGTCTGGCCCGGTGCCGGGGTCTGGCCCGGTGCCGGGGTCTGGCCGTCGCCGGACGGCGGCAGCACCGGCATGGCGGGCATCCCGGTGAACGGGGCCGCCTCGGCCACGCCCTTGGTCTGGCGTACCGCGAGCAGCACCTGGTCGAGCTTCTCGGCCCGGGTCACGATCTCGGCAGGGTTGCCGGTGCCGCCCGGGAAGTGGGCGGTGGTCAGCTCCTGCGCGGAGACCGAGTCGGGGTGGCCGGTGAAGCCCTCGGACTGCGGGATGCCGTCGGCGTCCAGCCTGGTCAGGCCCGCGACGCCGGCCAGCAGCAGCACCGCGGTGCCGATCCAGACCAGCCGGGCCCGGCGGCCGACCAGCGCGGACACCTTCGCCCAGAGGCCCTTCTCCTCGACCGGCGCGGAGCCGAACTTCGGCCGCACCGGCCAGAACGCCACCCGGCCGAGCAGGGCCAGGACGGCCGGCAGCAGGGTCAGCGAGACGGCGAGGCTGCTGGCGATGCCGATCGCGCCGACGGGGCCGAGGCCCTTGTTGGAGGCGAGGTCGGACACGAGCAGGCAGAGCAGGCCCAGGATGACGGTCGCGCCGCTGGCCAGGATCGGTTCGAACGAGGCGCGCAGCGCGACCCGCATCGCGTCGTACCGGCTCTCGGTGTGCCGCAGCTCCTCGCGGAACCGGGAGACCAGCAGCATCGCGTAGTCGGTGGCCGCGCCGAGCACCAGCACGTCGAGGATGGCCTGGCTCTGCCCGGAGACCGTGATGATCTCCTCCTTGGCCAGCAGGTAGACCACGCCGTTGGCGAGCGCGAACGCCAGGCCCGCGCCGAAGAGCACGACCACGGGCAGGATCGGGCTGCGGTACACGATCAGCAGGATGACGCCGATGATGCCGACGGTGACGCCGAGCAGCAGGCCGTCGATGGAGCCGAAGACCTCCATCATGTCGGTCAGGATGCCGCCCAGGCCGCCGACGTGGGCGTTCAGCCCGTCGGGCAGGCCGGTGTGCTCGCGGATCCAGGTCACGTCGGCCATGTTCTTCTGCGCGTCGGTCTCCGTGAACAGCACGGTGACCTGGGCCGCCTTGCCGTCGTCGGAGTAGCGCGGCAGCATCGGCACGTCGGCCAGCCGGCTGCCCAGCTCCCGCTTGATGCTGGCGAGCTGCTCGGTGATGGCCGTCTTGTCGGCCTCGGTGAGCCCGCTGTCGCGGCCGTAGACGAGCTGCGCGGGCACCACGTCGAGCCCGGCGAACTTCTTGCTCAGGTCGAGCACGACGGTCGCCTCGGCGCTCGCCGGCAGGAAGGAGGCGTTGTCGTTCTTCTGCACGTCGGCCGTCTTGCTCGCGAAGCCGCCCATGGCCCCGCCCAGCACCAGCCAGACCACGAGCCCGAGCGCCGGCAGCAGCCAGCGCCGCCGCCCCGGCCGCGGCGGGGCGGCCGCCTCCTGCTCCGGTGCGGCCCGGAGCTCCTTCTTCTCCCGCGTCGCCGTCATCGCGAGGCGTCCTTTCCCTACGTGCGGAGCATGGTTGGCACTGCGTGACACTATTCGTGAAAGTTTTCACAAGCGTGTTCGCGCACACCCTAACCGGTCGCGAGCCGGGCACGCATTCACGGGTACGGGTGACGCCGAGCACCTTCCCTGGCCAGGCGCGCGGGCGCGAGTAGCCTGAGCGACGTGACCAGCATCGTCTCGCCGGCACTCGCGGTACGCCGCGCCGGCACCGTCGAGTATCTGACCGCCTGGGACGAGCAGCGCCGCCTGCACGCGGGCGTCGTCGCGGGCACCGAGCCGGACACCGTGCTGCTGCTGGAGCACCCCAGCGTGTACACCGCCGGCAAGCTCACCGAGCCCTGGGAGCGGCCGTTCGACGGCACCCCGGTGGTGGACGTGGACCGCGGCGGCAAGATCACCTGGCACGGCCCGGGGCAGCTCGTCGGCTACCCGATCATCAAGCTGCCGAAGCAGCGTGGCGGGCTCGCCGACGTGGTCGCGCACGTGCGGCGTACCGAGCAGATGCTCATCGACGTCTGCGCCGAGCTGGGTGTCGCCACCACCCGGATCAAGGGCAACAACCGCTCCGGCGTATGGGTGCGCGAGGACGAGCGCGGCCCGGACCGCAAGGTCGCCGCGATCGGCATCCGGGTCGCCCGCGACGTCTCACTCCACGGCTTCGCGCTCAACTGCAACCCCGACATGACCTGGTTCGACCGGATCGTGCCCTGCGGCATCACCGACGCCTCGGTCACCTCCCTGTCCGCCGAACTCGGCCGCGAGGTCACCATCGACGAGGTCCTCCCCATCGTCGAACGCCACCTCCCCAAACTCCTCGCCACCTGACCGCGAGCGAAGGAAGGGCACCTTCTACAACGCATAGCGTTAAGAAGGTGCCCTTCCTTGCGTCAAGGGCGGCAGGGGGCAGTGGAGCATGCCGCAGATGGTGCGGGTGAGTTCCTGTTCGGTGACGGTCATGGTGCCGTCTTCGGAGATGACCGCTACGACGGCCTTGATCAGGAGGGATTTGTCCTGGGGGGCGAGGCCGTCGAGCATCGGCCAGGCGGCGTCCAGGGCCAGTACGCCGTGCTGGGGGGCGGTCATCGGCACCTGCTGTCCGGGCAGGACCAGCGCCAGGCCGACGTGGTACGCGCGGTCGGCCGACGCCTCGTCGGGGTGGCCCGCGCGGGCCAGCACCGCGAGCAGCGAGGCGATCGCGTTGCGGCAGGTCGCGAGGCTGTGCGCGCGGACCGGCCAGGGCGGGGTGTCGTAGGTGGCCTCGTACAGGTCGCGGTAGAGCAGCCGGGACAGGGCGTACTCGAAGACGCTGACGCGGCCGTCGGCCCTGGTCAGGGCGTCGATGGTGCCGAGCAGGTCCTGCCGGGTGGCGGCCGGGTGGGCGCGCAGCGCCGGGAAGCAGAGCTGGGCCAGCGGCAGCCGGAGCAGCGGGTGCAGCCCGGCCAGCCGGCCCGCGGCGGCGACGGTGTCCGCGACGGCGGCCTCGCCGTGCCGTTCGCGCAGCGCCGCGAGCTGGCTGTCGGCGACCTCCGGCTGCTCCGACAGCAGCAGGCCGAACACCAGGGACGGCGCGGTGTCGCCGCGCCGGGCGCGGGCCAGGATCTCGGGCGGGAAGCGCTCCAGGATGGACTCCGCCCGCTGGTACGCGGGCTGCTGCGGCGTGCCCACGGAGGCGGCGACCGCGTCGGGGCGTACCGCCATCCGGGTGTCCTGATCCGGCAGCGGGCCGCCCTGCTCGGCCAGTGACAGGCCCATCGCGGCGTCCTCGACCAGCCCCGAGGGCGGCGCGGCGCGCCACTTGCGCGCGAGCGCGTCGAGCTGCGCCGGGTCGAAGTCCGGTTCCAGGGCCCGGATGCGGTCGGCCAGCGGCGGGTGGGTGGCGAACAGCGAGCGCAGCCGGGCCTCGCCGAACAGCATGTGCCCGACCTCGTCGATCTTCGGGGTGGACAGCCGGGAGCCGGTCTCCAGGCCGCCGATCTTCTTGAGCGCCCCGGCGATGCCGGAGGTCTGCCTGGTGAACTGCACCGCCGACGCGTCGGCCAGGTACTCCCGCTGCCGCGACACCGAGGCCTGGATCAGCCGTCCGGCGAACACGCCGATCGACCCGGCCACGATCAGCGCGATGCCGATCAGCGGCAGCGGGTTGCTGCCCTGGTTGTCGCGGCGGTCGCGGCCGCCGCCGAAGGCGCCCGCGTACAGGAAGGTGCGGCCGACGATGGCCAGGAACAGGATGCCGAACAGCAGCCCGATCAGCCGGATGTTGATCCGCATGTCGCCGTTGAGCACGTGGCTGAACTCGTGCGCGATGACGCCCTGCAGCTCGTCGCGGTTGAGCCGGTCGAGCGCGCCGCGGGTCACCGCGACCGCCGCGTCCGCCGGGGACCAGCCGGCCGCGAACGCGTTGATGCCGGGTTCGTCCTCCAGCACGTACACCTCGGGCACCGGCACGCCGGAGGCCAGCGCGACCTCCTCGACCACGTTGCGCAGCCGGCGCAGCCGCAGGTCGGTGGTGTCCTCGGGGACCAGCACGCCACCCAGGTCACGGGCTACCTTGCCGCCGCCGGCGCGCAGCCCGATGGTGCGGAACAGCGACGCCAGCAGGATCGCCCCGGCGGTCAGCACCGCGGTCCACACCATCAGCCAGGCCAGCTCGGCGGCCGGGGCCTCGAACGCGCCCAGCGCGAAAGCGACCGCGAGGCAGACGACCACCACGATGGCGAGCACGGCCAGCACGTACAGCAGGATCAGGCGGAACGACATCCGCTTGACCTGGCGCTGGCGCTCGAAGAAGTCCATCGGCGCGGCGGTCAGAACTGCACGCGCGGCGCCTCGCGCTTGCCCGGGTCGTCGATCTCCAGCAGCGCCGCCCGGTGGAAGCCGAACGGCCCGGCGAGCAGGCTGCCCGGGAACGTCTCGCGCTTGTTGTTGTACGCCAGCACCGCGTCGTTGTAGCCCTGCCGGGCGAACGCGACCCGGTTCTCCGTCGAGGTGAGCTCCTCGGACAGCTGCATCATGTTCTGGTTGGCCTTGAGGTCCGGGTAGGCCTCGGACACCGCGAACAGCCGGCCCAGCGCCTGGGTGAGTCCGTTCTCGGCACCGGCCAGGCCCTGCATCGCGGCCGGGTCGCCCGGGTTGCGGGCGGCGTTGGCCTGGGCGGTCATCGCGGCGGTCCGCGCGGCGGTGACCGCCTCCAGCGTCTCGCGCTCGTGCTTGAGGTAGCCCTTCGCCGTCTCGACCAGGTTCGGGATCAGATCGTGGCGGCGGGTGAGCTGCACGTCGATCTGCGCGAACGCGTTCTGGTAGCCGTTGCGCGCCCGGACCAGGCCGTTGTAGAGCGAGGCGACCCAGGCCACGATCACCACCGCGATGACCACCAGGCAGATCAGCCCGATCAGGAACTCCATGCCCTCACCGTGCCACCTGATCATCCGTCTTGCCTGGCAATCGGACGTATCTTGACTGCTCATACGCCCGATTGCCAGGCACGTCGGTGGATCGAGCGCCGCGCGACCCGGTGTGGTGGGCCGCGCGGCGGGTCTGGGGGTTACGGGGTGACGCGGTGCAGGTCGCGCGGGTAGGCGGTGACCTCGCGGATGTTCTGCGCCCCGGTGATGCGGGCGACGAAACGCTCCAGGCCGATCGCGAACCCGCCGTGCGGCGGCATGCCGTGGCGGAACGCCTGCAGGTAGGGCTCGTACGGCTCGGCGCTCTCCCCGCGCGCGGCCAGCGCCGCGAGGTAGTCGCTGTGGCGGTGCAGCCGCTGCCCGCCGGTGACCAGCTCCAGGCCCCGGAACAGCAGGTCGAAGCTGTTCGACCAGCGCTCGTCGCCGGGCTGCGGGTGGGTGTAGAACGGCCGCTTCGCCATCGGGTAGCCGGTGACGAAGACGAACTCGCTGCCGTGCTCGCGCTTGGCCCACTCCCCGATCGCCCGCTCGTGCGCCGGCGCCAGGTCGGGCTCGTCCGCCGGCGCCCCGGCGATCTTGAGCGCCTCGCTGAAGTGCAGGGACGGGATCTCGGCCGGCACCTCGGGCAGTTCCAGCCCCGCCACGGCCGCGCCGAGCGCGCCGACCCGGGCGACCATGGCCGCCACGGTCTCGCGCAGCACCGCCATCACGTCGCGGTGGTCGCCGATGAAACCCAGCTCCGCGTCCAGCGAGGTGTACTGCGCCAGGTGCCGGGTGGTGTCGCTGGGCTCGGCCCGGAACACCGGCCCGACCTCGTACACCCGCTCGAACACGCCGACCAGCTGCTGCTTGTAGAACTGCGGCGACTGGGCCAGGTAGGCGGGGCGGCCGAAGTAGTCCAGCGCGAACACGTTCGCCCCGGACTCGGTCGCCGTCGCCACGATCTTGGGCGTGTGGATCTCGGTGAAGCCGAGCGTGTCGAGGCCCTCGCGGAAGCCGGCCGCCGCCGCGGCGCTGATCCGCAGCGCGCGGGCCCGGGACGGGTGGCGCAGGGACAGCGGGGCGTGGTCCAGCTGCGTGGGCAGGGTCGGCGTCAGCACCGGCCGGTACAGGTCGAACGGCGTGGGCTGGGCGGGCTCGCCGAGCAGGCGTACCGCCGGTTCGGTCAGCTCCACCCCGCCGGGCGCGGCCGGGTTCGCGGTGACCAGGCCCTCGACGGCGACCACGGTCTCCTCGGGCAGTGTCTCCAGGAATTCGCGCAGCTCCGGTGCGGTGACCACGACCTGGCTCAGGCCGGACGCGTCGCGCACGATGAGGAAGGAGACCGACTTGAGCAGCCGGCGGCGATGGATCCAGCCGGCGATGGTGATCCGTGCGCCCACATGGCGGGGCAGCTCGACGGAAAGGACGCGTTGCATGGTGGGTTACCTCCGGTTCTTCCGCAACGCCATCCCCAAAGGGGTGTGGGCGGTTTGGGAACCCGCGGTGCCACCACACCTTCACCCGGATGATCCGGGCCTCTACCAGCAGGTGAAGGGGCCACACGGGCGGCTGCACGCCGACCCGACCCGGGCGTCACTCCGGTGATTCGCTCCGTCACTTGCTGTTGAGCGGAGACTGTAGACCATGATCGGGAAGCGCGCAGCCCGGTTTTCCGGTCACGGCGGGGCTGAGACGTCCGTTACCCAGCGGAAGATCAGGGCCTTTTCGGCGCGTACGCTGGCGGCATGACCATCGTCGCTCCCGAGGGCCGGCGCCTGCTGCGCGTCGAGGCCCGCAACGCCGAGACCCCCATCGAGCGTAAGCCTGAGTGGATCAAGGTCAAGGCGAAGATGGGTCCGGAATTCACCCAGCTCAGCTCACTGGTGAAGCGGGAAGGCCTGCACACGGTGTGCCAGGAGGCCGGCTGCCCGAACATCTACGAGTGCTGGGAGGACCGCGAGGCGACCTTCCTCATCGGCGGCGACCAGTGCACCCGGCGCTGCGACTTCTGCCAGATCGACACGGGCAAGCCCGCCGAGTTCGACGCCGACGAGCCCCGCCGGGTCGGCGAGTCCGTCGCCACCATGGGCCTGAAGTACGCCACCGTGACCGGTGTGGCCCGCGACGACCTGCCCGACGGCGGCGCCTGGCTGTACGCCGAGACCGTCCGCCAGATCCACGCGCTCGTCCCGGGCTGCGGCGTCGAGCTGCTGATCCCCGACTTCAACGCCGTCCCGGAGCAGCTCGCCGAGGTGTTCTCGGCCGCGCCCGAGGTGCTGGCGCACAACGTCGAGACGGTGCCGCGCATCTTCAAGCGCATCCGGCCCGGGTTCCGCTACGAGCGCTCCCTCGACGTGATCACCCAGGCCCGCAAGGCCGGGCTGGTCACCAAGTCGAACCTGATCCTGGGGATGGGCGAGGAGCGCGCGGAGGTCTCCCAGGCGCTGCGCGACCTGCACGAGGCCGGCTGCGAGCTGATCACCATCACGCAGTACCTGCGCCCCACCCCGCGCCACCACCCCGTGGAGCGCTGGGTGAAGCCGGAGGAGTTCGTCGAGCTGCGCGAGGAGGCCGAGGAGATCGGCTTCGCCGGCGTGATGAGCGGACCGCTGGTGCGTTCGTCGTACCGGGCCGGTCGCTTGTATCGTCAAGCACTCGACGCGCGCACCGCCGCCGCCTGAACCTCCCACCGTCACCCAAACTAGACTCTGCCCATCTGAAGGATCGTCTATGGCAAAGGCCGAAGAAAAGGTCAGCTTCTTCCAGCGGTTGAAGCAGATCGGCATGGTGTTCAAGTTCACCGCCAAGCAGGACAAATGGTTCACACCCCTGGTGGTGGCCGCTGTCGTGCTGCCGCTGGCGATCACCGTGGCGGTCTTCCTGTACACCGGTGCCTGGATCTGGATCCCGCTGGGCATCCTGACCACGCTGCTGGCCGTGCTCATCGTGCTCAACCTGCGGTCCAACACCGCGATGATGAACATGATGGAGGGCCAGCCCGGCGCGGCGGGCCAGCTCGTCGAGCAGATGCGCGGTGACTGGCGGGTCAAGCAGGCCGTCTCGGCGACCACCCAGTTCGACGTGGTGCACCTGGTGATCGGCAAGCCGGGCGTCATCCTGCTCGCCGAGGGCAACCCGGCGCGGCTCAAGCCGCTGCTGGGCGAGCAGAAGCGCCGCCTGACCAAGGTCATCGGCGACGCCCCGCTGTACGACTACATCATCGGCACCGAAGAGGGCCAGCTGTCCATCCGCAAGCTGCGGATGACCCTGATGCGCCTGCCCCGCAACCTGTCGGGCAAGGAGGTCAACGCCCTCGACCGGGCCCTGACCGCCCTCAACGCCCGCCCCCAGATGCCCCGCGGCCAGCTCCCCAAGGAGTTCCGCCCGCCGCGCATGCCCCGCGGCGGCGGCCGCCAGCGCTGAGCCCAAAGGAAGGGCACCTTCACAACGCCATGCGTTGTAGAAGGTGCCCTTTTGAACGCTCGAATCCATCGATGTTCGCAAGATCCAGTAGAAGTATTGCGGTAGGGATCTACTGGATCTAGGTTGGTGGGTATGGAGATGAGGCGCATCACCGATCCGCAGGTCCTCAAGGGCCTGGCGCAGCCGATCCGGCAGAAGCTCTACCGGCTGCTCGTCCAGGCCGGGCCGGCCACCGGCGCGACCCTGTCCAAGCGCCTGGGCACCGACCCCGGGCAGACCAGCTACCACCTGCGCGAGCTGGTCAAGGCCGGCTTCGTCGAGGACGTCCCGGAACTGGCCCGCGACCGCCGCGAGCGCTGGTGGCGCGCGGTGCCCGGCCCGCACGGCTGGTCGTCGCTCGACTTCCCCACCCCTGAGGGCCAGGCCATCGCGTCGGCCGTCAAGGCGCAGACCGTCATCGACGAGTTCGAGCGGGTACGCGCCTACGAGCAGTCCCGCGACACCTGGACCGAGCAGTGGCAGGCCGCCGCCATGAGCAGCGACACCTTCCTGCGCCTGACCCCCGCCGAGCTCGCCGAGCTGACCGGCGAGCTGCACGAGCTGGTCGTGCGCTGGAAGCAGCGCAGCAACGAACACGCCGCCGCCCCGGACGCCGAGCCCCGCGAGCACGTCTTCCTCTTCTTCCACGCCTTCCCGGAGCGCCCCTGATGAACGCCGCCGCCCCCGCCCCGACCTCCGCTGTGCCCACGACCCCGACCAGCACACCCGACGCCGGCCGCGCGCTGCCCGACCCGGGCGTCGCGCCGCGGCAGCGCGGCGTCACCGGCAGCCCGGCGCACCCCGCGCCCCCGGCCGACCTGCCCGCTCACCGGTCGCCTGCCTTCCTGCGCTACCTCGGCGGCCAAGCGGTGTCGATCCTCGGCGACCAGGTCTGGTACGTCGCGCTGTCCTACAGCGCGGTCCAGCTCGCCTCCCCGGGCGCAGCCGGGGCCGTCCTGGCCGTCTCCGCGCTGCCCCGCCTCGCGCTGCTGCTGTTCGGCGGCGCGATCGTGGACCGGTACGGCCCCCGCCGGCTCATGATCGGCAGCGACGTCGCCCGCGGCGCGATCGCCCTCGCCACCGCCGCGCTGGCCCTGGCCCAACCGAGTGTCGCCCTGCTCGTCGTGGTGGCCCTCCTCTTCGGGCTGGCCGACGCGCTGTTCCTGCCCGCGGCCGGGGCGATGCTGCCCCGGCTGCTGTCCCCCGCCCAGCTCACCGGCGGCCTCGCCCTGTCCGGCCTGACCGCCCGCCTGGCCCTCACCGTCGGCGCACCCCTCGGCGGCCTCCTGCTCCCGCTCGGCGGCCTCCCCCTGGCCTGCCTCGTCAACGCCGCAACCTTCGCCATCTCCGTCCTTGCCCTCTGGTCCGTCCACCCCACCACCCCCGATCCCCAGCGATCTAGAAGGGTTGTCGTCGCCGGGGCGACCACAAACCTTCTAGATCCCGACGGCGCGGACCGTGAAGGCGGCGGTGCGGACGCGAACGGCGAGCCGGCATCGGGACCGGCCCGCGCGCCCATCGGCGCCGCGGTGCGGGAGGGCCTGCGCTACCTGCTCGGACACCGGCTGCTGCGGGCCGTGACCCTGGTCGGGCTGCTGGTCAACCTGGGCGCGGTCGGGCCGCTGAACGTGGGCCTGGCTCTCGTGGCCGACGACCGGGGCTGGGGCGCGGGCGGGATCGGCGTGATGCTGGCCGGGTTCGGTGTCGGCTCGGTCGGCGGCAACCTGCTGATGATGCGGTGGCGGCCCACTGGACGGCTCGGCGCGATCGTGGCCTGCTGCGCGGTGGTGCAGTGCGGCGCGCTGTTCGCGATCGCCGTCGCCCCCACGCCGGGCTGGGCGTTCGCCGCCACCGCGGTCGGCGGCCTGGCCGGCGGCCCGCAGGCGGTGCTGCTGAGCGGCCTGACGCACACGTACACCGCCGACTCGCACCGCGGCCGGGTCGCCTCGATCAACAACCTGGCGAGCCTGGGCATCGTGCCGCCGGCGATGGCGGTCATGGGCTTCGCCGCGGCCCTGCTGGGCACGGTCGCCGCCTTCGCCGCCAGCGCCTCGCTGATCCTCGTCGCCGCCGCCCTCTGCCTGGCCATCCCCACCCTCCGCCAGGCCCGCCTCACTCCACCCGCCTGACGCCCCACCCCACCCCCACCCTTCGCAAGAAGGGGCGGGGTGGGTCAGGCGGCGGGGCGGATCATGGTGCCGGCGGCGCGGTCGTGCAGGCCACGGCGTTCGCCGTCCATGATCAGGGCGGGGATGACCAGCGCGAGCAGGGTGCCCCGCAGGGCCGCCTTGAGGGGGCCGACCGGCTGACCCGAGTCGACGCCGAGGCAGGTAATCTTCGTCACGCGCATGCCCGGCGTCTGCCCGAAGAACCCGACGAAGAACGTGTACACGGCGATCAGCACCACCGGTGCCGCCCAGCCGTCCCGCATCGGGTCCGCGAAGACGCCGGCGGCCAGGACGCACAGCATCCAGTCGAGCAGCAGCGCCCCGAACCTTCGGGCCAGGGAGGGTACGGCAGGCAGGGATACGTCGGTCACCCGCCGAGCGTACCGTCCGCCCCGCCGCACCGGCCGGGTGAGCTGTCCGGCCAGCCCATACGGCCGGTTTACGGGTGACGTAACACGGCGGAAACAAAGCTGACACGGCCGGGCAACGCCACGGTTCTAGCGTCGCCACCAGCCAATGGCCACCCGACGCAGTGCAGCGCCGTCGGCCGCGTCTCCCGAGGTCAGCCCCGGAGATGTGCTGAAGTGGGGGCCGGGAGGCTCCCGCAGACCATCCGTGCCAGGAGGACGTGTTGTTCGCCAATTCCGAGGAACTGCTTCGGTACCTCAAGGACGAAGACGTCAAGTTCGTCGACGTCCGCTTCTGTGACCTGCCCGGCGTGATGCAGTTCTTCACCGTGCCGGTCCAGTCGTTCGACGCGAGCGTCTTCACCGACGGTCTCGCCTTCGACGGCTCGTCCATCCGCGGCTTCCAGCAGATCCACGAGTCGGACATGCTGCTGCTGCCGGACGTGACCACCGCGTTCGTCGACCCGTTCCGCATCCAGAAGACCCTGGCGCTGAACTTCTTCATCCACGACCCGTTCACGCGCGAGGCGTACTCCCGTGACCCGCGGAACGTGGCCAAGAAGGCCGAGGCCTACCTGGCGGCCAGCGGCATCGCGGACACCGCGTACTTCGGCGCCGAGGCCGAGTTCTACATCTTCGACTCGATCCGCTACTCCACCCAGGCCAACCAGGCGTTCTACCACATCGACTCGGTCGAGGGCGCGTGGAACACCGGCGCGACGACCAACGCCGACGGCAGCGCCAACCGCGGTTACAAGCCGGGCTACAAGGGCGGCTACTTCCCGGTCGCGCCGACCGACCACTACGCCGACCTGCGCGACACCATGGTGACGAACCTGGTGAACCTCGGCTACACCGTCGAGCGCGGCCACCACGAGGTGGGCACCGCCGGCCAGGCCGAGATCAACTACAAGTTCTCGACGCTGCTGGCCTCCGGCGACCAGATGCAGCTGTTCAAGTACGTCATCAAGAACACCGCCTGGCACGCGGGCAAGACCGCGACCTTCATGCCGAAGCCGCTGTTCGGCGACAACGGCTCGGGCATGCACACCCACCAGAGCCTCTGGCTGGGCGGCGAGCCGCTGTTCTACGACGAGACCGG
The DNA here is from genome assembly GCF_016862635.1 of Catellatospora coxensis. Classification (GTDB taxonomy): domain Bacteria; phylum Actinomycetota; class Actinomycetes; order Mycobacteriales; family Micromonosporaceae; genus Catellatospora; species Catellatospora coxensis. The sequence goes on along the minus strand of NZ_BONI01000001.1, from coordinate 81,146 downwards.
CTACGCCGGCCTGTCGGACATGGCCCGCTGGTACATCGGCGGTCTGCTGCACCACGCGCCGTCGCTGCTGGCGTTCACCAACCCGTCGATCAACTCGTACCGGCGCCTCGTGCCCGGCTTCGAGGCGCCGGTCAACCTGGTGTACTCGCAGCGCAACCGCTCCGCGTGCACCCGTATCCCGGTCACCGGCACGAACGCGAAGGCCAAGCGCATCGAGTTCCGCTGCCCCGACCCGTCGTCGAACCCGTACCTGGCGTTCTCGGCGATGCTGATGGCCGGTCTCGACGGCATCCGCAACAAGATCGAGCCGCCGGCTCCGATCGACAAGGACCTCTACGACCTGCCGCCGGAGGAGGTCGCCAACGTCACCCAGGTGCCGGGCTCCCTCGCCGACGTGCTCACGGCGCTGGAGAAGGACAACGACTACCTGCAGGCCGGTGGCGTCTTCACCAGCGACCTGATCGAGACCTGGGTCGACTACAAGCGGTCCAACGAGATCGACCCGGTCCGCCTGCGCCCGACCCCGCACGAGTTCCAGATGTACTTCGACTGCTAGGAGCGAAGCGGATAGCAGTCGAAGCAGAAGCCCAGTGACTGCTGAGAAGCGGTACGGAAAAAGGCCCCGCCGGTTGGCGGGGCCTTTTTCCGTGTTCCGGTCAGGCTGCTGCGGCGGGCGCGGGCTCCGCCGGGGCGGCGGCCGGGGCGGGCTCGGCGGCGGGTGCGGGCTCGGTGGCCGCGGTGGCGGCGGCGACGGCCGGGGCGAGCACCGGGCTGGCGGCGGCGGCCGCGACGAGAGCCGTGGCCGCGGCGGCGGGGGCGGCGGCGAGCACGCTGGGGCTGTTGGACGCGCCGATCGGTCCGGAACCGACGGACATGAGCACCGACAGCAGCGCGGCGCTGAAGGCCAGCGACAGCGCGCCGCGCCAGTCGATCGCGGCGACGTCCACGCCCACCACGCCGCTGACCTGGCCGACACCGAACGCGGCGATCAGGGCCTGCACGAAGGTCTTGATGGCACGCTCGGCGCTGGCGATCCAGAACTGCTTGTTCAGCAGGTACATCGGAGTTCTCCTGGGGGATGAGGGGGCATGCCCGAAAGGCGCTCACGAGCTTAGATCGCATGCGCCCGTGTCACCTATCCGCTTCCCGACCGACCGCGGAGGCCCGCAGGCCATATCGTGTGCCGCATGGCGCACCCCCTCCGCCGCGCGCTGCTCAGCGCCGCCGCGATCGCTTGTGTACTCCTGCCCGCCACGCCCGCCCGTGCGGCCGGCGACCTGGCGGTGACCGTACGCGGTGATGATCCACTCGCGACGGTGCTGGTGCTGGCCAACCGGGGTGACGCGGCCTGCCAGGTGGTGACCTCGGCGTACGGCACACTCGCGGTGACCCGGCTGGAGCAGGACGGCGTCACCGTCACGCCGCTGCCGATGGAGACCTCGTTCGCGGAATCGCTGGAGGCAGTGCTGGCCGAGCGCCTGCACACGCTGGAGCCCGGGGCGAGCACGGAGGTGCCGCTGCGCGCCATCCCGATCGGGCCGACGGGGCACGCCATCGAGATCGTCACCTGGTCGGCCGGCGCGGGCGCGTTCGGCTCGCTGTACCCGGTGAAGCCCGGGGTGCCGCTGCGGCTGGAGTTCACGTACGCGGTGCCGATCGTGCCGGAGAGCGGGCCGGCCGCCTGCGCCCCGCTGGCCGGGGCAGTTGTCACGGCCGAAGCGGTGGACGCCGGCCGCCCGTGGTGGCACTGGGCGATCCTCGCCGGGGCCGTCGCGTCGGTGCTGGTGGTGGTGCTGCTCGTCGTGATCCTGGTGAAGCGGCGCAGACGCGGCCGCGCGGCCGCCGCGACGGGTGACGGCCCCGCTCCCGACGGCGGTCCGGCGGCCGGCGGCACAGGCTCCAGCGCCGGAGACGGAACCGCGGACTCCGGCAGGTCCGGGTCCGACGGAGCGGACGGGAACGGGGACTCCGGCAGGTCCGGCGGGGTGGCCGGGATCGGCGGGGCGGTGGTGCTGGCGCTGGTGGTGGCGCTCGGCGCAGTGGCGGGGCCGGGCCGCCCGGCGTACGCGGAGATCATCGTGACCGACCCGGAGCTGGCCGACGCCTGGGCCGCCTGCAGCGCGATCCTGCACGCGCCCGGCGGCGACCCGGCGGGCATCCTGCCCGCGCTGGAGGCGCCCGGGGTGACCGTGAGCATCATCCGCGCCCAGCCCGGCGACAGCCACGAGGGCGCGCTCGACAAGAACAACATCCTGGTCTTCTGGGACACCGAGGACCGGCACGCCTACTTCGGCAGCGGCGGCAACGCCGACCCGTGCGACGTGCTCTACCACGAGTTCCACCACGGCTGGCAGCACAACCAGGGCACGTACAGCCGGGAGGACTGCGCGGGCAGCGGCATCCCGACGACCGAGGTGATGGCCACCCGGGCGCAGAACCGGCTGCGGGAGGCGCTGGGCCGCCCGGCGCGCAGCCACTACGGCGACCGGCCGCTGCCGAGCGGGGACTGCACCGCTCCCCCGCCGCCCCCGGCCTGCACGGGCGCGGGTTGCGGGCACAGCACCGGGGACCCGCACCTGCGCACGATCGACGGGCTGCGCTACGACTTCCAGGCCGCGGGCGAGTTCGTCGCGGTGCGCGAGACCGCCGGGGCGTACGAGATCCAGGTCCGCCAGGAGCCGGTGCCGGGCTCGCGCATGGTCGCGGTGAACTCGGCGGTCGCGGCGAAGGTCGACGGCGAGCGGGTCGAGGCCCGGATGACCACGGCCGGCGTCGAGTTGCTGGTGGCGGGCGTGGCGACCGGCCCGGCCCCGGCGGAGCTGGCCGCCCCCCGGCGGCTCGCCGGGGGCGGCGAGGTGCGCACGAACGCCGACGGCGACGTCGAGCTGCGCTGGAAGGACGGCTCCCGCCTGGTGATCGATCCGATCGGCATCTGGGGCCTGGCCCTGTCGGTCGAGCCCGCGCAGGCGTACGCGGGAAAGCTGGAAGGGTTGCTCGGCGACTTCAACGGCAAGTCCGACGACGACGTGCGCCCGCGCGGCGGCACGCCGCTGGGCACGCAGCCGACGTTCGCCGCGCTCTATCCGGCGTACGCCGACAGCTGGCGCGTCGATGCCGCGTCGTCCCTGTTCACCTACCCGGCGGGCAAGTCCACCGACAGCTACGTCGACCGCGCCTTCCCGGAGCAGGACGCGGCCACCGCCGAGCTGCCGAACCGGGCCTCGGCCGAGGCGATCTGCCGCGAGCTGGGCGTCTCCGACCCGGCCGTGCTGGCCGGCTGCGTGCTGGACGTGGCGCTGACCGGGCAGCCCGACTTCGCCGTGGCCGCCAAGGCGGGCCAGGTCTTCGCCGGGGGCGCGGACCTGGGCGGGCAGACCTGGACGGTGCGGGTGGACGCCCCGGGCGCGGTCGCGAAGGTCGAGTTCGCGGGCACGAAGGGGCAGAAGGTCTTCCTGGACGTGCCCGCGACGACGCTGCCGAGCCAGTGCGGCGGCCTGGACCTGCTCGGCCCGGACGGCAAGCAGGTGGCGTCGGGCTGCGTCATCAACGGCGCCGGGTACATCGACGGCACGGTGCTGCCGGAGACCGGCACGTACAGCATCACGGTCGATCCGCGGGGCGACGACACCGGTGAGGCCCGGCTGCGCCTGCTGACCGTCGAGGACCAGCAGGAGGCGATCACGCCGGACGGCCCGGAGCTGACCGCACGCCTGGCGAAGCCGGGCACGGTCGCCCGGTTCACCTTCACCGCGACGGCCGGGCAGAAGGTGTTCGTGGACGTGCCGAGCACGAACCTGCCGAGCCAGTGCGGCGGCCTGGACCTGCTCGGCCCGGACGGCAAGCAGGTCACCTCCGGCTGCGTCATCAACGGCAGCGGCTACATCGACGGCTTCACCCTGCCGGACGGCGGCACGTACACGGTGGTCGTGGACCCGCGGGACACGAACGTCGGCGAGGCGAAGGTGCGCGTGGTCCTCGCCGTGGACCAACGGCTCGACCTTCCGGTGGACGGCGACGCGGTCACCGTCCGGATCGACCGGCCGGGCGCGGTCGGCGTGCTGACCTTCACCGGGCGGATCGGGCAGCGGGTGTTCATCGAGGTCCCGAGCACGGACCTGCCGAGCCAGTGCGGCGGCCTGGAGCTGCGCGGCCCGGACGGCGACGTGGTCGAGTCCGGCTGCGTGATCAACGGCAGGGGCGGGCTGCGCGAGGAGGGCACCGAGCTGCCGGCGACCGGGACGTACCAGCTGATCGTGGACCCGAACGACCGGGCGACCGGAACGGCTCAGGTAAGACTGCGCACCTGACCAGCAAAGTCTGTGTTACCTGGTGGTAACGCGGGTCACAACATGTGCGTAGACTCCGCCAACGTGAACCCCCCACGCCTTTGGCTCCGCCGCCTGCGTAAGACCGCGTTCTGGCTGCTGGGCGTCGTGACGGTGCTGGCCGTCCTCGTCGCCGGGCTGGCCGTCTGGTCGGTGCGCCGCGCCCTGCCGACTCTCGACGGCGAGCTCACCCTGACCGGGCTCGCCGCGCCGGTGACCGTGCGCCGCGACAGCCACGGCATCCCCCAGATCTACGCCAAGACCAGCGACGACCTGTACCGCGCCCAGGGCTTCGTGCACGCCCAGGACCGGTTCTGGGAGATGGACTTCCGCCGCCACGTCACCGCCGGCCGGGTCTCCGAGCTGTTCGGCGAGTCGCAGCTGGAGACGGACAAGTACCTGCGCACCATGGGCTGGCGCCGGGTCGCCGAGCAGGAGGTGGCGCTGCTGACGCCGGAGTCCCGCAAGGGGCTGGAGGCGTACGCCGAGGGCGTGAACGCGTGGCTGGCCGCCAACACCGACAAAGACGGTGACGGGTTCGCCGCGTCGGGCGCGCTGAGCCTGGAGTACGGCATCCTCGGCCTGCAGAACTCCGACTACGTCATCGAGCGCTGGTCGCCGGTGGACAGCCTGGCCTGGCTCAAGGCGATGGCCTGGGACCTGCGCGGCAACATGGAGGCCGAGATCCGCCGCGCCGCGCTGCAGGCCGAGGGCCTGAGCAAGGAGCAGGTGGACCAGCTCTACCCGGCGTACCCGATCGACCGCAACCTGCCGATCGTCACCGGCGGCGCGATCGTGAACGGCGCGTTCGACGCCAAGGCGACCGCCCCGGCCGCATCGGTCCCCCCGCCGGCCACGCCCCTGGCGGCGCTGGCGGCCGACGGCCTGAACGACATGGCCGACGCGCTGGCCGGGCTGCCCGGCCTGATGGGCAACGCCGACGGCGACGGCATCGGCTCCAACTCGTGGGTGATCAGCGGCAAGCTGACCGCCACCGGCAAGCCGATCCTGGCCAACGACCCGCACCTGAGCCCGAGCCAGCCCGGCATCTGGTACCAGATGGGCCTGCACTGCGAGTGCGGCACCGACGTCGCGGGCTTCACCTTCTCCGGCGTGCCCGGCGTGGTCATCGGCCACAACGCGAAGATCGCCTGGGGCTTCACCAACCTCGACCCCGACGTCATCGACATGTACCTGGAGCAGGTCGAGGGCGACAAGGTGAAGGTCGGCGAGACCTGGGAGCCGCTGGCCACGCGCCAGGAGGTGCTCAAGGTCGCCGGTGGCTCCGACGTCACCATCACGGTGCGCACCAGCAAGCACGGCCCGCTGCTGTCGGACGCCAGCGAGAGCCTGAAGAAGCTCGGCGGGCAGTACGCGATCGCGATGCGCTGGACCGCGCTCGACCCGGGCCGCACCGGCGACGCCGTGTTCGCCATCAACAAGGCGGGCGACTGGGACGAGTTCCGGGCCGCGGCCGCGCTGTTCGAGGTGCCCGCGCAGAACATCGTCTACGCCGACGTCGAGGGTAACATCGGTTACCAGTCGCCGGGGCGTATCCCGGTGCGCGGCAAGGGCGACGGCAAGTGGTTCGCGCCCGGCTGGGACCCGGCGTACGACTGGACCGGCTTCATCCCGTTCGACGAGCTGCCGAACGTGCTCAACCCCGAGCGCGGCTACGTGGTCACCGCCAACCAGGCCGTCATCGGCGACCAGTACCAGCAGCACCTGACCGACGACTGGAGCTACGGCTACCGCAGCCAGCGCATCTACGACATGCTCGGCGCGGCCGGCGGGAAGATCACGCTGGACGACGTGCAGAAGCAGCAGTTCGACAACCGCAACGGCTTCGCCCCGACGCTGATCCCGGCCCTGCAGAAGGCCCCTCGGCAGGCCCCGTCGCAGGTCGAGAAGAACGCCGACGCGCTGCTCGTCGACTGGGACTTCCAGCAGGGCGAGGACTCGGCCGCGGCCGCGTACTACAACGCGGTCTGGAAGAACCTGCTCGGCCTGACCTTCGACGAGCTGGGCGAGGACTACGCCGCCGACGGCGGGGACCGCTGGTTCGAGGTGGTCCGCGCGCTGCTGGCCAAGCCCGACGACAAGTGGTGGGACAACAAGGGCACGCCCGCCGTCGAGAAGCGGGACGACATGCTGGCCCAGGCCATGTCGGCGGCGGTGCAGGAGCTGTCCGAGGCGCAGGGCGAGGACCCGAAGCAGTGGCGCTGGGGCGACATGCACACCCTCACCCCGACCCACGCGACGTTCGGCGAGTCCGGCATCGGCCCGATCGAGTGGCTGTTCAACCGGGACACCGTCGGCGTCTCCGGCGGCGACGCGATCGTCAACGCCACGGGCTGGAGCGCCGGGCAGGGGTACGAGGTCGACGCGGTGCCGTCCATGCGCATGATCGTGAACCTGGCCGACCTGGACGACTCCCGCTGGATCCAGCTGACCGGCAACTCCGGCCACGCGTTCCACGACAACTACGCCGACCAGTTCGAACTGTGGCGTACCGGCCAGACCCTGCCGTTCCGCTTCGCCCAGGCGACGATCGAGAAGGAAGCGACGAACACGCAGATCCTCAAGCCGTAAAGCCTTGATCATCGGAGTTGCCTGGCACCTGTGCGTATCTTGACGACACATTCGCACAGGTGCCGGGCAACTCGAATGATCTCGGGTAGTCCCGGCCTGTCAGGGTCAGCCCGACGTCCACCGACCACGCCCGCCGGGACAGGTCCGCCGGCCGCGCCATCCCCCACGTCACGGGGAGCCAGCCTAGGCCACCGCGACACGCCGCGGGCACCCCCTGCGGCTCGTCCGGCCTCACCGGACGCCGCCGACGTCAGGCGGCGGCGGGCGTGAGCGAGACGACGATGCAGGGCGCGCCCAGCGAGATGCCGGTGTCCACGGCCATGGCCAGCCCGTCGGCGTAGGTGACCGGCCCGCGTACCGCGGTCGGGGCGACGCCGAAGGTCTCCGGGATGGTCGAGTGGCCGTGCACGATCTGCCGGCCGCCCAGCCTGTCCAGCAGCAGGCGGGCGTTGGCGACGCCGTCGTTGTGCTCCAGGAACTCGAACCGGCGGAACAGCAGCCGGGTGTTGCGGCCGAAGGTCTGCTCGTCGCGCTCGCGCATGATGGTGCGCACCGCGGCGTTGATCTCGTCGACGGTCGGCCCGAACTCCAGGTAGGCCAGGGTGTCGGCGTGCAGCAGCAGGTGGTCGTCCACCAGCGCCACCGCCGGCAGGTCGGCCAGCCAGGCGGCCCGCTGCTCGTTCAGGCCCTCCAGGTCGTGCTCCTGGCCGCCGTTGAGCGCCCACACCTGCACGATGGTGCGCACCTCGGTCACCGGCGACTGCGGGACGAAGCGGCTGCCGTACAGCAGCATGTCGTGGTTGCCGATGACGCAGCCGACCTCGCCGCCGGCCGCGGCGGCCTCGCCCTGCAGCCGGCGGATCAGGTCGATCACGCCGATGCCGTCCGGGCCGCGGTCGGTCAGGTCGCCGAGGAACCACAGCCGCGCGTCGCCACCGGACCACGCGCCCTGCGCGTCGAGCAGGCCGGTCACCCGCAGCGCCTGGGTCAGCGGCGTGAGATGCCCGTGCACGTCACCGACCACGTAGAGCGTCACGCGATCACAGTACGACATGACCATGAAAGCTCCCTGGGCACGCCGAGCCCTCGCGCGCGCCGTACACACGCAGGGCTGACGGTCTCCGCGCCACCCACCCCCGCCCGCATCGACATTGGCCTATGACATCGACTGGCGGTAGATCATTTTCGACGTGATGGGCCGGCGTCGATGACACGCGGGCGGTCAGGCCAGGAACAGCCGCTCGACGGCGGCGCGGGCCCGGCGGGTGACCTTGAGGTACTCGTCCAGGAACCCGCCCGGGTCGCCGCCGCCCAGCAGGCGGGCCACCCCGGCCAGCTCGACGCCGTGCCGGGGCAGCTGGTCGACGGCCCGGCCGCGGATCAGCGTCAGCGCGTTGCGCACCCGCGAGCACAGCGTCCACGCCGTGGCCAGCACCTCGGCGTCCTCGACCGATACGATCCCGGCCGCGTGCGCCGCCGCGAGCGCGTCGAGGGTGCGCGTGGAGCGCAGCCCCGCCACCTCGTGCCCGTGCCGCAGCTGCCACAGCTGCACCGTCCACTCGACGTCGGCGATGCCGCCGCGCCCCAGCTTGGTGTGGGTGAGCGGGTCCGCGCCCCGGGGCAGCCGCTCGTTCTCCACCCGGGCCTTGATCCGGCGGATCTCCACGATCTGCTCCCGCCGCAGCCCGTCGACCGGGTAGCGCACCGGGTCGACGAGCGCGGTGAACTCGGCGGCCAGCCCGGCGTCCCCGGCGACGGGCCGGGCCCGCAGCAGCGCCTGCGCCTCCCACACCTGCGACCAGGTCGCGTAGTAGCGCTGGTACGCGGCGAGGCTGCGGACCAGCGGACCCTGCCGGCCCTCGGGGCGCAGGTCGGCGTCGATGCCCAGCGGCGGGTCGGGCGCGGGCGCGGACAGCAGCGTGCGCAGCTGCTCCGCGATCGCCAGCGCGACGCCGTTGGCCTCGTCATCTTTCATCCCAGGCGCGGGCTGGTACACGAACAGCACGTCGGCGTCGCTCGGATAGCTGGTCTCGGCACCGCCCAGCCGGCCCATGCCGATCACGGCGAAGCGCAGCTCGTCCGGGGCGCCCGCGGCCTGCCGGGCCACCGCGAGCGCGGCCGCGATGGTGGCGTCGGTGAGGTCGGCGAGCCCCTGCCCGACCTCGGTGATGCCGACCGGTTTGGCCGGGGCGAGCTCGCCCGCCCCGGAGAGCAGGTCCGCGCTGCCGATGCGGAACAGCTCGCGGCGGCGCATCGCCCGCACCGCAGCCACCGCCGCGCGCGGGTCGGCGTGCCGCCCGGCGGCGGCGGCCGTGCCGTCCAGCAGCGACTGCCGGGTGCGCGGGGCGAGCTCGGTGTCGTCGGCCAGCAGCCGCAGCGCCTCCGGGTCGCGGGAGAGCAGGTCGGTCAGGTAGCGCGAGCTGTCCAGCACCCGGGCCAGCCGCAGCGCCACCGGGCCCTCGTCGCGCAGCAGGCGCAGATACCAGGGGGTGGTGCCGAGCGTGTCGGACACCTGCCGGTAGGCCAGCAGGCCGGCGTCGGGATTGGGCGCGTCGGCGAACTCGGCCAGCAGCACCGGCAGCAGGGTGCGCTGGATCGCGGCGGTCCGGGACACGCCTGAGGTCAGCGCCTCGATGTGCCGCAGCGCGCCCGCCGGGTCGGCGTAGCCGAGCAGCTCCAGGCGCTTGCGGGCGGCGTCGGCGCGCAGCGACAGGCCGTCGGCGGGGACCTTGGCCACGGCGGCCAGCAGCGGCCGGTAGAGCAGCTTGGCGTGCAGCCGGCGGACCTCGGCGGCGTGGGTGACCCAGTCGGCGCGGAACGCCGCGATCGGGTCCAGCCCGCCGCCCTCGCGGCCCCGGCCGGTGCCCAGCGACGGCTCCTCGCGCTTGTAGTTCATCGCGCGCGCCAGCCAGCGCAGCGCCAGGGTGCCGGCCTGGCCGTCGTCGGCCGGCACGGTGTGCGTACGCCGCAGCCGCTGCAGCTGCAGCCGGTGCTCGACGTTGCGCAGGAAGCGGTACGCGGCGCTGAGCGCCTCCCCGTCGCCGCGGCCCACGTAACCGCCCGCGACCAGCGCCCGCAGCGCGTTGAGCGTGTTGCCCGAACGCAGCGTCTCGTCGCCGCGCCCGTGCACCAGCTGCAGCAGCTGCACCGCGAACTCGATGTCGCGCAGCCCGCCCGGTCCGCGTTTGATCTCCCGCTCGATCTCGGCCCGCGGCACCTGGTCGATGATGCGCCGCCGCATCGCGCGCACGTCCTCGACCGCCTCCGGCCGCTCGGCGGCGTGCCAGATCAGCGGCTGCAACGAGGCCAGCCAGGCCTTGCCGACCCCGGCGTCGCCGGCGACCGGGCGGGCCTTGAGCAGCGCCTGGAACTCCCAGGTGCGGGCCCAGCGCTGGTAGTAGACGAGGTGGCTGGCCAGGGTGCGCACCAGCGGACCGCGCCCGCCCTCCGGCCGCAGCGCGGCGTCGACCGGCCAGGCCACGTGGCCGCAGATCTCCATCAGCGCCGCGGCGACGGTGGTGCCCGCGGCGAGGTCCTCGTCCTCGGCCGCGACGAAGATGACGTCGACGTCCGAGACGTAGTTCAGCTCGTCCCCGCCGCACTTGCCCATCGCGATGACGGCCAGCCGGGGCCGCTGGTCGCCGACCCGGCCCAGCGCGATCCGGTACGCCGCCCGCAGCGTCGCGTCGGCCAGCGCGGTCACCTCGGCCATCGTCGTCTCGACGTCGACCCCGTCGGCCAGGTCGCCGGCCGCGATGCGCAGCAGCCCGCGCTGGTAGCCGGCCCGCAGCGACGGCACGTCGGCCAGCCCGCTGTGCACCTCGTAGCGCGGCGGCACGGTGTGCGTGAGCACCTTCCACTGCCCGGCCTGCGCGGCGATCTGGTCGCCCAGCGCGGACGACGCCCCGAGCACCGTGATCAGCCGGATGCGCAGGTCCTCGTCGGCGCCGAGCCGCTCCAGCACACCCTTGTCGGGTCCGGCGTCGCGCTCGGCGATGCGGTGCAGCTGGCGCAGCGCCAGGTCGGGATCGGCGGCGCGGCCGAGCTGCTCCAGGACGAGCGCGCTCTCCTCGTCGACGGGCCGCTGCGCGGCCGCGTCCCACAGGTTCAGCCCGGTCCCGCCCAGCAGCACGGCCGGGTCGGGGCCGGTCGCCGACAGCGTGAAGCCGTACCGTGCCAACCGCCCGATTCCCGCCACCCGCTCAGGTTATCGGCGCGCGCCCGGGCGCAGAAGCCACGGCGCGGCGGCTCAGCTCAGCAGCGGCAGTTCCCGGCGGCCCGCCTCGGGCAGCGTGCCCAGGGCCAGCTCGGCGAAGCGCCGGGCGAACGGCTGCCACACCTCGGCCACGTCCTCCTGGGTCGCCTCGACGCCGGCGATCAGCCCGTCGGGCTGCCAGCCCTGCTCGGTCATCCACTCGCGGTTGTTCTCCACCCAGCCGGCGAACATGTCGACGTCGCACTCGATGTGGAACTGGGTGCCCCAGGCCCGGTCGCCGACCCGGAACGCCTGGTGCGGGTAGCGCGGCGAGGCGGCCAGCAGGGTCGCGCCGATGGGCAGCTCGGTGATCTCGTCGAAGTGGTACTGGATCACGTCGGGCGCGAACGGCACCGCCCACCACAGCGGGTCGGCCTCGGCCACGTCCCGCCGCGCGACCAGGCGCGCGCCGATCTCCGGCCCGCTGGTGGAGCGCTCGACGGTGCCGTCGTGCGCCTGTGCCAGCAGCTGCCCGCCGAGGCAGACGCCCAGCGTCGGCACCCGGTTCTTGACCGCCTTGCGCAGCAGCGACTCCAGCTTCGGGAACCACGGCGCGCCGGGCACCCCGTCCTTGGGGAACGCGTCCTGCTCGCCGCCCAGCACCACGAACGCGGCGTACCCGTCGAGGTCGTCGGGCAGCGCGTCGCCGGCGTGCGGGCGCAGGACGGTCAGCTCCAGCCCGGCCTCGGTCAGCCAGTCGCCGAGCCGGCGCAGGTCGTCGGTCGGGTCGTTCTCGATCACCAGTGCGGTCGCCACGCTGACGAGGTTAGCCCGGCCGCGGCAGCGCCGGTCAGCGGCCCAGCGTCGCCCGCCCCAGGTCAGCGCCCAGGCTGCCCGAGGCACCCCGCGCTGGACGCGAAGCCTGCCCGCGGTCCGGGCACCAGAGGCCCAACCGGGCGCGAAGCCTGCCCGCGGTCAGGGCACCGGGTGGCCGAACGGCGCGGCCGGCAGGTCCGGCTGCGGCGGGGCCTGCCAGGACGAGCCGGACCAGGCGAGCTCCAGCCGGGTGGACAGCTCCAGCAGCAGGCCGCTGCCGTGGTGTCCGGCCAGCCCGCAGGCGACCATCACGGCGATCGCCACCGCCCACCGGATCAGCCAGTTCGGCTCCGGCCGCAGCTCCTGCAGCAGGTGACTGACCGCCCCGCCGCGGCCCGCGACGAGGTCGTCCACCAGATCGTCGTTTCTCACAGCTTCGCCAGCACCTCCCGCGCGGCCAGCACGGCCGCCTCCCGGCTGCGCTCCGGACCGACCATGGTGTTGCGGTACTGCACGTGCACCAGCCGCGCGCCCACGCGCACGGTCAGGTAGATCCGCCCGGCGGGGCCGAGTTCGGACCAGTACCCGGCCTGCTCGCCGAGGCCGTCCAGCGGGAAGCGTTCGCGGTTGGCCGCGAACTGGCGGTTGAAGTGCCGCCGCGCCCGGGTCACCGGGTCCTCGCCCTCGGCCCGGCCCACGTTGATCACGCCCACCATCAGCGAGGCGTCCTCGCCGTCGTCCTCGGGTCGCTGGACGATGCACCAGGCCGACAGCGTCTCGTCGTTCCGGTCGTTCTCCAGCGTGCTCACGCTGCGGCCAGGCACGAGCAGGTCGAGCAGCTCGGCCCGCAGCAGCGGGCAGACCGCCCCGGGCGCGGGCGGCATGATCTGCGCCGAGCCGCCCCGCAGGTATGCCGTGAACAACCCGACCCCGATCCCGAGCAGCGCGATGCCCGCCACGGTGCGCCGATGCCTGCGCCACCAGGCCTGCCGCCCGGTCTCCCCCGCCAGCCGTCCGTTCACGGGCGCGATGCTAGACGAGCCGTGCCACCGGCCGCTGTCCGGTGAAACCGCTCGGCCGGCTTGCTCAGGACCGCCGGGCCGCCGCTTTATTGATCTTGCTTCGCAGCGCCCGCCGGGCCACCGGCCCCAGCTCCTCGACGACCTCCATCAGCGTGCCGAGCTGTTCCAGCGCGGCCATCGCGCGCTGCGCCCCGGGGCGGTCCACGCCCTCGTACAGCTCCAGCCCGACGAACGAGGCGGAGATCGCGGCGGCCAGCCCCGGCACGTCGGCCATCTCGGCGAACGGCGAACCCGCCAGCACACGGCGCAGCACCGACTCGATCTCGGCGGTCCACATGCCCAGCGTCTCGGCGGTCACCCGGGCGAGCTTCTCGTCGTGCTGCGCGCCCGCCAGCATCTGCGCGAGCACCGCGACGTTGCCCAGGTCGCGCTCCTCCTCGTGCAGCGCGCGGCCGACGTCGAGCAGCTCGCGCAGCGAGCCCACGGTCGCGAAGCGTTCCCGGTACGCCTCGACACGCGCGCCGGTCGCGGCCGTGCACGCCGCCACCAGCAGGTCGTCCACGCTGCCGTAGTGGTAGAAGATCAGCGCCTGGTTGACCCCGGCCGCGCCCGCGATGTTGCGCGCGGACACCCCCGCGATCCCCTGTTTGCGCAGCGTGTCCATGGCTCCGTCGAGCAACCGCTGCTTCGTGTCGGACATGCCGCTCCCCTCGTTTCCCGGGCCCGCGACGTGCTGCGCACACGAAAGCGGGCGGTGCCGGCCACCCCCCGTTGCCAATGTGGCCGGCACCGCCCGTACTGTCGCGTCCCCGACTCGCGGGACGGCCAGACTTTCTCGCACCGGTCTGACAAAACAGATGCCCGATGCGCGGCAGTGTCGGGTCAGGACGGTGTCTCCAGGAAACACGGCCCGTGCCACATATTTGAGCGGTCGATCAAACGTCAGCCTAGCAGGCTTGAGCGTCCGCTCAAACAGTGGCTTTCGCTACGGCAGGACCAGCTCGGCGTACACCGGCCGGTGGTCGCTGCCCGGCAGCTCCAGCACCTGGAAGTCCTTGACGCCCACCCGCCGGTCGGCCAGCACCCGGTCCAGCGTCACCGGCGGGAGCGGGTCCCCGTCGTACGGCCCCCAGGTCCCGGTGAAGCCGCGGCCCAGCACGTCGGCCGCGTCCCGGTAACCCGAGTCGATCAGGTCGCGCAGCAGGTGGTGGTCGAGGGTCGCGTTGAAGTCGCCGAGCAGCACGCGCACCGGCCCTTCCGGCGTGGCCCGCGGCTGCCCCTCGAAGCCGCGTACCCACAGCGGGGTCACGAAGTCGGCCCAGGGCGCCAGCGGGTGCGCCGACTCGACCAGCACGGTGCCCCCGCCCGGCACCGACACCTCGGCCCGCGCCTGCCGGAATCCGCCGGGGTTGACCCGCACCCCGTCGTCGCGCAGCGGGAACCGGGACAGCAGCGCCGACCCCTCCACCCCGGGGACCGCATAGTCCACCCGGTACGGCAGCTCGCCGCTCATCCCCGCCGCGTCCGCCGCGGCCAGGAACTCCGGTGTCACCTCCTGCAGCGCCAGCACGTCCACCCGGTGCGCCCGGACCAGGCCCACCAGCTCGGCCGGGCCCGCCGAGCCGACCAGCACGTTCGCGCTCAGCACCCGCAGCGACGCGCCCGCCGCCCCGGCCATCGGGTCGCCGTCGGCGAACCAGCGCGGCAGCACCACCACGGCCAGCGCCACGGCGGTCACCGCGGCCAGACCGGCGGCCGCCCAGCGCCGCCACAGCAGCAGCGCCGCCAGCGGCACCAGGGAACCCGCGGCGACGTACGGGGTGAACGCCATCAACTGCGCCATCGGATACCGGTCGTCCCAGCCCGCGACCCGGAACACGGCCCACACCGCCGCCGGCAGCGCCAGGACCCAGGGCAGCGCGCGCAGAAGGAACCGTTTCATGCGCGGGATGCTATACGTTTTCATGGTCAACTAGGTGTGGGCTTTGTGAAGGTTCCGTGCGCGGCGTTAGGCTCTGCGGCCATGACGGCCACCCTGCACCCCGCGACCCTCCGGCCCGGCGACACGGTCGCGCTGGTGTCGCCCTCGGGGCCGGTGCCCGCCGAGCGCGTCGAGGCGGCGGTGTCCGTGCTCACCGGCTGGGGCCTGGCGCCCCGGGTGTACCCGCACGTGCTGGCCCGGCACGGCTACTTCGGCGGCACCGACGACCAGCGCCTCGGCGACCTCAACGACGCGCTCGGCGACCCGCAGGTGCGCGCCGTGCTGTGCACCCGCGGCGGCTACGGCGCGCAGCGCATCACCGACCGCGTCGACCTGGACGCCGTACGCCGTGACCCGAAGCTGGTCATGGGGTTCTCCGACATCACCGCGCTGCACCTGGCCCTGTGGCGCGGCGCGCGCCTGGCCACCGTGCACGGGCCGGTCGCGGCGCAGTTCGACAAGGGCGCGGACTCGCCGACCGCGCTCGGCGCGCGGCACGCGCTGATGAGCGGGGAGCCGGTCGCGGTGGCCGCCGACCCGGCCGAGGACACCCACCGGGTGCGCACCTCCGGCCACGCCGAAGGCACCCTGCTCGGCGGCAACCTGTCGCTGCTGGTCAGCACCCTGGGCACCCCGCACCTGCCGGACCTGACCGGCGCGATCCTGCTCATCGAGGACGTCGGCGAGTACCCGTACCGCGTCGACCGGATGCTCACCCACCTGCGCCGCAGCGGCGCGCTCGACGGCGTCGCGGGCATCGCCGTCGGCCAGTTCACCGACTGCGCGGACGCCTGGCCGGTCACCATCGCCGACGTCCTCACCGACCGCCTGCTCGACCTGGACCTACCCGTCCTCGGCGGCCTCCCCATCGGTCACGGCGCCCAGCACACCGCCGTCCCCCTCGGCACCCACGCCACCCTCGACGCCGACACCGGCACCCTCACCGTCGCCCCCGCCACCACCTGACCCACCCACCCACCCCATCCGCGTTGATCATGAACTTATGGCACGGTTCGACGGCGTGTCGGTGCCACAAGTTCATGATCAATCCAGGCGGCCCGAGGCAGCGCGGGGCAGCCCCGGGGCGGGCGAGCGAGGGCGGTTGGTCAGGCGTTGGCGAGGGTGATCGTGAGGGCGATGCCGGCGATCAGGCTGGCCGGGATGCCGGCGACCCAGCCGATGAGGATGCCCGCGCCCTTGCCGCCGTCCTTGCCGACGACGCCGCCGATGCCCATGACCAGGGCGACGATGCCGAGAATGAACTGCCCGAAGACGCCGACCAGCATGAAGACGGACTCGTCGCTGCCCTCGCCGGCCGGGCCGTAGTCGTTCTGCTGCCCGAAGAGCAGCCCCGCGACGACGCCGACGACCATGGTCAGCGCGTGCGCGCCCAGCATCGTGAAGATGCCGCGCCACACCAGCCGGGCCTGCACGGGTCGCCGGACCGGGGGCGGGATGTCCAGCGAGGGGTGGGACCACGCGGCGACGGCGGGCGCCTCCGTCGCGGGCGGTTCGGGCGGAGCGGGCGGGCTCGGTGCCCGGTACGGGTTGTCGCTCACGGGGTGCCTCCACGTCGGACGCGGCCGGGCCGCCAGAGTGCGTTGCCGCCGCAGCCTACCGTCACCCGGCGACCCCGGGCCCTCCCCCGAACCGCCACCAGGGACCCCAGGGGGCGATGGGAAGGGCACCTTCTACAACGCATAGCGATGTGAAGGTGCCCTTCCTTTGCTCGGGGTGGGTCAGGTCAGAAGCACTGGGAGGCGGACCAGAGGGTGCCGCTGCGGGCGTCGGTGTGGATGTGGTCGGAGTGGTCGGGGTAGCCGGGGCCGAGGATTCCGGTGAAGCCGTGGTAGCGGGCCTGCCGGCCGATGGCGCAGAGGGAGAGCGGCCCCGAGCCGAGGTCGACGCCGTCGCCGTAGAGGTGGCGGCTGCCGGAGACGCCGCCCGCGGCGGTGTTGCAGGCGGTGCTGCGGAAGCCGGAGGTGACCCGCAGGGCCTGGTCGCCGAGGGCGTGGCGCAGCGCCTCCAGGCGCCACATGGCCCGCAGCGCGTTGGCCTTGGCGGTGGCGGCCGAGACAGCGCCGCCGGCCCAGGTGGTGTTGCACTTGTTCAGCTCGGCGTAGCTGAAGTGGATCGGGGTGCAGTCGTCGTCCTGCAGGGCGTAGATCTTGTTGAAGGTCAGCGGGCCGGCGATGCCGTCCGCACCGAGGCCGTACGCCTGCTGGAAGCGGACCACCGCGTCCCGGGTCTCCGCGCCGAAGATGCCGTCGATGACGATGGTGTTGTTGTAGCCAGGCCAGCCCGCGACGCGGATCTGCAACTGGCGGACGTCCTCTCCGGACATGCCCGAGGACAGCGAACGGCCCCAGGTGTAGCAGCCGTCGGCGTACGCGGGGGACGCGCCGACGGTGATGGCGGCCACCGATCCGATGGCCGCCATCACCAGCACGGTGAACGCCCGGATGAAGGCGTTGCGAGGGAAGCGACGAGACATGCCAGGCACTGTGCCAACCACGTCTGTCGATGTCAAGAACTTGCATGTCTTGCAGTTACTACGTAGTATCCTTCCGAAAATTCACGCAACGGGCCGTCACCGAGCGCGGACGTTCCGCACAGGATCAGCGGCGCGAGCGCACCTTGCGGTCCCCGCCCGCGGCGGCCACGCCGTACGCCAGCGCGTCGACCAGGGCCCGCCAGCTCGCCTCCACCACGTTCTCGTGCACGCCGACCGTGGTCCAGTCGCGCCCGTCGACGTCCACCGTCTCCACCAGCACCCGCGTCACCGCGTCGGTGCCGTGCGAGCCGGCCAGGATGCGCACCTTGTAGTCGGCCAGCTCCAGCCCGGACAGCTGCGGGAAGTGCCGCTCCAGCGCCTGGCGCAGCGCCTGGTCCAGCGCGTTCACCGGGCCGTTGCCCTCCGCGGTGGCGATCACCCGCTCGCCGCGCACCCGCAGCTTCACGGTCGCCTCGCTGACCACCGCGCCGTCCTCGCGGTGCTCGACGATCACCCGGTACGACTC
This sequence comes from Catellatospora coxensis, assembly GCF_016862635.1. GTDB lineage: Bacteria > Actinomycetota > Actinomycetes > Mycobacteriales > Micromonosporaceae > Catellatospora > Catellatospora coxensis. Next base: position 63,195 of record NZ_BONI01000001.1, on the reverse strand, counting down.
CAGCGTGAACGGGGTCGTCTGCTCCCCCAGGGACTGGCGCACCAGCAGCTCGAAGGACGCGTCGGCGGCCTCGAAGGACCAGCCGGCCGCCTCCAGCTCCTTCACCCGGTGCGTCACCTTGGACAGCGTGTCGGGATGGCCGGCCAGGTCCAGCCCGAGCTCGCGGCTCTTGAGCTCGATGCTGGCCCGGCCGGCCATCTCGGTGACGAGGATCGTCATGTCGTTGCCGACCACGGCCGGGTCCACGTGGTTGTAGAGGGCCGGGTCGACTTTGATCGCGCTCGCGTGCAGTCCCGCCTTGTGGGCGAAGGCCGCGGACCCGACGTAGGCCTGGTGGGAGTCGGGTGCGATGTTGGCGATCTCGGCGATGGCGTGCGAGACGTGCGCCATCTGTTCGAGGCAGCCGTCCGGTAGGACGGTCATGCCCAGCTTGAGCTGCAGGTTCGCCACCACGGCGAAGATGTCGGCGTTGCCGGGGCGTTCCCCGTAGCCGTTGGCGGTGCCCTGCACGTGGCGTACGCCCGCCTCCACCGCGGCGATGGTGTTGGCGACGGCGCACGCGGTGTCGTTCTGCGCGTGCATGCCGAACAGCTCCGGCGAGACGCCCAGCCGCGCGACCAGGTCGGCGATGGCGGCGCCCACCTGCGAGGGCAGCATGCCGCCGTTGGTGTCGCAGAGCACGACCCGCTCCGCGCCCGCGTCCAGCGCGGTACGCACCACCGAGGCGGTGTAGTCGGGGTCGAAGCGGAAGCCGTCGAAGAAGTGCTCGCAGTCGACGAAGACGCGGCGGCCGTGCGAGCGCAGGTGGGTCACGCTGTCGGCGACCATGGCGAGGTTCTCCTCGCGGGTGGTGCGCAGCGCCCGCTCGACGTGGCGCACATCGGACTTGGCGACCAGGCAGACCACCGGCGTCTGCGCCGCGAGCAGGCCCGCGAGCTGCGCGTCCTCGGCCGCCGCGACGCCCGCCTTGCGAGTCGAGCCGAACGCCACCAGCAGCGCGTTCTTCAGCTCCAGCTCGGTCCTGGCCCGTTCGAAGAACTCGGTGTCCTTGGGCACCGCCCCTGGCCACCCGCCCTCGATGAACCCGACCCCGAACTGATCGAGCAGGCGCGCCACCGCGAGTTTGTCAGCTACCGAGTAGGTGATGCCCTCGCGCTGGGCGCCGTCGCGCAGCGTGGTGTCGAAGATCTGCATGTCGTGTGACCTCCTGTGCGGGCGCCCGCCTGCGGGGCGCCGACCGTGAAACCGGGAAGGAGCTGCAAAACAAAAGACCCCCCGCGGTCGCGGGAGGTCTGCGCGTCGGCGAGGGGCCTGGTTGCCCAGGTGCGGCCGGCGCGCTAGGTGCCAATAATCAGTACGAGGCGGATCACGCTCGGTAGCGTCCCACTTCTGCGGCCCTCAGACCAGCAGGCTCCCGCATTTCGAGATGCCGTGTCGCGCTCCGGGCACTGGATCACGTCGATGACCTGCGCCGCGGTGCACCGGGACGGCCCCGTGTCGGTCGCCACAATGTCATTATCCGGTAATCGCCGCGTCGTCACGCCCTGCCTAATCTTGAACGGCTCAAGAAAGACCGTTCAGGAGGTACCTGCTTTGCTCACCGTCGGCGATCACTTCCCCGCCTACGAACTCACGGCCTGCGTCTCGCTGGACGCCGACAAGGCGTTCGAGACGATCACCAACAAGACCTACGAGGGCAAGTGGCGGGTGCTGTTCTCCTGGCCCAAGGACTTCACTTTCGTATGTCCCACCGAGATCGCCGAGTTCGGCCGGCTCAACGGCGAGTTCGCCGACCGGGACGCGCAGGTGCTGGGCTGGTCGGTCGACAACGAGTTCGTGCACCACGCCTGGCGCAAGAACCACCCCGACCTGCGCGAGCTGCCCTTCCCGATGCTGGCCGACGTCAAGCGCGAGCTGACCGAGGCGGCGGGCGTGCTGGGCGAGGACGGCGTGCCGCAGCGCGCGACGTTCATCGTGGACCCGAACAATGAGATCCAGTTCGTGATGGTCACCGCCGGCTCGGTCGGCCGCAACGTCGCCGAGGTGCTGCGGGTGCTCGACGCCCTGCAGACCGACGAGCTGTGCCCGTGCAACTGGAACAAGGGCGGCGAGACCCTCGACGCCGGCAAGCTGCTGGCCGCGGCCTGATGGGCATCGAGGCGATCAAGGCGGCGCTGCCGGCGTACGCCCGGGACACCAAGCTCAACCTCGGCGCCGTGCTGGGCACCTCGCCGCTGACCGCGCAGCAGCTCTGGGGCACCGCTCTGGCCTGCGCGTTCGCCGCTCGCAACGGGTTCGTGCTGCGGGAGATCGCAGCCGAGGCGGCCGATCACCTCAAGCCCGAGGCGATCGAGGCGGCCAAGGGCGCGGCGTCGATCATGGCGATGAACAACGTGTACTACCGGTCCAAGCACCTGATCGGCGACGACGCGTACCAGTCGCTGCCGGCCCGGCTGCGCATGCAGATCATCGGCAACCCGGGTGTCGACAAGGCCGACTTCGAGCTGTGGAGCCTGGCCGTCTCGGCCATCACCGGCTGCGGCGTCTGCCTGGAGTCGCACGAGAAGACGCTGATCGGCACCGGCGTCGGCCGCGAGGCCGTGCACGAGGCCCTGCGCATCGCCGCGGTCATCCACGCCGCCGCCGTCACCCTCGACGCCGAGGCCGCCCTCGCGGCCTGACGACCACCTGGCGCAACTCTTGAAGAGTCGCGCCTTCCGACGGCCCCTGACGCCGCAACTCTTCAAGAGTTGCGGCCGGGGGCCGGCCGAGGCTTTACCCGGAAGGGAGCCCGGCGGGAGACGTCCCGCCGGGCTTTCCGCATGTCAGGGTGAGGGCGGCCACTCGACGTTAGTTGAATGGTCAAGTATTCTGGTCGGTATGAGCACCCGCATGCCCACGCTCTACCTCAGCCATGGCGCTCCTCCGCTGGCCGACGACCCGCTGTGGACCCGGCAGCTGGCGGACTGGTCGAGCGGCCTGCCCCGCCCCACCGCGATCCTGGTCGTCTCCGCGCACTGGGAGAACGCCCCGCTGGCCGTCGGCGCGACCACCACGGTCCCGCTCTACTACGACTTCGGCGGCTTCGCGCAGCACTACTACGAGGTGAAGTACCCGGCGCCGGGCGCGCCCGAGCTGGCCGCGAAGGTGCGGGCGCTGCTGCGCGGACCGCAGACGCCGGTGGCCGACGTGCCGGACCGGGGCCTGGACCACGGCGCGTACGTGCCGCTGGTCGAGATGTTCCCCGAGGCCGACGTCCCGGTCCTGCAGATCTCCATGCCGACCCTGGACCCGCAGCGCCTGCTGGAGATCGGCCGCAGGCTCGCGCCGCTGCGCGACGAGGGCGTGCTCATCATCGGCTCGGGTTTCTTCACCCACAACCTGCGCGCCGCGATGCCGTACCTGCACCTGGGCTTCGACGCGCCGGTGCAGGGCTGGTCGGCCGAGTTCGACGACTGGGGCCGGCAGGCGCTGGACGCCGGTGACGTCGACGGGCTGCTCGACTTCCTGCACAAGGCCCCGTCGGGCGCTATGGCGCACCCGCGCACCGAGCACTTCGCACCGCTGTTCGTCACCCTCGGGGCCGGCGAGGACGACCTGGCCTCGCAGCGCACCGTGATCGACGGCTTCTGGATGGGCCTGGCCAAACGTTCCGTGCAACTCGGCTGACACGCCCGGGATGTGACGCGGTCGGCCTACACCCGGCCACGTGACCTTGATTACGGTATCGGGGTGACCACCACGCCCGTTGAGCGCAGCATCGCGTTCGCCGCCGTCTTCAACTTCCGTGACCTCGGTGGGCTGACCACCGCCGACGGCCGCACCGTACGCCGCCGCACGGTGTACCGGTCGGACACGCTCAGCAGACTGGGCGCCGAGGACCGCGACGCGTTCACGGCGCTCGGCGTCCGCACCGTGATCGACCTGCGCCGGCCCGCCGAGGTCGCCTCGATGGGCCGGGTGCCGGAGTGGACGCAGGTGGTGTGGCGGCACAACCACCTGGAGCACCCGCTCTGGGACCACTCGACCTACACCACGGAGATCGGCGTCGCGCGCTGGCTTTCCGAGCGTTACCTGGAGCTGGCCCACCACGGCAGGGCCGACATCGCCCGGGTGGTGGGCATGCTCACCGACGAGCAGCACGGCCCGACCGTGGTGCACTGCGTGGCCGGCAAGGACCGCACCGGCCTGATCGTCGCGCTGGCCCTGGACCTGCTCGGCGTGCCCGACGACCAGATCGCGGCCGACTACGCGCTGACCGAGCGCAGCGCGCCGATGTTCACCCAGTGGGTGCGCTCGGCCTTCCCGAACGAGGACCACGCGACCACGCCGCCGTTCTTCACGTACACCCCGGCCGAGGCCATGCTGATGACGCTGCACGGGCTGCGCTACCGCCACGGTTCGGTGACCGAATACCTGGTCGGCGCGGGCCTGCACCGCGACCGGGTGCAGCGCCTGCGCGAACGGATGCTCGAAGCGTGAGCGAACAGGCGGAGTACTCGCGGCTGGTGGACTTCGAGAGTCCGCTGTTCAACTTCCGGGACGTGGGCGGGCTGGCCACCACGCACGGGGCCGAGGTGCGCCGGGGTGTGCTGTTCCGCTCGGACACCCTGACCGCGCTGGGCGAGGCCGACCGCGAGCGGTTCGCGCGGTTCGGCGTGCGTACCGTGATCGACCTGCGGCACCCGGTGGAGCTGGAGCGCTTCGGCCGCGCCCCGGCCTGGTGTTGCGAGGACTGGCACAACGTGCCGCTGAACAACCCGGTGTGGCGGGCGGAGGACTACTCCGCGGAGGCGGGGGTGGTCGCGTTCCTGCTGGCGCGTTATCACGAGACGGCCGAGCACGCGGCGGCCGACATCGCCCGCGCCATCGAGCTGATCGCCGCCGGCCAGGGTCCGACGGTGGTGCACTGCTGGGGCGGGCGGGACCGCACCGGTGTGGTGGTCGCGCTGGTGCTGGAGCTGGTCGGGGTGTCCGATGCGGACATCGCCGCCGACTACGAGCTGACCGAGCAGGGCATGGCGCGCTACCTGGCCTGGCAGCGCCGGAACCGGCCGGACAAGGGCCCGCTGCAGCCCTACCTGGCGAGCACTCCGGCCGAGGTGATGCGCACCTTCCTGGCGCAGTTGCGCGAGCGGCACGGTTCGGTGCGGGCCTACCTCACCGGGGCCGGCCTGGCCGAGGAGAGCATCGAGCAGCTGCGGTCGAGCTTGCGCGAGCAGCGGCCTTGAGGTGACCTCCGCGTTATCGACGGGTGCCATGATGTGACGGGATTTCATCGGGGAGGAGCCGTCACCATGCACATCGGAACGCGAGCGCTGCTGGCCGTGGCCACCGTGGCCGCCATGGCCGTACTGGCCGGCTGCGGGGCCGAGCGGAACGGCGACTCCCAGCAGCAGCCCTCTCCCAGCCAGGTCGCACCCGGCACGGGGACCTTCAAGGACATCGACACGGCAGCCCGTGAGCTGGTCACGCGGCAGGCCTACTGGCAGTCGCCCGCCGTGCTCGACGTCGAGCAGACGCAGCGGATCGGGCTCGCGGTCGGCGAGGGCGAGAAGCTGACCCAGAAGATCAACACGATGCTGAAGGACACCCGGACCACGGCCGCCGGGCCGGTGGAGGTCGGTCCGACGGTCAAGGCCACGCTGCGCGGCAACGCCGAGGACGTGGAGATCACGCCGTCGGAGTCGGTGAACGCCACCACCGGCAGCGACGTGCAGATGCTGTGGACCTGGCTGGTGCACCCCAAACACCCGACCGACGACCTGCTGCTCACCGCCTATCTGGAGGTGCCGCTCAGCAACGGGCACACCATCACGCACGAGGTGGCGCTGTCGGTGCAGGTGCGCCGGACCATGTCGTACACCCTGTGGCAGCTCGTCACCCACTGGGGCACCTGGTCGGCCGTGGTCACCAGCCTCGTCGGCGTGGTGAGCTGGCTGCTGCGCCGGCGCAAGAAGAAGGCGGGCAGCCGGCAGCAGCAGGACGAGGTGCCGGAGCCGTCGGTGGCCAATGTGGCCGCCTGAGCTTCTTCTCGCCGGCCGCCGGGGCCGGATGAAGAAATCTTCGGGACAACTAGGGTCTGGCGAAAGTTAACTTCAACGGCGATAGTGGCGGGTGAATGTCCACCCATCACTTCCGCGGAGTACCCATGGCCAGATCACGCCTGCGGGCGGCCGTCGTCGCCGGCCTCACCGCGCTCAGCCTCGCGGCGCTGTCCGCCGCCGGCGCGCCCGCCGCAGCCGCGCCGCCCACGCACGACGAGCAGATCACGTTCCAGGAGTGGTCCCGCTTCACCGAGTGGCGGCAGGGCACCCACCAGGGCACCCTCGCCCTGCCCGGCATCCGCACCGGCATCACCATGCTGCGGCCGGCCGGCACCACCGAGTACACCGACCCGTACACCAGCGTCACCAAGAGCTACGACTACAGCACCTGGACCTCCCCGGTGACCGAGGTCGGCTTCGACGCCACCGAGCTGGTCGCCTCCTGGAACGCCGACACCCCGGCGGGCACCTGGATCCAGATCGAGATGCAGGGCACCTACAACACCGGCGGGCAGACCCCCTGGTACACGATGGGCCGCTGGGCGTCCGGGGACGGCGACATCAAGCGCACCACGGTCAACCGGCAGGGCGACCCCTGGTCGACGATCTGGACCGACACCTTCTCCATCGACGACGCCGCCAACGGCGTGCTGCTGCATGCGTACCAGCTGCGCCTGACCCTGTACCGGGCGCCGGACCAGTGGCGCTCGCCGCGGGTGTGGATGCTCGGCGCGATGAGCTCGAACGTGCCGGACCGGTTCACCGTCACCCCGAGCGCGGGCGGCATCGCCTGGGGCACCGAGCTGGCCGTGCCGCGCCGCTCGCAGAACATCCACATCGGGGAGTACCCGGAGTACGACGGCGGCGGCGAGGCCTGGTGCTCGCCCACCTCCACCACGATGGTCCTGGAGTACTACGGCCGCGGCCCGTCGGCCGAGGACACCGCCTGGGTCGACCCGTCGTACGCCGACCCGCAGGTCGACCACGCGGCCCGGATGACGTACGACTACGCGTACCAGGGCGCGGGCAACTGGCCGTTCAACACCGCGTACGCCGCGTCGTTCCCGGGCCTGGACGCCAAGGTCACCCGGCTGCACTCGCTCGACGAGGCGGAGCGTTTCATCAAGGCCGGCATCCCGGTGATCACCAGCCAGTCGTTCCTGTCCGAGGAGCTGGACGGGGCCGGCTACGGCACCTCCGGGCACCTGTTCGTCATCGTCGGCTTCACCGCCGACGGCGACGTGATCGTCAACGACCCGGCGTCGTCGAGCAACGACGTGGTGCGCAACATCTACCCGCGTGAACAGTTCGAGCAGATCTGGCTGCGGACCAAGCGCTACCGCGCGAACGGCACGGTGGCCTCCGGCTCGGGCGGCATCGCCTACCTGATCAAGCCGTGGTGGAAGCCGTGGCCGACGGTCGCGGGCTCCACGAACTGGTGACCTGGCGACCTGGGTGCGCCCCCGCCGCGGGGCGCACCCAGGTCACCTCCACATCTCGGACCGCCGAATCTCTGACTGCCCGGTCACAGCCGGGTGTCCAGGATCGCGTCGGACAGCTCGATCACGCCGAACGTGCCGCCCTGCGCGTCGGCCAGCAGCGCGTAGTGCCCCACCGGCAGGTCCAGCGGCCCGGTCAGCACCGCGCCGCCCAGCTCCAGGCAGCGCGCGATGGTGGCGGCGCAGTCCTCGACCTCGAAGGTGACCCGCCAGTGCGCGGGCGTGCCGGCCGGGTAGCGCTCGTCCATCACGGACAGCCCGCCGACCGTACGGCTGTCGACGAACCACTCGATGTGGTCGACGCCCTCGGCGATCTCGCTCTTGCGCTCCGACCAGTGGAACGCCCTGCCGTAGAACTCCACCGCGGAGGCCTCGTCCCAGGTCACGACCTCGGTCCAGCACATCGTGGCCGGCTCGGCGGCCGCCTCGGCGCCACCGGACGTGCCGCGCTGCCACAGCCCGAACACCGCTCCCGCGGAGTCCGCGACCAGGGCGGCGCGTCCGCGCGGGCCGCGGTCGTGCGCCGGGACCAGCACCGAGCCGCCGGCGTCCAGCACCGCCGCCACGCCGTCCTCGGCGGCCACCGCCGACACGTAGCACAGCCAGCTCCCGGGCCGGCCGGGCTCGCCCGGCAGCAGGCCCGCGACCGCCCGGCCGTCGAGCGCGAACACCTCGCCCGGCGTCCATCCGAACAACCCGCTGTAGAACGCCGCGGCACCGGCCGGGTCCGCGGTCATGTACTCCGCCCAGCACGGGGTGGCGGGCGCGTATCCCCTCACTCGCATGCCCGCCACCTTAGGTCCATCCGAGGTTCACGGCGACCTCTGCGCGTGCCGACCGGATCGCCCCGTTCGGCTGACCGGCCGGGCGATCCGGGCAGCCGGGGCGGTGCGCACGGGCCGATCACCCGCGATGATGGTCATCATGTTCGAGGATCGTTCCCTGCTCGACGGGTGCAACGTGGCGCTCAACGAGTCCGATGTGGTCGGCTTGCGGGTGAACTGGCCCGCCCGCACGGTGCGCCTGCTGCTGCACGTGCTCGCCATGCCCGAGCAGGGACCGATCGACCCGGACACCCGCCGCGCCCTGGTGTTCACCGGCGTCAGCCTGATGCGGGTGCTGCTGCGCCGGGACCGCACCCGGACCGCGAGCCGCGACTACGGCCACCCGATCGAGCTGGCCGACGCCGACGCCGCCGACGCGTTCCTCGCCTCGGTCAGCCGCTCCGACCCGATGTACGGCTGGCGCTTCCTCGACGACCCCGAGCTCACCCGGGACTGGCCCGCGACGGCCAGCCTGATGCTGGCGGGCACCGGCCCGGCCACGCACAGCATGTACTGGTTCTGCGAGTGCGCCCGCGAGGAGCCGGGCGGCGACACGGAGTACTGCATCGAGGGCGACATCCACTTCCAGCGGCTGACCGTGGAGCGCGCCGACGGCTCCCCCGTACCGCTGGCCTCGTTCGCCGCCGACGGCCGCCGCTGGTGGCACGGCCTGCACTCGGGCGACCCCCGGGTCTCCACCGAAGCCCAGCAGTCCCGACCCCCCTCCCCCGCCTGGACGTAAGGAAGGGCACCTTCACAACGCTCCGCGTTGTAGAAGGTGCCCTTCCCATCCGCCGGGGGCCGGCGGCGCAGGTCAGGCCGCGGCCGCGGCGCGGGCCATGGCGTCGCGGTAGATGGGGCCGTGCAGGAAGCGATCGGGCAGGGCGCGCATGGTCAGGCGCAGCGCGCGTACCGAGACCGACGCGGACAGGTCGGTGGTGGGCAGGCCCAGGGTGCCGTAGATCCGGCGGGCCCAGCCCGGTTGCAGCGAGAACGCCGTGGCGGCCAGGCCCGTGTAGACCAGCCGGGCCGGCGTCAGCCCCAGGCGCCACGGCAGCGGCGGCGCCATCAGGAAGAACAGGGTGTCCAGGGCCTCGCGGGTCAGCGCCAGCTCCGGACGCATCCGCCGGTAGTAGGCGTCGACCTCCGCCGCGGTGCCCGGCACGGACGCCGGGTCCAGCCCGACGAGCTGCGCGGCCCGGCGCTGCTCGGTGTAGTACCCGTCGACGTCGGCGTCGCTCAGCTCCAGGCCCGCCCGGCGGGCGGTGCTCACGAACGACTCCACCTCGGTGACGTGCACCCAGCGCAGCAGCTCGGGCTCGTCGATGCGGTACACCTCCCCGGTGTGCCGGTCCACCGCGCGCATGCGGGCGTGCACGCCCCGGATACGCCGCCCGGCGGCGCGGGCCTGCGCGGTGGTGCCGAACATGACCGTGCCGACGTAGTCTGCGGTGCGCATCAGCCGGCCCCACGGCTCGACCTTGTAGCTGGAGTTCTGCACCACCCCGGCGATCGCCCGCGGGTGCAGGGCCTGCAGGAACAGCGAGCGCACCCCGGCCACCCAGAGCACCGGCTCACCGTGCACCCGCCAGGTCACCGACCCGGGCCCGAACAGTCCGAGGTCGCCCGCATCGTCCATGCGTCCCAGCGTGCCACGCCCGGCGGCGCGCCGCATTCAAGATCACTCGACTTGCCCGGCACTCGTGCGTGTCTGGGCGACGTTTCGCACAGGTGCCGGGCAAGTCGAGTGATCACCACGCTAGCTGATCTTGGCGTTGACGTGGATGGCGATGGCGTCGTGGGCGGCGACGTTGGCCGCGAACCAGCCGCTCGCGTCCACCGTGATCACCGGGCCGGTGCAGGTGGTGCCGCTCTTCTCCCCGTGGATCACGTCGCAGTACCGGCCCGCCGGCAGGTTGGTCTGGTACGACCGCCCGTTGACCGCGCCGTCCTCGTCGTTGATCGTCAGGTAGCCCTTGCCGCTGCGCCCGAACGCGATGTGGTTGTTGCCGTTGTCGTACCAGTTGACGACCGCGGTGCCCTTGACCGCGTTGTGGAAGCCGACCATGTTCGCGATGACCTGCCAGCGGTGCTCGCACCGCCAGCCGCCCGAGAAGCAGGTGCTGTTGTTCGTCTTGCCGTTGGCGTCCGAGGGCGGCCCCTGGTCCTTGTTGCTGAACTCGTAGCTGCTCATCACCGTGGGCGAACCGTACGGCCAGGCCAGCATGAACGCGTTGGCCAGCGCGTAGATGCCGTTGTCCTTGTACGTGAGGATGTCGCCGCCCTCACGCTGGGTGTCGTGGTTGTCGACGAACACGGCCGCCTTGGCGGTGGCGATGTGCCCCCACGGCTCGCCGAAGTTCGCCAGGTAGGCGAGCTTCTCGCGGCGGAACACCCGGCCCAGGTCCTTGCCGTAGCGGAACTCGTGCACGTCGCCGTTGCCGGTGTACTCGGTCGGCTGGACCGGCTCGCCCGCGCCGTAGATGACCTCCTGCACGTGGTACACCGAGCGGGACAGCTTGCCCTTGATCGCGGCGATGTCGGCCGCGGGCATGTGCTTGCTGGCGTCCCACCGGAACCCGTCGACGCCCAGGCTGAGCAGGTCGTTGAGGTAACCCGCGAGCTTGGTGCGGACGTAGTCGCTCTCGGTCTTGAGGTCGGCGAGGTTGACCAGCTCGCAGTTCTGCACCTCGTACCGGTCGCCGTAGTTGACGATGTCGTCGTTGCCGTTGCGGCCGCAGTGGTGGAAGTCCTGCGTCTGGTAGATGCCCGGGTAGGTGTACGACGTGTAGGTCGAGCCGGCCCAGCCGGCGCCCGAGCCCACCCCGGTCATGTGGTTGACCACCGCGTCCACGATGACCTTCACACCCGCGTTGTGGCAGGTGGTGACCATCGACTGGAACTGGGCGCGGGTGCCCTTGCGGGACTCGACCCGGTAGCTGACCGGCTGGTACGCGACCCACCACTGCTGGCCGCGCGCGTGCTCCTGGGGCGGGGAGACCTGCACGTAGCCGTAGCCGCGCGGGCCGAGGTAGTTGGTGCACTCGGCCGCGACCGAGGGCCAGTTCCACTCGAAGAGCTGGACGATGACGTCCTTGCTGCCCGAGGGGGCCGCGGCCGCGGGGACGGCGGCCGGGATCGGCAGCGCCGCGGCGAGGACCGCCGCGAGCGCCAGGGGGAGAAGTCTGCGTCGTTGCATGAGGACACTCCGGACGTACGAGGGGACGGATCGTCGCGCAGCGGTACAGGGGTACGCGGATGAAACCGCATTGAAACCTTGCCGCAATGTTCACAAGAAGTTTCAATGAAGTCAACGGATCCGGCCCGAAACGGCACGACGGCCCCTACGCAAGATCTTTCCAACAAGCCCCGGCACACGCCTCAGCCGAGCAGCCGACCGGCCGACGCCAGGTACTCGCGGCCCTCGTCGGGTGCGCCGTGCCGGATCATGTAGAGCCCCGACGACACGCGCTCGGTGAAGCCCCACTCCCAGATCGCCTGCTCGGCCACGCCGGTGGCCGCCGCCAGCCGCGCGCAGTAGCCCCGCACCAGGCCGACCGGGTCCGCCGCCGCCAGCACCTCGTCCGTCCAGCCGCGCACCGCGACGCCGAGGTCGTAGGCCGGGTCGCAGAGGAAGCCGTCCGGGTCGATGAAGACATAGCCCGACTCCGCGCCGAGCCTCGGCGACAGCACCGCGAGCGCGTTGTCCGGGTGCGGGTCCCCGTGGCAGACCACGCTGCCGTCCAGGTCGAACGCGGCCGCGCGGCGGCGGGCGTACCCGACGGCCCGGTCGACGACCTCGGCCGGGCAGGGCCGGCCGGTCCCCGGCCACAGTTCGATGATCAGCTCGGCCAGCGTGCTGGCCTTGTCCGTGCCGGGCGGCACGCTCGCGTCCGGCGGCCGGGGCACCAGCCACGCCTGCCGCAGCGTCGTGGCCAGCACGTCGAGCGTGTGCTCGGGCGAGGGCGCGGTGGCGCCCAGCGCCGGGCCGAGCGGCTCCAGCAGCGCGGCGTCCCGTTCCGGATCGTGGGCGTACAGCCGGACGTACCCGTGCCCGTCCGCCGCGGCGATCGTGCGCACCTGCCCCGCGAAGCCGTCACCCGGCGGAGCCAGCCGCAGCACCGCGTCCGTCCCGTCGCTCCGGCGCACCGCGAGCACCAGCGCGGCCGACCCGCCGTCGAGCGCCTCCCCGGGCGTCAGCCCCCAGGCCGCGCACGCATACGAGAGCCGCTCCGGCAGCCCCGCCAGCCACTCCCGGCCCGCCATGCCCTTGCTCAACGCGGTACGCCGCATCCGGTCGGGAAACTCGATCACCGCCCCACGATTCCACCCCACCCACCTCCCCAACCACCGCATTACGCCGGCTCCGCGAGGAGCGGCGTTGGGAAGGGCACCTTCTACAACACATAGCGATGTGAAGGTGCCCTTCCTTGCTTGAACTCGGGGCGGGGTGTGGGGTGGGGGGTGGGTTCGGGGGTTAGGCTCGGCCATGCTCGCTCGTGCTTGGGGGATGGCCAGGTCCCTGGTGATGTACCACGGCATCCCGGGTCGGCATCGGCGGATGCGGCGCTTCTACGCGCAGTTCCTCGGGCCGGGTGACCTCGCCTTCGACGTCGGGGCGCATGTCGGGAGCCGGGTGCGGCCGTGGCGGCGGCTCGGGGCGCGGGTGCTGGCGATCGAGCCGCAGCCCGACTGCCTGCGGGTGCTGCGGCTGTTCTTCGGGCGCGACCAGGGCGTGACCATCCTGCCCACCGCGGTCGGGGCGCGGGCGGGCACGGCGTCGCTGGCGCTGTCGTCGGCGACGCCGACGGTCTCCTCGCTGTCGCACGAGTGGATCGAGTCGGTGACCGCGGCCGACGAGCGCTTCGCCGAGGTGCGCTGGGACCGGTCGGTCGAGGTCGAGGTGGTCACCTTGGACGATCTCATCGCGGCGCACGGCGAGCCGGCCTTCTGCAAGATCGACGTCGAGGGCTTCGAGGCGGACGTGCTGCGCGGGCTGTCCCGGCCGCTGCGCGCGCTGTCCTTCGAGTACCTGCCGTTCGCCCACGACGCCGCCCTCACCGCGCTGGACCTGGTGGAACGGCTCGGCGGATACGAGTACAACTACGCGCCCGTGGAGACCATGCGCTTCGCCAGCGAGCAGTGGCTGGACGCGGCCGGCCTGGTGCGGTTGCTGGACGAGCGCTTCCGCGCCCTCGGCCGCTCCGGCGACGTCTACGCCCGCACCCGTTAGCCGCATCAAGCCACCGGCGGGCGGGCGGCCCGTCCCGGTCGGGGGCGGGCCTCAGGCCCGATCGCCGCGAGCGGCGGCGACCGCGGGTGCCGGCGCGCCGACCAGCGCCGGGTCAGGCCGGACCGCGACCGCGCGCCGCCGCCACAGGTAGACCACGTCGCGGCCGAAGGACTCGGTGAGCAGCGCGAGCGCGCCCGCGAGCGCGACGAGCACCACCGGCCGGGGCAGCACCTCTGCGGCTGCGGCCGCCAGCACGATGCCCTGGATCGCGGCCACCACCTTGCGCCAGTACCGCGGGAAAAGCTGCCCGCGCAGCCACGGCAGCACCCAGGTGGCCACGACGTAGACGTAGCGCATCGCGCCGATCGCGAGCACCCACCACCCCGCCGACGGGGCGGCGTAGCAGCTCAGCACCAGGATGAGGAACGCGTCGACCTCCATGTCGAACCGCGCGCCGAACGCCGTCTCGGTGCCGGTGCGCCGGGCGACCTTGCCGTCGACCGCGTCGAGCACCAGCGCCACCACCGTGATCCCGACCAGCACCGGCACCCGGATGTCGCCGGTGAACGAGGCCGCGGTCAGCGCGGTGACGCACCCGGCCAGCGCCGCACGCGTCAGCGTGACCAGGTCGGCCGGTCCGAACGCGACCAGCCCGGCGGTGCGCATCGCCCGGGTGAGCAGCACGCACAACCCGACGGCGTAGGCGATCCCGGCCGCCCATCCGGCGTGTCCGAGGCCGACCGCCGCCGACAGCAGCGCGAGCATGGCGAACTGGACGCACAGCCCGATCACGGGGCCCGGCCTTACCGGCGGCACCGTACCTCCGTTAGGTTCGACCTTGATCCGAGGAGAGGAAGCCGATGGCATCCTACGCGCGCGCCTTCTGGACCGCCGCGCCCGGCGCGGGCGAGATCCGTCCCGTGGCGCTGCCCGATCCGGGACCGGACGAGGTGCTGGTGCGCACCCTCCACTCCGGTCTGAGCCGGGGCACCGAGACGCTGGTGTTCCGCGGCGAGGTGCCACCGGGCCAGTACGCCGTGATGCGTGCCCCGTTCCAGGAGGGCGACTTCCCCGGGCCGGTGAAGTACGGCTACCTCAGCGTCGGCGTCGTCGAGCAGGGTCCGCCCGAGCTGCTCGGCCGCACCGTGTTCTGCCTGTACCCGCACCAGACCCGCTACGTGGTGCCCGCGGGCGCGGTGGTGCCGGTGCCCGACGGCGTGCCCGCGCGCCGGGCCGTGCTCGCGGGCACCGTGGAGACCGCGGTCAACGCGCTGTGGGACGGCCCGCCGCTGGTCGGCGACCGGATCGCGGTGCTGGGCGCGGGCATGGTCGGCTGCTGCGTCGCGGCGCTGCTGGCGCGCTTCCCCGGGGTGTCGGTGCAGCTGGTGGACACGAACCCGGCGCGGGCCGCGGTCGCGGCGGCGCTCGGCGTCGCGTTCACCTCGCCCGAAGCCGCCGAGGGCGGCAACGACCTGGTCTTCCACGCCTCCGCAACCGGCGCGGGGCTGCAGCGCGCGCTGGACCTGCTGGCCCCGGAGGGCACCGTCGTCGAGCTGAGCTGGTACGGCGACCGCGAGATCGGCCTGTCGCTGGGCGGCGCCTTCCACTCCGGACGGCTGACCATCCGCGGCAGCCAGGTCGGCACGGTCTCCCCGGCCCGCGCCGCGCGGCGCTCCTTCACCGACCGGCTCGCCATCGCCCTGGACCTGCTGCGCGACCCGGCCTTCGACGCGCTGCTGTCCGGCGAGTCGGCGTTCGACCGGCTGCCCGAGGTGCTGGCCGGCCTCGCCGACGGCACCCTGCCCGCCCTGTGCCACACCATCAGCTACGACGGAGAGTGAACCCCATGTTCAGCGTGACGGTCCGCGACCACATGATGATCGCCCACAGCTTCCGGGGCGAGGTCTTCGGCCCGGCCCAGCGCCTGCACGGCGCGACGTTCGTCGTCGACGCGACGTTCAGGCGGGCCGAGCTGGACCCCGACGACATCGTGGTCGACATCGCCGCCGCGTCGCAGGAGCTCAACGCCGTCGTCGGCGCGCTGAACCTGCGCAACCTCGACGACGACCCCGCCTTCGCGGGCGTCAACACCACGACCGAGAAGCTCGCCCAGGTCATCGCGGACCGGCTGGCCGCCCGGGTACACGCGGGCGCGTTCGGCGAGAACGCCCGCGGCCTGGCCGGCATCACGGTCACCCTGCACGAGTCGCACATCGCCTGGGCCTCGTACGAGCGGCCCCTGTGAGCCGGATCCGGCCACGCGCCTCCCGGATCTTGTGCACTTCGTGCTGCCGGAGCGACACGAAGTGCACAAGATCCGGAATAGCCGCCCGGCGGTCCGGCGGGTGAGCACCGTGCACGTCGTGCTGCCGGGCGGCGTCGACGATCCCGCACTTCCCAGCGGCGGCAACGCCTACGACCGGCGGGTCTGTGACGGGCTGGCCGCGGCCGGCTGGACGGTGTGCGAGCACCCGGTACTCGGCTCGTGGCCGTATCCGGCCGCAGCCGACCTGGCCGGGCTCGCCGACGCGCTCGCGGCGCTGCCCGACGGCGCGGTGGTGCTGCTCGACGGCCTGGTCGCCGTCGCCGCGCCCGACGTGCTCGCCGCGGGCGCGCCGCGGCTGCGGCTCGTCGTGCTGGCCCACATGCTGTTCGGGGACACCGACGCGGGCCTGCGGCCCGGCGAGGCCAGGGTGCTGCGGGGCGCGGCCGCCGTCGTCACCACCAGCCGGTGGTGCCGCGAGCGGGCCGTCGAGGCGTACGCCCTGCCGCCCGCCCTCGTCCACGCCGCCCCACCCGGCGTGGACCCCGCTCCGGTCTCCCCCGGCTCACCGGCCGGCAACCGCCTGCTCTGCGTCGCCGCGCTCGCCCCGCACAAGGGCCACCACCTGCTTCTCGACGCCCTGGCCACGCTCACCGAGCTACCCTGGAGCTGCGTGTTCGTCGGCTCGCCCGACCGCGACCCGGCGTACGCGGCCCGGCTGCGGGCACATCCGGTAGCCGATCGGATCACGTTCTCGGGCGTGCGCCTGGGCGACGAACTGGCCGCCGCGTACCGCGCCGCGGACCTGCTCGTGCTGCCCTCGCGCGGGGAGAGCTATGGCATGGTCGTCACCGAAGCGCTGGCCCGGGGCATCCCGGTGCTGGCCCACGACGTGCAGGGGCTGCCCGAGGCGCTGGGCACGGCCCCCGGCGGCCGGCTGCCCGGCCTGCTCGTCCCGCCCGGCGGCCCGGCGCTCGCCACGGCGCTGCGCGGCTGGCTCACCGACCCCGACCTGCGCGACCGGCTCCGGCACGCGGCCCGCGCCCGGCGCGCCGGCCTCACCGGCTGGACCCGGACCGCTGACCAGGTCGCTGCGGTGCTCTCCCGGGTGGAAGGGTCCGGTCCGCTGGCCCGTTGACGGCGCTGTGTGTATAAATCCACAGACACGCGGGGACGGTACCTCTAGGAAGGATGAAGTGTCTGAACAGGAGAGCGCGTTGCACGGTGCCGTGACAGAGGTCCCCCCGCCGCCCGCGGTCCGGCTCGGGGCCTGGGCGCGCGCGATCGCGGGAGTGCTCATCCTCGCGCTGCTGGTGTGGCAGGTGGGGACCGGGCCCTTCCTCGACGGGGTACGCCTGCTCGACCGGCAGGCGCTGCTGGCCGCGCTCGGGCTCGGCGCGCTGAGCACGGTCGCCTGCGCGTGGCGGTGGAGCCTGGTCGCCGAGGGCCTCGGCGTGCGGCTGCCGCTGGGGCGGGCCGTCAAGGCGTACTACCGCTCGCTGTTCCTCAACACGACGCTGCCCGGCGGCGTGGTCGGCGACGTGCACCGCGCGGTGCGGCACGGCCTGGACATCAGCGACGTGCGCCTCGCGGTGCGGGCCGTGGTGCTGGAGCGCACCATCGGGCTGACCGTGCAGATCACCGCCTCGCTGCTGTTGCTGCTGGTGCTGCCGTCCCCGGTGCGCGACCGCATGCCGCTGGTCGTCGCGGCCGTCGCGGCGACCGGGCTGGCCGTCGCGCTGGCGCTGCGGGCGCTGGCCCGGGGCCGGACGGCCCGCTGGGCGGCGGCGCTGCGCACCGCGTACACCGATGTCCGGGAGGTCCTGGTCACCCGCCGCCGCTGGGTCGGCATCGGCCTGGCCTCCGCGGTCGTCGTGACCGGACAGCTCGTCATGTTCGTGATCGCCGCCCGCACCGCGGGCGCCCACGCCCCGGTGACGCTGCTGGTGCCGCTGACGCAACTCGCGCTGCTGGCCATGGCGCTGCCGCTGAACGTCGCCGGCTGGGGCCCCCGCGAAGGCGTCGCCGCCTGGGCGTTCGCCGCCGCCGGGATGACCTCCACGCAGGGCGTCGCCGCCGCCGTCACCTACGGCGTGCTCGGCCTGGTCGCCGCGCTGCCCGGGGCCGCCGTCCTGCTGGCACGCACCAAGAGTCGGAGTGGACAGCATGCGTGAGCGCCCGTACGTCCTGCTCAGTTGCAGCATGTCGATCGACGGCTACCTCGACGGCGCGACCGACGAGCGGCTGCTGCTGTCCAACGCCGCCGACTTCGACCGCGTCGACGCGGTCCGCGCCTCCTGCGACGCGATCCTGGTCGGCGCGCGCACCGTACGCCGGGACAACCCGCGGCTGATGGTGCGCACCCAGGCCCGCCGCGACGCCCGGACGGCCCGCGGCGTGCCGGAGTGCCCGATCAAGGTCACCGTCACCGAGAAGGCCAAACTCGACCCCGGGGCCGCCTTCTTCACCGCCGGCGACGCCGAGAAGATCGTGTACTGCGCCAGCCCGCGCGTCGAGCACGCCCGCGCCCTGCTCGGCGACGTCGCCACCGTGGTCGACGGCGGCCTGCCCGTGGACCTGCGCCAGGTCACCGAGGACCTGTACGAGCGCGGCGTCGAGCGGCTGATGGTGGAGGGCGGCGGCACCATCCACACCCAGTTCCTCACCGCCGACCTCGCCGACGAGCTGCACCTGGTGGTGGCCCCGTTCTTCGTCGGCGACTCGCGGGCCAGCCGCTTCGTCAACGACGGCGACTTCCCGTTCCACCCGGGCCGCCGCGCCAAACTGGCCGACGTGCGGCAGATCGGGGACGTGGTGCTGCTGCGGTACGCGCTGTCGCCCCGGTTCGACAGCGCCGAGCAGGGCGACCGGTGACCGCCGTGCCGCCGCCGGCGACGGTGCGCACCCAGGTCCAGGTGCCGCTGCGGTTCCCCGACGGCTACACGACCACGGCCCGGGTCGTCACCTTCACCGGCCTCGTCGACGGCCGCGAACACCTCGCGCTCGGCCTCGGCGACCACGCCACCACCCTGCGCCGCGACGCCGACGACCTGCCCGTGCCGCTGGTCCGCCCGCACAGCGAGTGCCTGACCGGCGACGTGTTCGGCAGCCAGCGCTGCGACTGCGGCCCGCAGCTGCGCGAAGCCGCCGAACGCATCACCGTCGCCGGCGGCTACCTGCTCTACCTGCGGCAGGAAGGCCGGGGCATCGGCCTGTACGCCAAGATGGAGGCGTACGCGCTGCAGGACACCGGCCTGGACACCTACGAGGCGAACCTCGCCCTCGGCCACGACGAGGACGCCCGCGACTACACCGTCGCCGCGCAGATGCTCCGCGCCCTCGACGTGACCCGGGTCGCGCTGCTCTCCAACAACCCCGACAAGGCCGAGCAGCTCACCCGCCTGGGCGTGGCGGTGACCGAGCGCGTCCCGACGGAGGTGCACCTGTCCCCCGCCAACGCCGGCTACCTGGCCACCAAAGCCCGCCACGCCTCCCACACTCTCCAACTCCGCCCGACCCGCTGACGCCCGCTCGCCGCCGCGGCGTGCACTTTCAAGGAAAGTGCGGCAACGCGCGGCCGCGAAGGCGCAGTTTCCCTGAAACTGCACGCCGGGACGACGGGATCGGGTGGGATCGGCCGTTCGGATCGATGTGCGTGTGGGCTGAAACGTGAGTCGGTTTGCTGATAGCGCGCCGATCCGCGATCCGCTCCACTACAGATCATGCTGCGTCGTGCCTGTCTCGCTCTGCTTCCCGTGCTCACCGTCGCCGTTCTCGCCGGCTGCGGCGACGACGACCCCGCCCCGACCACGCCCGCGCCGAGCGCGCAGACCAGCGTGTCCGCGGCGGCCTCCCCCAGCGCGGAGACGAGCCCGGCAGCGTCGCCGTCGCCGTCCCCCGCGATCAACTTCACCGTCGACGGCGCGGGCCCGTACACGATCGGCGGGAACCTGGAGGCGCTGAAGGCGGGCGGGCTCCTCGACAAGGTCGCCACCGGCGCGGAGACCTGCCCGGTGAACACCACCGCCAGCGGCACCGGCGTGTGGAAGGACGTCCAGCTGCAGTTCCGGCCCGACGGCGAGCTGTACCTGGTGGTCAACCGGTCCAAGACCATCCCGACGCCGTCCGGCGCCCGCCTCGGCATGACGCTGGCCGCCGTCTCGTCGATCTACGGCAACCTCGGCAAGGAACTGAACGGCGGCGCGGCGTACCTGGTCACCACGACGTCCGGACGGGGCATCCTGTTCGACCTCGACCAGAACAAGAAGGTATTCGCCATGATCGCCGGCGACGCCGCCTACCTGAAGTCCAGCTACGAGGGCGGCACCGACTTCTGCTGATCCGGCACTCCACGCCGGGCACCAGGTGAAGACATGGTGCCCGGCGTCAACCGGGCCCACCCGGCATACAGCAGCAGCCGCTTCCGGCCTCTTGGTCGCGAACTCGTCCGGCGGAATCCTGGCGGAAGGCAAACCCAGCCTCGCAACGGCCGTCTCAGTTCACGGGGCGGAACACGAAGCTGCCCGCCACGACACCGGGTACACATGACAGGCCCGCGACGTCGATGAACTCACCGAGCCGGGTCGAAGCCTCCGCCACGGACCGCACTGAGCTGACAGACACGCGGATACCGCTGAAACTCAGCCAGCGCTCGGCACCGATGGGATCGACACCGAGTCCGTCGAGATCACCGGAGACAGTGGTGGTGACGTGGACCTGCGTGCCGCGCTGTTCGACAACCTGGAGTTCTGCGTTGTCGTAGCTGTGGTGCTGGAAGAAGTAGACGCTCGCCTCGGCAAGGCCCGCGACCTGCGCGCTGTTCACACCTTGGCCAGCCATGTCGCGCCAAGTCGCAGGCGCGAGGGTGATCCAGTCAAGGCTGAGCGAAACAGTGCTTGCTCCGTATTCGCGTTCCACGTCCGCGTAGGGAAAGTAAAAACTCCAGCTCAGATACGGGCTGATGCCTAGTTTCGGATTGTCGAACAGCAGGCCGCTCCACCGGCCGCCCGGAGTCGGCACCAGTTCGTCGGCAGTCAGCTGATCTCCCGTTTCCTCTCGCACTGCGAGAGTCTGGCACGGCGCGTGGCGGCGGAATGTCAGTCGGTGGTCTGGCGGAGGGTGAAGGGCGGCGCGGATTCGGCCAGCGGTTGCACCACGCCTCCGGGTTCAGCCACGTACGGGTGGCCGTCCTGGACGTAGAAGTTCAGCCAGGGGTGCAGTGAGAGTTCCTCGCGCGCGAACCCGATCCAGCCCTGCGTCGCCGGCCGGGGGCCAGCCATGCGGGCACGGTCTGGATCACGTCGTACATCACGTCGTCGGGGAGCAGCAACCTGGCGAACAGCCCGAGCAACGCGGGCCGGCTCGAATATGGCTGCCCGGCGAAGTATCCGGGAGGAAGCCGAAATGAGAGGCTGTCGGCATGACCGGGCTGATTCAGGTGACCACGGCAACGGAACATCGTGACGACGCGGTCGCGCTCGCCGGTGCGGTGGTGCAGGCCAGACTGGCCGCGTCCGCACAGGTAGTCGGCCCTGTGACGTCGGTGTTCTGGCACCTCGGCGAGTACGGCACCGGCGAGGAGTGGCAGGCCGTGTTCATCACCACCGAGGACCGGTACTCCGAGGTCGAGAAGTACCTCGCAGCGCATCATCCTTGGCAGAACCCTCAGATCACCGCCGTGGCCATGACCGCGGCCGCGCCCGCGTGCATCGCATGGGCGCGCACCGCGGTCAACGCGGAATAGTCGAGGTCCCGGCGATGTGTTCGTGAAGCTCCTTGAAGGGCTTCACCGTCGCGAACGGCGCGGCCAGAGTCAGGGTCGTGTTCAGCCGATGCCGTGGACGATCCGACGCCACACCCTTCGTCAACATGTGCGCTTGTCGGATGGTCTGCGCGGCAAGCTCCAGCTCTCGACCGTGTAGGTACGCCTCGGCCAGGGCGAGCAGGTAAAGAGCCTTGTCCCGGGCGTATGCGTCAGGGAACACGCTCAACGCGCTCTCCAGCGGCGCCACCGCCCGGAGAGGTCGGCCCAGCACCGACCAGCACCGGCCCGTCATTATATCGATCTCGTGGGCATCCACCCATGCGGCCCAATCGGGTTCGGGCGAGCCGACAGCTGACTCCACCGCTGCCGCCGCCTCGGCCAGCGCCGCCTCGGCTTGGTCCGCATCGCCCGCAACCGCGTGTGACCAGGCAGCTCGGTCGAACACGAGCGCCCTGACCAGTCCGGGAACCGCATCGGTCAATGCGGCGCAGGACGCTCGCGCCAATGCCACATCGACCCGGCCGCTGAACGCCCGCTGGTATGCGTCGAGAGCCATCGCATTGGCCACCAGCGCCGGCTCCTCCGCCTCCAATGCCGCCTGACGGCTCATCGCGAAGAGTCGCGTCGACTTGTCGCTCCAACCAGCGTCGAACGCCGCCCAACCTGCAAGCTGTGCCTGCTCGGCCAGCACCGCGAGTAACTGGCGTCGGACACTGCCGCTCAAGCTGCCGCCGACCAACGTCGCTTCGGTTGAACGTACCTCCGCCAGGAACAATCCGTAGGTGTCAGCGCCACCCAGCGAGTCGTCCAGTCGCCGCAGCCGCTTCGTGCGCTCCAGCGCTCGGGCGACATCGGTCCCGCCGAGTCGACCGGGTACCTCGCTGTCGCCAAGTTCCGCAGCTGTAGCGACACCCGTCGACGCCAGCAACCTCAGCAGATCACGGCGGTCCACATCGCTCACGTTACGTCGCCGAGTTCGCATCGTCGCGGCCACCGCGATGAGCACGCCGTTCGCCCCAAGCGCCCTGTCGATGGCACGCGCCAGTTCGGGAGTCGGCGCGCGGAGCCCGCTCTCCGCGTGGCCGACCGCCGCCTTGCTCCAGGTGATTCGTTTCGCGAGCCCGAACAAGCTCAGGCCGGCGGACTCGCGCAGAACCTTCATGACTTCACCGAACTCGCTGGTCACATCACAGCTTTCCGTAGACGGGCGTAGACGGTCAGGGTCTTCAGTGCTCGCCGTCCGACCCCGAGGCTGAATACAGCTCGGAGTGGTCGCGCTCGCACCGCCGACCGCCTCGGGCCCCATCCCAACGGTATGTGCTGTTTCAGGGGAGTTCAATGACTGCCATCGAGAGTGCCGATCGACCACTCTGGGCCGACGAGGACACGCAGGAGATGACCGAAGTCGACCGCATCCTCTACGACCCGAAAGCGGTGTCCCGTTCGGTCTCCTGGAATACCTCGACTGCCGTCATACGGGTCATCAGCCGTCACCTGCGCGAGTCCGAGCACGCATAATGGCGAGCCCGACGTTCTGGCTCGCCGAAGATGGCAGCAGCTTCCGAATCGGTGACACGGTTGCCATCGATCCGCTTCCGTTCGGCCTGGATCGGGATGCCGTCGGAGTTGTCATCGGCGTTGATCCCACTCACGGAGCGCCCGTCTTGGAATTAGTTGCCGGTCAGCGCGTTGGATCACGACTCGTGGTTTGGCCAACACACGTCCTACTTCGCCTTGGATAGCAGCAATCGTGCGAGGCGAACAACGATGCGCGATCGACCACTCACTTTCGGCGACGATCGACCCTGGGCTTTGGTGCACTTTAAGTCTCGCCTAGATCGCTTGCGCGCCGCCGGAATCGCTGTCGGCAGCTTCAAACCTGCCAACTATCCCGGCTCCGCTAGAGCGATGGAACAGGCCGTTACCTCGACCACCGAGGGATAACCGATCGCTGCCGTTGCTGTACAGCAGGTACGTACAGCAACGCCGTTGCCCCCACTCATCCGTGTTCGACCGTCTTCGGTCCGTGGACCTCGTCAGAAGGCGCTACCGACCTTGCCGCCAGTAATCCGTAGGTTCAGGGTTTGGATGGGTGCCGGCGAACCTTGAACCGCCTGCGAGCCGTGCGACCCGTTTGACGAGGCATTGAGGCTCGCCCTTTCAGGCCGTTGCTGGTGGTCGCGCACTGGAGCGCAGCTTGACCCGTGCTGCTGGTTTTGGAGATCATGCCTGGTACCGGCGTCGGCGAGGTCTGGACTGCACGGCGGCGTGAGGAGAACAAACGACGTGATCAGGCGATGGCAGACGTCCGGCTATCTCGCGGTGCTGCTCGCCATACTCGGCGCGACGGCGCTTGGCCTGGCTTCGGCAAGGGTCAACACCGTCGTACGTGAGGGTGAGCGCGTCCCCGCGCGAGTTGTGGACACCATCGGCCTCCCAGGGCGCTACGGCGCTGACGGCAGCTCTTACTTCGTCGAGGTCGAGGCCTGTGCCGAGGCGCGATGTGAGCAGTTCTGGCTCACGCTGGCTTGGCCATCCAGCGCATTGCGGAAGGGTGATGAGGTGCGGATCTCGATCATCCGAACGCACGCTCGTGTGGCGGCCGGTGACGCCTACACCAGCGACATCGTTCTTGCTCTCGCGCCGTACCTGCTCTGGCTCGGTGCCGGGGTGCTGTTCGCCCGCTGGGGGCGTGGATTCCGTGCAAGACGGGCGGAATCGCGCCGCCCGGTCGTTCGGCAGTCTGATCGCGCTGTGGTCTGTCAGATCGAGCCGTGGGCGATCATCTACGGCGGACCATTTGTGATTGGGCTAGCCGTCGCGGGCTACCTGGGGTGGCCGCTGACTACCGACAACGTCCTGATGTTGGTCGCCGTCTTCGGGCCGGTACTTGCGCTGATCGGCGTTTTCGGCGTGGCTCGGCGCGTGGTCGTTCTGCCGGAACGCGTGAAGGTGCTGGGTGCCGTGACGGAGCTGTCCATCCCCCGGAGCAGGATCATGTCGACGGAGGTCAGCGCGTTCTCGCATACCGCCTATGTCGTCCTTCGCGAATGTGAGGGTGGTGGAACGGTCAAGCGGGAGCTTCCGGGACTGTTCCGAAAGAACAATACGGAACTGGACGAGCTGTTGGCGGCCGTCGTCGAAGCCCCTAATGCCTGCCGGCCGGTAACGCGGAGGCCGCGGTGGAGCACGATCATTCTCCTGGTGCTACCACTAGTAGCAATCATCGGCGTGGCTCGATAGCGTGATCTTGGGGCGGGTGCGTCTCCGCTGAACCCGCGGGCGGGCGCGCGGAACATTCACGGAATGATCTAGCGGCGACGACGCGAGGAGGCGCGCGTTTGCGCAGGTTGCCGACAGATTGTTTCGGTTAGGACGAGCCCCTTCCTAAGCCGCAGGCCGTACCGACCACACCGGGTCGATCTTGCGTGCAACATCCGTGCAACTAGCGGCGGCAATCCAGGGTCTACAGCGGTCACCGGCGGCGAAGGTCTGCCCGCGCTGACGATCACGAGAACAGCAGGAGCAGGCGAAATGCCTGCTCCTGGACTGTGGGCGTGGCAGGGTTCGAACCTGCGACCCTCCGCTTGTAAGGCGGATGCTCTCCCGCTGAGCTACACGCCCGCTTCGGCCTGCGCCGACACGAACCGGCACATCCTACCTGACCGCCGACCCCGCCCTCACCGGACTTACGGCTCAGAGCGCCCCGAGCGCCTTGCGCCACGCCTCCTGGTCACGCGCGTCACCGGGCAGGTTCATCTCCGCGTACCGGACGACCCCCGCCTTGTCGACGACGAACGTCCCCCGGTTGGCGTACCCCCGGTCCTCGTTGAAGACCCCGTACGCCTGGGCCACGGCCCCGTGCGGCCAGAAGTCGGCGAGCAGCGGGAACTCGTACCCCTGCTCACCGGCCCACACCTTGTGCGCGAACACCGAGTCGACGCTGATCGACAGCACCTGAGTGTCCTCGTTGACGAAGTCGTTGAGGTTGTCCCGGATCTCGCACAGCTCGCCCTGGCAGGTGCGCGTGAAGGCGAGCGGGTAGAACACCAGAAGCACGTTCTTCGCGCCCCGGAAGTCGGACAGCCGTACTTCCTGATTGTTCTGGTCCTTCAGCACGAAATCCGGCGCCGCCGCGCCCACCTCGATCGGCATGGGTTCCATGGTCGCAGGTTTCCCTGGCGGCCTGCCGGTCGGGGCAGGCCGCTCGAAGGACCGCGGCGGGGTTCAGCGCTTGGACGCGCGTGCCGCCTTCGGTGCCACCAGCCGCGCCGCGCTCCAGTCCTTGCCGGCGCTGAGGGTGGAAGTCTGGGAGAGTCCCGCGGTGGGTGCCACCTCGGCGATTTCACTGGGCTCGACGTGCCCGGGCCGGCCCGACTTCGGGGTCAGCAGCCACACCACGCCGCTCTCGGCGAGCGGGGAGATGGCGTCGGTAAGCAGTTCGAACAGGTCACCGTCGTCCTCGCGGTACCACACCAGCACCGCGTCGACGACCTCGTCGGTGTCCTCGTCAACCAGATCAGATCCGCATGCGTCGGCCAGGGCGTCACGGAGCTCGTGGTCGACGTCGTCGTCGTACCCCATCTCCATGACCACCATGTCCGGCTCGATGCCGAACCGGTCCGCCAGGCTGCGTACGCCCTCGGCGGCCTGACCTGCGGTCGCGCTCACTGTCTTGTGCCTCCTCTTCGTTTTCCGGACACCCGCGGTTCGCTGCGGGGTCACTCGATTATTGTCGTCGGCGTCACAGCCGACTGCGGGTAGTCCACACAGTTCTAGCGTCCAGCGCAAGTGGCGGCCTCGGCGGGTCGCCAAAAACGCGGCTCAGGCGCTGCCGGGGGCGGCGCGGGGACCGCATCCGCCCAAGGTCATCCGACTTGCCCGGCACCTATGCGTATCTTGCTCCGGTTTTCGCCCACATGTCGGGCAAATCGAGTGATCTTGGCCCTACTGCCCGTTCAGGCGGCCAGGAGGGCGCGGGCGGCGCGTTCGATGGCGTCCTCGCCGACCAGGACGTGGTCGGCGGCGGGGCCCAGCGGCAGGAAGGTGTCCACGGCGGCGACGCGGCGGGCCAGGCCGACGTAGCCGGCGTCGACGAGCGCGGCGAGCACGCCCTCGCCGACGCCGCCGGAGCGGCGGGTCTCGTCGACGACCAGGACGCGGCCGGTGGCCCCGGCCTCGCGCACGATGTCGGCGAGCGGCAGCGGGGCGAGCCAGCGCAGGTCCACGACGCGGCAGCCGTGGCCCTCCTCGGCCAGCCGCGCGGCGACACGCAGGGACATGCGTACGCCGTTGCCGAAGGTGAGCACGGTGAGCCGGTCCCCGGCCCCGTAGGAGTGGCTGCGGGCGCGGCCCACGGGCACGTGGGTGTCGGCCCAGCGGTCCGGCGCGGCGTACGGGCTCAGCCAGCCGCCGTCGCCGTCGGTGTGCAGGTCGCGGGTGTGGTAGAGGGCGATGGGCTCCAGGAACACGCTGACCGTGCCGTCGACCTCGGCGGCGGCGACGCAGGTGCGCAGCATCGCGGCGGCGTCGTCGGCGCGCGAGGGCACGGCCACGACCAGGCCGGGGATGTCGCGCAGCACGGCCACCGAGTGGTCGTTGTGGAAGTGCCCGCCGAAGCCCTTCTGGTACGCCAGCCCGGCGATGCGCACGACCATCGGGTTGCGGTACGCCCCCTGCGAGAAGAAGCGCATGCTGGCCGCCTCGCCGCGCAGCTGGTCCTCGGCGTTGTGCAGGTACGCCAGGTACTGGATCTCGGGGATGGGCAGCAGCCCGCCCAGCCCGGCGCCGAGCCCGAGGCCGAGGATGGACGTCTCGTCGAGCAGGGTGTCGAAGACCCTGGCGGGGCCGAAGCGGTCGCGCAGGCCCTTGGTGACCCCGTAGACGCCGCCCTTGCGGGCCACGTCCTCGCCGAAGACCATGGCCTGCGGGTGGCTGATCATGAGGTCGGCCAGGGTGGCGTTGACGGCCTGGGCGAGCGTCTGCGGGCCGGTCTGCTCAGGGAGCTTGCCGCCGAAGATGCGGTGGCGCTCGGCGAGCGCGGCCCCGGCGGCGCGTTCCCCGGCCGCCGCGATGGTCTTGGCGACGCGCAGCGGGCGGCGGGGGGCCAGCGGGGCGACGACCTCGGCAGCGGAGGCGAGCTTCGGCTCGTCGCGCACTCCGGCGGCGGCCTGCTGCACCCGCCAGCCGATCTCGTCGTACCGGCTGAGCAGTTCCATCGGGCTGGCCTGCCCGGCGTCGACGAGCAGCCGCGCGGTGCGCAGCAGCGGGTCCAGGGCCAGGTCGTGCTCGATCTCGGCGGTGGTCCGGTAGGCCAGCTCGGCGTCGGCCCCGGCGTGGCCCATCAGCCGTACGGTGCGCAGGTGCAGCACGGCGGGGCGGCGGTGGCGGCGCACCCAGGAGACGGCGGAGCGGGACACGGCGTACGTGTCGGCGAGGTCGCAGCCGTCGGCGTGGAAGTAGCGCAGGCCGGGCCGCGCGCGCAGGGTCTCGCCGACCCAGCCGGCGGGCGAGCGCACGCTGATGCCCAGGCCGTTGTCCTCGCACACGAACAGCAGCGGCAGCCGCAGCCCGGTGAAGTCGGACCAGCCCGCGGTGTTGAAGGCGGCGACGGCGCTGGCGTGGTTGACCGAGGCGTCGCCGAACGAGCACAGCACGACGGCGTCGCGAGGCCAGGCGGGCGGCACCAGCGCGGGCCCGCCGTCCTCTGCGGCGTGCCGGCCCCGCCGGGCGTCCAGGCCCTGCCGGGAGCGCTCGACGGCGAATGCCAGCCCGACCGCGCGGGGCAGGTGCGAGGCGATGGTCGAGGTCGTCGGGATGATGTTGAGGTCGGTGCTGCCGAACACCTTGTGCCGCCCGCCCGCGATGGGTTCGGCGGCGCTGGCCACGATGCCGCGCAGCACGTCGCGGATGGCGTCGACCTTGCCCTCGGCGAGCTGGGCGGCGCGGGCGGCGTAGAAGGCTCCGGAGCGGTAGTGCAGCAGCGCCGGGTCGGTGGGGCGCAGCGCCGCGGCGACGCCCGCGTTGCCCTCGTGGCCGGCCGAGCCGATGGTGTAGTACCCGGCGCCGTCGGCACGCAGCCGCCGCGCGGCCAGGTCCAGGTGCCGGCTGGTGACCTGGGCGTCGAAGAGTTCCCTGGCCATGGCCCCGGTCAGGCCGCTGTCGGGGCGCACCGTCGCATGCGGATCGCCGTTCGGCGGGGTGCCGGCGGTCCAGGCCGCCAGCGCGCTCCGGAACCGTTCGTCGAGATCATGAGAGGTGCTCACGCTGCACAGCATTACCCAGAGGAGGCGGGGGCGACCACCCGGATCGGCGATCGGACACGCCAGACCACTGCACAAGATGGACGATTTATCCAGATTTACCCATAATCTGCGTCATGGTTCACCGGTCCCCCCGTGCCCGCCGTCTCCTGCTCGCCGCCGCAGGTCTCGGCCTTTTCGCCGCACTCGCGCCCCAGCAGCCCGCCGCCCTCGCCGCGCCGGAGCGCGCGCCCGCCGCCGAGGAACCCGCGGTGCTGGTCGGCGCCGGCGACATCGGCAGTTGCCTCAGCGACGGCGACGAGGCCACCGCGAAACTGCTCGACCGGATCCCCGGCACGGTGTTCACACTCGGCGACAACGCCTACGTGGCGGGCACCGCCGAACAGTTCCAGAAGTGCTACGAGCCGCACTGGGGCCGCCACAAGGACCGCACCCGCCCCGCCATCGGCAACCACGACATGCGCACCGACAACGGCGGGCCCTACTACGACTACTTCGGCGACGCCGCCGGCGAGAAGGACAAGGGCTGGTACTCGTACGAGCTGAACGGCTGGCAGGTCCTGGTCCTCAACTCCACCTGCGACCTGGTCGACTGCGAGGACGACTCCGACCAGGCCGACTGGCTCCGCGAGGAGCTGGAGTCCTCCGACGCCAAGTGCACCGTCGCCATGTGGCACCACCCCCTGTTCACCTCAGGCTGGAAACACGGCTCGGACCCCCGCGTGAAGCCCTTCTTCCAGCTCCTCTACGACCACGGCGTCGAACTCGTCCTCAACGGCCACAACCACCACTACGAGCGCTTCGCCCCCCAGACCCCCGACGGCGAGCTCGACAAGGAGAAAGGCGTCCGCCAGTTCACCGTCGGCACCGGCGGCGGCGGCCTCAACGGCTTCAGCAAGACCATCGCCCCCAACTCCCGAGCCCGCAACGACGACACCTTCGGCGTCCTGAAACTCTCCCTCTACCAGGACTCCTACACCTGGAAATTCGTCACCCCACCCGGCAGCACCTTCCAGGACCAAGGCCTCGCCACCTGCCACTGACCCGCCGCCCCACGCTCAAGATCGCGACGATCTTGCGCGAACTGTTGAGGATATGCCCGATTGGGGCGTGTCATCCCCACAGTCCACGCAAGATCGTCGCGATCTTCGTGTCGGGTCAGTCGCGCCAGCCGGAGATGTCGACGCCCTTGGCGGATTCGACGCGGAGGGCGAAGTGGATTTCCTGGGTGGCGTTGGGGGCGAGGGCTAGTTTCCAGGTGTAGACGCCGAGGTCGGAGCGGTCGGCGGGGTCGGGTTTGGTGTGGAGTTCCTTGACGGTGATCTGGGAGTCGCGGGAGACGGGGAGCTGGTCGAGGACGGTCACGGTGATGTCGCGGGGGGTGTGGTTCGCGATGGTGATCTTGTATTCGGCGTCGGTGCGGCGGGAGGAGCCGAGGGTGGCCTTGCTGGCGGCGCGGCGGACGAGTTCGCGCTCGACGCGGACGCGGTCGTCGACGCCCAGGGCCAGTTCGCGCTCCTCGTGGGGGGCCCAGGGGTCGAGGCGGGTGGAGCCGACGAAGTCGCCCTCGTGGAAGAGGGCCGCGGAGCCGCCGGGCAGGGTGTGGCCGGAGGTGTTGAGCACGGTGGCGCGCAGCGTCGCCTCCTCGGCGCGTACCGGGGCGGTGATGTGGTCGAGGCGGGCGGCCAGGTCGAAGCGCGCGATGAGGGTGCGGTGCGCGGTGCCGTCGGCGGGCACGGCCACCGGCTTGAGCGGGGTGTACGTCGCCGCGACCGGTCCCTCCTCCACGCTCGCGCTGGTCTCCCGCACCGCGGCCCGCGCCTTGGGCATCATCGTCTGCATCGGCGCGGCCCCCGGGGCGGGCGGCGGTGGGGCCGCCATCGCCATCGCCACGGGCTGGTAGAGGACCGGGCGCTCCACGTCGACGAACCACGGGTCCAGCTCGGGCACCTCCAGCGCGCCCGCGGGGCGGGCCGTGGACAGTTTGAGCGCGCACTCCGGCCAGTCCTCACCGGTCCGCTGGGTGATCATGCCGTGCCAGGTCAGCGTCAGCGCGTCCCCCGCGAGCCGCAGGTCGTAGCCGCTGCTCCAGCTCGCGCCGGGCACCACGTACGCCAGCTCCAGCTCGATCTCGCCCGCCTCGTCGACCTCCAGCAGGATCTCCGCGGCCAGCCGGTCCGGGCGGGTGCTGCCGCGCAGGTCCATCAGCCGGCGCTCGGCCGCCTCCCGGCGGCGGTGCAGGTCGAACCGCTCCCGCTCACGGCTGCGGCGGCCCGCGTGGATCGCGGTGAGCTGCTCGTCCAGCCCGTCGGCGAAGCGGGCCGCCGCCCCGGGCTCACCGGCGGCCAGCGTGCCCGCGCCGCGCATGGCCAGCCTGCCCAGGAAACGCTCCCGGGCGGTCGCGACCGTGTCGGCGTCGTCGAGCACGGCGATCACCGCCTCGATCTCGCGCAGCTCCGCCTCCAGCTCGACGACGGCGCCGTGCGTGGTCACCGGCTCGCGGCGGGTCACCACGTTCACCCCGGCGACGGCGGCCGGGCCGTGGCCGGACACCCGCACCGAGTCGCGCAGCAGGTTCAGCGGCAGGGGTCCACACGGGACGCGGTGCTCGCCCGGGGTCAGGGTCACCGTGGCGCGCCGGGTCACCCGCGCCCGGTCCGGGAACACCGTCACCGCGACGATCGGGGCGTCGACGAGGTCGGGGCCGTCCGATCCCGTGAATCGTTCGCTCATGAAATGAGGCTACCCAAACCGGCCCGGGGGAAGCGTCCCAATGGGGCGGGGCGGCCGCGGCTTGTGGCCGCGACCGCCCCTGTGGGAGGAGGTGTTACGAGCAGGCGGCGCCGTTCAGGGTGAACAGGGCCGGGTCGGGGTTGGGGCCGGTCGCGACGTCGCCGAGGAACCCGAAGGTCACCGACTGGCCGGGCGCGATGACCTTGTTCCAGGACAGGTTGCTCGCGCTGACCGTCGCGCCGGCCTGGGTCGCTGCGGCGCTCCAGACCGAGTCGACCCGCTGACCGCCCAGGAACGACCAGCGCAGCGTCCAGCCGTTGATCGCGGTCGGGCCGGTGTTCTTGACCGTGATCTGGGTGTTGAACCCGGCCGGCCACTGCGCGTGCTTGGTGTAGGTCACCTTGCAGGTGGGCGCGGGCGCGCTCGCGCCGTCGCCCTGGCCGGCGAGGAAGGCCGCCACCCAGGCCAGCGGGGCGTTCCAGTTGATGGTCAGCTCGTTGGTGGACCACGAGTCGATCTCGTCGATGTAGCAGAACTGCCCGGTGCAGCCGGTCAGCTTCTGCTGCGCCAGCGGGTCCTGGATGGACGAGTTCGGGCCGCCGGACAGGGTGCCCTTCGGCGGGTTTGGCAGCTCCGGGTTGAGCTGGTGGGCGTACCAGCGGCTGTGCTGGTTCTTCGCGTGCACCTCGCCGTAGCCGGTCACGTAGGACATGTTCAGCGCGTTGCGGCCGAACAGGTAGTCCGCACCCTGCGTCACCGCGTCGGCGAACCGGTCCTGGCCGGTGATGTCGTACGCCGCCGACAGCACCACCAGGTTGTTCGCGATCTGGCTGTTGGAGCCCCAGTCGTAGGAGTTGTTCGCCGGCTGGTACGGCACGCCGTACGGGTGCGCCTCGATCGCGGCCAGGTACTCCTCCGCGCCGGACACCACCGAGGCGCGCACCGCGGCCCGGCCGGGCAGCGCGCTGGGCACCGTGGCCAGGTCGAGGCGGCCCAGCGCGGCCAGCGACTGCCAGCCGAAGCCGTTGCTGCTCCACACGTCGGCCGTGTGCAGCGGCGAAGCCGTCACCGCGTCCCGGTACTGGTTCTCACCGGTGGTCAGGTACAGCTCGGCGGCTGCCCAGTAGAACTCGTCGGTCACGACGACGTCGTCGTACGTGCCGCCGCCGGTGCCGTCGGACGGGCTGGCGTAGATCGCCGGGTGGGCCAGCGCCGCCGCGTACGCGGTGCGGGCCGCGGCCAGGTTGCGGGCCGCGAAGGCCGCGTCGTACGGGGCGTACACGCGGGCCGCCTGGGCCGCCGCGGCGGCCAGGTTCAGCGTCGCCGCGGTCGACGGCGGGTGCAGCTCGCGCTGCTTGTCGTCGAGGTTCGGCAGCAGCGGCAGGCCGGTCCACTCGCTGTCGTGGATCTTGTGGTGGGCCATGCCGGCCAGCGGCTTGCCCGCCGGGACCTGCATCTTCAGCAGGAACTCCAGCTGCCAGCGCGCCTCGTCGAGGATGTCCGGCACGCCGTTGCCGCTCTCCGGCAGGTTCAGCTGGCCGTCCGGGAACGCCTGGGCGGTCGCCGCCCAC
Organism: Catellatospora coxensis; assembly: GCF_016862635.1. Taxonomy (GTDB): domain Bacteria; phylum Actinomycetota; class Actinomycetes; order Mycobacteriales; family Micromonosporaceae; genus Catellatospora; species Catellatospora coxensis. Next base: position 29,999 of record NZ_BONI01000001.1, on the reverse strand, counting down.
TTGCCCCGCTCGAACTCGTTGACCATCTGGAACACCGAGATGCCGCCGTTGACGACGTACTTGCCGTGGTCACCGGCGTCGTACCAGCCGCCGGAAACGTCCAGCGAGTAGTCGCAGACGCCCGGCTGGCAGGGCACCGAGGTGTCGCCCTTGTTCGGCGCGACGCCGACGTGGCCCGCCGGCCGCCCGTAGCCGGGGCGCAGGGCGTCGGAGATCGCGACACCGGAGCGCTGCGTGTAGAAGAACTTCAGCGCGTCGTCGCGCAGCCCCGCGTAGAGGTTGCCGGCCAGGTCGAACGGGCGGCTGGTCTCCCCGTCGGCGACCAGGGTGAAGCCGGCGCCCGCGACCGCGTACGAGCTGAAGTCGATCGAGTGCACGTTCTGGCCGGAGCTGGCGTCCACGCCGCGCGGGGTGGTGCTCCCGCTCGCGACCACGGTGCCGCCGGCGTTCTTGAGCTGCCAGGGCAGCGCCGCCGTCGCCTCGGTGACCACGGTGGCGTTCTTCGGGCCCTTGGTCAGGTAGCCGACCTGGTTGACCCGCACCCGCGGGCCGGTGTCGGGCTCGTAGACCTCGGGCTCGGCGCCGCCCTTGAGGGAGATGTCGTCCAGGCAGAGCCGCCAGGGGGAGGCACTGCCACCGATCTGAAACGCCACCTGCGCGTTCGGAAGGGAGACGGGCGCGGTGAAGGTGTACGAGTAGCCGGTGGCAGTGCCGGTCATCAGCGGATTCGCGGCCAGGAACTGCGTCCACGGGTCCACCGGGAGCTGGATGAGCGCCTTGCCGACCTTGTCGGGCGTCGCGCTCGCGGTGAAGCTGTAGCTGTAGGTGTCCCCCGCGACCAGCGGGACGTTGTCCTGCCCGATGATCACGTCCCAGGGGTTCACGGTGCCGCCGGGGATGTCGGCGCACAACTGCCCGCCGCTGGAGTCGAGCGTGATGTTCGACGTTCCCCACCAGGGGGCGTGGCCGGACGTGAAGGTGCCGTTGACGATCTGCTCAGGGCCGTCGGCCGAGGCGGCGGCGGCGGTCAGGCTCGTCGAGACGAGCCCGGCCACGGCGGCCAGCGCGATCAGCACGGGTCTACGCACTGGGGGTCCTTTCGATGGGGCGATCGGTGGTGCATCGAAAGCGGGCGTGAGCAGCCAGAACGCGCCAAAGATCTGGGAGCGCTCCCATCTGCGCCCATGAATTATTGCCGCCACATTTCGAGGGTGTCAATCACCCGCCCGGCCCCGCCCTTTCGCCACGCGCCCGGCAGCTGCCCGAGATCGCTCGACTTGCCAGGCAGGTGGGTGAATGGGCGCTCAAGATACGCACAGGTGCCGGGCAAATCGAGCGATCTTGGGGGGGCGCGGCCCGCGGGGCGCGGGGCGGCGCGGGGCGCGGCCGGGCGGCGTGCGAGGGGTGGGCGGTGCGAGCGGAACCGGCCTACCGCCGAAAGTTTCAGCCGGCGAGGAAGGAGAGGCGGACCTGGCGGGTGGGGTTGTCGCCGTTGGTGTCGACCAGGCAGATCGACTGCCAGGTGCCCAGGGCGATGCGACCGTTCAGGACCGGCAGGCTGGCGTACGGGGCCACGAAGGCGGGCAACACGTGGTCGCGCCCGTGCCCGGGTGAGCCGTGCCGGTGCTGCCAGCGGTTGTCGGCGGGCAGCACGTGCTCCAGCGCCGTGAGCAGGTCGTCGTCACTGCCCGCGCCGGTCTCGATGATCGCGATCCCGGCAGTCGCATGCGGCACGAACACGTGCAGCAGCCCGTCCCCCAGCTCCCGCACGAAGGACGCCGCCTGATCGGTGATGTCGACGACGGTCGCCCGGTTCCCGGTCCGCACCGTCAGCACTTCACTACGCACCCGCCCACCCTAGACGCCCCCGATCCCGGCTCGGTCCGGCCCGGCCACGAGCGAAGGAAGATCGGCGTTCCCGGTCAGGAAGTGAGGTCGGACCGCACTTCTGGACCGGAAACGCCGATCTTGACACCGGGAGGGCGCAGCGGCAGGCAGCGGTCAGTCGCCGCCGCCCCCGCCGTCGCCCCCGCCGTCGCCGCCGGAGTCACCCGAGTCGCCGGAGTCGTCGCTGTCGTAGTCGTCGTCACCGTCGTGGTCCCCGTGCGAGTGGCCACCGCTCCTGCGGCGGCGCTTGCGCGGGGCGAACAGCAGGATCAGGCCGAAGACGATCACCAGCGGGGCGGCGAAGCCGGCGATGCGCTCCAGGCCCGTGGGCGCGATGAAGGCGTACCCGTCCATGCCGGTGATCGCGACCGCCGGGACGGCGGTCTTGTTCGCGTCGAGCGCGGCGGCGACGTCCCGGCCGACCACCCGGCCGCTGTCCCGGAGCGGCCCGTTGACCCAGCTGAGCTCGCAGTTGCCGTAGATGCCCGCGTACGGCGGGGCCAGCAGGTCCTGCTGGCAGACCAAAGCATCACCGTTGTTCCCCGCCGTCACCTTTTCCCCGCCCAGATCGGCCAGGAGGGGGAAGGTCGTGTTGACGGCCAGCAGGAACCCGTATGCGATGAGTAGGAGACCGAGGAGTCGTCGCATGGGCGGCAATCTAATCGGCGTACGCCACTGGAGCGCTCCCCCGGTCGTGAAGCCGACCGAAATGTTACTGGTCAGTATGCGTGTCGCGTGTCGCATCGCGTGCCGGTACGCGTGACGAATCCCCCACCGGAGGGGCAGGATGGGTCGAACAGACAAACTCTGTGTCTAGACCGATCATCACTACAACTACGAGGGAACGCCTGTGGCCACCGAACGCAAGCGCCCGGTGATCAGCGACGGCCTGCCGAGCCAGCTCCCGGACATCGATCCCGAGGAGACGGCCGAGTGGGTGGAGTCGCTCGACGGAGTGATCGACGAGCGAGGCGCCAAGCGCGCCCGGTACGTCATGTTGCGCCTGCTGGAGCGGGCTCGTGAGCGGCAGGTCGGCGTCCCCCCGCTGACCACGACCGACTACATCAACACGATCCCCAGCGAGCGCGAGCCGTGGTTCCCCGGCGACGAGCACATCGAGCGCCGGCTGCGCGCGTACATCCGGTGGAACGCGGCCATGACCGTGCACCGAGCGCAGCGCCCCGGTGTCGGCGTCGGCGGGCACATCTCGACGTACGCGTCGTCGGCGTCGCTGTACGAGGTCGGCTTCAACCACTTCTTCCGGGGCAAGAACCACCCTGGTGGCGGCGACCACATCTTCTACCAGGGCCACGCCTCCCCCGGTATGTACGCGCGCGCGTACCTGGAGGGCCGCCTGACCGAGCACCAGCTCGACGGGTTCCGCCAGGAGCTGACGCACCCGGGCGGCGGCCTGCCGTCGTACCCGCACCCGCGCCTGATGCCGGACTTCTGGGAGTTCCCGACGGTGTCCATGGGCCTGGGCGGCCTGAACGCGATCTACCAGGCGCGGTTCAACCGCTACCTGCACCACCGCGGCATCAAGGACACCTCGGACCAGCGAGTATGGTCCTTCCTCGGCGACGGCGAGATGGACGAGCCGGAGACCCTGGGCGCGAACGGCCTGGCCGCGCGCGAGGAGCTGGACAACCTCACCTTCGTCATCAACTGCAACCTGCAGCGCCTCGACGGCCCGGTCCGCGGCAACGGCAAGGTCATGCAGGAGCTGGAGGCGTTCTTCCGGGGCGCCGGCTGGAACGTCATCAAGGTCGTCTGGGGCCGCGAGTGGGACCCGCTGCTCGCCCAGGACACCGACGGCGCGCTGGTCAACCTGATGAACGTGACGCCCGACGGTGACTACCAGACCTACAAGGCGGAGTCCGGCGCGTACGTGCGCGAGCACTTCTTCGGCCGCGACGCGCGGACCCGCAAGATGGTCGAGCACATGTCCGACGACGAGATCTGGGGTCTCAAGCGCGGCGGCCACGACTACCGCAAGCTCTACGCGGCGTACAAGGCCGCGACCGAGCACACCGGTCAGCCGACGGTCATCCTCGCCAAGACCATCAAGGGCTGGACGCTGGGCTCGCACTTCGAGGGCCGCAACGCCACGCACCAGATGAAGAAGCTGACGCTGGACGACCTGAAGAGCTTCCGCGACCGCCTCTTCCTGGACATCCCGGACTCGGCCCTGGAGGCCAACCCGTACGAGCCGCCGTACTTCCACCCCGGTGCGAAGAGCGACGAGATCGGCTACCTGATGGAGCGGCGTGCCGCGCTGGGCGGCTCGCTGCCCTCGCGCAACACCGCGCCCAAGCCGCTGCAGCTGCCCGAGACCAAGGTCTACGCGGACCTGAAGAAGGGCTCCGGCAAGCAGAAGATCGCCACCACGATGGCCTTCGTCCGCCTGTTCAAGGACCTGATGAAGGACAAGGTGATCGGCCACCGCTGGGTGCCGATCATCCCCGACGAGGCGCGCACCTTCGGCATGGACTCGCTGTTCCCGACCGCGAAGATCTACTCGCCGCACGGCCAGCAGTACACGGCGGTGGACCGGGAGCTGTTCCTGTCCTACAAGGAGTCGACCGCGGGGCAGATCCTGCACGAGGGCATCAACGAGGCCGGCTCGGTCGCCTCGTTCACGGCCGCGGGCAGCGCGTACGCCACGCACGGCGAGCCGATGATCCCGGTGTACATCTTCTACTCGATGTTCGGGTGGCAGCGTACGGCCGACGGCCTGTGGGCGGCGGCGGACCAGATGACGCGCGGCTTCCTGCTCGGCGCGACCGCGGGCCGGACCACGCTCAACGGTGAGGGCCTGCAGCACGAGGACGGCCACTCGCACCTCATCGCGGCGACCAACCCGGCCGCGGTGGCGTACGACCCGGCGTTCGGCTTCGAGATCTCGTACATCGTCGAGGACGGCCTCAAGCGCATGTACGGCGAGTCGCCGGAGGACGTCTTCTACTACCTGACCGTCTACAACGAGCCGTACGTGCACCCGGCGGAGCCCGCCGACGTGGACGTGGCCGGCCTGCTCAAGGGCCTGTACCGGTACGCGCCCGCGACGGTCGAGGGGCCCAAGGCGCAGATCATGGCCTCGGGTGTCGGCATGCAGTGGGCGCTGCGCGCCCAGCAGCTGCTGGCCGAGGACTGGGGCGTGGCCGCCGACGTGTGGTCGGCGACCAGCTGGACCGAGCTGCGCCGCGACGCGGTCGAGACGGAGCGGTACAACCTGCTGCACCCGGACCAGCCGGCCAAGGTGCCGTACGTGACCCGCGCCCTGGAGAACGCGCCCGGCCCGAAGGTCGCCGTGTCCGACTGGATGCGGGCCGTCCCGGACCTGATCTCGCGCTGGGTCCCGGGCGACTACACCTCGCTCGGCACCGACGGCTTCGGCATGTCGGACACGCGCTCGGCCCTGCGCCGCCACTTCAACGTCGACGCCGAGTCGGTCGTCGTGGCGGTCCTGGCCCAGCTCGCCCGCGCCGGTGAGGTCCCCGCGAACGCTCCGGCGGAAGCGGCCCGCAAGTACGCCATCGACGACGTCCTGGCGGCCCCCGCCGGCGAAACCGGCGGCGACAGCTGAGAAGGAAGGGCACCTTCACAACGCTCCGCGTTGTAGAAGGTGCCCTTCTTAACCACGAAGGCCCCGCGACCTGTGTCGCGGGGCCTTCGTCATACGCGGTAGCCGTAGCGGCGCATCAGGGGCAGGGTCAGGGCGGTGGTGGCCAGGCGGGAGGAGGCGGGCAGCTCCCCGCGCCAGGCCTCGTCGGCGCGCACCTCGACCGTGCCGGTACGGAAGCGGCCCGGGTTTCCGGAGACGGTGTGGTTGGCGGACAGCTCCACGGTGCGCTCGCCCCGGAACGGGCTCGTGCCCGGGGCGGTCTGCGCGAACGCGAGCACGCCGGCGATGGCCGCGCGCGGATCGGCCGCGAAGTCCTCGTAGCGCAGGCGCAGGTAGCGGCCGGGGAACGCACGGGCGGCCCGTTCGATGAGGCCGTTCCAGGACACCCACTTCACGGCGCTGTCGTACGGACCGTGCCGCACCATCATCGCCGGGGCCGACCGGTCCAGCTGCCGCTTCGGGCGCTGCCAGGAGTGCGCCACCGCGCGCGGGTCGCGCACCACGTGCAGCAGGTACGGCGTGACGCCCGCCTGCTGGCGGGCCAGCACCGCCGCCCCCGACGGGAGTTTCGACGAGTCCACGATCGTCGTCGCCCCGGTGACCTCGGCGACGGCCGCGTACAGCTTGCTGAACACGCTCACCAGCGGGTGCCCGTGCCGCAGCACGCGCATGGTGTGCCGGGCCCGCGCCGACTCGCGCTGCCACCGCTTGACCTGACGCGGATCGGGGACGTTCGGGCCGTACGCCCGGCGCAGCACCTCGCGCCACAGCGGGCAGCAGCGCACCGGCTCCCCGCAGCCGCAGCTGCGCCCGCCGAGCAGCCCGCGTTCCCAGAGGAACCACAGCTCACCGGTGGTGAAGACACCGGGGTGGGAGCCGAGCACGTTGTCGATGATCGTCGTGCCGCTACGGCCCCAACCCGCTAGATAGAGCACTCGTGTCATCCGCCGACAGTGCGCGGCGAAGGTCAGGGCGACGTCCGGGTCAGGTCCGGGTCACCTTTCGAAAGGGTGTGAATCGCCTGTGAACACGCCCGGCCAGCCCACCGGCTCGGTGCGAGAACCAGGCGGCGCGGTGAAAAGGGATGAGCGGGCAGCCGAGTTCCTGGTGCGCCGGATCTGGAAGAGTTGTCGTCGTCCCCGCGACCACAACTCTTCTAGATCCAGCGGCGGTCGGTGGTTCAGGGGCGGGCGGCCCAGAGCAGGCCGCGTTCGGTGAGGGTGCGGATCTCGGGGATGTCGAGGTCGGGCAGGTGGTGGCCGATCGTGGAGACGAAGACGCGGCCCTGGCCCCAGTGCCGGGTGTACACGGCGGGGTGGGTGACCGGCTCGCGCCAGGGTTCGCCGTCCTCGACCGGGAAGGTGATGGTGGCCAGCACGTCGCTGAGGGGGTCGGCGAGCATCCAGTAGCGCTCGGTGTGCAGGGCGACGGTGCTGATGCCGGCGACGATCGGGTGGTCGGCGCGGTCGGGTCGCACGGTGAGGGTGTGCGGGACGAAGTCGCCGGGGTGGCAGGTGAACCAGCCGCCGGTGAGCCACTGGTAGCGGCGTTCGGTGAACGCGGCGACGATGCCGCCGTGCCACCCGGCGAGGCCGGTGCCGGCGCGGACGGCGTCGTCGAGGTTCGCGGCCCGGTCGGGGCTGAGGTCACCGGTGGTCCAGCAGTTGACGATCAGGTCGGTGCGGGCGAGCAGCGCGGCGTCGTCGTACACGGAAAGGTCGTCGGCGGTCTCGACGGTGAAGCCCTGGTCCTTGAGGAACGGCAGGAAGCTGTCAGTGGTGCCGACGGGGTCGTGGAACTCGGCACCACCGCGGACGATCAACGCGCTACGCATGGCGCACAGGGTAAACGTTTTCCTTCCGCGGTGGCCAGCCCACCGGCATCGCCGCTCGGGGCAGCCGTTGCCCGGCGGCGGCTAGTGTCGGGGCATGCCCCCGGAAGACCCCGCCGCCATGCCCCAGGTGGGGCTGCGCACGCTCTGGCCGTACCTGCGCGCCCACCGCTCCTCGCTGCTCGTCGTCGCCGCCCTGTCGCTGGTCACCACCGCCGGCACGCTGCTGCAGCCGGTCCTGACCCGCAACGTGCTCGACGGGCTCGGCGCGCGGGCGCCGATCGGAGCGAGCGTGCTCGCGCTGGTCGTCACCCTGGTCGGCGTCGCCGCGATCGACGGCTTCCGGCACTTCCTGCTCCAGCGCACCGCCGAGGGCCTGGTCCTCACGTCGCGCCGCCGGCTGGCCGGGCACCTGCTGCGCCTGCCGATCGCCGAGTACGACCAGCGCCGCACCGGTGACCTGCTGTCCCGGGTAGGCGCGGACACCACGCTGCTGCGGGCCGTGGTCACCTCCGGCCTGTTCGACACGGTAAGCGGCGCGATCATGGTGGTCGGCGCGGCGACGGCGATGGTGCTGCTGGACCCGCTGCTGTTCGGGGTCACCCTGATCGGCCTGGTCATCGGCATGTCGGGCGGCATCTTCTTCGCCCGCAAGGTGCGTGGCATGTCCCGGGACGCGCAGGCGCGCATCGGTGAGATGACCGCCGCCGTCGAACGCTCCATCACCGCGGCGCGCACCATCCGGGCCAGCCGCGCCGAGGCCCGCGAGACGGCGACCGTGGCGCACAGCGCCGAGGAGGCGTACCACGCGGGAGTGCGGATCGCCCGGTTGCAGGCGATCGTGCAGCCCGCCATGGTGACCACCATCCAGGGCTCGTTCCTGCTGGTGCTGGGCGTCGGCGGGGCGCGCGTCGCGTCCGGCGCGATAACCGTCGGCGACCTGGTCGCCTTCGTGCTGTTCGTGTTCTTCCTGGTGATGCCGCTGGGGCAGGCACTCAACGCGTACACCCAGCTGCAGGCCGGGCTCGGTGCGCTGCAGCGCATGGAGGAGGTCCTGGTCATCCCGCTGGAGGGCGCCGGTGGCGCGGCGCCGGGGGCGCAGGTTGCGCCGCCGCAGACCGACGCGGTGCGGATGGCAGGCGCGGAGCCGGCGGCGCGGCCCGGCGCGCCGGCGATCGAGTTCGACCGGGTCGGCTTCGGTTACACCGACGCCGAGGGCCGGGTCGGCGAGCCGGTGCTGCGCGAGGTCAGCTTCCAAGCCCCGGTGGGTACGCGGACCGCGCTGGTCGGGCCGTCCGGGGCGGGCAAGTCGACACTGCTGTCCCTGGTGGAGCGGTTCTACGAGGTGACCTCGGGCAGCCTGCGCGTCGACGGGGTGGACGTGCGCGAGCTGAGCCACCAGACGCTGCGGTCCCGGCTCGGCTACGTCGAGCAGGAGTCGCCGGTGCTGGCCGGCACGCTACGGGAGAACCTGCGGCTGGCCACGCCGGACGCGACCGAGGAGCAGATGCGCGCGGTGCTGGCCGCGGTGAACCTCGACGAGCTGGTCGACCGGACCCCGCTGGGGCTGGACGCGCAGGTCGGCGAGGGCGGTGTGCTGCTGTCGGGCGGGGAGCGGCAGCGGCTGGCGATCGCCCGTACGCTGCTGGCCGCGCCGCCGATCCTGCTGCTGGACGAGCCGACCAGCAACCTCGACGCGCGCAACGAGGCGGCCCTGCGCTCGGCGATCGACACCGTCGCGCAGGGCCGTACGCTGCTGATCGTCGCGCACCGCCTGTCCACCGTCGTGGACGCCGACCAGATCGTGGTGCTGGAACACGGCCGCGTGGTGGCCACCGGCCGCCACGAGGAACTGCTCGACACCAGCCCGCTCTACCGCGAGCTCGCCGCCCACCAGTTCCTCGTCGACCCGGCCCCGGACCCGGCCTGACCGGGCCGCCACGACACTCACCGACCGTGCCGGCGTTCCGGCGTTCCGGCGTTCCGCGGGCCCGCGGCCTCCACGCATAAACGCTGGCCTATCTCATCGAAAAAGAGGCGATCATCTTCGATGAGATAGGCCAACGTCGATGGCAAACCAGGGTCAGCCGGCCACCGGGGCGGCGACGGCGGGTTCGGCGGTGCGCTGGGTGAGGTCCATGCGGCCGGACAGCTCCCAGGGCGCGTGGAACGGGAAGTACGCCTCCATGAAGTCGCGCACCATCTCGGTCTGCTCGTCCATCTCCCCGGCCGCCGAGTTGGTGTCGTTGAGGCAGAACACGTCGACGTTGCGCTGGCGGACCAGCCGGGCCAGCATGATCGGCGCGACCAGGCGGCCCAGGTCGATGTAGACGTGGCTGATCGAGCCGGGCACCGAGCGCCCGGTGCTGTGCGCCCAGTAGTGCGCCAGCGACGACGGGATGGACAGGTCGCCGCGATCGCGGAACTGGTGCGAGGCGGTGGCGTGCGACTCCTCGCGCAGCTCGGTCTCGATCTCCTCCAGCACCCCGCGCAGCAGCGGGTACGGCACGTGCCGCATCTTCTGGTAGAGCTGGGTGCCGAAGCGCGACTGGAGCAGCCGCCGGTTGTTCTTCGCGGCGACGTCGACGGGCGCGTCGGCGGGCGCGGGCGGGTTGACGTCGACCAGCGAGCTGGACGGGAAGAACTTGGCCACGCCGTTGGCGAAGAAGAACTGGGTGGGCAGCACGGGCCGGCCCAGGATCATGTCGTCGTTGAAGTACAGGAAGTGCTCGGACAGGCCGGCGACCTTGTGCAGCCGCGACTCGATCGCGTGCGAGTTGAAGGTCGGCAGCACGCCCACGTCGCCGAAGATCTCCTTGTGCGAGACCAGCGTGACGTGCGGCGAGGTCGGGTCGAGCCAGGACGGCGTCTGGTCGTCGGTCACCAGGTAGATGTGGTTGACCCACGGGGCGAACGCGTGCAGCGAGCGCATCGAGTAGAGCAGCTCGTCGCGTGAGGTGAAGCGGGACGCGTTGGTGGCCAGCCCGGCGAACGAGTCGTCCTCGTCCTCCCCGAGGGCCTGCGCCTTGCGGCTGCGCCAGGCCGGGTCGTCGCCGTCCACCCAGGTGTAGACGACGTCGATGGGGAACTGCACATCGTTGGGGCCGGGCTCGGCGTAGACGGCGCGGCTGCGGTAGCGGGGCTCGGCGTCGCGCGGCACGAACGCCGAGAGCCGCGCGGCGGCGACGTACTGCGTCGGGTTGTCCACGCTGACGACGGTGCCGACCTTGTGGTTGCGCGGCCCGACCTGGCGCGGGGCCTGCCAGCCCTGCTGCTTCACGGTCGACCAGAACTCGATCTCGCAGGCGTACGCGTCCAGGGTGAGCGGCAGGTTCGCCGCGCCCCCGGCGGACCGGTAGACCTGCACCACCGCGCAGCGCTGCGGGCTGACCCGGCGGCCGGCGACGTCGAGGGTCCGGATGACGGTGTCCTCGGCGGCCCTGCCCCGCAGCAGGCGCAGCACCTGCGCGCGGTGCTCGGCCGCGACGGCGACCGCGCTGCGGCGCGGGTCGGTGTGCGGCAGGCAGAAGTAGTCGACGCCGTCGGCTTCCAGCAGCCCGGTCACGGTCTGCAGATTGTCGTGCCACGCGTGGGCGGGCGACGGCCCGCCGGCCTGGGGGGCGGAGCCGGTGGACCGGGTGCGGGACGGTCCGCCGACGAGCAGCTTGGCGATGCGGACCCGCTGGCGCAGCGGCAGCCGGTACGCGGCGGCGCGCAGTGCGGGCCTCGGCAGGAGGCGTTTGACAATCTGCTTCACAACAACCCAACATAGGTTATAAGCCGTATAGGACTGCGTATTTGGTTAATAAGGACATTCATGTTGACTGCCGTTTTCAGCCGTCAGGGGGTCAACGCTTGACCCGCCCACAACCGCACGCTTTCGGCCCGGCCCCGTTCGGCGCCCGGCTCGCCCGCAGCCTTCCGATCACGATTCCGGCGCTGGTGACCCTGCTCGTGGTGCTGGTCGGACACGACCGACGCGCCCTCTGGCGCGACGAGTACGCCACCTGGTGGGCCGCCTCGCTCACCACGGACCAGCTGGAACTCCTGCTGTCCAAGGTAGATGCGGTGTTCGCGCCGTTCTACCTGTTCACCCGGGCGTGGGTCGCCCTCTTCGGGGACGGCCTGACCAGCCTGCGACTGCCGTCGGCGCTGGCCATGGCGGCCGCGGCGGGCCTGATCGGGGCACTCGGCCGGCGGCTGTTCTCCCCCGGTGCCGGCCTGGTCGCCGGGCTGCTGTTCGCCCTGCTGCCCGCGGTCTCCCGCTACGGCGAGGAGGCCCGGCCGTACGCGTTCGCGCTGGCGTTCGCCGTGGCGGGCGCGCTCGCGCTGCTCCGCGCACTGGAGCAGCCGGAGCGGTGGCGGCGCTGGGCGCCGTACGCGCTGATCGTCACCGCCATCGGCTGGTCGCACCTGGTCGCGCTGACGGTGCTGGCCGCGTACGCGGTGGCCGTGCTCGGCGCGGTGGGGCTGCGCTCGACGGCGCTGCGCAACTGGGTGCTGGCCACCGCGGCCGGCGGGCTGCCCGTGCTGCCGCTGCTGTGGCTGGGCAAGCGGCAGACCGGTCAGATCGGCTGGATCGGCGACCGCGGCGAGGAGTCGATCCGCGAGTTCATCACCAGCATCTTCGGCTCGCTCTGGGTCGGCCTGGCGGTGCTGGGGCTGGCCCTGCTGGCGGTGCGGCTGGCCGAGCCGCGGCGGCGCTTCCTGCTGGCCTGGGCGCTGCTGCCGCCCGCCGCCGTGCTGGCACTCACCCCCGTGATCAACATGATGCTGTCGCGGTACCTGCTGTTCACGGTGCCGGCCTGGGTGCTGCTGGCCGCCTGCACGCTGCGCCAGGCGTCGGCGCGGGTCGCCGCGCTGACCCCGGCGGCCCGCGCCGCGGCGGCTCGAGCGGTGTCCCCGGTCCCGCCGACGACGGCGGCGCGCCGGGCCGTCGCGGGCCCGCTCAGCGCGAAGGCGATCCTCGGCGGCGAGGCGGCCCAGACCGGCGGCTCGGCGCGGCGCGGCGCGGTCCGGGCGCTGGCCGGGGACGGGCCGGGCTGGGCGGTGTCGCTGGGCGCGCTGGCGGTGCTGGCCCTGGCCGGCCTGCCGGGGCAGGTCGAGGCGCGCACGCTGCCCGCCGGCAACCAGGCCGATCTGCGTACCGCCGCCGAGATCATGCGGCCGCGCCTGCTGCCGGGCGACGCCATCGCCTACGGCGGCGAGTCGCACGGCGGCCCGCGCACCTTCCGCCGCGGGATGACCTTCGAGCTGCGCGACCTCGACGGGCCGAAGGACGTCTTCGTGTCCGTCCGGGGCCAGGACCGGGGCAGCTTCGAGGCCGTCGAGTGCGCCGACCCGGCCGAGTGCGCCCAGGGTGTCACCCGGATCTGGCTGGTCACCTCCGCGCCCGACCGCGACCTGTTCGCGGCCATGCCGGTGGCCCGCGCCGAGCTGCTGCGCGACGAGTTCACCACGGTGTTCGCCCAGCGCACCCAGGGTGTCGCGGTGGCCCTGCTGGTCCGCGAGCAGCCCCCGGCCTCGCAGCCGTAGCGGCACACCTGCCCGAAGGGCCCGTTCCCAGCTGGAGCGGGCCCTTGGCGTATCCGGGGACACCCCCGGCAAACCTGGTGGCGCGGCGCCCGGGGGCGCGCCGTACCCTGGAGACCGTGACGGTACGTGTGCGCTTCGCTCCCTCCCCGACCGGTATGTTCCACGTCGGCGGCGCCCGCTCGGCGCTGCAGAACGCGGTCTTCGCCAAGCAGCAGGGCGGGGTGTTCGTGCTGCGCATCGAGGACACCGACGCCGCGCGCAACCGCCCCGAGTGGACCGAGGGCATCCTGTCCGCGCTGGAGTGGATCGGCATCGCCCGGGACACCTACGAGGGCCCGCTGTTCCAGTCGTCGTACCACGCGGAGCACACCAAGGCCGCCCAGCAGCTGTTCGACGCGGGCCGCGCCTACTACTGCGACTGCACCCGCGACGACGTGCAGGCCCGCACCGAGAACAAGTTCTCCGGCTACGACGGCTTCTGCCGCGACCGGGGCCTGGCCGCGGGCGAGGGCCGGGCGCTGCGCTTCCGCACCCCGGACGAGGGCGTGACCAAGGTCGTCGACCTGATCCGCGGCGAGCCGACCTTCGAGAACAAGCTGATCGAGGACTTCGTCATCGCGCGCGGCGACGGCTCGCCGGTGTTCCTGCTGGCCAACGTCGTCGACGACATGACCATGGGGATCACCCACGTGATCCGCGCCGAGGAGCACCTGCCCAACACGCCCAAGCAGCAGCTGCTCTGGGAGGCGCTGGGCAAGACCCCGCCGGTGTGGGCGCACGTGCCGGTCGTGGTGAACGAGAAGCGGCAGAAGCTGTCCAAGCGCCGCGACAAGGTCGCCCTGGAGATGTACCGCGACGAGGGCTACCTCGCCGCCGCCATGCGCAACTACCTGATGCTGCTCGGCTGGGCGCCCAGCGGCGACCGGGAGATCGTGCCCTGGTCGGTGATCGAGGACGAGTTCCGCCTGGACGAGGTCAACCCGTCGCCCGCGTTCTTCGACGAGAAGAAGCTGCGCGCGTTCAACGGCGAGTACATCCGGGCGCTGAGCGTGCCGGAGTTCACCGAGGCCTGCACGCCGTGGCTGACCGGGCCGTTCCCGACCGAGGAGGAGCGGGCCGAGCGGGGGTACGGGATCACGCCGCCGCCGTGGTCGCCGGACGCGTACGACCCGGCCGTGTTCGCGCAGGTCGCCGAGCTGGTGCAGACCCGTATCGCGGTGCTGTCCGAGGTGCCGTCCTACGTGGACTTCCTGTTCCTCGACGAGCCGCTGCTGGACGAGGCCTCCTGGGCGAAGGCCTCGAAGGATGCCGGGATCCTGCCCGACGTCATCGCGGCGCTGCGCGACCTGTCGTCGTGGGACGCCGAGTCGCTGAAGAACACCCTGGTCACCGTCGGCGAGGCGCACGGGCTGAAGCTGGGCAAGGCGCAGGCCCCGGTCCGCGTCGCGGTCACCGGCCGCTCGGTGGGCCTGCCGCTGTTCGAGTCCCTGGAGGTGCTCGGCCGCGAGCGCACGCTGCGCCGGCTGGAGGCCGCCGCGGCCTGATCCGCATACGACGACGCCCCCCGCCGTGCTTGGCGGGGGGCGTCTTGCCGTTCGCGGGTCAGGCCTGTTCGCGGCGCTTCTTGACGAGGTTGATGACCCCGCCGACCAGCAGGCCGGCCACGGCCGCGCCGCCGACCCAGGGCCACCACGGGTCGCCGGAGCCGGTGTCGGCGACCGGGGCGGTGCTTGCCGCGGCCGGGCTCGCCGACGGGCTGACCTGCGCCGACTCGGTGACCGGGGACGGGCTCGGGGCGGCGCTCTCGGCCATTGCGAGGCTGAACCGGTAGGAGCCCTTCACCAGGTGGCCGTCCTTTGACAACACCTCGTACGCGACGGTGTAGGCCCCGCCCGCGGTGCCGGTGAACGGCACGGACACCGCCTTGCCGCTGACGGTCACCGGGCCCGCCGCCGCGCCGCCGTCCGGGCCGGTCACCGTGAGCTTCGTCCCATCGCTCTTCAGCGTCGCCAGGAAGGTCAGCTTCACCGCACCGGGGGCGGCCGTCAGCGTGGCGTCCTTCTTCGGAGAGGCCGTGACCAGGGCATTGTGCGCCCAGGCGGGAGTCGCGCCGAGCAGCAGCGCGCCGAGTCCCACCAGGACGGCGAGCACCGCCGCGCCACGCCGTGCCACCTGGCGCCGCCCGCTCCGCCGCCGACTGTCCCCCACGATCGCCTCCGCTTCGTTATGATCCACCGCATTCCGCAGTTGGTCGACGTTACCGGCCCTTTAGGTTCCCGACCAATCGCGTGGCTTACCCCACCAAGCCCGACAGTGCCGCGCCCGTGTCCGAAACGTGACTATCGGCGTAGCAACCTGACAGGTTTCTCGCGGGTCTAGAAGAGGTACCACCAGTCACACTGGCACCAGGTGACGCAGCGAAACGGGGCGGGCCAATGCAGGGCACCAACGTGAGGGGCACCATCGTGAAGGTCGTGGCAGGACTGTTCGCCGCAGCCCTGTTGCTGCTCGGCGCGCCCGCGTTCGGCGCGCCGGCGCCGTCACCCAAGCCGAGCCCGTCGCCGACGGTGCGCAGCATCACCATCTCCTCGGACACCCTGTCCGCGCCCATCGTGCTGCGCTCCGACCAGCACCAGCGCCCGTTCACGGCGATGGCGGGCGAGGTCGACTGGCTGGCCGGCGGGACCTCGACGCTCAAGGCTCCGGCCGCCGACAAGCTCGGCCCGAAGTTCACCGTGGTGAGCGCGGTCAACGGCGTGGACAAGCAGACCTTCGACCTGTACCCGCTGGCCGCGGGCGGTCCCCGGGTGTTCCGCCCGGCCGCGCAGCCGGACAAGCGCAAGGTCACCGCGGCCTGGTTCCTGGGGCGCTTCACCATGGACGCCTCGCTGCGCGGCGCCGGGATCCCGCTGGGCACGGCCGCGCCGGCCGAGGGCGGCGGCGTGGGCGGCGGTCTGGTCGAGTCGGCGACGGCCGAGCCGGACATCCGCGCCATGGTCGGCGACTGGCAGCGCTTCGTGGGGCTCAACGGCGCGGTCGTCGTGGTCATCGCGCTCGGCGTGTTCGCCATCGCGTACGCGTTCCGCCGCACCATCTGACATCGGGGTACGCCTTCCGGCGCACTCGCCTGACGCGAGTGCCCTGTGCCCCGGCTTCCGGCCGGGGCACAGGTGCCACATACTGGCCCGATGCGACTTGCCCGCAAACCTCTGCGCACCCTCGCCGTACTGGCCTTGGCGGCCTTCAGCCTCACCGGCTGCATGAAGCTCGACATGAACATGACCGTCAACAGCGACGACACCGTCGACGGCACGATCATCATGGCGCTGGACAAGTCGGTGCTCCAGCTGAGCGGCAAGAGCCCCGAGCAGGCGTTCGCCGACGCCGGCGACAGCCTCGCGGAGCTGCCGAAGGGCGCGAAGACCGAGGTGTACGACGACGGCAAGTACTACGGCAAGAAGATCATCTACGACGACCTGCCGCTGACCGAGTTCAACACCGGTGAGAAGGGCTCGCCCACGATCACCCACGCCAACGGCAAGTACGTCTTCACCGCGGACCTCGACACCGGCGCCGACGGCCTCGGCCCGCAGGCCGAGATGGTCAAGCCGTTCCTGAGCAGCCTGCAGATCACCTTCGCGGTCACCTTCCCCGGCAAGGTCGTCGAGCACGACGCCAAGGCGGTCGTCGACGGCGACACGGTGCGCTGGAACGTGGCGCTGGGCGGCAAGAACGAGCTGCGGGCCGTGGCCGAGGAGGGCAGCGCGTTCCCGTGGCTGGTCGTCGCCGTGGTCGGCGGCGTGCTCGGCCTCGCCGTGATCATCGGCATCGTGTTCCTGGCCGTGTGGCTCACCCGCCGCAAGGCGCCCGCCGCCGCGCCCGACCCGTACGCCGCGCCCGCGTTCGACCCGGCCACGGTGGCCCAGCCCGCCTCACCGCACCCCACGCCGCAGCAGGGCGACGGGCACCCGCAGCCGTGACCGCACGCGCCGACGACGCCGCGCCCGGAGCCGGGTCCCCCGCTCCGGGGCCGGCGAGCGGCGCGGCCGGTTCCGGCCGGTCGTCGGGGCGTGCCGGGTGAGCCGGGGCGGTGGCGCCCGCAGGCTCCCTAATATGGGGCACATGACCGACGGCGAGCCGCTGGCCGCGACGCTGCGGCAGATCGAGCGGTCCGCCGGCGCGCTGGCCACCGCCAGCGTCTCGCGCATGGACGAGTCGCTGCCGTGGTTCCGCGAGCTGCCGGCCGACCAGCGGTCGTGGGTCATGCTGGTGGCGCAGGCCGGTGTCCAGTCGCTGGTGCAGTGGCTGCGCACCGGCGCGGGAACGCGGGGCGGGCCGCAGGCGGTCTCCGACGAGGTGTTCGACGTCGCGCCGCGGGCGCTGGCCCGCAGCATCAACCTGCAGCAGACGGTCGCCCTGATCAAGGTCACCATCGACGTGGTCGAGGAGCAGGTGCCGCACCTGGCCGCGCCCGGCGAGGAGCAGCAGCTGCGCGAGGCGGTGCTGCGCTACTCCCGCGAGGTCGCGTTCGCCGCCGCCCGGGTGTACGCCCGCGCGGCCGAGTCGCGCGGCGCGTGGGACGCCCGGCTGCAGGCGCTGCTGGTGGACGCGCTGCTGCGCGGGGACTCCGCGGACGTGCTGGCCAGCCGCGCGGCCGCGCTGGGCTGGACCGACGCGCCGCCGGTCGCGGTGGTGGTGGGCCGCTCCCCCGGCGGTGAGGCCGCGATCGTGCTGCACGGCGTGCACCGGGCGGCGCGGCGCGCCGACGTCGAGGTGCTCGGCGGCGTGCACGGCGACCGGCTGGTCGTGGTGGTGGGCGGAGCCAGCGATCCGGTGTCGGTGGCCGAGCGGCTGCTGCCCGCGTTCGGGGAGGGCCCGGTGGTGGTCGGCCCGGCGGTGCCGTCCCTGGAGGCGGCCACGGAGTCGGCCCGCTCGGCGATGGCCGGTTACCGGGCCGCGCCCGCGTGGCCCGCCGCGCCCCGGCCGGTGGCCGCCGACGATCTGCTGCCCGAACGGGCCCTGGCCGGCGACGGGGAGGCCCGGCGCATCCTGCGCCACTCGGCGTACGGCGCGCTCGCGCGGACCAGCGGGGAGCTGTTGGAGACGCTGGACGCGTTCCTCACGCACGGCGGCGCGCTGGAGGCGACGGCGCGGGCGCTGTTCGTCCACCCGAACACGGTGCGTTACCGTCTGCGCCGAGTGGCCGAGGTCACAGGCTTCGGGCCGCTGACTCCGCGTGACGCGTTCACCCTCAAGATCGCCCTGGCGCTGGGCCGGCTTGAGCCCGGTACGCAGGGCGAACAGCTCACCAAGCCGACATGAACGGGACAAAATTCCGCCACCGTACGCCGATCTTTGTGGAGTACCCACAACATCGGTAGGAGGATTTAGTCATCCCCGGCAACGGCGCGCCGGACCGTGATCCCTCAGGGTTGAATACGTGCTCGCCGTACTCTCCCCGGGCCAGGGTGCCCAGAAACCCGGATTCCTCACGCCGTGGCTCGACCTCGACGGCGCCGCCGACCGCCTGCGCTGGTGGTCGGACCTCGCCGGAGTCGACCTGGTGCACCTGGGCACCGAGGCGGACGCCGAGGAGATCAAGGACACCGCGAAGACCCAGCCGCTGCTGATCGCCGCCGCCCTGCTGGCCGCCGGTGAGCTGCCGCTGAACGGCGTGTCGCTCGTGGCCGGGCACAGCGTCGGCGAGCTGGGCGCGGCGGCGCTGTCCGGCATGCTCACCCCGGACGCGGCGATCACGCTGGCCGGCGTACGCGGCCGCGAGATGGCCGCCGCCTGCGCGCTGGAGCCCACCGGCATGGCCGCCGTGCTCGGCGGCGACGAGGCCGAGCTGCTGGCCGCGCTGGAGGCGGGCGGCCTCTACGCCGCGAACCGCAACGGGGCCAGCCAGATCGTCATCGCGGGCGCCCTCGACGCGCTCGACAAGTTCGCCGCCGCGCCGCCGGCCCGTACCCGGGTCATCAAGCTGGCTGTCGCAGGCGCGTTCCACACCCCGTACATGGCTCCGGCCGAGGCGGCCCTGGCCGCTGTGGCGAGCAGCACGGCCACCGCCGACGCCGCGCGCCCGCAGCTGTCCAACGCCGACGGCGCGGCCGTCACCGACGGCCAGGAGATGCTCGGCCGCCTGGTCCGCCAGGTGACCGCACCGGTCCGCTGGGACCTGTGCATGCGCACCCTGGCCGAGCGCGGCGTCACCGCCGTGATCGAGCTGCCGCCCGCGGGCACCCTCGCCGGGCTGGTCAAGCGCGAGCTGAAGCCCGGCACGCCGGAGATCGTCACGCTGAACACGCCGGACGACCTGGCCGCCGCGAAGGACCTCATCTCGCGCCACAGCGCGCCGGGGTCGCACGATTCCACCCCGCAAGCCCGCATCGGAGAGCAATCATGAGCGTCAGCGGCAGCAAGATCCTCGCTTTCGGGCACTACCAGCCGTCTCGCGTCGTGACCAACGACGATCTGGCGCAGATGGTCGACACCAACGACGAGTGGATCCAGTCTCGCGTCGGCATCAAGGAGCGGCGCATCGCCGACACCGAGACCGTCGCCGACATGGCCGGGTTCGCCGCCGAGAAGGCGCTGGCCGCGTCCGGCCTGACCGCCGCCGACATCGACCTGGTGATCGTGGCGACCTGCTCCTCGATCGACCGGAGCCCGAACGTGGCCTGCCGGGTCGCCGACAAGCTCGGCGTCGCCGGGGCGGCCGCGTTCGACCTGAACACCGCGTGCTCGGGCTTCTCGTACGCGCTGGCCAACGCCGACCACGCGATCCGCGCGGGCGCCGCCAGGCACGCGCTGGTCATCGGCGCGGAGAAGCTGTCGCAGATCACCGACTGGTCCGACCGGAGCACCTGCGTGATCTTCGCGGACGGCGCGGGCGCGGCGGTCGTGTCGGCCACCGCCGAGGGCGAGGAGCCCGGCATCGGCCCCGTGGTCTGGGGCAGCGAGCCCAGCGACGCGATCGCCATCGAGGGCTGGCAGCCGTACATCGTGCAGGAGGGCCAGAAGGTCTTCCGCTGGGCCACCGGCACCGCGCCCCAGGTCGCTCTCGCGGCCTGCGAGAAGGCCGGCGTCGCCCCCGGCGACCTGGGCGGCTTCGTGCCCCACCAGGCCAACCTGCGCATCATCGAGCCGCTGGCCCGCAAGATCGGCGTGGACCCGGCGGTGCTGTCCCGCGACATCGTGGAGTCCGGCAACACGTCGGCCGCGAGCATCCCGCTGGCCCTGTCCAAGATGATCGAGCGCGGCGAGGTGAAGTCCGGCTCGCCGGTGCTGCTCGTCGGCTTCGGCGGCGGCCTGACCTACGCCGGTCAGGTAGTCCGCTGCCCCTGAGCCCCACCCCTGGCTTACACCCACATCAGTTCCACCAACCGAAGGGAAACCAAGTTCCATGGCTACGCGCGAAGAGGTCGTCACCGGCCTGGCCGAGATCCTCGAAGAGGTCGCCGGCGTGAACCCCGACGACGTCTCCGAGGAGAAGTCGTTCACCGAGGACCTCGACGTCGACTCGCTCTCCATGGTCGAGGTCGTCGTGGCCGCCGAGGAGAAGTTCGGCGCGAAGATCCCGGACGACGAGGTCCAGAACCTGAAGACCGTCGGCGACGCTGTCTCCTTCATCGTCGCCAACTCCTGAAGTTGCGAGATTTGACGTGACCAAGCCTGACGTTGTCGTCACCGGTCTCGGCGCCACCACCCCGCTCGGCGGGGACGTGGCGTCGACCTGGGACGCGATGCTGGCGGGCCGCTCCGGGGTCAGCAAGCTGACCCAGGAGTGGGCCGATCAGCTGACGGTTAAGATCGCCGCCCAGCTGGCGGTGGAGCCGAGCGAGGTCATCGACCGCGTACGGCTGCGCAAGCTGGACCGCTCCGAGGCCGTGGCGCTCATCGCCGCCGCCGAGGCGTGGGCCGACTCCGGGCTGGCCGACGCCGGCCTCGACAAAGAGCGGCTCGGCGTGGTCGTCGGCTCCGGCATCGGCGGCGCACAGACCCTGCTGGCCCAGGACGACATCCTGGAGGCATCCGGCGCGCGGCGGGTCAGCCCGCACACGGTCCCGATGCTGATGCCGAACGGTCCGGCCGCCTTCGTCGGCCTGGAGTACGGCGCGCAGGCCGGCGTGCACGCGCCGACCAGCGCATGCGCCACCGGCGCCGAGGGCGTCGCGTGGGGTCTGGACATGATCCGGTCCGGTCGTGCCGACGTCGTCATCGCCGGCGGCACCGAGGCCGTGATCCACCCCCTGCCGATCGCCGGTTTCGCCTCGATGCGCGCCATGTCGACGCGCAACGACGAGCCGGAGAAGGCCTCCCGCCCGTGGGACAAGGGCCGGGACGGCTTCGTCCTGGGCGAGGGCGCCGGCATCGTGATCCTGGAACGGGCCGACCACGCCGCGGCGCGCGGCGCGCGGGTCTACGCGCGCCTCGCCGGCGCGGGCATGACCTCCGACGGGTACGACATCGTGCAGCCGCACCCCGAGGGCACGGGCGCCGCCCGGGCCATCGCGATGGCACTGCGCGACGCGGGCGTGGCCAAGGCCGACGTCGCGCACGTCAACGCCCACGCCACGTCGACCCCGGTCGGCGACATGGCCGAGATCGCGGCGCTGCGGGCGGCGCTGGGTGACCACCCGGTGCTGACCGCGACCAAGTCGATGACCGGGCACCTGCTCGGCGCGGCGGGCGCGCTGGAGTCGATCGCGACGATCCTGGCGATCCGCGACAGCGTCGTGCCGCCGACGATCAACCTCGACGACCCCGACGACGCTCTGACCATGGACGTGGCGGCGCACAAGGCCCGCCCGCTGCAGATCGCAGCCGCGCTGAACAACTCGTTCGGCTTCGGTGGGCACAACGTCGCCCTCCTGTTCACGCGGCCGTAGGCCGAGTGACCGGCAGCTCAAGACGCGGCCCTGAGCCTGGTCGGCCGAGCAGTTCGGTCCCCGGGCTCGTGGCCAGGCGACGCCCAGGTGCCTCAGTGCGCCTGGGCGTCGTCGCGTAGACCGCCTGCCCCAAGGGAGATCCGCATGACCACGACCTCGGCGGCGGGCATCGTCGACCACCGCGACCCGCTGGTACGGCTGCGGGCCCTGTTCGACGAGGGCACGCTGCGTACCCTGGCCGGCGCGGACGGCTCGGGCGTGCTCGGCGCGCGCGGCGAGATCGACGGCATGCCCGCGGTCGCCTTCGCCACCGACGCCACCCGCATGGGCGGGGCGCTGGGCGCGCAGGGCTGCGAGCACATCGTGGACGTCATCGACACCGCGGTCCGCGAGCGTCTGCCCGTCGTCGGCCTGTGGCACTCCGGCGGGGCCCGGCTGGCCGAGGGCGTCGTCGCGCTGGACGGTGTCGGGCAGGTCTTCGCGGCGATGGTGCGGGCCTCGGGCCGCGTGCCGCAGATCTCCGTGGTGCTCGGCCCGGCGGCCGGTGGCGCGGCGTACGGGCCGGCGCTGACCGATATCGTGATCATGAGCAATGCGGGCCGGATCTTCGTGACCGGGCCCGAGGTCGTCCGCTCCGTCACCGGCGAGCAGGTCGACATGGAGAGCCTGGGCGGCCCCGACGCGCACGGCCGCCGCTCCGGCGTCGTGCACCTCACCTGCAAGGACGACGCCTCCGCGGTCGCCGAGGCACGGCGGCTGGCCCGGCTGCTCGGCCGGCCCGGCCGCCTGTCCCCCGCCGACGTCGCCGACGACCGGGACCTCGGCGCGTGGCTGCCCGAGCAGGCCAACCGGGCGTACGACGTCCGACCCCTGGTCAAGGCCCTGCTCGACGAGCCCGGCGTGGAGCTGCACGCCAGGTGGGCCCCGAACGTCGTGACCGCCCTGGGCCGCTTCGCCGGCCGCACCGTCGGCGTCGTCGCCAACAACCCGCTGCGCCTGGGCGGCTGCCTCGACTCCGCCGGGGCCGAGAAGGCCGCCCGCTTCGTGCGCATGTGCGACGCGCTCGGCGTGCCGCTGATCGTCGTCGTGGACGTGCCCGGCTACCTGCCCGGCCTCGGCCAGGAGTGGGACGGTGTGGTACGCCGCGGCGCGAAGCTGCTGCACGCCTTCGCCGAGGCCGTCGTGCCCCGGGTGACGCTGGTGACCCGCAAGGCGTACGGCGGGGCGTACATCGCGATGAACTCGCGTTCGCTCGGCGCGAGCGCCGTGTTCGCGTGGCCGAACGCCGAGGTCGCCGTCATGGGCGCGGGCGCAGCCGTGAACATCCTGCACCGCCGCAGGCTCGCCGCCGCCCCGCCCGACGAGCGCGAGGTGCTGCGGGTACGCCTGGTCGAGGAGCAGACCCGGGCCGCGGGCGGCGTCAACCGCGCCCTGGAGATCGGCGTCGTCGACGACGTCATCAAACCCGCCGAGTCCCGCAAACGCATCGCCGAAGCCCTCGCCGCCGCCCCCGCCGCCCGCGGCGCCCACGGCAACATCCCCCTCTGACCCCCGGCCGCAACTCTTAAAGACTTGCGGCCTCCGGGCCACTCCGAGGCCGCAAGTCTTTAAGAGTTGCGCCAGGTGGGGGGTGGGCGGGGGCGTCAGGGCGGGGGGAGGCGGTCGGCTAGGACGGTGGCGAGGAGGGCGGCGAAGGTCGCGGTGAGGTGGCTGTTGTCCTGTAGACGAGGACGTTGCCGATGACGACGGGGCACTTGGCGGCCGTGCACATCCACGGGAGCGGGTCGATGACGGTGACGCCGTCGAGGGTCGCGGCCTCGGCGACGAGGGCGCGGCGGCGGCCGTCGCCGATCGCGGCCTGGGTGGGGCGGTGGCAGGCCTCCAGCTTGGCCAGGTGGCTCGACACGCACTCCGGGGCGTCGCCGGCGGGCCAGGCGGTGTCGCTGATCAGCACCTGCTTCTGGCCGGGCCGGGCGAGCCGGCCGAACGTCTTGCGCCACGCCGACGCCCAGCCGGTCGCCTGGTCGGGCCCGACGTCGAGGGCGTCGCCGTTGCCGTTGCCGTTGGACGACATCACCACCATCGCGGGATTCAGCGAGCGGATGTACTCCACGGCGGCGTCGCGCCAGCGCACGCACTCCTCGTACGGCCGCTTGAGGTTGCTCATGTAGATCAGGGTGCTGGCGGCGGAGCAGGCCGACTTGGTGACCACGGCCAGCCGCCAGCCGCGCTGCTTGGCGATCGTGTCCAGCGGCGGGAACCAGTGCCCGGCGTGCGAGTCGCCGAACAGGACGATGGTGGTCTTGCCGCCCGTGTCGCCGTACATGCAGGGTTTGCGCACCTCGGACTCGCTGAACGCCGGGTCGCACCCGTCGCGCCACCCCCGAACCCGACCAGACGATGGTCATGTCCACCATCACCGCCCACACCATCCGCGCCACCGCCCCCGTCCCCTGAGAACAAAGGAAGGGCACCTTCACAACGCTCCGCGTTGTAGAAGGTGCCCTTCTTAACGCAGCACGCAGCTGATCTGCGACTTCCCGGCGGACTCGCCTCACCGCGATCACCGCCGCAGAGCCTGGCTCATCGCTGTCGGCCTGCGCAGCGACGGCACGGTACTAGGCTGGGCGGATGGCACATCGGCACACGGATCCGGCCTGCGCCGCCGCGCACGGCGATCTTCCCGCGCCACACGGCGCGCGCACCCTGGTCGCCGTCTTCGCGTCCCCTGTCGCCGAGCACCTGCTGCACTTCGGCCACGACCTCGGCTACCGCACCGTGCTCGTCGAGCCCGACCTGCACCTGATCGAGAGCGTGTCCCGGCCCGAGCACCTGCGGCTGGCCAGCACCGTCGACCCGTCGTTCGCCGACGGCGACGCCGACGTGGTGGTCACCGACCACGACCGGGCGGAACTCGGCGCGATCCTGGACGCGGCGCTGCAGACCCGGGCCCGCTGGATCGGCGTGATGGGCAGCCCGCGGCACACCGCCCCGCACGTGGCGGCGCTGCGTGAACGCGGGGTGGGCGAGAGCGCGGTGGCGCGGGTGCACCGGCCGATCGGGTTGAACATCGGGTCGCGTACGCCCGCGGAGATCGCCGTGGCGACGCTGGCCGGGCTGATCGCCGACCGCAACGACCGCCCCGGCGGCTTCGCCTTCTGACCCGCCTGGTGACGCAGCCGGGAGCAGGTGGCGCGTGCGCTTGGCCATGTCTGCCGGCGCCCACATCTTTTTTGATGTGGGCACATCAAAAAAGAGGTAAGCCTGCGAGCGACGTCATGTCCTCGGCGGCGCGGGCCGGGAGGTGGCGGCCTCCGCGCCGTCGTCTCGCCGATGCCCTGCTCACACGGCATACCGCGTTAACAAGGGCACCTTCTTATACGCGGAGCGTTAAGAAGGTGCCCTTCCTTTAAAAATCTTGGTGGGGGTTGTCCGGAACGGGGTTCGCCGTTCGTCACCGGGGTGAACTCGAAAGCTAGGGAGCGAAGAGATGAAGTATCTGATGTTCGTCTGCACCGACACCGAGCCGGACACCGACCCCACGCCCGAGCCCGACGTCAACCTCTGGGTGGACCGGCACGACGCCAGCGGCCAGCGCCTGATGGGCATGGCGCTCGCGCCGAAGTCGACGGCGACGACCGTGCGGGTGCGCGACGGGCAGACCCTGGTCTCCGACGGGCCGTTCGCCGAGACCAAGGAGCTGATCGTCGGCTTCGACCTGCTGGAGTGCGCCGACCTGGACGAGGCGATCGAGGTCGCGAAGGCGCACCCGATGGCCCGCGGTGGTCGCATCGAGATCCGGCCGCAGGCCGACTGGGACCGGTCTTGACCGAGGCACGAGCCGCGGCGGCGCAGGCCGCCGCGGCCGCGGCCACCGAGGCGTACCAGCGCATCGTGGCCCCCCTGATCAGGATCACCGGCGACTGGACGCTGGCCGAGGACTGCGCCCAGGAGGCGCTGGCGCTCGCGCTCGACCGCTGGCCGGCCGACGGCGTGCCGGACAACCCGGGCGGCTGGCTGATGACCGTGGCCCGCAACCGCGCCCTCGACGTGCTGCGGCGCGGCACCGTCGAACGCCGCAAGCTGCGTGAACTGGCCGTGCTGGCGCTGACCGCGGCCACCGCCGAACCGGAGCCGGAGGAGATCGTGGACGACCGCCTGCGGCTGGTCTTCACCTGCTGCCATCCCGCGCTGCCGCTCGAAGGCCGGGTGGCGCTGACCCTGCGCACCATCTGCGCCGTGCCGACCCCCGACATCGCCCGCGCGTTCCTGGTCAGCGAGTCCACCATGACCCGGCGGCTGACCCGGGCCAAAACCAAGATCTCCGAAGCCCGCATCCCGTATCGCGTGCCGACCGGCCCCGCGTTGCAGGAGCGCCTGCCCGGCGTGCTGGCCGTGCTGTACCTGCTGTTCACCCACGGCTACAACCCCGACGGGGAGCCCGCCTTCGCCGACGAGGCGATCCGGCTGGCCCGCCTGCTCGCCCGGCTCATGCCCGCCCAGGCCGAGGCGCACGCCCTGCTCGCGCTGTTCCTGCTGCAGCACTCGCGGCGGCACGCCCGCCGCGACGCGGCCGGCGACCTGGTCCCGCTCGACCGGCAGGACCGCGCCCGCTGGGACCGCACCGCGATCGACGAAGCCGTCGGCATCCTGTCCGGCCTCGGTGGAACAGGCCTCGGTGGAACAGGCCTCGGCGAACCAGACCTCGGCGACCCGGCGCTCGGCGAACCCGGGCCCTACGCGCTGCAGGCCCTGATCGCGGCCTGCCACGCCACGGCGGCGTCCGTCCCCGACACCGACTGGCGGCGCATCGCGGACTGCTACGACCGGCTCGCCGAGCTGCGGCCCAGCCCCGTGATCGAGCTGAACCGGGCGGTCGCGCACGGCTACGCCCACGGGCCCGCGGCCGGGCTGGACCTGCTGGGCCGCGCCCGCGCGGGCGGGGCACTCGACGGCTACCCGCTGGCGATCGCCGCGGAGGCCGACCTCACCGCGCGGGCCGGCGACCGGGCGCGCGCCGCGGACCTGTTCCGTGCCGCCGCCGCGCACGCCCACAGCGATGTCGAGCGGCGCGCACTGCTCGACCGCGCCGACGAGCTCCGGGAGGCATCCGACGGAGCTGCCGCTGCGTGAACAACGACGGCAGGCAGTGGCTGGTGCTGACCTGACGACATGGCCCTGCGGACAGCGAGACGCCCGCTGCGGCCACGGGGGCACGCAGCGGGCGTCTCGGCAGATCAGGCGCAGGTCGTCCGGGGCAGGCCGGCCACCTCGATCGGCGAGCGGCCGGTCGGCTTGGCCTTCCCGGTCAGCACCGCGGCCAGCCCGTCCATGGACAGGTCACTGGACGAGTACGTCGCGACCAGCACCTTCGACGTCGACTTGGCCAGCAGCGTGGGCACGTCCATGTGCACGGTGACCGCCGCGCCCGCGGCCAGGTCCTCGGCCGTGTCGCCGTACCCGACGAGGTGGACGACGCTGCCGCCGGTCTCGACGACGGTGGCCCCGGACGTCTTGAGCGCCTCGGTCAGGCGGTTGCGGGCCTTGTCCCGGCCCGCGGAGGCGGTCACCCGCACCGGCCCGGCGACCAGCGCCTTGCCGCAGGCTCCGCGCAGCACCGTGACGGCGGCCGCGGCGAGCGGGGCGACGTCCTGCTGGTGGGTGCCCACCGTGGACAGGGCGGGGGCCGCGGCCTGGCCGAAGCCGAGCTTGAGGTGCAGGATCCGGCCGACGGCCTCGACGAGCCGCGACCGCGGCAGGGTGCCCGCCTTCACCGCGTCGACGATGCCCTGGTGCGCCTGGCCCACGTGCGGCGGCATGAGGATCAGGTCGTTTCCGGCCAGCAGCGCCTTCACGGCGGCCTCGCCCGGCGGCACCTTCATCGCCGGGGCCATGTTCATGCCGTCGGTCACCACGACGCCCTGGAAACCCAGCTCCTTGCGGAGCAGGTCGGTCAGCACCTTCTTGGAGAACGTCGCCGCCACGCCCGGGTCGACCGACTGCACGTCCAGGTGGCCCGACATGATGATCGGCGCCCCGGCCTTGATGCCGGCCTTGAAGGTGGCCAGGTCGTCGGTGTCCAGCAGCTGCCGGGACTGCTTCACGACCGGCAGCTCGGTGTGGCTGTCCGCGCTGGTGTGGCCGTGCCCGGGGAAGTGCTTGAGCGTCGCGGCCACGCCGCCCGCCCGCATGCCGTTGACCGCGGCGACGACCTGGTCACCGGCGGCCCGCGGGTCCGACCCGTACGACCGGGAGCCGATCACGGTGCTGCCCGCCGGGCCGAGCACGTCGGCGACCGGGGCGAAGTTCACGTTCACGCCCACCGCGGCCAGCTCCAGGCCCGCCGCGCGCCAGGCCACCTCGGTCAGCCGCGGGTCGGCCGCCGCCCCGAACGTCATCGCGCTGGGCAGCACCGTCATCCCGGTGGTGAGCCGGGTGACCACGCCGAACTCCTGGTCCATGCCGATCAGCAGCGGCACGTCGGCGGGCAGCCGGGCCGCGGCCGCCTGCAGGCCCCCGGTCAGCGCCCGCACCTGCTCCGGCGACTGCACGTTGTTGACCGGCTGGTTGGCCGCGGTCGGGTCGTTGCCGCCGAACCCGATCAGGATCATGCCGCCGAGCCGGTACTTCTCGATCATCTGCGCGGGGGTGTCCACACCCGCGATGGCCTTGTTGCCCGCCGCGGTGCCGGCGGAGACGTCGGTGGCCGAGCGCCCGTAGGCGAACGGCATCAGCACCTGGCCGGCGAGGTCCGCGTCGGACATCTTCTTGATGATCCCCGCGACCTTGGCGGAGACGTCGGCCGGATCCTGCATCGGCAGAGTTCCCCCGTTGTCGGGCGCCGTGCCGCATGCGCTTGCCACGACCGCCACGGTGCACAGGCCGGACACGACGGCGCCGAGCCGGCGGAACCACTTCTGCGTTGACGAGGTCACGCGGGTATCCCACCAGCAGTACGGGACGGGGTCAACCGTTACACGCGACCACATCCTCCTTACGGCCGAGCCCGCCACCCACGCGCGGACTAACCCGCCCTGGTCAGCAGCGTCACCGGCGCGCCCTCGGCGGCGTAGCGATACGGCTCCAGTTCGGCGTCCCAGGGGGTGCCCATCGCCATGTCGAGGGCGTGCGCCAGCGCCTCCGGGCTGCGGCTGCCCGCGATGAGCGAGCGCAGCCGGTCCTCGCCGAGCTGGATGTCGCCGGCCGCGCCCATCGCCGCCCGGAACAGGCCGCGGCCGGGCACGTGCATGAAGCGCTCGCCGTCGACACCGGCGCTCGGCTCCTCGGTGATCTCGAACCGCAGCATCGGCCACTGGCGCAGCTCGGCCGCGATCTCCGCGGCGGTGCCGGGACGGCCGGACCAGCCGCACTCGGCGCGCCGGGCGCTGGGTTCGAGTGGCTGCACGGTCCAGTGCAGGTTGACCGCGCCGCTTTTCAGGGCGCGCGAAATCGCCCACTCGACGTGAGGGCACACGGCAAGCGGGCTCGAGTGGACGTGTACGACGCCACGCGTGGGCACGGTGACCTCCCGAGACGGACAGGCGCGTCTTCCCCTACGGCCTGGCGACTCCGGCGATCTCACCCATGATGACGTCTGGGGCGGATGTGGCGCCAGAGAATCGCCAAACTCGCCGGATGAATTGTCCGAGCGGCCCGCGGCGACGTGTCCGTCACACCGGAAGGCGACGCCGGTCAGGGTCTGCTCAGGGGTCGTGTAGAGTTCTTAAGTCAACCAGACTTTCAAGGAGTACGTCGTGGCGAGCAACACCTCCAAGACCGCGCGCGCGTCTGTCCGGGCCGGTGAGGCCAAGGGTGGCGCGCTGAGCGTGCTCGGTGAGTTCAAGTACATCATTCCGCTGAACAACGGCAAGCACGCCTACGTGCGGAACCTCACCAACGGCAAGACCGTGCACCTGAGCACCTCTTCGGACGCCTTCGTCGAGGAGATCCGCGTGCTCGCGGGCGCCGGCCACGCCGCCAAGATCCGCGCCGAGCTGGTCGCTCTCAACAGCACCCACCCGGGCCACGGGTGGGACGCCACCGAGAAGCGCCTCGCCGAGGCCGGCATCTTCGAGGGCTGAGCCCCCTCTGTCTCACCTTGAGGCCCCGTCCGCCCCGCGGCCGGGGCCTCAACCATGCCCACCCACCCGAGACCTCACCCACCACCGGGCCCCGCGGCGACCAGGCCGGCGGCGCGGGCGCTGTCCCCCGGCCGCAACTCTTAGAGGCT